>JAFEBA010000043.1 GCA_018266105.1 bacterium | reverse complement strand
GATGACGGCCGGCTCCTGGATCTACATTGGCACCCAAGGGATTCTTCAGGGCACCTATGAGACGCTGGCCGAGCTGGCCCGCCAGCACTTCGGCGGCACCCTCAAGGGCAAGCTGACCCTGACGGCCGGTCTGGGTGGCATGGGCGGAGCTCAACCTCTGGCCGTAACCTTCAACGAGGGCGTGGCTCTTTGCGTCGAGGTCGACCCGCAGCGGGCCCAGCGTCGACTGGATACGCGTTATCTGGACAAGCTCACCCATAGCCTGGATGAAGCTCTGGCCTGGTGCAAGCACGCCCAGCAGGCGGGCGAGCCGCTTTCGGTAGGCTTGATCGGCAACGCGGCCTCGGTCTTCCCGGAGTTGCTGCGGCGGGGAGTGATTCCCGACGTGGTCACTGATCAGACCAGCGCTCACGACATGCTCAATGGCTACGTGCCCGATCTCTCTCTGGAAGAGGCGCTCAAGCTGCGAACCAGCGACCCGCTGGAGTATCAGAAGCGCTCGTTCGAGGCTGCGGCCGAGCACGTACGGGCCATGCTGGGTTTTCAGAAGAAGGGTTCGGTGGTCTTCGACTACGGCAACAACCTGCGCGCCCAGGCTCAGCAGGCCGGCGTCAAAGAGGCGTTTGATTTCCCCGGCTTCGTGCCGGCTTACATTCGTCCTCAGTTTTGCGAAGGCCGCGGACCGTTCCGCTGGGTGGCCCTTTCTGGCGATCCTCAGGACATTGCTGTGACCGATCAGGCCATTCTGGAGGCCTTTCCCCAGGACGAGAGCCTGCGCCGCTGGATCGAAAAGGCTCGCGAGAAGGTCGCCTTCCAGGGTCTGCCGGCCCGCATTTGCTGGCTGGGCTATGGGGAGCGCGCCAAGGCTGGCGCCATCTTCAATGAGCTGGTGGCTTCCGGTAAGGTCAAAGGTCCGATCGTGATCGGTCGGGATCATCTGGACTGCGGTTCGGTGGCTTCGCCCAATCGCGAGACCGAGTCCATGAAAGACGGTTCGGACGCCATTGCCGACTGGCCCATTCTCAACGCTTTGATCAATACCGCTTGCGGTGCCTCCTGGGTCTCCGTGCATCACGGTGGAGGGGTGGGGATCGGCTACTCGATTCACGCCGGGATGGTGGTGGTGGCCGACGGCACGGCCAGCGCCGGCGAGCGTTTGCAGCGCGTTTTGACCAGCGATCCGGGCATGGGCGTGGTGCGCCACGTAGATGCCGGCTATGAAAAAGCCGCTCGCATCGCCCGAGAACGCGGCGTGCAGGTGCCCATGTTGGAGAGCAAATGAAGCATACCGGAGCTATTCCTTCGCAAATCATCCAGCAGTTTATCGACAGCGGGCACATCCTGGCGCGTCAGCCCGTGCCTTCCGATAATCTGCAACCGTCCAGTCTGGATCTGCGTTTGGGGCCGCTGGCGTATAAGGTGCGCGCCACCTTTTTGCCGCGTCACAATGAGTCTATTGAGGATGCTCTGCGACTGTATCAAACCGGTCGCCTGGATATCAGCGGGGGCGGGGTTCTGGAAAGAGACCAGACCTACGTTGTCGAGGTCATGGAGTCGTTTGACCTGCCCAACGAGGTGCACGCTTACACCAACAATAAGTCCACCAGCGGACGGACCAACATCTGGGTGCGGGCGCTGGTGGACGGCCTGCCGCGCTTCGACCGCATTCCCGAGGGCTACAGGGGCAAGGTCTATGTCATGATCACCCCTCGCTCCTGGTCGGTCAAGGTTCAAGCCGGAACCACCCTCAATCAGGCTCGTTTCCTGATTGGGGATAATCGGCTGAACGACCTGGAGTTGAGTATGGCCCACCAGCGGGTGGGGTTGGTTTACAATGCTGAAGGCCAGAAAATTAACCCCCAGCTGGACCGCGGAATCTTGCTGACGGCCGATCTGAGTGGAGATGTGGTCGGCTATAAAGCAATTGAGACCAAAGAGCACGTAGATTTAACCAGCACTGAACCCCATGACGCCAGTCAGTTCTTTGTGCCCGTGCGCCAGGAGCGGGGCGAGTTGCTGCTGGAGCGCAACGAGTTCTACATCATGGCCACCTGCGAGTATCTAAGAGTTCCGCCCAACTACGCCGTGGAAATGGTGGCTTACGATATTCACAGCGGTGAGTTTCGCTCACATTACGCCGGTTTTTTCGATCCGGGCTTCGGCTACGGGGGTCAGGGAGAAGTCAACGGCACTCCGGCCGTGCTGGAGGTGGCCCCCCACGAGGACGTCATCATCCGCCACGGGCAGCCGATCTGCAAGATGGTTTATGAGTATCTGACCAAAGACCCGGAGTTGATCTATGGCGTCAACATGGGTTCGCATTACATGCATCAGCGCGGACCGCAGCTGGGACGGCTGTTTTCGAAGTTTCCGGCTTTAACTCTCTAGCGCTGAGACAGAATCCAGTCCACCGCGCCGGATAGGTCAGCCGCCACATGGTCTGGTTTGGCGTCACATTTGCCGTCTTTGCCGGCGAAACCGGTCTGGACCAGAATGGTGGTGGCGCCTGCTTTCTCACCCGCTCCGATGTCGGTCGTCATGTCGCCAATCATGTAGCTGTCAGCCAGGTCGATGCGCGGACCGTAATCTTTGGCGGCCTGGAAGAACATCCCGGCGTCCGGCTTGCGTCCGTCCGTTTCGCCCTCGGGTAAAACGAATTTCTTGCCGTTGGGGCAGAAGTAGATGCTATCGATGCGACCGCCGGCCTCCTCGATGCGTTGAGCCAGTCGCTCCTGAATGGCTTGATTCTGCTCTGGTGTGAACTTGCCCAGATCGATGCCGGCCTGATTGGTGACCAAAATGATCGGAAAATCGGTCTGCTGGCTGAGCCGAGCCACCGCCTTCAGCGCCTCCGGCATCAGGGCTTTGTCCAGGTCGTCGGGCGAATTGACGAAACCGTCGGTGCTGTTGAGGACTCCGTCTCGGTCCATGAAGACGGCCGGCTGTTTGCCGGGGGTATTGACGGCAAAACCGTCGGGACGGGTGCTGCGAACGCTGCTGATGGTCGTCATGCTTGAAGCTTAAGGGGAGGGTCGGAAATTTTCATGAACGACGTGATGGCGCAGTCGTTCCATGGCCAGTTCCAGGGCCCGTGCCAGCTGGGGGTCACGGCCGGCGGCCCAGTCGGCCGGGCCGATCTCCACCCGTTCGTCCGGTTCAGTCCCATAGTTTTCCACCCGCCAGCCCACGTCTTCAAACCAGAAGGCGAATTCGGGCTGAGTGGTCTGGGTGCCGTCCACCAGTTTGTGGCGCGGCCAGATGCCGATCACCCCTCCCCAGGTGCGGGTTCCCACCAGCGGCCCCAGGCCCAGCAACTTGAAGCAGTGAGAGAAGATGTCTCCGTCCGAACCGGCCATTTCGTTGGTCAGGGCCACAATCGGACCGCGTGGGGCCTCCATCGGATAGGATACAGGCTGGCCGTAGCGAGGTACATCCCAACCGACGATCCGGCGGCTTAGCTTCTCCAGTAACAATCCCGAGACATTACCACCGCCGTTATAGCGCACATCGACAATCAGACCGTCCTTACGCACTTCGCCGAAATAGCCGCGGTGAAATTCGGAGAAGCCCCAGGGTCCCATATTGGGAACGTGCAGGTAGCCCAGGCGCCCGCCACTCTGCTGGTGCACCCAGCGCCGATTGGACTCCACCCAGTCGCGATAGCGCAGGGCCGTGTCCCCCCGCAAGGTGCGCAGGCACAGGCGCAGTTCCTTTTTGGCGCGGCGTAGCACCAGTGCGACCTCCTGGCGGGCGCTGTTGACCAGTGCGGCTTCGGGAGGAAACTGAGCACTCAAGCGCTGATTGTTGACCTGGGTCAGCAGGTCGCCCTCCAGTAGCCACTGGCCCGGCCGGCGTCCGGGCGCCGCCTGCTCGGCCCGGGCCCAGACGTCGCCCTGCAGCACGTGCAGCACCCGATAGGCCTTTTCTTTGGCGTCCCAGGCCCAGTCCGCTCCCAGTTTGCCCAGTGGATAGTTGGGCTCGCTGAGATAGTCGCCGCCCGATTCGTAGGCATGAGAGGTGCCCAGTTCTCCCTGCAGTTCCCAAAGCCAGTCACTCAGTTCGGCGCGGCAGCCGACCCGTTCCAGCAAGGGCAGATAGCGATTGTAAATGCCTTCCCAGTCGTGCTCGGCACCGGGATTCCAGAAGTGTTCGCGCATCAGCCTCCAGGCTTCGCGGGCCATTTGGACCCATTCCGAACGCGGATCGACCTGCACGCGCAGGCGTTGGGCCGAAACCCAGCCGCTCTTGCGGCCGGGAGTATCCTCATTGGAATCGGGCTTCTTGTCTGCTGTCACCAGCCGTAAGCGTTGGTTGGATCTGTAGCAGATGAACTTGCCGTCGAGCGAAGTTGTGAAGTTGGTGACTTTGGTGTAGACGTCCTTGCTCTCCTGGGTTTTGAAGTCATAACTGACCAGGGTTCCGCGTGGAGTGTCCGGATCATCATTGAGCGTGCCTTCGGCCGGAAAGCGAGTGAACCATACGGTGTCGCCGCAGCCCTGCACCTGGCCATAGCGGCCTTCGCTAACTGGAAAGGCACTGATACGCTGGTCGATGCCTTCCAGGTCGATACGGGTCGGCTCGCCCGTAGCTTTGCGCTTGCGCTTGGGCTCTTCCGGCGGATTGGGATCGAATTCGAAAGGGTCCAGACTGTCAGCCTGGAGTCGCAGCAAGTACGGACGCATCCCCCAGGGAAAACTCATCTCGAAGAACAGGTTGTCCCAAACCGGGTTAAAGTCGCGCAGACTCAGAAAGTAAAGGTGGCGACCCTTGGGATCGAAGTGGGGGGCCACATCGCGGAAGCAGCCTTCGGTCAGGTCCGTGACTTCCAGGCGGTCTCGTTGCACCAGCCTGAGCCGGGCGGTCAGGCGGCCGGTGGGAGAGGAGTAGGCCAGATACATTCCGCAGGGAGACCAGGCCAGGCCCGGGATACGGTCGTGCTGGTTCTGTTCAATGCGGTGGGTCTCACGGTTTCTAAGATTGACCAGCCAGAGTTCGTAGCGATGGTTGGTGAGCGCCAGCCAGTGGCCTTTGGGACAGGGAGCCAGCCGCAAAGGGCGTCCCAGCACTGGCAGCTCCAGGCGATCTTTCAGCTCCCCTCGCCAATCGTAGATTTCCAGAGCTTCCTCGCCGCCCTGGTCGGAGACGCACAGGATCCGCTCACCGTCCGGTAACCAGCTGGCCTGGCGGTAACGCACTCCCTGAGCCTGCCCGAGTTGCTCAACCGAACGCTCATGAGTGTAGAAAGCCAGAGCTTTGCCGCGCACGGTGCAGGCCAGAGCCTTGCCCTTGGGATGCAGATCATAACTGTCCAGATAGCTGCCGGCCACGGTGAACTTGCGCTGGCGCGCGAATCCGGCCGCCCGCAGTGTCAGCTCGACCTTTTTGCCCCCTTGCTCTTCCAGATCGTAGGCATAGATTTGGGCTCCACACTGGTAGACCAGGGTCTTGCCGTCGGAGTTGGGCCGGCGCAGGTAGAAGTCATTGTGTTCGGTGTGCTGCCGCAGGTCTTTGCCATCCGGCCTGCACGAGTAAAGGTGACCGTGGCCGTCATGGTCGCTGCCGAAGTAAAGTCGTTCGCCCAACCACAAGGGGCTGGTCAGATTGCCGCCGCCCGGGCGCAAGGCTTTCCACTGGTTCTTGCCCTTCCGGTCCACCCAGAACTGCCCGACGGTGCCGCCTCGGTAGCGCTTCCAGCGGGCCGTGTCCCAGGTGTGGCGGCCCAGCACTCGGCCCGGCCCTAGGGGTTCAAAAGCAATGGAGGCGGCCGGACCCCAGGGCAGGCGCTCGTGAGCGCCGCCGGTGCGCGGCACTCGACCCAGGGCGTGCATGCGCAGAAACGGTTGACCCTCGTTGCTGGTGTAGTAAATCCACTGTCCGTCGGGCGACCAGCCCACCACACTGGTATCCGCTCCCAAAAATGTCAGACGCTGAGGCTCCCCACCCAGAGTGTCGAGCAGGTACACCTCGGACACGCCCTCATCGCGGCCGGTGTAGGCCAGATAGCGACCGTCCGGGCTGAACATAGGAGTGCGGCAGCGACCGCGCGAGGCCGTCAGGCGCTGGGCCACCCCTCCTCTGAGATCGGCCCACCACAGGTCATCTTCGCAAACAAAGACCAGAGATTGTCCGTGGACTGTGGGATGCTGATAGTAGCCTTGCATCCGGAGGGCTTTGGCAATGGAGGCGATTCAGTCCTTTGGCTTGACAGATTTGTCCCAAGAGGCCATCTTAGCCTGGCCCCGGAAGGCCCGGGGTCAAACTAAGTCGAACGGCGGCGACCTATGGCACGCAATATCGTAACCCGCAGCAGCAACTATAATGAATGGTATCTGGACGTGATCAAAGCGGCTCAGATGGCCGACTACTCACCCGTCAAAGGCTGCATGGTCATCCGCCCCACCGGCTACGCCGTGTGGGAGGCCATGCAACGGGACCTGGACCGGCGCTTCAAGGAGACTGGACACGTCAATGCCTACTTCCCGCTGCTGATTCCCATGAGTTTTCTGCAGAAAGAGGCCGATCACGTTGAGGGATTCGCCATGGAAGTGGCGGTGGTGACCCACAGCGGCCTGGAGAAATCGGCCGACGGTGGCCTCAAGCCCAAGGGCGAGCTGGCCGAGCCGCTGCTCATCCGGCCGACCTCGGAAACGTTGTTTGGGGCCATGTACAGCCAGTGGGTGCAGAGTTACCGAGATCTGCCCGTGCTGATCAATCAGTGGGCCAACGTGATGCGCTGGGAGATGCGCACTCGTTTGTTTCTGCGCACGGCCGAGTTTCTCTGGCAAGAGGGCCACACCGCCCACGAAACCTACGAGGAGGCTCAGGAAGAGACGCTGCGCATGCTGGATGTGTATGCCGCCTTCTCCGAGGAGTTTCTGGCCGTGCCTGTGGTCAAGGGCCAGAAAACCGCCTCCGAGAAGTTTCCTGGCGCCGACGCCACATATTGTATCGAGGCTTTGATGCAGGACGGTAAGGCTTTACAGGCCGGAACTTCGCACAACCTGGGCACGAACTTCTCCAAGGCTTTTGACATCAAGTTCCTGGGTCGCGATAACCAGCAGCATCTGGCCGTCACGACCTCCTGGGGCGTGAGCACGCGTCTCATTGGCGCGTTGATCATGACTCACTCCGACGACGAAGGCCTGGTTTTGCCTCCCAATGTGGCTCCCAGCCTGGGGGCCATCGTGCCCATCTATCGCAAAGAGGAAGAAAAGGCCCCCGTGCTGGACTTCTGTCGCAAACTGCTGCAGCAACTCTGCGGAGCGGAGCGCCTGCAGGCGGCCGAGGAACGTCAGAAGGGACGAGAACTGGTCTCAGTCTTCACCAATGCCAGTTCCACTCAGTCGGTGATCCTGGACCTTCGCGATGATCGGCCCGTCGAGAAGCACTTCCACTGGGAGCAGAGGGGTGTGCCTTTCCGCTTTGAAATCGGACCCCGAGACGTGGAGAAGGGCACCTTTGTGCTGAAAATTCGCGCTACCGGTGAGAAGCGCTTTGTGGAGCTGAAGGACGCCACGGCCGAATGGTTGCAGAATCTGGCCGGCGAGATTCAGCAGGCCATGTTCGCCAAGGCGAAGGCTTTCCGCGACGAACACATCGTGGAAGCCACCAGTTACGAAGAACTCAAGGCGGCCCTGGAGGCTCGTCGCGGCTTTGTGCGCTGCTGGTTCAAAGAAAGCGTGGAGGCTGAGGCCAAGATCAAGGAAGAGACCAAGGGTACGGTGCGCTGCATTCCCTTTGATCAGCCCGGGGGCAGTGGTCAATGTATCTACAGTGGTGAGGAAACCACCACTCAGGTGCTCTTTTCCGTCGCCTACTAGTCCGTGGCGGACGTCCTTGAGGTCGAGGACCTGCTCTCGCAACTGACGGCCGAAGGTCAGCTTCAGTCGAGTGGCAGTTTTACGGTCGACCTTTCGCGGGCCAAGGATAAGCTGGCCAGGTTCCAGTTTGAGGATCCGTTTTACTACATCCTCAAGCTGGTGCAGGCGGCCGTGGCCGGGGACGCTCAAGAGTTTTCCGTCAACAGTGGAACCAGCGAAGTGGCGGTGGCCATTCTGGGTCTAGGGTTCTCTCGTTTGCAAATGGAGAACCTGTTTTATTGCCTGGTGGGCGAGGGCCAGTCCGATGCTGCTCCGGCACTGCGTCACTTCGCGATGGGTGTGAATGCGGCCGTGAGCACTCGAGCCTCCGAGATCACGGTGCAAACCTTTGACGGGCAGGCCGGGGTGGAAGTGCGCTGGAGCAAAAAGGGGCAGACCTCGGTGGGCTGGGCTCCGGCCCGACCTTTCGCTCAGACTCGATTTTTGATGAAGCGCACGGCCGCCGACATGCTCTCGGATATCGGCGCCAAGCTGGCCAGCCGGGACCTCTTCTCAATGTTTTCCGGTGATCGCAAGGGCATGGACCGCGAGCAAGGGCTGATCTACGATCATTGCGCCTTTTCGCCAATGCCCATTTCCATCAACGGCCGCCCCTGTCCCGGCTACGATCTGGGCCAACCCGCGCAGGTGGGGCTCTGGGCCAATCTGGTCGCTAATCTCTTTCAGACCAGGTCCTTACACCCTAAGTATCATCTCTATGAAGTGTTTCTACCCAAAACCGCCAGTCCGGGGCTGGCCGGACCGCGGCGGAGCTTTTCCAGTTGGACGAAGGGCTATGTCAAAGATGGTCGCTTTTCCACGATTATGGTGGTGCCGGCCCGGCTGGGTGAGTTTGTTACGGTGATGCCGATTCGAGACGGGCTTTCGCTGAAACCGCTACGCCTGAGCTGGGATGGGCCGGGAGCGATCCTGTACGTGGACGCGGCCGAACTGGACGTGGACCTGACCGAGACCCAGCTCACGCGTAATGAGCGGAACCTCAACCAGTTCAAGGAGATGGGCAGGGCTGTACGAGAGGCCGGGCTGCACTATTTGGAATCGGGTAAGGCCCGTCTGCCCTCCGGGCTGCGGCTTCAGCTGGAGAGCAAGCTGCGGGGGGCGCCCGAGTCTTCCATGGTGTTTAACTAGCGTTTAGAGGCGCGGATCCGTTAGGAACCGGGCTAGCCTTCTTCGGAGTCGTCGTCTTCGTCCGAGCGGTAGCGTTCCCGTCGTTCCCTGGATGGAGCGGGGGAGGGAGCGGGCGCGGGTGGGGGCTCCAGTAGCTTTTCTGTTTCCGTAAAGTCAGCCGAGGCTCCCAGTGAGTTGACCAGGCCCAGCGCAAAGTAGGCCAGGATGGGATAAGGCATGAGAGCCAGCAGCAGCACCGGCAGGCTCAGGCCCGAGGCGGACACGGCCTGAGCAGCTTCCACCTGGACCCCCTTCTTGATCATGATATCGACGGTGCGCTGCACCGAAGGCGAAGCCACCACCGCCAGTAAGGACCCATCATACTCGGCCCGGATAATGTTGCCATCCACGACCGCTTTCTTGACCTTGAAATCGATGATGTCGCGTTCAAATTCTTCATAGCTCTTGCGGGGGGTGCCCCAGGGGGCGGAGTGCAACCACAGGAACTGAATGGCGATGAAGCCGGCTCCCAGCAGGGTCAAAAGCGGCAGTGAGACTTGCAGCACTTTGGTGATGGAGATCTTGCGCGAACGGCGGCGAGCCATCAGTGGGAGGCCCCTTGATTTAGCAATCGCTCTTCCGTATCCACGGCGAAGAGGGCCAGCAGCGCCGAACGCAGTCCTTCGCCGCGAAGTTTGTGGCTGCGAAGCTGGCGCACCTGTGAACCCATGGCTTTTTGGCCCAGCTCGAGCTCCAGCCAGTTGGCGAAGTCATTGCGTTCAAGGTGATAGGCCAGCGAGTCTCCGTCCACATAGTGAAGGGTGTCCACAAACTCACGCAGCGTGCGCGCCTTGACGCCCAGGTAGCGTCCCGAGGTCCAGAAATGGAAAGCTCGGTCTTCACTGACCATGGTGGGAAGATTGATCTGCTGCTCGCGCGGAGCGCTCACGCCCACCACCGGCTGCTCTTGAGCCAGGCTGCGAATCAGGCCGCGATACTGATCGGCCAGTTCGGCCAGGCGCTCTTCGCTCTCGGCTTCCACCCACATCTGCATTTCGGGCAGGGAGCGGTGGGGCACGATCAGCACCCAGCCGCCGATTTCGCTCACCTTGACGCCGTCGATGACCTCCACCGGCTTGTCCGTCAGTTTTTCCAGCAGCGCCCGCATGACTCGTCCTTTAGCGGCGATTTCGCACTCTACCTGGTAGTGACGTAAATGAATTTCGGGAATCTCGGCTTCGTAGTCGGCCAGCGGTTTCTTGAGGGCGCAGAGCATTTCCAGCAGCTTGGCAAAGGCGAACATACCATCGAAACCGCTGCTGAAGCTGGGGAAGGCGAACTCGCCGAGAGAGGTGGCCGCCAGATGGAAACGTGTGTCGCCCAGCAGGGCGGTGTAAGTCAGGGAACGGCTGTCGGTTCGAGCCAGAATGACTTTGGCGCCGTGCTTTTTGCCCAGATCGCTCAGCATCGAGGGGGCATTGACGGGAACCGCGATCATGGCCCCGGGATTGAGCTGCATCACCAGGGTCGCGAACAGGACCAGCAGCTTGGCTCCCTGCCAGAGTCCGCCTTTTTGATCGACCACCATCAAACGCTCGCCGGTCGAGTCGATGGCCACCCCCAGGTCGGTTTTGAGGGTGGTCACGATGCTAGAGAGTTGTTCCAGAACCTGGCCACCGGAGCCGGGCCGGGCGCCGCGCAGGGCGTCCATGAAAGCGTTCAGGCTGACGGCTTCAATGCCCAGCCGACCCAGGATGGGCGGCAGCACGGTGCTGCCGTGGCCGTGACCGTAGTCGATGACCACCTTGTATTGCTGCTTGCGAATGGCCTCCACGTCCAGCTGAGCGCGAAAGGCTTCCTGGTATTGTTCCAGGATACGGATGGGGAACTCGATCATGCCGACTTCGTCCATCGGCGTACGGCGAAAATCCTCACGGAAGAAGCGGTTTTCGATTTTGCGCTCCCAGCTGCGGTCGATGCTGACGCCAGAGGCGTCCAGAAACTCCAGTTGCAGCTGCCGGGCGTCTTTGCTGCTCACCCGCACATGGATGCCGCCGTAGCAGTCGGCCGCGTTGCGCAGGGCGTTGCGGCCCACCGGTGTGGGAACGGCTTGCAGGTCGCGAACGCTGACGCCCACCGAGACCAGGCCGCAAATCAGGGCGCGATTGATCATGCGTGTGGCGGGATGACTGTCACGGCTGGCCACCACCACCGCTCCCTTGGGGAGCACAGCGCCGTAAGCGGCTCCCAGCTTGAGGGCGTATTCGGGCGTGATCTCGATATTGCCCAGGCCACAAATGCCATCGTCGGAAAACAGGGAGCCGGGCCATTTGCGACCCCAGATCAGGCTCATGGAGACGGCCGCTCCTGGCTCCACGTTCTTGTCCGGCCACACCTTGACGTCGGGCTGAAGAGTGGCTCCCCGGCCCACAAAGACATTATCTCCTACCACCACGCCTTCGGCCACGCTGGCATGGCTCTGCAGGGTCACGTTGCGGCATAAAACTGCGCCAAAGGCCCGGGATTTGCGACCCACGTAGGTGTTGCCCCAGAGCACGGCCCTTTCCAGGCTGGCACCCTCTTCAACAATGCAGTTGTCTCCGACCACGGTCGACTCGCTCAGGCGGACTTCACGGCGGATCCGGCAGTTGCGTCCCAACAGCACCGGCCCCTTGAGCCGAGCACCCGGGTCGAGCTGGGTGCCTGGACCGACCCAGATGCCTTCGCCCAGTTTTTGTCCCGGTGGGGAGAAGCCCACGCGCCCTTCCAGCATATCCAGTTGGGCCTGGCGATACTGTTCCAGATTGCCGATGTCGCACCAGTAGCCCTCGGCTACATAGCCGTAGAGGCCGGCCTGGTCGGCCAGCATCTGGGGAAACAGGTCCACTGAGAAATCGTAGGCTTTGCGAGGCTCCATGCGCTCCAGCACGTGGGGCTCCAGGATGTAGATGCCGGTGTTGATGGTGTCGCTGACCACCTCGCCCCAGCTTGGTTTCTCAAGGAAACGCTGAATGCGTCCATCGGCTCCGGTCACCACGATGCCGAATTCCAGGGGATTGGGCACCCGCGTCAAGACCATGGTTACGTCGGCCTTCTTGGACCGATGAAACTCGATGGCTTTCTCCAGATCAAAATCGGTCAGAGCATCGCCGCTGACCACCAGAAAGGTTTCGTTGAGGTATTCCTGGATGCGCTTGATGCTGCCGGCCGTGCCCAGCGGCTCATCCTCAACCGAATAGAGCAGACGCATTTCCCATTCGCTGCCATTGCCGAAGTAGGCCATGACTTCGTCGGCCAGATAATGGAGTGTCACCAGGCAGGTACGGATCTTGTGGCGACGCAGTAATTCAATGGCGTACTCCATGACCGGGCGGTTACACACGGGCACGAGCGGCTTGGGTCGATTGCATGTCAGCGGGCGCAGCCTGGAACCCTGCCCTCCCGCCATAATCACAGCGCGCATCCAGTCCCCTTCTGCAGACTCCGGCTCACTCCCGCCGGGAAGGAAGTGGCCAGCTTTAAGAGAACGCAGAGCCCCGCAAGAAAAGGAAAGGCTAACACACGAATATGCTGCAGATCCTCCACAGACAACTACCGGCCAGATTGACGGCCGTGGAAGCGCAGAGGTTACAGCACAGCCTTCAGTCTCACTTCCCTTCCTTGTTGGCCGGTATCCGACTCGAGTATCTGCGTCGCCTGGGCCTGGAAGATGAACCCTCCCGAGTTTTCGGACTTCAGGAAAACAGTCGCCTGTTGGGCGGTGAGGTGTTCCCGCTGGAGTCCGGCACGGTCGCCTACCTCAAGATTTCCAAAGAGGATGGCTGCGTTGAAGCCGGCGTCGTTTCCAATCAGACGCACCTCGATTCCAGCCGATTCTTCTCGGTGGTGCAGAAAGCCGCTCAGGAAGTCACGGGTCGTTCGACCGATTGGGCCAGCAGCGGTGATCCCGCTCACGGGGAACCCGAGGACGCTCGGCCGGTCAGCCTGGAAGTGTCCGAAAAGGAGCTGGAAGCGGCCGGCGAGTTCTTGAACCCGGCTTCTAAAGAGCTGCTACACCAACTCTCTACCCACGATTCTTTACCTCTTTCCAAAGTCAAGCTGGGCAATAACTCGGCTCAGTTCCTGCAGCATCTGGAAGACCTCGACCTGGTGCGCAAGGATTACGCCCTCCTGTCCAAAGAGACCGGCCAGCAAATCCTGAAGGTGGCCAGCCGCGAATCGCTGGAAACCTCGACCTTCTTCTCGGCTGAGAACGTGGATGAAGTTCTAAGCGCTACACCTTTCTGTCGCAGCCTGATCGATAATGATCAGTGGCTGCTGGTGTTGGTGCTGGGTCAGCTCCGCCAGCTTGGCTTCGGCGGAGACCAGGCCCGGATTCATGTGGTGCAGCAGGAGCTGGTGCCCACTCAAGTCTTCGTGCGCATTCATCAGCAGCGCTTCTTGTTGGTGCTGACTCATCAGAAGCTCACCATCGACGAAAGCTATCTGGTCAGCGCTCAGATCGCCGCTTGCCAGCTTGAGGACGTGGTGCTGGTGTCCACTCAGCGCGTCTCCAATCTGATGCGCAGCCACCTCAAGAGCACGAATCCCGGCATTCACTTCCATTTTATCGACGGGATCAGCCAGTTGCCGGACCGCCTCAATGAGGTTTTCACCGAGAAGCAGCGCAATGCTCTCAAAGACTTGCTGGAAAGCCTCAGCGACCTGACTCCGGTCAAGCTGCACGATCTGATCGTGCGGAAACTGGTGCCCATCCCGGTGGATGAGGCCAGTGATTTCGCGCCTCCGGGCCTGAACGAAGAGATGCCCGAGTTCACTCCCCCTCTTCAGCAGGACTACCATCTGCCGGAGCCGTCCTTCGCGCCCGCTCCTCAGACGGAAAGGACCCCTGAGCCGCCACTGGACTTCTCTCCCGAGATGCCTAAGTTTGAGCCGGAATTCCCTGAGCCCGGTCTGCCTGGCGAGCTGGACCTCCCCAGCTACCCGGTGGCCGACCGCATGCCCCCGGTTCCGCTGCCTGTCGACGATTTTCCGGGAAGTTTCGGTCGAGCCGGCATGGGTGGCGGAGTGCCCCAGCGTTCCAGCCGGCCCACCGAATTGCCGCTCGAGTAGGTGGAGCGCCGCCAGTTCCTGTTCGGGCTGGCCGCGCTGAGTTGCGCCTGTGCGCGCTCGGATTCGAGTGTAGTGGCCCTGGTCGCTTCCAGCCTGCAACCCTGGCTGGAGACCAGGGCTGCTTTGTTTCAGCTCAGTTGTTCTTACGGTGGAAGCAGGAATCTGGTGCTTCAGGCGGAGCGGGGGGCTCCGGCCAGCCTCCTGCTGCTGGCTTATCGGGCTGAAGTCAAGAACTTCAGCGGGCCCCGGCCTTTTGCTTCCAATCGGCTGGTGCTGGTGGCGCGCCGTGGTGAACCGAAGCTGAAGAACGGTTCCACAGTGGCCGTTGGCGATCCCAAGCTGGCACCGGTCGGTCGATTTGGGCTGGAGGCGATGGAGAGGCTGGGTGTTCAGCCTGCCTGGGTGTTTACCCGGGATGACCGCTCTGCCTTGACTCTTTTGGAAACCGGTCATGTCGACCTGGCCGTTGTCTATGCCAGCGACCTCAGGGGACGCAACCTCGGGAATCCTCAAGTGCTGGAATGCTCGGCGATCGATTACTATTTTTTGCAGCGAGCCGGCGACTCCAAGGGGAATGCATTCGCTCTCTGGCTAAACAGTGCTGAGTGCAAGCAGAGCCTGCAAGAATTTGGGCTGGTTGTCCGTGACGCCTGACCGCCAGCCGCTGGCTCGGGGAGATTTGCTCCTGGGCGGTATGTACCGGATTTCTCGATTGCTGGGCGAGGGCGGCTTTGCCTTGACCTACAAGGCTCGCCAGGGTCGCTGGAATCTCAACGTTTGCATCAAAGAGTTTTTCCCCATCGGGTGTCATCGCACTGAAGCGGGGGTGGTCCCCACCAGTGAGGATTTTCGTCGGCGCTTCGCTGAAGGTCTGCAGGCCTTTCGTGACGAGGCTGCCTCGCTGGCTCGCTTCAACCACCCCGGCATCGTGCGTGTCTTGGGCACTTTTGAAGAGAACCACACGATTTATATGGTGCAGGAGATTCTGGAAGGTCTGACCCTCAGCGACGGCTTTACCATGGCCGGCAAGATGAAGGAGTTCAGGGTACTGCGGGTGGCCCAGCAGGTGGGGCAGGCCTTATTGATGGTGCACGCGGCCGGGCTGGTGCATTCAGATTTGAAGCCGGAGAACATCTTCCTGACGCAAGAAGGCCGCTACGTGTTGCTGGATTTTGGTCTGACACGTGGCTTTCTGAGTACGGCCGGCGCCCAGTTGGGGGGCCGTGGGTTGACGGAAGGCTTCGCTCCGCCTGAGCAATACATCCCGGGCAGTACGTTGAGCCCCGCCACTGATGTTTACAGTTTTGCGGCGACACTCTATTGTCTGTTGACGGGGATGCCCCCGCCGGGTGCTCACCTGCGCAGCAAGGGGCAGCCCATTCCGGCCATTCGCCCGCTCAATCCCACCATCACCGACAAGGTGGAGCGAGCCCTGCACAATGCGTTGACGCTGGACCAGAGCAAGCGCACTCCGGGAATTCGTGAATTTCTCTACCAACTGGGGTTGGATAGCACTCCTAAAGCCATTTCCTATAAGCCGGCTCAGTTTGAGGAAATGGGGAGCGTGCGCGCCCACCCCACCGGTCTGAACGCTCTGGCCATCCATGCCCAGACCCAACGGATCTTTTCGGGTGGGCGAGACGGGTGGTTGAAGTCCTGGAGCTGGCCCGACCTGGAACCATTGGCCAGCTTGAAAGCTCATGAAGGCCCGCTAGCCCGACTGGCCGTCTCAGAAGATGGACAGTATCTGGTCTCTGGCTCGGAACAGGGGGAGATCAAGCTTTTTGCCAGTGACCTGGACAGTCCGGGTGTGGTCCTGGCCCAGCCGGGGGTTACGGTCACTTCCCTCCGCTTCAAGGGCAGTCTGGTGGGCGCCACCCTGGGCGATGGTCAGTGTTGCCTGCTGGGTCCGGGTATCTCTGAGCCTAAACATTGGGTCGCCCACGCGGGTCCGGCCAACTGCATGGAATTTCATCCAAACGGGCTGTTTTTGGCAACGGGTGGCGAGGATCTGTTGGTCCGCTTCTGGGAGCTTCCTGATTTGAAGATGGTGGATACCTTTAAGGCCCACGAGAAGGGCGTTCAGTCGCTGGCCTTCAGTCTGGATGGCACCTCGCTCTTGAGTGCCGCCAATGATCAGAGCATTCGTTTCTGGGATCTCACGGCTGGCAATTTGATGATTCGTGAGCTACGCGGACACAGTTCGTTTGTCTTTGAGGCTCGCTTCTGCTGTCAGGATAAACTGGTGATCAGTGTCTCAGGCGACCATACTTTGCGTGGTTTCGACCTCAACAGCAGCCGCTGCATCTTCTGCAGTGAGGCCCATAACGAGCGCACTCGCGCTCTGGCTCTGGATCCGCTGCGCCCGATGCTGGCGACGGCCAGCAGTGATGGTTCGATTAAGGGTTGGAAGTTTGAAAATCAGGCTTATCAGGGCACTGAGGTCACCAATCAAGGTCAGGAAGAGGCGCGGCAGTGCTCGGAGGATGCCGAGTACCCCCTGGTTGGGCAGACCCTTGGGAAATATCAGATTCTGGAGGGTTTGGGTTCGGGCGGAATGGCCTCGGTCTACAAGGCCCAAACACCGGAGGGGGGGCTGGTGGCTCTCAAGGTGATCCGCGCCGACCATATCAGTGCCGAGTTTCAGCAGCGATTTGAGCGCGAGATCCGTGTCAGCATGAAGCTGGACCATCCCTGTGTGGTGCGCACGCTGGACTGGGGACAGCACGAGAATATGAGTTTTCTGGTGATGGAGCTGGTGGATGGGATTCCGCTCAAGAAGTTCATCGGACCCCAGGGGATGGATACAGCTGAGGCCATGCGTTTTCTCAAAGGGGTCGTGGAGGGTCTTTCCTATGCCCACAGTCTGGGCATTGTGCATCGAGACGTCAAGCCCGAGAACGTGATGATCGCTCGCGGCGGTCACGCAAAGCTGATGGATTTTGGCCTGGCGCGTGACAAGGACGTCAAAACCGTAACCAAAATTGGCAGCGCCATCGGCACCGCAGAGTATATGGCGCCCGAGCAAATTCTGCGCGGACCGGAGCGAGCCGGACTGACTGACAAAACCGACCAGTATGCCCTGGGCATTCTGGTCTTCGAGGTTCTAACTGGCAGCCGTCCCTTTGAGTGGGATGATCCGGGCAAGTTGATCCGGATGCATTTGACTCAGGCGCCGCCGCTGATTTCCAGTCGACGTGCTGACGTTCCCACGGCTGTAGACGAGGTGGTGGCTCGAATGTTGCACAAGGAAGCTGAGGAGCGTTATGCCACCATCAGCGAGGCCGGAGAAGCTCTGTTCGCGGCGGCCGGTCTGGCCTAGCCGCCCCCCCGCATGCGCGGGTCGATATGCCCGATTCGGCCGGAGTCGATTTTCAGGCCACCATCGTTGTTGGTGGAGACCTGGCGAGACTTGCGTCGGCTGATGGTCTCGACCAGCAGATCGAAGTCGGGCAGAAAGATGTCGTAAAAGACCATGGTGCGTTGACGATGAGCGAGGGTCAGGCTGCGCAGCATCTGCTGAGGGTTGCGGGTGGCCGAGAAGAGCAGATCGTTCCAGGGTAGATGCACGTTGAGATCGTGATCGCCCGGATTGAATTCGACTCCCGACTCCAGCAGGTTGATCGAGCCTCGGCACATCTTGCGCGGTATATAAGCCGCGAAGCCGACCAGGGTCAGGGCGATGGCCAGAGGGGGCAGGCCGAAGGTGTAGCGAGCCGAGTCCTTGGGATGAAAGCTGCGGAATGCGCTGATGCTGAGCCAGAGCATGTAGACCGCCAGCAAAGCCGGTAGAATGGCCAGAAGTTTGGCTTTCTTGGTCAGCCCCAGGGGATACTCGGTCTTCATGCGTACCGTTGGTCGGGCGCGCTGTTGTTTGGAGGATGTCACGCTACTCTTTGTTATTCCCACCCCAAAAATTTTAGGACCATCGAACATTTCCTAAATTAGGAATTGTTCGATGGTCCCCTCTTTGGTCTGGGGAAAACTCCTATCTGAGCTGATACACTCGGATCCGTTGGAGGCGGAACTGCGAGTTGGGGGCAAGCAACCAGCGCAACTCGCTACCCTGAGCCAGGCTCAGGTTGACCTGTTGGTTAACACGAGATTCGATTCCCTTGGGGTTGGCGTGGCTGGCAGCTTCCTGTCCTCCGGCTTCCAGGCGAACCGAGCCTTGCAAAGAGACACCGCTAATTTCCAGACTAACAACGTGGTCACTCCACTGCGCGGGCACTTTCAGGACGCCGACTCCGGCTTTGGAGCCGCTGGACCAGGTCCCCTTCTGGCTGCTCATTTCCTGGAGTGTAAACTGATCGGACGTCAGGTCCGCCAGCCAGCGTCGGTTATCAGCGGGAGGTCGGACCGAACTCTTCCAGGTCTGGCCGCGTCGGTCAATGGCGCGAAGTTCTTCCAGATTGGTTTCCGGGCGGGCCCAGGCGGTCCAGGGGAGGGCGCAAAGGGCCAGGCAGATCAGCTTTTTCACGGGAGCACCTCACAAGATCCTAGTAGTACGTAGTCAGCGCGGGTGGGGTAGAAGGGGGGCGGGGAGTTGGCCAGCACACTGTCGTGCTTGAAGCTCGGAAACCAACCATTGGAGAGATTTCCCCAGAGGCGGTCGTTGCCCACCACGTAGGAGCCAACCGCGTTCATCACACGGGTTCCACCGGTGCTGCTCCAGTTTTCATAGATCACGCTGCCGGGCGTGGTCACGTTGTTGCTATCCCGGCGTCCCGCCATCACCAGCGAGACCAGATTGAGAGGGGTGGCCGAAGGGAAGGCGTTTTCGCGGCCGATGACCACATCGTAGCCCACCAGACCCAGGCCGTCCCGCTTGCTGGTGGGAATCTGACTGGGGTTGGTGTCGCCCCGGGTGATGTCCCCTTTCACGCGGATGTATTTGTTGTTCAGGATGTTCACCGCGATGGTGCGGCTCTGGCCATAGTTGATGCCGGAGATGCCACCCTGGGACTGAGAGGCGCTGCTTGTCAGGCTTTCGCGGTTCACGGCCGCTCCGCCGGCCTGCTCGGTGTTCAGGGCATCCACTTTGCCGATGTTGCCGTCCACATAGACCACACCCGTGGGGTAGCCTGAGTAGATTTCGTAGACGTCCTGAGCGCTAGAATTCTGGGCGGTGCCAGCCGGACGCTTGATCAGCGTGCTGCCCACTGGAACGTTGGTGGTGCCGGTGGTGATCGGAGCGCTGGGGCTTCCGATGCGCACTCCGGCGGGCACGGTGATTGCGTAACTGCGAACCTCCGTTACCTTGACGGCTTTGGAGGGGGAATTCGCATCCGATTCGTTGAGGACTTCGGTCACCGGGTTGCCGCTGTTGATCTGCTGGTTGGCGTCGCGAGCGACCGAGTTCCCCGAAGCATCCACCACCTTCAGGTCGATGCTGCGTACATCTCCTTTGATGTAGAGCCCCGATAGGGTGCCGCTGTTGTTGCGCAAGCTGAGTCCTGCTGGAATGGTCTGGCTGGCCAGGCTATCCAGTGCGGAGTTGCGTCCGAACCAGGCCGCCTTGGCGTAAGGCAGTTCGGTTCCATTGGGCTTGGGAAGGGCGACGTCGGCCCCGGGCTGGATGGCCGCGATTCCGTTGGTCAGCAATTCCGAGTAGCGACCCTTGCCGTTGGCGTCAATGATTTCGGTGCCGCTGGCGTTAAATGGGGTGGTCGAGGTCTGGTAGGCGATGCCGTCGTTGCCGACGTTGGCCGTCTTCTGCGAGAAGGTCAACTTGTCGTCAAAGACGGGATGGAGAAAGTTGCTGAAGAGGTTGGCGCCTACGTAGAGCGGCATTTTTCCGTTGATATGAAACTCGCCGCTGTAGAAGTCGTCACGAAAGGCTGTGTAAAAGCCGCCATTGGGCAGGCTGTCCACGAAGAAGCCGTATTTAGCGAAGGTGTCTTGTTTGAGCAGGTAGTCCGCCGCATAGTAGTCCTTGCCTCGAAATGCTGCGATGGAACGCAACCGGAAGGAGTGCAGGTTGGTGCCGGCGATGGTGGCCAGATCGGGATACAGAGTAAGTTTACATGTCCAATCCCCATTCACATTCGAGTTTGCATCCAACGGGGAAACCACCAGACCTGGAATCTGAGCCAGGTTGGGGTTGGTATCCAGGCGGTATGCGACGGGCCAGTTGGGATCGCCGCTAGCCGCCCCAGTCAGATTGGCGGTGGGGTTGCCGGTGGTGTCCTCGGCATAACGCAGCCAGGCCCAGACTCCTTGCAGACTGGCCTGGGTCATCAACATGGCCTGGTCGCGAGTGGCCTGATGGCGGGCGGCCTGGAGCTCGAAAGGCACCAGATTTAAATAGGCCATTCCCAGTAAGGAGAATAGTACCATAAAAAAGAGTGTAAGCAGAATGGCAAAGCCCTTGCGGGTTCTAGATTGCTTCATGAAAGGCTCTCCTTAACGCAGGCAAAGATTGGGCAGAACTGCATTGCCCGTGACGGTGTAATTTTTGACCGTGGCCATCCGGTTGCGGTAGCGCAGCGTAGACTGGGTGTAATTGACGCTGACAGTCAGGCGCAAATTGGAAGTCGTCTGTCGAATGACTCGAAAATCTGACAGTCCGCGGGCCAGAACGCGCGGTTGGACGTTGGGCTTTGCTACCAGCGGACGATCTCCGAAATTGGCGGGAACCTGATATTCCCTTAGGACCAGGTCGCGCAATACAATTCCCTGACCGGTGGGGTCGGGCTTGCTGATGGGATCCAGTCGGATTTCATAGAGATGAGGGGTCATACCGGTGGAGGCGGGCAGAACTCGCTTGCCGTCCATCAGGTCGGTGCAGGAGTAGAATAAGACCGAGTCATTGCCAGGGCCGTTTGGGTTCAGGGGATCTGAGGCGCTCGCGCCCGCGGCCAGGGGGGCCACGGGCACCTCAAGGGCGCTGTTGGCACCCGGGATAGCGGGTTGATAGGCGGAGGACAGCATCGGCACGGCTCGTTCCATGACCCAGCGCGTGCGTTTGGTGGCTTCCATCTCACTGGTGCTCCGGTTGACGGTGCCCTGCAGGTTGGCGAAGAGCAGGGTGGATACGGTTCCAACCGTAGCAAAGAGGCCGGCGGTCAGGATGACTTCGACCAGGCTCAGACCGGCCTGGCGGTGTTTCTTTAGCGTGCGAGTTTGGAGATGCATTGCAGCGTGACCGAACCTTCCCGGGAGTTTTCTTTCCAATACACCTTGACGGTGACCTGACGGATATCGTCTTTCCAACCGTACTGCCCGCCTGATTCGGAGGCCTGACGGCAGTTGATGACAGAAATGTTGCGTGTAAACCGGCTGTTGGCGGGGAGGCCGTAACTGGCATTGTTGAATGGGGCGGCGTTCAAAGCTACGCGGGCCGAGGCTGGATCGTTGATTCCGCTGCTTGAGGCGGGCAGACTGGTGCTGGAGAAAGCCAGGTTCTGCTCAAGCATCGAGACCATCAGGCGGTCGGCATAGGCCTGGGCCTCAGAGACGACTTTTCCGTGAGCTTGTGAGCGCAGGCCGTAGTGTACGGCGGCGCTCGTGCCCAGGGCGGCCACGGCCAGAATGGCGATTGAAATCAGGACCTCCAGAATGGAGAATCCAAGGCGGCCTTTTCTTTGGTAGTAGGTAGCAACTACTCGCATCAGTGATTCCTCTCTCGGGGTTACAGTGACAGTGTAGCTGATAATTGTTCGTGATGCTGTGAATATTAGTAAATTGAAAGCAATCTACCAAGCTGGAATTATGGACTAGTAGATCTGTTTTAGTCAGGAATGGGTCTGTCCGGGCCCATCTGCGGCTCCAAATAAAAAGACCCCCCGTTGCCAGGAGGCCCTTCTGAATTGGATTCTAAATGATTTCTTAGAAGCCGGTGGCGGGGTTGTTGTTCCACTGAATGGAGTTGAAGTCGCGGGTTTCCTTTTCCTTGGTGGCGCTGTCGATGCGCTCGGTTTTGACGATGTCGCCATTGTCGCGAGCCCAAACGGTGAAGCGGCCGGAACCGGTCTTGAACTCAAAGCGGGTGCGGTCGCCTTCGGCTGTGGTGGAAGAGGGCTTGCCGCCGCCGATCTGGTCCATGATCAGGGAGAAAACAGGGGTCATAAAGGCAGTGCCCTTGACGTCGGGGTGGTCCAGGTTGCGCGGGATGATGCCGCCGCCGGACTTATAGCGGACTTGCTTCCAGGAGGCATCATAAACGGCAACGATGCCGACGCGAGCCTGGTCGCTGGCTTCCTTGATTTCGGAGCGAATGTGGTCCGGAACCACGGCGCGGTAGTCAAACTTGAACTTGCCTTTAGGTCCATCGTACTTGTATTCGACCGAGTAGCTCTTGCCGTCGGCAACCTTCTTCTTTACTGCGTCCCAGGTGGTTTCAGCAAAGGCGTGCAGGCTGCAGGCCGCCAGCAGGGCGGTGGTCATCATCCGGTTCAAAGTCTTCAAGGAACTGGTTCTCCTTCGAGCGGCCGCAAGGGGCCATTTTCTGTAGGCGCCGGGGGTTCTCGCTAGCGAGCCTCGGTTCCTACATGCCGAAAAGTCTACTCGCGTTTTCGGCCGACTGGCGGACAACCTCTGACACCGATTGTCCTCGAAGTTGAGCGATGCGCTCCGCGACCACGGGCAAGAGGGATGACTCGTTCCGAAAGCCGCGAAAAGGCACCGGGCTGAGGTAGGGACCGTCGGTCTCCAGGAGCCAGCGATCAGCGGGTACGTTTTGGGCGACCTGGTGGACTTCCTCGGCCTTGGGAAGGGTGGCCAATCCACCGATTCCGATATAGAAGCCCAGGTCCAGGAACTTACGAGCCCACTCCCAGCCGCCTGTAAAGCAGTGGACGACCCCTCCGACCTTACCCTGCCAGGGCTGAAGAGTATCGTAGAGTGGCTGTTCGGCCAGACGGCAGTGAAGAATCAGGGGGAGTCTGGCTTCGAAGGCCAGTTCAATCTGTGCCTCCAGGCTGGCTTGCTGGACCTCCAGTGGGCAAAAGTCGTAGTGCTGTTCCAGGCCCGTCTCTCCAATGGCACACCACTGGCCTTCAGCCAATAATGTGCGCCAGGCGGCCGGGGTCTCTCGAGGGTCGAATTCTGCCGCCTGGTGCGGATGCAAACCCAGGGCGCCGCGGAGCTGGGGGTATTGGCGCGTGAGTTGCTGGATGCGACGGTTGGAGTTGGCGTCGGTGCTGGGCATCAGCATACGGCTGACTCCGGCCCGCGCGGCTCGCTCCAGGCAGGCTTCGAAGTCTGCCTCGAAAGCAGGACTGTCAAGATGGATGTGACTGTCGATGATGCCTGGGTAGCAGCTGAGGGGCGCCAGTTTTTCTGTGGTAAGCAGCTTCATGGAGGTGAGCTTTCTTAATAGGTGTGGGCCAGACCTGGGCTCGAAGGGATTGAATCCTGCCCGATAAATGACCTGACCATGGGTCGCCCCCAGAGCTTTCTATTCAGCATCGACCTTGAGGATATTCGGGCTCGCCTGCCGGATGGCCACACGCGTCCCGCTCGAGTTACGCAGAACACGCAGCGTTTTCTCGCTTTCTTGCGGGGCCAGCGCGCTCGCTGCACTTTTTTTGTGGTGGGGGAGCTGGCTGACGCCGAACCTGATTTGATCGCCGCCATCATGGAAGAAGGCCACGAGATCGGTTGCCATACCCATGCCCATACTCCACTCGACCGGTTTCATCCGGACGGCTTTCGTCGAGATCTGGAGCAGAATCTACGCAGCCTGGAGCGGGTGGGTGTGGAGTCTGTGAAAGGGTTTCGAGCGCCATGTGGCTCTCTGATTCCCAGCACTGCTTGGGTTTATCCTATTCTGAAGGAGTTTGGCTTCACTTATTCCAGTTCAGTGATTCCGGCCCGCAACCCGATCTTTGGCTGGCCAGGCTTTGGACTTGAAGTTCGCAAGGTGGAGGGCATTTGGGAAATCCCAATTTCTCTGACCGAGCTGCCGGGCTTCAGAATCCCCTATGCCTCCGGGGTCTATTTTCGAGTCCTTCCGCTTCCTCTGGTGGCCTGGGGTTTTCGTTGGAGCCTGTGGCGCCGTGGCTTTGTCACCAGCTACTTCCATCCCTACGACGTAGACACCGAGGAGGACCCTGTGGAGGTGCCGGAACTGAAAGGAAATCGCTTTCACAACTGGCTCTTTTACTACAATCGCCGTGACGTCTTTCGTCGTCTGGAGCAATTGGCTCGAAAGTATGGCCCCAGCATCCGCACCTATGAAGAATTTGTCGAGCAGTTGATGCTCTGAGATTTTACAGGTCGTCCGAGTCCAGCCACATCAGGTGCCAGTTCCTTTCGTCGAGGAACTCCTGGCCGTAGGAACTGGCCAGCGGACGTAGGATTACCTGGAACACAAAGGGCGTTGGCAGGTAACCGTGTCTGAGCAACTTGTACCGCGAGGCCCAGGTTTTAGACCAGATCCCGCAAATGGCTTCGCGAGATTGCTGTTGAGCGATTCTCTCCAGTTCTCGGTGGAGCGGTCCGAGAGCGCCCGGATGTCCGGCTCTCATCATCATGTCCAAAATCGCCAATGCCGGGATTTCTTTCAGTTCGCAGGAGCGGGTGATAGCCAGCGCTACGAGCTGTTGGCCTTTCTCGACCAGGGCGGCCTGGTAGCTGGTTTCCGGCGCCCCCAGGCGCCAGGCCATAAAGGCCGGACTCTTGCTGAGTGAGATGGGGATCTGGGATTGCCACCGGGCCAGGAAGTCCGGGTAGTCCGGGTGCTTCAGGAGTTCTGTTATCGATACCGTCCTGTGCTGGTAGCGAGCACCTCTCCGGCCACGGGTGAGTCGGCTGAAAATTCGACATCCCAGGTTCACAAATGGGGCCAGGAAGCCCAGTCCTTTGGAGGCCAGAATGCGATTGGAGCGCAAGGGCTTCAAATACATCGGGAGTTTGAAAGCGACCTTCCAGCCGACCTTCAGATGCCCGGGAATGACTTCCGGCCGGATCGGATAGCCGGTCGAGAAGTCCAGCCCTTCACGAGTCAGGCTGTCCACCGAGTAGGCGCCCAGCTTTGTGAAAACCCCTTTGCCGCGCATGGAAGAGTGGGTCATCACGTCGCAAACCATGGCTGCTCGAGCCGGCTTGCCGAAAACTTGGTAAGGATAGGGTATCGCAGCGTAGTAGCCGACCAGTTTGTGCTCCTCCCAAGCGGCAAACTCAGAGGAGGGCCGGGCGTCGGGAAACTGATGAAATTTCCAATGGTAGTGGGCTAGCCCCCGCATTGCACTGCCCTCGGTTTCTGGAAAGCAGTCGCAAAAGAGTTCGCGTTGATCGGGTAGGGATTGATTTGAATCGAATATATCCATGCGCAGCATCAGCCGTATAAGCCTCCATTGAGGTGGATGACCTGACCTGTGGTAAAAGCGCCCTCGTCACTCAAGAGAAATCTGAGTGCTCCTCCAACCTCAGGGCCGGTTCCAAAGCGGCGGGCTGGAACTCGGGATTTGACCTGGTCCTGAAGCTCGGTTGACAGGTGGTGAATCAATCCGAATTCCAGGTAGCCCAGAGCGAAGGCGTTCACTGTAATGTTCTTAGGAGCTAGCTCCAGGGCCAGGGTCTTGGTCAAGCCCACCAAGCCGGCCTTGGCGGCCGAGTAGTGAGCCGTGCCGACCGCCCCAGAAAAGGCGGTCACGCTTGAGCAGTTGACGATTCGTCCAGAAGCGGCGGCCCGCATTGCGGGGATGAACTCCCGGGAGCAGAGGAAGGCTGAGAGCAGATTCTGATCGAGCACCGCCTGAAATTCTTGCCGAGTCATCTTCCATGAGAGCGCGTTGGTTGAGCCGCCAGCCACGTTTACAAGCGCATAAACCCCGGTAAAGTTTTTTTCAATTGAAGCCCGCATGCGCCCGACTGATTCCTCATCGGTCAGTTCTGCTGTGAAGCAGTGTCTGGCGGGGTCCAGGTCGAATTTCTTGAGAATGGTCTCGGCCTGTCCTGTTTCGTGATGGCAGACCAGGGCCAGATTGCGAGACCCGCATTCTAGCAAGTAGGTGGCCAGGGCTGACCCTAGGCCGCCGTTTGCCCCGGTCAGTATGATGGCGCGGTCAGCAAGCACGGTGATTTCCTCTGCAAACGAAATAGCCACCAAGGTGACTCAGGAAGCCTATCACAAAAAATGCCGATTGGCGGCTATTGCTGAACGTCGAGCAGTTCGATTGTGAAGTAAAGGGTTGCGTTTGGGGGAATGACAGCTCCATCACCGGTGGCACCATAGGCCATTGCGGGAGGGACGATGATCTTGCGTTTCTCTCCCATGCGCATGCCGAACAGACCCTCTTCCCAGCCCGGAATGACCTCCCCCTTGCCCATAGTGAAAGTTAGCGGCTCGTTACGATCGTAGCTGCTGTCGAACTTTTTGCCGTTTTGCAGGGTGCCAGTATAGTGAACCCTGACGACACGGTCTTTGGTGGCCTGAATGCCGGGAGCTTCCTGGATGATTTTGTATTTGACCCCGTGTGGAGTGGTAAAGTAGCCGTCCTTATCGGCCACCGGGGCAGGACTGGGAGTGGTGGCAACTGGGGTTGGGGATGGCGTCGGAGCTGGGCTGCAACCCATGGTGAAAAGGAGAGCGGCGGCGACAAAGGTGATTCTCATTTGAGTCCGTTCTGGAGACCAACCTGGGACCCCTGTTGAACCAGTCTGGCTGCTCCTTTGTGCCAGGCCTGCTCAAGGCACTCCAAGTGTTCTTTCACTTGGTTGCGAATGCCCACGGAACTAATCGGCGGTGCGGGCACCGGTGGCAGAAATGTCACTGTCATCGGGCTGTAGCGCGGTCGAAAGGTGCCTAGTGGGAGGCAGTCCCGGCTGCCCTGGATGACGACCGGGATAACCGGGGCACCTGAGCGCAGGCTTAGTACGGCCACTCCCGGCAGCCAGGGCTTGGGAAGTCCGTCCGGGCTGCAGCCACCTTCGGGAAAAATCATGAGGGTAGCGCCTCGTTTAAGGTAGGCGCGCGCCCGTGACATCGCGGTGTGGTCTGTGCTCCCTTGCTTGAGAGGAAAGGCTCCCATTCCATAGAGGTATTGGGCCAGCCCGGGGGTTCGATACAGATATTCGGCCGCCATGGACCGCATTGGATTGGGAACGGCCGCGCACATGATCCACGGGTCGACCAGGCTTACGTGGTTTGGTGCCAGAATGACCGGGCCGCGATAGGGGAGGTGCTCGATGCCATTGATCTGAATGCCGCCTAGCATTGAAAAAACGGCCTTCCAGCACCATCGGCCGCTAACGTAAAAGGTCCAGTGCGGCCAGGAGAGTGTCGAAGGGCTCACGGCTTGGAGCTATAGCCCGATCGCTCTAAAGCCTGGCGTAGATAGCCGGGCTCAACGAACATCAGGGAAAGAACCTTTCCCTCGGCGACCATCAGTCCCAGGTCTAGTAGCGAAGCTCGGTAGTAGTAAATCTGCCCGACCTTTTGGGGGTTTACGTAAATTTGGGTGGGGTCGCCGACTTGCGCTTGCCATTCGTTCCAGGGTTGGCCGACCTCTCCCAATGACTGGCCGTCTCGCATTAGACTCCAGTGGCCGCGGAGGACCGTGAGGTTGACCGCTCGTTGGTTTCGCTGTCTGACCAGCAAGCCGACGGGTAGCGTGAATATCTCCTGGGAGTCCGCTGGGGCCTGCAGTTCGTCTATCGTCTGGTTGAGGGAGTAGAGCTTGTGGTCGTCTCCGAGTAATTCCCAGCGAGCGTCTTCGCTCCAGTCAAAACGGGCGCGTCCGGCTCCAAGGAGAAACAGGGTCGCCAGCAACCCGAGGGCGAAGCGCCCGCAATGTTGACCCAGTGCTTTCAATGGGAGTTGCCATCGGCTTTGCCGCCGGCTGAGCATTTGATCGAGCGACTGGACAGAATGAAGCATCATGAGGCCTTACTGGCTGTTTCGAAAACGTCCTTCCCCTCTGACTGGGGAAGGGCTCATTTCTATCCTCTGGTGAACGGCCCATCGCGTTTCTACCGCATTTACTTTGTGAGTGAGCCTCCCGAGTCTGGACTGGCCAGCCAGAGCCCCTGGTTGGAGGAATTCCAGCGGCTTCGGCTACTGGCTCAGGAAGGGAGAGACTTTTCCGAGCCGGCGCAGGCCCTGCGGGTTCAGGTATTGGAGCAATTAGCCTGGCAAGAATCCGAGATGTTTCCCTTGATTTGCAAATTTTTGGGTACTGACCGGCCCACCCGCGAGATGGGCTACGAGCATCAGGGTCTGCGGCGTTTCTTGCCGGAGCTCGAGCAAGCTCTTGAGATGTTGGGAAAGCGCTGGGAGAGGTTCTCTCTTGATTTCGTGCATTTGCTTGAGCATCACATCGAGCACGAAGAAAATGGGCTCTATCCTATCTACGACAGACTTCTCCAGGGAGGAAAGGGTGGCTGCCGGGTGCAATAGGCCAACCACATCGCTCTGGAGGAGGCATCAGTATTGGCGGTTGCAGGTCCAGCCACGCCGAGTTCCGAGCTCGCTCCAAGGCTCAGTCCCAAAGCCCCCTCGCACCTTCTGCACGTCCTCGAGGATTTCGATGAGGGCGTACGTTTGGATGCGCCCAACACTGCCCTGCGCGCAATGCGCCAGGCGTTTGCTCTGTTCCTGAACCTTTGTTGCGATATTCTTGGCGCCGCCTGTGTTCAGATGGGCGCTTCCGCCGAATTGTTTATGTTGGAGAAGGGTCAGTCAGTCCGTCTGGCTGACTCGGAAAATAGGCTCAAAGAGGCTCTCTACTTTCTGTCTCAAAACGACTCTGGTGAACTCGGAAAAGAGTGTGCCGGCATCTTTTTCGATGCCTCCGGGAATCCACGCCAGTTCTATCTTTTGACTCAAGGTGGGCGTGTAGAAGGCTTGATGGGGGGGCTTTATCGCCTCTCTGACTTTTGCAAGGAGCCTCCCCGTGCACCTGGTCGGAGTGAGAGCTTCAAGCTCCGCAATGCCTATCTGCCTCATTTGGAAGCCTGGATTCAGGCGATGGGGTCCTTCTGGGAGCGCTGTGAGCTGGTTTGGGAGCGCACCACGCTCGATAAAGAGCAGCGCCTGCTCTATCGAATTTACGATACCGAACTTGAGGTCGGTCAGCGTCTGGAACTGAATGACTGCAAGGCCTGTATACCGAGTCGAGTTCTCGTCACTCCGTCTGAATGGGTCAAAGGCGAGGGTTTTCTGGGTATTCCTCAGGAGGTACCCGAGCATACCTTGCATTTGACCGATCGCTATGCCGCCGCCCTGCAGTCCAAAGATGTCATCGAGTCAACTCGCTTGTTACGTGATACCCTTGAGTTCTTGCTGCGCTACTTTGCTGGCGTGGGCAAGTTGCTCTGTCAGGAGCTTGGTTGTCTGAGTGAAGACGCCGAGCGCTTCGCGCGAAAGAGCGAAGAGGTTGATAATTGCGAGCGCCTTTTGCAGAGTTGCGTAGAATCTTTGAAATCCCATCAGGATGACCTGGCGGCCCGTGAGTTTGTCGGTGTGTTTTATCGGCGTGACTCACATCTGGAGCTTCAGCCACGTTCTCATACGAATATTTTGTTGCTTGAGGGTGTCCTCTCTTCCTGGTTCAAGCAGGAGCGTGGCCAGACCCCAAGCGTCGAGCGGTATGCCAAAGACTATGACCGGTATTTTCCGTTGTTCCGCGATTGGGTAAGGTCCATGGGGCCCTACTTTAGCCATACCGAGCATTTTTCGGATCCTCCGACCGATCATGGCTTCTTGCCTCTAACCGCGCGTTGCGGTGAGCATTTGCTGGAGCTCTTTGAGCCAGAATATCAATTGCGCATTCGCCAGTGTCCCGTTTGTTTGCCGAATCCGATCTGGATGCGCCAGGCTGCCTCGGAGGCTGCCGCCAAGCCAAAGGCGCCGGCTGCGCCGGCTCTCTCTGCTGAGCAACTCCTGCGTCGAGCCAACGCTAAGCCCGACGATAAGGTCGTCGAGGAGGCTCCGGTCGAGGTCAAAGCGACCGAACCCGCTGCGCCCAAGAACTTTCCGGGTGAATTTCGCCCTATCGATATTCCGACCGACGCGCCCAAGTTTCTTTCCAGAATTCTTCGGCGTCTGGACATCCGCGTGCGTCGAGGCGAGCTCTCTCAAAGCCGAGATGCGCTTCGGGACGCATTGGACTATCTTTTGCGTTACTGGTCCGGCGCCAGTTTTGTCTGTGCGCGGGACACGGGCAAGCTCACGATTGACGAAGAAGAGAAGGCCGCTAAGGGGATGGGAATCCAGGAGTGCGAGAAGCTCCTGTGTTTTTGTCTGCAAAAGCTGGGCGAGTCGCCATCGGACCTGGGCGAAGAGATTGTGGCGGTCTTCTACGAGCGTGACCTGTTTACCGAGCAGCTGAAGCCGGTCGGAAGCCATACTCGCATTCTGATGACAGATGCCAGTTCGGAGAGTCAGATGCAGCTGCTGGCAGAGTTCTGCGAAATGACCGACCCCTGCGACGTGCATCGTTCTCGTCGTGACCTGAAAACTTTTTTGCCTGTCTTGAGAGACTGGTTGGCCCGGAGTCAGGGCTTCTTCGAGCAGTGTCAGCACCACGAAGAAGAGCCCGATAAGCAGGGGCGTATGGAGCTGGTGATTCAGTGGGACAAGAGTTTTATCGAGCTGGTAGCGCCTGATTTTGCCTTCTATATCCTGCCGGGAAGCGATCTTGTTCCGGATTTGGAGGTGCCCGAGTGGGTTGAGCCTGCCGGAGCAAAGGAAGAGACCGCCACCCTCAAGCCTAAAGTCATTACCACAGAGGAGCTTGCTCTGTCTGAGCCGTTCCTGATTCACAAAGTGCAATTTGTCGGCATTCAGCCCAACAGCGAGGGCGTTCAATGTAAGTCTGGCATCATTAGTATCCAGAATGCGGGTGGTGGGTCGCTGACCGGCCGCGCTTACTCGACGCACCCTTGCATCGAGGTCAGTCCGAACCGGTTTCGCGAGAAAAGTCAGCTGCAGTATTGGCTTAACGAAGCCGCGATACCCAGGGACTTCGTGCCTGTGCTGATTCTTCGCTCGGGTGGCGACGAGCGACAGGTGACCCTGGCCGAGTTGAGGCCTTTAAGCAAATTTAGTACTCTGCCCAAAGCCCAGGCCTTGACTCTGACCTATGGTCCGGCTGTCTTTGGTTTCCTGTTTGTGGATGGAGTCATTCTTTACCTTGCTCAGAAGATTAAGCTGGCCTTTGTTGGATATCAACTCAATCAGGAGCTTCCAGCAGAGGCTGTCGTCGAGGCGCAAAAATACGCGGTCTATGTGGGCGGGTTGTTTTTGCTCTATCCGGCTGTCTCCACCGTGCTATCCCTGATCACCTTCAGGCGTTTCTCTCACAGCTTGCAGGATTTGTTGCATAAGCATTTTCTGAGGGCGCTGGCCACGCCCGCTGCTTTGGTGCTGTTTATGGCCGGACTGAACTCGATGATCTTCCCGGTCTTTCGGTTGCAGCAGTTGGGTAGTGCGAATCTGTTTAAGCTTACCCCTTGGGCTCTGGCTTTTTCTGTCGGAGCGTCAATTTATTGTTATCTTGAGTATGAGCGCAAGTTTGCCGAATGGATTCAGGAGCCTTCGTTGAGAAAGGTTGTACCCTGGGTGGTAGGAGCTTTCTTCTTCATCCTTTGGACGCTCGCGCTCTCTTAGGTCCAGAGATTGATGGACGCAAACGATAACTGAGGGGTTTGGTGTCCGCTCTGCGAATCGCCGTCGTGATTCCGTGCTATCGCGTGAAGGCCCATATTTTAGAGGTTTTGGCTTCTATTGGAGCAGACGTGTATCGCATTTACGTGGTTGATGACTGTTGTCCGGAGAAATCAGGCCAGTTTGTGCTGGATTCTGAGCCCGACGAGAGGGTGGTCGTTTTGCACAACCCAACCAACCTGGGGGTCGGTGGGGCCACTGTACGCGGCTACCGAAAGGCTCTGGAAGACGGGGCGGATATCATCGTGAAGATGGATGGCGATGGTCAAATGGCTGGCCTTGATCTGCCCAATCTGGTTCGACCTCTGATTCAGGGTAAGGCGGACTACGCAAAGGGGAATCGCTTTTACGACCTAAAGTATCTCCGTCCAATGCCCGTGGTGCGCTTGATGGGGAACAGCGGCCTTTCGTTTTTGACCAAGTTGTCCAGCGGATATTGGAACGTCATGGACCCGACCAACGGGTTCACCGCTATTCATCGTGAGGTGTTGGCGTCGATCGAGTTGGAGACGCTCGAGAATCGCTACTTTTTCGAGAGCGATATGCTTTATCGTCTCTATCTTCTCAGGGCGGTGGTTTGGGATGTGCCGATGACGGCCCGCTACGCCAACGAGGTTAGCGGGTTGAAGGTGGCTCTGGCGATCTTCGAGTTTACGTTCAAGCATTTTGTGCGCATCTGGCGGCGGGTCTTCTATACTTACTATCTTCGTGATTTTCAGATCGGTTCGGTATTCTTAGTGAGTGGTCTCCTGCTTTCAACCTTTGGCGTCACCTTCGGGGCCTATAACTGGCATCGGGGCGTTGCGCTGGGCATTCTCAATCCGAACGGTACCATCATGCTGGCGGCCCTACCCTGTTTGATGGGCCTGCAGTTGCTGCTCACCTTTATCAGCGCCGACATCAACAATGTTCCCACCCGGCCGATTCATTCCCTGATCTCTCGTGAATCCAGAGGTGAAGATGTCTGAAGGAACGTCAAAAGCCTGGATTGACCGAGGTTACTGGCTGCCGGCTCTGGTTTTGACCGCCGTCACCATAGTTTATTCCAATCACTTTCAGAACGAGTTTGTCTTCGACGACCTCCATGCGGTGGTGGACAATCTTTACATTCGCGATTGGCACAACATACCCCGGATGTTTTGGGATGCGAGGATGATTACGCCCTTGAGGGTGAACCAGTCTTACCGTCCGCTTGTGCCCGTCAGTCTGGCCATCGATTTCGCGTTGGGCGGGGGGTTATACCCGTTTTACTTCCATATCACTACCTTTCTGGCATTCTTGCTCCAGTTAGTGTGCATGGCGCGACTGGTTGAGCTGGTGGTGGGAAGTCGCAGGCGGGCCTGGTTGGGTGTGGCCGTGTACGGACTTCACCCGGTAGCGACTCAGACCGTCAATTATATCTGTCAGCGGGCCGAGGTGTATGTCTCGCTGGGGCTGTGTCTGGGGGTCTGGCTTTATGCTCGGGGTCGTCCAGGTAGGGCCATGCTTGCGTTTCTGATGGCCAGTCTTTTCAAGCAGAACGGTGTTGTCTTTACAGGTCTGCTGGTTAGCTACGAGTATTTTCTTGGGGGTAGAAACTGGCGAAAGGTTCTGCCATTTGTTCTTTTGACTCTGATCATTCTAGCCTGGATGGCTTTCCGCAATCCTCCTCATATGGATCTTGGGGGAGTGGCGCCAAGGTTCTACTGGATTACTCAGCCTTACGTTTTGATGCTCTACATCAGAGCTTTCTTTATGCCAAGCGTGCTGGTTGGGGACCAGGAGATGTTGCCCTTCCTCAATCCCCTTGAGCCCGGCGCTATCCTGGGCATGCTGGGCCTGACCGTTTTTCTGATCATCATGTTTCGTTCCCGGCCCGTGATCGGTTTTGCGATGTCCTGGTTTTTGATTTCTCAATCGCCCACCTTGCTGGTGCCCTTTTCGGATTTAATCAATGACCATCGCATGTATGGGCCCTATGTGGCGGTTGCTATCATTGTGGCCGAGTTGGCCAGTAACTCCCGACGTCAGTTGCTGGTGTTGGGTCTGTTGCCGCTCTTGGGGCTGGCCAGTCACGCGCGAAACAGGGTCTGGCATAACCTGGAGAGTTTTTGGGCGGAAGTGACGGTGAAGTGTCCGGACGATGGGCGTGCCTGGATGAACTACGCTCTTTGCCAGGTCGACAAAGGCCAGTACGAAGATGCCCTGGACTGCTTGATGCGCGCCCAACCGCTCCTGAGCGATACGTTTTCTCCTGTTTATTTGAACTTTGGTCTGGTTTTCGGTCGACTACACAATATCAAAGCCGCTGAGGAGAACTTTAAAAAGGCGATCGAGGTCGACGCTGGTTCGACTCCTTGGTATGTCTATGGTGATTGGTTGGTGGAGCAGCATCGTTGGGGCGAGGCGGTTTTAGTCTTACGGCGGGCGCTTAAGATTAATCCGGGTGACGAAAGACCTCACTATGCTTTGCGCAGTGCTCTCATGGAGGCAACCCGCCTGGCCAAGAAGGAGAAGTCCGCTTCAGCTTATACCCAGGTGGCGATGATCTATTATCTCGAGGGGCAGTACGCCAAGGCGCTCGAGGCTGCGAAGGAAGCGAGTCGTATGGATCCAAACGATCCTAGCCCGCTGGTGAATCAGTCGGCCTGCCTGATGGGACTCAAGCGCTGGGATGAAGCAGCCAGGGCCGCTGAAAAAGCTCTTGAGTTGCAGCCAGGCTTGGCCAGCGCAAAGGAGAACTTACTTAAGTCGCGATTTCATCTAACCGGGTTAGAAAAATAATTTGCGGCACCCCTGCAGACTTCCAAATGACCTGCTAAACTACCTGAAGGAGGTAAGATGAGGCGACGCAAGCGCGGTTTTACAATTACAGAGGTCTTGGTATCCATCGCTGTCTTGACCATTTCGTTGACGGGAGTGCTGGCGGCTCTTGCTTATGATGCCTTCAGCGCTGATCAAAGCGGCATGCAGACTTACGCGGTGAACTATACCAGGCGAGTCCTGGATTTGATGCAGTCCGGTCAGGTTGACCCAACTGCTCCTGGATTCATCACGGCCACGACTCCGGCATCGATTTCCAGTAATGCGAATAACGATGGGACGAACTGGCGGGACCTGGATGCACCGCCCCTCAATCCGGGCCTCATTTGGGGAGCCGCCGGTTCGGTGGAGTTGCAGCGCTTTCAGATCGAGAAGCAGCGCTACGGTATTAATCTGGCTGCTCGTCGTCTGGTTCCCAACTCGTCGGCAGAGCCGAATGTGGCCTTGCGCTATAAGAATCTTCTTTTGGAGATCACTGCAACGACACGTTGGAGACAGCGTCGCGGGTTCCGCTTTGTAAGAATGCGAGGTTTCTGTGTTACCAGTGAACAGCCGTAAAAAGCGTCGAGGTCTCAGTCTGATGGAGGTGCTGGTTGTTACCGGGCTGATGACGACTATCAGTGCCTTTACGATGGTTCTTTACACTTCCGCTATGGGTGACTTCGAGTCTGCTAACTCGAAGTATACGATGTCGATGTATGCGCGCCGTGCATCAAGTCGCATTGAGAATATTCTTTCCACCGCGGCCTCGCGTCGCCCGGGCACCAGTGTCGCCGAGGCTTTCTACTCACCTCTTCCCAATGATTCGACGGAGTATCCGTCGGTCGACTTCATTACCGCGTCGAATTTTATTAAGGCGAGCGCTACTGAATGCGCCTACGCCTTTGATGACGGTGGCGCAACCCCGGGTTATACCCCTCTCTTTCGCTATCGTCTGGCCTGGACGCCCACGGCAATCGGAACCATCCCGGCCAAGTCGGTTTATCTGGAACGTCTCCAATTAGACCCGCTGGCGCCGACACCGATGGCAGGCGTTGCTCGCCAGGTGCTTTGTCCGAATATTGGCCGCTGCGGGTTTATGCGGATGCCGACCGGGACGATTCAGGTCCGAATTCTGGTCTATGCTTTTGATCCAGCGACCGGTCGAGGCATCGACGGAACCACCAATCGGCTTCAAAGCCACAGGCGTCGTAGGGATGCCACCAGTACTGGCACTCGAACGGATGAAAAGTCCTTTGAATTGCTCAGTTCAGTACCTCTTCCTACCCTGAATATTAAGTAGCCTCTCTCTGGAGGCGTGAAAGGAAGGTCTATGACCAGGCTCCCACAGACCAGGAAAAAGCGCGGCATCATCCTTTTGATGACTCTGTTCTTCATGATTTTGTTCGCGCTTTTGTCCTTTGCTCTCTACCAGCTCAGTCCGAATGAAAACCGGACGGCGCTGCGAGACAGAACTCTGACCGAGGCTCACTTTGCCTGCACGGCCGGCATCCGTAATATCAAGGAGTGGATTTCGGCGGTTACCAAGCCGGACTCCAATACGGGAAGCATCAACTATCTGGGTGACACCTGGGTTGGAGGTAACGTTTCGGCGGGTAGTGTTAGCTATCCACGACTGCACAACGACCCGTTCAGCGTTCCTCCCGGTGACCCGAACTTCACTCAGACCTCGCTGGGAGCCCTGACCTGTCCTTACGGTCGGTTCAGTGCCAAAACGGGTGTGGACTTCTTGGGTCTGCAGCCGGATCAGAACTTGATTGGCGTCGACTACAACGCCTTGAAAGCGGCTCAGGGGAACTGGCTCGCACTGAAGAGCAGCAATCCTTTGATGGTGGGCGACTACGCCGTTCATACCTTCGTTGTTCCTTCTGCCAACACGATGCAGATGGCGGTTGGCGCCATTCCTTCGGGCCTGCGCACTTACCTGGTCACGTGCGTGGCCTACCGAGATGGATTGCCGGTGATGCGTGCTCGCTGTCTCCTTAAGGAGAAGTCGGCCGCTGACTACGCTTACCGTACCAATGTCGGTGGCAAGGACGTTCGTGGCAACCCGATCGCTTTCAATATTGTAGATAAAGACACGGTTCTGTTTGATGGTCCCGTGCACACCAATGAGGTGCCCTATATTTCAGTTCCCACCTCTTACTGGGATTCGGCCCTCTCTTACTATGCTTCCGATACCTTCCGGACTCGCCCCAAGCGAGCATTTATGGGCTCGCTCACGTTCTCTGGCACGGACTCGAATCTCTCGCCAGCGTTCGACGGCGTCGGCTACGCTGGCGGCAACAATCCGACCTACCCGGGTGGCGGCACAGCCATTACCCAACGACCCTACGACAATTCTGGCAATCCGATCGCATCGGCTTCTCAGGGGGCGAATCCGGTTCCGTCGACCGGCGCCATCGTCAATCGCTATGATCGATTGATTGAGGGCGGACGCAACTCGATCAGTCGCGTCTCGACGGTGCCGCTTCCTCAGAACCTGACCACTCTGCAGACGGGCGCTTTTGGAAACCAGTCCGATACCGGTCTGGACCCCAATCTGTCTCAGGTTGCCCCCACCCAGGTGAATGGTTCACTGCAGAATCCCACCGTAACCATCCCCAGTTACCGGAATTCCAGTGGTGTGTTGGTGGCGGGTTCGACAAAGACCAATACGTCAGATTTTGGCATCTTCGTGAACCCGAAGGCTGGTACTACCGAAGTTGCTGGCGGTGTTGTCGTCAAGGGCGATGTTCGCAACATGTTCCTGGAAGTGCAGGACGCCAACGGCAAGATTGTAACCGATGCCTCGGGTCTGGCGGCAGGAACTGTTCCCGGTAACCCGGTTGTGCGAGTGCAGTCGACAGTCACCAGCTATGACTATAACTCGGGCACGGATGTGCAAAATTACGCAAATAACCCGGTTTACACTCCGCCCAGTTGGATTGCAACCGGGGCTGATACCTGGGTTGCTACGATTAACGGCACCCCCGGCCACACTGTTGCAGGCACTGCTGGTCACACCGTTCCCGGTACACCCGGACACACGGTCGCCGGCACCCCTGGTCACACGGTCGGTGCTGGTGGCACCTTGCATAGCGCAGCAAGCTGCCCCAGTCCGGTTTACACTCCGCCTGCGGGCGGTGGTGCCGGTACTGGTACCTACAGCTGTCCTCACATCAATCCCGGCACCTGGGTGGCTGCAACGCCTGATACCTGGGCGGCGGGCACTCCTGACACCTGGGTGGCCGGGACTTCGGATACCTGGGTTGCTGGCACCGCAACCGTGGCTGGTCACACTGTGGCCGGCGCTCCGGGTCACACTCAGGCTGGCTTTACCTCCAATAACTGGCAGCCGGCCGGCACGGTCCGCATTCCTGGTGCAACCTACAAGGCTCAGGACTGGGTTGTGGACGTTAAGAATGTGGCGACCACTATTCAACCATCGATTCCGGTTCCGGCCGGCGCCGACGCCAACGCCTGGGCTTTCGGAGTGGGAACTCAGATGACCACCGCGGATAGCAATCGGGCCCACAATGCTGACCTGCCGGGTAACAACGGCGACGGCGGCATCACTGAAGTCTACCTGCATTCAGCCGCGAACGACGTAGCCGGTACCAAGGTGACCGCTGCTGTCCCGGTGACGACTGGCAAGGTGTTGGTCTACAAGCAAAGTCGTTCCGACGCGAATCGCGTGGACGTCTTTATGCTCGACCGTCCCTCCAATTTGACCCCTGCGCAGCAGGCCGGTGGTCTCAACGGCGCCATCTACGGCACTGGTGACATTACCGGCTTGCGTGGTGTGAATATGGAAGCCAAGACCATCGGCGTCAGTTATGGTGATGGAGTCAATCCGAACACTCAGAAGGGCATCAGCATCGTCGACAACGTCTGGCAATATGGCACCGCGAAAGGCAACAAGCCGACCAGTGCGAACAATGGCTTGGGCCTGGTTGCTCCCAAAATGCAGGTCTCGACTCGCGAGGGTCAGTTCCTGGACAAGCAGCTCTATATTTACGCAACCATCATCGCCGGTTCGTCTACTCAGACTGGCAGTGGTAGTTGGACCAGCACCGGCGCCACGGGCAATCCCTATGGCGGCCTGGATGTGTCGAATGCGAATCTCGTTGACACGACCGACTGGAGCCGAGTCGCCAACTCGACCAACAGTTTCGCGTCGCGAAGGACGATTCAAATCTTCGGCGGTTTGACTGAGCAGCAAACCAAAGCCCGCCTGGACGGGAACGCCGGCTGGAGTCAGCAGTTCAACTTCGATAAGGAGCTCTCGCTGAAGCCCCCGCCATTCTTCCCCTCCTCCAACCTCTTGATTCCTCTGGCTTACACTCAGGAATCTGTGCTCGGCAAATAGGACTCCGGTCCGACTGAGGAAGCCCGTTGCGAGTCGCAGCGGGCTTCCTTCTTTCTTTGAGGATTCGTTTATGGTTTTTCGGATTCTAGTCGCAATCTTGCTGTTGACGTGTGCGTTGCTGGCTCAGGAGCCGCAGCACGAGCACGCCCATGAGCACGGACACGAGAAAGTCGTTCCGAAGCGTCAGTTGGAAACGGCTTTGGGAGTGCTGTCCGTCCCCGGTGACTCTACCTGGGAGAATCGGCCGATTAAGAACGGCACGTTGTACGTCGGGAGGCAGCCCGGCAGCCCGCCCCGCGTCTATTTGATGACTCTGGGTGACAATGGCGTCACGCTACTATGGGGGGTGCGCGAACGCATGGACCAGATGGCCCGCGAGTATTGCGCATCTTTGGCCACGACCTTTGGAAGTGAGTACCAGGGGTTTCGGAATCGTTTAACCGATCGCGGGTGTCAGTTTGCGTGTCGCCTGCGGGATGGTGGTTCGGTCCTGGGGCGCATTTATCTCGGTCGTTACAACACGGTGACGCTGGCGGGGATAGATTGCACTCAGAGTGAGTTTGACGAGTATGTACACTCCTTCGCGCCCTCGCCCCGATTTGTGCTGCCCTCGGGGCCCTACGATAGTGCAGCTCGAATTGCCTTTGGTTATGCTGCGGTCTGTGCTCTGGTGAACCTGGTCTTCGTGGTCCTGGTGCTGTGGTATCACAGCGAGGAGCCTGCGCGGGCCAGCGACTGGATCAGTGGTTGGCTGGTGGGGCTACTGGTGCTGGAGGCCGTCATTCCGCTTGGTTTTGCCGCTCGCATTGTGCCCGAGGCATCCCTACTGGGTGTGCTGTCGCAGGCGGTAATCGAGCATCTGGTGCTGATTGGAGGGGCGCCGCTGGTGTTGGGCTGCTGGCTGGCCTACTTGCGCCAGAAAGCTTTGTACAAAAGAAAAGAGCCTGGGTAATTGTTGGCTCCGACGGTAGGGTTCGAACCTACGACCAACCGGTTAACAGCCGGTTGCTCTACCACTGAGCTAC
>JAFEBA010000042.1 GCA_018266105.1 bacterium | reverse complement strand
CAACGGCATCCTGCACCTGATGATCGAGAAAGACTGGCTGGACCACGCTTTTATTGAGCAACACACGGTGGGCTTTGAGCAGTTGGCCGAGTCCGTCAAAGAATGGACCCCCAAACGCACCGCCCAGGTCTGCGGCCTCAACCAGAAGCTGGTGGAGCAGGCGGCCGAATGGTGGGGCACGGCCTCGACCAGTTTTCTGATGCATGCGCGCGGCATCGAGCACCACAGTCACGGCGTGCAAAACGTGCTGGGGGCCATCAATATCGTGCTGGCCTCGGGTCGAATCGGGCGCGAAAACTGCGGCTATTCCACCATCACCGGCCAGGCCAACGGTCAGGGGGGTCGCGAGCATGGCCAGAAATGCGACCAGTTACCGGGTGGACGGGATATTTCCAATCCTGAGCATCGCGCTCACATAGCCCCGATCTGGGGCCTTGAGCCCGATCAAATGCCTCAGGCCGGGGTGGACGCCTACGAGCTCTTCCGTAAGATTGATAGCGGCGAGATCAAGGGGCTGCTCAGCCTGTGCTTCAACCCCAAGGTTTCTTTACCCGACAGCGAATTCGTGGCCCGCTGCCTGGACAAGCTTGAGTTTTACGTGGCCATCGATTTCTTCTTGAATGAGACGGCCCAGCACGCCGACATCGTCCTGCCGGGTTCTCTACAGGAAGAGGACGAGGGGGTGGTGTGCAGCGCCGAGGGCCGCGTCATTCGCATCCGCAAGGCGGTGGATTGCCCCGGTGAGGCTCGCCAGGATTGGCGAATCATCCAGGACCTGGCGGCCGCCTTGAAGCGGCCCCAAGGCTTTACCTTTCAGAGCCCCGCTCAGATTTTCGATGAACTCCGGCTGGCCAGCCGGGGCGGGGTGGTGGATTATTCCGGCATCAGCTACGAAAAGATCGAGGCCAATTATGGAGTCTTCTGGCCTTGCCCGAGCGACGATCATCCCGGAACCCCCCGTATGTTTGAGCCGGGTTCCTGGAACGTGGTGGCTCAGGGCAAGGGTCCCTTCTATTTTCCTGACGGGAAGGCTCGGTTTCTGGTGGCCCCCTATTCGCCTCCGCAGGAGGAAGTGGACGAGGAATATCCATTGATCCTCACCACCGGACGGGTCATCAGCCAGTTTCTTTCCGGCACCCAGACGCGGCGCATCGGTCCGCTGGCGGAAATGCACCCCGCTCCGTATTTGGAAGTTCACCCCCAGCTGGCCGCCAAATTAGGCCTGAAAGAAGGCGAGGTCGCCATCGTGGAATCCAGACGCTCGAGCATCGAATTGGCAACCAAAGTGGTCAACACGATTCGCCCGGATACCGTCTTTGTGCCTTATCACTGGGCCGGGCGCGAGAGTATCAATCGCCTCACCATCGCCGCCCAGGACCCCATTTCCAAAATCCCTGAATACAAGGCCTGCGCGGTGCGGGTCAAGAGGCGGGAAAATGGTTCCTGAACGCATGGAGTTTTTTATCGACGCCAATCGCTGTATCGGCTGCAAGGCTTGCTTTCAGGCCTGCTCGGAGTGCGACACCCACAAGGGCGTTTCCATGATTCACCTGGAGACCATTGATCGCGAGCGCAGCGTGCAGACTGTGCCGGTGGTTTGCATGCACTGCGAGGACCCCACCTGCGCCCAGGTGTGCCCGGCCGACGCCATCAAGCGGACCCCGGACGGGGTGGTGCAGACGGCTCGCAAGTCGCGTTGCATTGCCTGCAGCAATTGCGTGCTGGCCTGCCCCTTCGGGGTCCCCAAGATGGAAGCAGGGCGAGGTGCGCCGGTCTCCGGCTTTAACCTGATGATGAAGTGCGATATGTGCTATGACCGCACTTCGGTGGGCAAAAAGCCTATGTGCGCCACCGTCTGCCCCAGTGGCGCCTTGTTTTACGGCACGCGCGAGCAGATGGAAAAAGAACGTCCACGCTCGCGTCCGATCAATGAATTTCAATTCGGGCGCCAGACCGTTAAGACCAAGGTCAACGTGCTGGTGCCTCGTCACTCAGAGGATCAGCAACTGCGGGTCACCGACGCGCTTGAAGAACAGCCCGACATTCTGCTGTTGGGAATGTATCAGGAGGAAGAGTCATGAAAGACAAGCAACCGGAGGCCTGGCGCCAGGACTTCCCCGTTGACTGGGCCGACGACCACTATGTCTCGCGCCGCGATTTTGTGAAGTTTCTGGTGCTGATCAGCGGTGGTTTTGCCACCGGGCAATTATGCATCGGTTTGGACCAATTGTTTCAGGGAGGAGCGGGCCAGGGTTTTCCGCGCCAGCGCCTGTGCGGACTGGATGAAGTGGGGGTAGGGCAGAGCCTGGCCTTCCATTATCCTGATGATAACGAGCCATGTCTGCTGGTCCGCCTGGAAGAAAAGCGTTGGGTGGCTTTCCACCAAAAGTGCACCCACCTGGCCTGCGCCGTGGTGCCTCAGCCGGAGCAAAAACGATTGTTTTGCCCGTGTCACGAAGGGGCTTTTGATATCGACAGCGGTCGGCCCATCCAGGGACCGCCGCGGCGGGCCCTGCCCAAGGTCACTCTGGAAATCACCGACCGCGAAATCTTTGCCATTGGGCTGCAGCGGAGCAACGGCTGATGCGCCAGGATCAAAAAATGACAGTGGTTCATGGGATTTTATGCCTTACCAGTTTGCTCTTGGTTCTGCAGCTGTGGCTGCTAACAGCTACCATGAACGCCTACATGGGCGGAGACCGGGCCACCGTCTGGCCGGCTTTTATGGGTAGCAGCGCCTTACTCTTCATGAACCTGGGCCTGCTACGCTTTCTGTACCGGTTGGACGGTTGATCTAGATCATACGGTCGGGTATTCGAGCTGGACTATAATGGGGGCAAGATCAGTTCAGAAAGGAGCAAAAAAAATGCTCTCTCGTCGATCCGCGCAACTCCTGCTTGCAACTGTAGGATTTGCTCTTTGTTTCGCCGTCTTCGGCTCCATTTCCGCAATGATGCCGATTCTTAAGAAGCAGTTGCATCTCACACCGCTACAGGCCAGCCTGGCGGTGGCCACTCCCGTCCTTTTAGGTAGCCTGGGGCGAATTCCGCTGGGCTGGCTGGCCGACCGTTATGGGGGGCGCAAGATCTTCAGCCTAGTGATGCTTGCTTCTGTACTGCCGGCCGTGGCTATGGCTTACGTGACTTCCTTCCCGCAACTGCTGGCCTGCGGGTTCTTTACCGGTATCGCTCTGGCGGTTTTTTCGGTCGGGGTCGGGTTCGTCAGTCGCTGGTACCCGCCCGAGAAGCAGGGCACCGCGCTGGGAATTTACGGAGCCGGCAATGTCGGCCAATCTCTGGCCGCATATGGCTCACCCCTGCTGGTCGGCGCCCTCGGGTATGCCTGGGGCTTCTGGATGTTCGCCCTGCTGCTGGCCATCTGGTTGGTTGTGTTTGTCGTGTGCGCTCGGGATGCCGAGCGGCGAGCGCCAGCGCCGACGCTGGCTCAAATGCTGGCTCCGGCCCGCAACCCGCAGGCTTTGCGCCTGAGTCTCTACTACTTCCTCACTTTCGGTGGCTTCGTGGCCATGGCCGGCTACCTGCCGATCTTTTTGACTGAATGGTTTGACCTGAGCGCTGGCGACGCCGGAATGCGCACGGCCGGCTTCATCCTGGTGGCCACCTCGGCGCGCCCGTTTGGGGGCTGGTTGGCCGATAAGATCGGGGGCCTGGAAGTGTTGAGGGCTGTGTTTCCGATGGTTACCACCTGCGCCTTGTTGATGTCGCTGCCCCACCTGCTGCCCTTCACCCTGGGAGCCCTGATGATGGCTGCTGGAATCGGTCTGGGCAATGGCGCCGTGTTCAAGCTGGTGCCCGAATATTTTCCCCAGTCGGTAGGTACCGTCACCGGCTTTGTGGGCGCCGCCGGGGGTCTGGGAGGCTTCTTCCCACCCTTGCTGGTGGGGGCGGTCTATCAGCAAACCGGCAGCTTCAGCCCGGCCTTCTGGCTACTGGGATGCGTGGCCATGTTCTGCTACTGGCAGACCCGCAGCCCGCGCTTGAGCGCCCGCCTGGCTTAACTGACCTGGGGATTGCATGCGGGCCCGGCTGCCTTTAGCCGGCCGTTTTTTGTCCGGATATGCTTCGTGGGCAGTCGATCAACAGCAACAGCCCGCGTAATGTCAGCTTTTGACTCAGAACGGGAAATGGTTGGCTGCTTGTTAACGTCAGAGTTTCCCAGCAGTGCGTGATTGAAGCCTGCGATCAACCGTCGCGACGTCGAATCTGTGTATCTGTTGCGCCACCGCGCCACGCTTGTTGAGCGGTTGAGCGGAGTCTGCCACTTGTTGCAGGACTTGCTCGCTTGCTCGGAGGATAAAAAAAGCCGGTCCTGGATTCGACCGGCATATGGACTGACGTCTGGAGACCAACTCTCGTTGGTCTTTTAAATATAGAGCGCTCTACCGAGCAGGCTATGATCTAGGTCAGTTTTAGGGAAGAGTCATGACCAAGCTCGTGCGGTCGTTTACGGTTTGGCAGCCGTAGCGAACACTGTTCGCCCCCGGCCGGCGCCGGCCCACCACCATCACGATTAATATAATCACTAATATTGGTGTCTTCAGGCTATTCAAGTTTAGCTCGGGCACCTTTTCGGGTCTGAGGTGGACCCCATTCTTTGGACAGAAAACCCGGAGAGCTAAGTTAGTCTGCCGACCGTTTATGCGCTAAGGTCTTAAGCCACCAATAGTAGCCGTGGTTTTTGGCAGGGCTTGGACAGGTCCGAAGGAGCTGTCCAAGCCCTGTGGTAAACCCTCAGGGTGTTCCAGGCGGATGAAATCCGCGTCAGGGCGGCACGATCGGGACGCCAAAATCGTTCAACACCGCTTGAAGTTCTGCCTGCTTGGTGGGGGAGATCCGCGTCTTCTTTAGCAACGGTGGCTGTTCTTGGCCTGGACCTGGCTTTGGTTAGGGCACTCTCTTGCAGCCATGCGGGGGTCCAGGGGGCGGCAGCCCCCTGGAGTAAGCGAAGCGATCGGGGTTAACCGCCGTGCATGTGGGAACTGTGGGCAAAATCCCCCCCGAAGGGGGGGATTTTGTCCAAGGGCCTGTGGATAAGTCCCCTCGGCCTAATGCAACGCCTAAGGGGACTTATCCACAGGCCCGGCAGTTTCCACAGGCTTTCCCGCGGCCGCTTAAGGAATGACGCGGTAAGTTACGGTGTTCGGCCCCAACTCAGATCTCTGGTGAGCTGATGCCCAGGGATCTCCCTATTGCCGCAAAAGTCAGGCTGAACTTTGTACTATGAATCCAACGAACTGGCGGGGAAGTGATGACGGTTGGGCGAGCTGCGGCAATTCAAGAATATCTGGCCCTGAATGATGAGACCTACTCCGAGTATTCAGGTAGCGTGGCTCGATTCGTCACTGAGATGGTTCAATTCGAGCCGTTTTGTCTACCAATCAGGAAGCTTCGGATGGTTCAATCTAAACTCTTCGGGCGCAAGTTTTTGGTTGCGAACCCAATGTACGAGGACGACGGATTGATTGGGGCAGGTCTGAATGCGGTGGCCATTGAGAGTATCGAGGTGGCCGGTTTCCAGTCGCCTCCCATCGTAGTGACTGCCAAACGCCAGCAGGGGCAGGACCGTTTGTACCGATCGATTCTTGAGCACGAGTTCGTGCATATTTGCCAGATGTTGCTTGGCCGTCTTGCGGATTTTGAGGCCGACCCGGGTGGTCCCACTCTGTTCTTAGAGGCCAGGACGAGGGCGGAATTTGAAGCTTATTATTTACAACACTTTCACTGGCCTGATCTTTATCCCGCGCAGCAAACTCGGGGAATGTCCGCCGAGGATTACTGTCTTTTTTCGGCCTACGTGCATAGCCTGGAAGACACGCTGAAATGCATTCTGGGTGAGGGCGCAAGCTTGCCTGTCCTTTCGGACTTTTTGGATACGACCCCGGTTCGTCTCCACGATCTCATCAGCCCAATGGGATTTTCCGATGCCACCTGTCAATATTACCGCGCCATGTTTCCTGGGCACATCGAGACAGCTCTCGGCGTCATCACGGAAAACTCGCCGCTCCCTCTTCCGGATCAATTTGTTGACTTCATCAAGACCTGGCTGAAAGGAGCTTCCCCGGGCAGCAGGGGTGCCCGATAGGCTGGAGCCGGCCGTGCTAGGTAAGCTGGGAGCCGGCCTCTTGCTCGGCAATTTTTACAATCGTCTCAAGTAGCTTTTGTAATTCGGGGCACTGCTGGGCGGCCGTCTCCAAATTCTGGCCGCGCAGGATGCGAGTGGCATCGCGTGGCTTCACGTATTTTTTGCCTTTGCTGCCGGTTCGGAACACCTCGGTTAAGTGATAAGCTGGCGGCTTGGTGTGATTGATAGACTCGGGATTGCCGGCGGGCCGCTGCCTGTTTGAGCCCGCCAACCTCTGGATTTCGCTCCAATAGGGAATCAGCCAGGCTCGAAATCATGGAGTGCAACATGGGGATGGAAGCGGGTCTCGGAGGCTCCGACCCATTGTTTCATCTTGCTTTTTGCATCCTCTGCGGAACTAAAGTCGGCGGTACCGGTGTAGACATCGGTGATTGCAATGACTGCGGTGGAGGGAGCCTTGCCTGAAAACAGAGCCTCCACCAGTCGCTTCAATTTTTCGTTTTTGGGCAGGCGGCCGTCTTGAGGTAAGAAGTCCAGTCGCGGCATGCTGCCTGGGGGAAGCCGGCTCGCAAGATAGGTGCGCAGAATTTCCTTGAAGGCAATTTCTGTGCTGCCTTCCACCAGGATGGAAATCTTGCAGCTCAAGACCTTCCCCCAAGGCGGCCCAAACTCCAAAGTTCGTCCAGGCTATAATCGCCGAGCCAAGCTTCCAGGTCCAGGTCGCTTCCCCGAGTCAGGCTGGCCCCACCATCCTCGTCCATATCACATACGATCAGTTCATCGGCCTGCAGAAAGCGCACGAATCGATCAGAATGGGTGGCCACAATCAGTTGTGTCCGTTCGGCTGCCTCGCGCATGAGTTCCGCCAGAATTCGCAGCATTTCTGGGTGCAGGCTGACCTCTGGCTCGTCGATCATGGTCACTGTGGGCAAGTCGGGACTTTGGAGGAGCGTAACCAACCAGAGGAAGCGCAGGGTTCCCTCCGAGAGCTGGTGAGCGAAGAATGGCTGCTTATAATTGCGGTCTTTCCAGGCCAGCGAAAGAAGCCCGGCTGCGGCGGGAGGGAGTTCGATCCTTTCGAAGCTGGCGAAGGCGGCTGCCAGGGTGTCGATAATCGCGTCGAATCGGTCGCGCTCACTCTCACGCAGCGAGTAAAGGCAGGCAACCAGGTCTTCGCCATCGACCCCGGGCATACGGATTGGTCGTATTGACTGGGGCAGGCGGACAGGGGCGCGGGACGAGACATCCAGGACGTGGTATAGGGTCGAGGAACTCATAACCTTGCGGAAATGCTCGGGAACCTGGAACATCTTTGGGACCTGGAATAGCGATGTCTCGTCTGACTGGTGCGGCCAGGTGGGCTTGAGGAGTTTGCTGTGGTCTTTTTCGTAGTAGCGGATGTCCTGACCCTGCGATTCGATGTATTTCATCGGTCTCTGCTCCGGGCCCCTACGAAACTGGCGCAGGCTCTCAGTTCCGATCGAGTAGGTCTGCCCACTCTTGCCGATCTCTAAATCATAGAGGATGGGGGCCTGGTCAGGGACCGGCATTTCGACCGAGAGGGTCAACAAGTTCTGACCGTGGGTAATGATGCTGCCGATGCCGTGGGCTGCGGAGATGGTTTCTTGGAGACGACCATTGGCGGAGGCCGCCAGGAGCCTGAGCACTTCCAGGACGGACGACTTGCCGACTCCGTTGGCCCCGATCAAGACGTTGAGCCCGGTGAGACGAACCTCGGTATCCCGTAATCGTCGAAATCCTTTGACTTTGAGCTTTGAGAAGCCGTTGCTCATCACATCCCCTTCCAGGGCCTCGGTTCAGACTCTGTCTGGCCCGATCCTCTCAGGAAAAGCTGGGGGGTCTGCAGTGCCTAAGTCCAGTTGTCACGGGGGCTTGCCCTGGATTAACAGCGTCAATCCCTTATAAACATTGAAAAAAAGCTGGCGCGATCGGGAGTTGATCAGATTGTTGATCACGCGGCCCATTTTAGCTTTACATCAAGTTTAGCGCCTATGAAAAAAGCCCGCGGTTGCGGGCTTTCTTTGTGGTCGGAGTGCACGGATTTGAACCGTGGGCCCCTAGTCCCCCAGNNAGTGCTCTAACCAGGCTGAGCTACACCCCGAGGTGCCCGCGGAGTGTAGCACAGTTCTCCAGGATGATCAAGCCTTGTTTTCAAGCTGCCAGCCGGAGCAGCGGGAGTTGGTCGCTCGGTTGGCCAAAGAAGGTCCTATGTTACGTCCTTTCTGGTCTTCGCTGGCCCTTGCAGCTCTGCTCATCGGGTCTGGTCGGGCGGAGCCAACCGCGCTCAAGTGGCGCGCCCTGCAGGGGCCGGGATACACGGGCAAGCTGCGGCAGTCCGAGGCCGAGCTGGCGGGTATCGGGACGGTGCGGGTCAGCCTCTATCTTCCCCCCGGTTATTCACAAAGCACTCGCTATCCGGTGCTCTATGTGGTGGACGGGCAGAACCTGTTTGAGGGGACGACCGGCAGCTGGGAGCTGGATGAGAGTCTGGAGCAGTTGTGTCAGGCCGGCAAGATGCAGAAGGTGATCGTGGTCGGTATTCACACCGGGCAGGGCTTCGATCGTATGCATTGGTTCGTTCCCAAGCAGACCTCCGCCGACGGCCAGCGCTGGGAGGGTGGGGGAGCCTCCCAGTTTCTGGAACAGCTGTTGCAGCTCAAAACCAAGATCGACCGCGACTTTTCCACCAACCCCAAGGACAGCGGCATTCTGGGCTCCTCTCTGGGTGGGGTTTTCGCTGAATACGCTGGCTTTAAGAAGTCCGAGGTTTTCCAGCACGTGGGCGTGCTTTCGCCTTCGGCCTGGCTGCATCAGCGCAAACGGCAAAGGGGGAGCGAGGACTGGCATCCGGCTCACGCTCCCTGGCCGCATTTTATCTGGATGGACATGGGCACCCACGAGGGGGATGAGTTCACTCAGGGCGCCTGGCACGAGAGTCCGGCTGATTCGGCCCGTTACGAGCAGGCGGCCCGGGAGGATGCCAGCTGGATTGAGCGGCAGCCGGAAACCAGGTCGATTCGCTTTCGCTACACTCCCTTTGACCCCAGCCCGGGCAATCCGGACCACCTGCCGGCCCGTCACAACGAGGGTAGTTGGGCCGTCCGTGTTCGACAGGCTTTGCCCTACCTCTACCCGCCCTAAGCGAGTCCGTCCCCCCGGCAGGGCCTACTCACGGCACTCAGCGGTTGCGCAGGAACTGGGCGGCCTGCAGGAAGTAGCTCCAGACCGGTTCTTCCAGCTCAGGCGACAGTTGGGCCTGGTCCAGGCTCAAACGCATGTGGCGCAACCAGGCCTGCTGTTCGGCTTCCCCCACCGCGAAACCCATGTGGCGCATGCGTAGTCGCGGGTGCCCGCGCTGTTCGGAATAGGTTGTGGGGCCCCCGAAATACTGCATCAAGAAGAGCCTCAAGCGCTCCTCGGCCGGGCCCAGATCTTCCTCCGGGTAGAGAGGTCTCAAAACGGGGTCCTGAGCCACGCCCACATAAAATCGGCTCACCAGGTCCCTGAAGAATCGCTCGCCCCCGAGTTGTTCATAAAGCATGGGGCGGATTTCGCCCCTTTTAGGTTTTTTTCCGCCCCTCCAAGCATTCTGAGCTCAGATGAAGATTCAGCCCCTCAAGGTCATGGTGGTGCATAGCTCCGCCACCGGCGCGGGCCACCGTGTCGCCGCCGAATCCCTGGTCAAAGCGTTGGAAGAGTATCCAGGTGTGCAGGCAGAATCTTTTGATACTCTCAGCGTCTCCTCTCCCAAGGTTCTGGAAGCTCAAAAATCCGCCATTTCGTCCATGGAGAAGATTCCCGGCCTGGCCCGCTGGGCCTACGAGGCGGCGGTCAAGGGCAATCCCCTGGTGGGCTGGGCTCAGCTGGCTTTGATGGCCTTGAAAGCTCGAAAATCTCCTGAGGCGCTTCAGCATATTCAAGAATTTAAGCCGGACCTGATCGTGTCCACCCAGGCCGAGGCCAGCCAGATGCTGGCCCACTGGAAGCGCGGAGGACAGGTGCAGGCCCCGGTTTGGTCGGTTTTGACCGATCACGTGGCCGATGGTCGCTGGGTGAGTTCCCGCGTGGACCGATATTTTGTGGCCAATCAGCCCATGCAGGCCGAGCTGGAGAAGCTGGGCGTCGAGCCGGAAAAGGTGGAGGTGAGCGGAATTCCCATCCGGCCTCCTGTTGTCAGTCAGGAATCCGTGTCCGAGCTGCGCCAGCGCCTCGGCCTCAAGCCCGACCTGGCTACGGTGGTGATCACCGGCGGCGGGTTAGGAGGCCAGCCCTTCCAGCTGCTGGTTGAAGAAATGGGTCAATTGCCTTTCCCCAAGCAAATTGTTTGCATCACCGGCACCAACAGTCAGGCCCGTCATGATTTGGAAGCGATGCAAAGTCCTCACGCTCTGGTGGTTCAGGGCAAAGTTTCCAATATGCAGGAATGGATGCGCGCGGCCGACGTGGTGGTGACCAAGGCCGGGGGCCTTTCGACCTCGGAGATCCAGGCTCTGGGCAAGCCGATGGTGATCCACCGGCCGGTTTCCGGGCTGGCCGTGCGCAATTCGGAGCGACTGGTTGAGATTGGCTCGGCCCTGATCGGGCGAGACGTGGTCGATACCGCTGCTCAGACCGAAGCCTTGCTGGCAGACCCTCGCCCGGCCCGAGGTGGGCGTCCCCAGGCCGCCGCTCAGGTCGCCCGCTCTATCGTCAACTACCTGGAGAACTGAAGTCCGTTGTGACAAATTTACTAGCTGGCTTGAAGAGGTAGTAACAGTGTGACAGTGAAACTGTCACTTATGAGCGGATCAGATTTGGAATCAAATAAGCCCGAACCGGACGAAAAGCTCGAAGAGGACCTTCGTTCCACTCGCAAGTCCATCAAAAACTTGAGTGACAAGTCCCGCCAATTGCAAGAGCAGTTGCTTCAGCTTGAGAAAAAGCTGTGGGGCCGCAAGCCGGACGAAACCGTCGCAACCTGAGTTCGCCCGGGATGGTCATTTGTGATTACGTCTGGGAGACCGACGTCGTCTACGGCGAGTATTTCAACAGCGACATCGCTGAATTCAAGCGCACTCGCTCGGAAGTGCCGGTCAGGCAGGCTGTCCGTTGTCGTGAACGGGCTCTTGCCCGTCAGGGGATCACGCTCGGTCTGTTCAAGGGAGACGGTGGGGGTCTGTTGGACAAGACTCGGATCAACCGTTTTTTCGAGGACTACCAGTTCGACCAGATGGCTTTCTCCCCAGACGGGCAGCTGGTGGCGGTGGGCGCCGGTCATCAGCTCCAGTATATCAAGGTGCATGAGAACCGATTCATGCCCACCGGCCGCCTGGGGGGATCGCCGGCCAAAGAAGCCAGGATGCTGGACCTGGCCTTTCTCGATAATGAGTACTGCATGGCCGTCTCCAACCAGGCCCGGATGCTGTTTGAGCGCGGAAATTGCCTGTCCGCCCAGCCTTTGGAGGGAGCTCGCGTGGTCCTGGCGGGCCCCCTGGCCTTGCAGGCGACCGCCGATCGAATGGGTCTTTATCGCGCGGCCGAGTGGGAATTGCTGGACGAGTGGCCGGTTTGCAATGTGCGCGCGCTGACTTTGTCGGCCAGCGGTCGGGCGGCCTGGGTCGAGGATCATGGATTTCACCTTCGTCACAATGCCGCTGACCTGGAAGTTCCGCGCAAGCCTCCGACCTCGACTCCGCAGGAGCTGAGCTGTGCCGGTGAGCACGTTTTTCTGCGTGAGAGTGAGACCCGGGTCTGGCATTGGCGTCCCGGGCAGCCCGTCTGGCGAGAATGGACCGAGGGTCAACTGATTGGCACCAGCGCGGACTGGTGGCTGGTTCAGACTCGGGACGGTTTTAGAAGTTATTCTTCCGCATCGGCGGGGGCTCCCAGGTAGAGGTCTTCCACCTGCTCTCCTAGAGAATAGACGTCCTCGTCCTCCCGGTTGCTCAGAACGATAATTCCGAGTTTCTTCTGGGGATAGAGGGACATGTAGGTGGCCGTCCCGTTCCAGGCACCGGTGTGGGAAATTCGGCGCAGCCCACGGTGCTGGTCCACTTCGAAACCGTAGGCATAGCCCGAGCCCGTTCGGGCTTCCTTCCAGGCCAGTTTGCACCACTTTTTCCCCAGCAGACTGGAGCCTTTCAGCCAGTCGATCTCCCATCGGGATAGGTCATTCAGATTGGAGAAGATGTTTCCGTCGCAAACCCCAGGCACATCGTTGCGGCTGACCACCCATCCCTTGGGTGTCTGACGGTAGCCGGTGGCCCGAGCCGCAATGGGTTGACCTCGTCGGCTCAGGAAGACGGTGTTTTTCATTCCCAGGGGCTGAAAGATTCGCTGTTCTAGCACCGTGCCCATGGGTTGGCCGGTCACCTTCTCCACCACAAAAGTGAGCAGAGCGTAATTAAGGTTGAGGTACTCAAATCTAGCCCCGGGAGCAAAACTGGGCTCTTCCTGAGCCAGACTTTCCACCAGCGAGGCCAGGCTTACCGGCTGGGAGTCATCATATTCGGGCAGTCCACTGGTCATGCTGAGCAAATGGTGAATTTTCACCCGACCGGCGTAGGCTGGCAGGCCTGAGAGGTAGAGACCCAGCCGATGTTCCAGCTGCAGGCGTTGATCTTGAGCTAACATGAGCACGCTGGTGGCGCAAAATTGCTTGGAGACGGACGCCAGGTCGAAGTTGGTCTGGCCGTCGATGGGAGTTTTGCTGAGCAGCTCGGCATAGCCATAGCCTCTGGCCAGCACCATGCGCTCGGCCTGGACCACGCCCACGGCTCCTCCTGGGCCCTTGTTCCATTTCGCGAAGATTCGATCGACCCGGTCCTGGGCCAGGGCGGGAATGGCCAGGCTACACCAGATGAGCCAGTGTCTCACGGTGGGACCAGTTTCTCGCCCAGTCGGGCCCAGGCCGTGGTTGCATCAAGATTTTCTTCCAGGCTGACCGACAGACCGCCGGAAAGAGACTGGTCTCGGCCCTGGACCTTCATGGCGACCGCATTGCGGCAGGCCAGGTCCAGCCGGGCGGCGGCGTCCCGCAAGCGCGGAACGGACTGCAGTTGGGACGCCAGTTGCTGGCAGTCATAGTAAGCAACCTCACCCTCCTCCCGGGGGTCTGAAATTCCGAAATGGTGGGTTCGCTGCAAAGCTTGCAGCAGCTGGGAACGGGCCGAGTCCTCTGCCAGGCAGATTCGCGCGACTTCGTCCAGTGCGTCCTGAACCGGCTGCAGCCGATCCAGTTGTACGACGGATAGGGTGATGGTTCGGCCCTCTTCCTGCACCGAGGAATCGATATTGCGATCAAACGAGCGCTGGTAGGTGCGCGAGACCGCGCCTCCCAGATGCAGGGCACTCATGTCCGGCCGCGACTGCAAGCTGTGCATCAGGCTGGCGTAGTCCCAGCCGGATTCGGGCTCAGATTCTTGCGAGGCAACCAGCACCCGGGCGCAAGCAGCGAGCTGGCGGGCGACTTCCAGGTGGCTCATCAGACAGGCGTCCAGGCCCAGCAGTTCGGCCCGAAGCCCGGTTGCCCGAAAGCCCGCGGCGATTTCTTGAGGAGTCAGCAGGTCGTCTTCGGGGGCGCTGTCGTCCTGCGCCATTCCGTAAGGTCCCACCCCGTGGCCGGAGAGGATCACCACGGTGCGCCGGCCCGGGTAGCGTCGCACCCCTTCTCTCAGGAAGCGCTCGAAGGTCTTGCCGTCTGCCATACTGATCTTGCCCCAGTCCTGCAGCGATTCGATGCGCTCCGGGGTGAAATGCAACAGGCGGGCCCCCGTCCAGGGCTTGAGATTGCGCACCTGTTCATCCGAGTAACCGCTGTGGTCGCTGTTGAGAGGACTGCGATCCACCAGCGCCAACAGCTGGACCTGCTCCGTACTTCCCACGCTGGCCAGTTCTTGCTGGTCATCCATCATATGGGCTTCCAGATCGCAGTCCGCCGAGCCGTAATAAAGCACCAGCCAGGCGGGCGGGGGAGGGGACTGGGCCTGAGCCAGACCGGGTGTGCTTGCGCAGCCCTGCCAAAGAAAGGCCAGACAGACCAGGCTGAGACAGCGTTTCACCATAAGTACTACGCAGTCTTCAGACGGCTTCCTGGTTGATATCGATTGTATTGCATGCAATGGTTTGCGCGCGAGGCCCTGGGGTCGACAGGAATCGACGCCTGAGTGGGCGCATTGCCCCGGCCGGAGGCGAGAATGAACGACGACGCTAGTGACCGAATGGACTTTTGGAATGCGATCCTGATCGCGATTGTGACCGTGTGCGCGGCCCTGGTGGCCTGGCGCGCCTCCATCGCGGCGGATGCAGCCGGCGACAATGATTATGACGGATTGAGGGCTGTGGTTAACGTCGAAGAGGCGACCACCATGGGAACCGTGGAGGCATACACCCATGCTCAGGCCTACGCCAACTATCGTCGCTACGAGGAGATGGCCAGTTCTCTGGCCGATGAAGAGGAAGAGGCCAGCGGTCGCGAGGCCAGCGAACTGGCCCGCAAACGTCGTGACGCCGAAGTGATGGTGGACGAGAAGCTCAAGATGTTTCCCAACAAGTTTATGGAGCGCGACGGTAAGAGTGGTCAGAACAGCTACAATACTCGCCGCGAAATCGGCCAGTACGTGGCTAACATCGGTCGCACCAAGGATATGCAGTCAGAAGAGCATTTCCAGGATGCTGAACGCTTCCGCACCAAGTCCGAGAAGCTGCTGATGGGTGTGGTCTTCTTAAGTATCTCGCTGGTTTTCTTAACCCTGGTCGAGGCCTTCGAGGGGGGCTCTCGCAAGCTGTGCTTTGTGCTCGGGTTACTGCTCGCCATCGGTGGCCTGGGCTATTCCGTCGCAATTGAGGTGGCTAAGAATGTCTGAAGAGCGTTTTAAGAAAATGATCGCGGTCTTGATCGCCGTGGTCACCCTGATTGCGGCTGTGTTGGCCCAACTCGAGACCGAAGCCGGCGACCGTGACGACCGCGCCAATCGCGACTCCAAACGTGCCAGCGTGGAGGCCTTCGGATTGCAGATCCGAGGCAACACTCAGGCCAACTATCACTACTACACGGCTTTTGAGCAGTATCGCGAGATGGAGACCTTGTCGGAAGCGGCCGCCAAGCGCAAGGATACGAAAGCTTCCGATCGTTACGCAGATATGCGCGATCGACTGCTGGACACCAGTCCGCTGTTGGCGGGTAAGGATCGCAAGGGCAAGCCTTACTTTGATTCTGAAAACGAGTGGGAGCCCGACCTGGCCCGTTTTGAGGCCGACAGCTACTACGTCAAGGTGCAGAACCTGCTGCAGAACTTCAAAGCCGCCTCTCGGGTAAAAGATGGCTGGGACTATAAGGCCAACAGCTATATTTTCCACCTGACCTTGCTGGCCGTATCGCTGTTCCTCTTCGGCCTGGCGGCCACCATCGCCACCGCCGGAACGCGCGTGGTGTTCACTCTCTCGGGTCTGGGCATCACTGCCGCAGCCGTCATGGCCGCCGCCCAGGTCTACCTGTTGCCGGTTCCAGACCTGCGTACTCGTACGGGCGCCATCGAGCATTATGCCGAGGGCATGGGATTGGTCCACCAAGAGCTGCGGAAGGAATCGATTGCCGAGTTTGATCAGGCCATCGCCGCCGCTCCTGAGTTCGCGGATGCTTATCTTGAGCGTGGTCGGGCTTACCTTTACCTGGAATCCCCCGAGCTGGCCAAGGCCCTGGATGATTTCAAGAAGGCGCTTGAACTCGATCCTTCCAATGCCTCGCTCTACACCGAGATGGCCTGGTGCCAGTATTTGCTGGGAGACTTTGAGGAGTCCATCAAGACCTGCCAGCTTGGCCTTCAGGATCGCTCCGACAGTCTGCAGCTTCAGTTCCAGCTGGCTCTCAATCAACTGGCCGGCGGCAAGGAAAAAGAAGCCCGCGAGACCTATCAGAAAGCTTTGGAGGGTGCCGCCTCCAGTGTGGCTGAAGCAGCCAAGAACAAGCAGGAAGCGCCCAGTGAAATCATCGCCAATCTGGACGAGGGCAGCCGGATGCTCGACGACCTGGCCAAGGTGATCGAAGACAAGAAGGGTTTGCCCGCCCCTGACAAGCTCAAGGGCAAAGTGGCCGACGTTGCCAAGGCTTGCGAGGAGTTGAGCAACCTGCTGGTCAGTTATGAACTGTCTCTGGAAAGCTCGGGCAAGCCGCCCGAGGGCAAGTTGACGGCCAAGCTTGAGGTCACTGGTTTTCAGGACACTTCCGGCAAGACGCCCAAGGATCCGAGTGATGATGACGTGTTTAAGGGGGCTCCCGCCCAGATCACGCTGAATTTCGACTTTGAAGGTCTGAAGGAAGGCCAGAAGGTGGTTTATCGCACCTTTAAGGATGGCGAGGAGCTGGAATCCTGGCGCTGGGAAGAGACCTGGACCAAGGATGCGGCCGGCTCGGGTTCCTGGGAAGAGCCTCTCTACCCCGAGTATTCCGAGAGCTTCCGCTTTGAGCCCGGTGACTACTACGTGGAAATCTTTGTGGATTACCATCTGGCCGCCTATGGCAACTTCAAAGTTGAGGAGTAGCCATGGTTCAATATGATCCGCGGAATTGGGTCGGTGTTCTAACTCAGACCCACGGTTCGGTGCTTCCACGCCTGGCGCCCCGCGTGCTGCTCATCGCTCTGCTGGGGGCAGCGGCCTCTTACTTGTTTGAGATCTACAAGTTCAAGCTGCCTCCCATGGCCCATACCATGGTCGGTGCTGCTTTAGGCTTGTTGCTGGTCTTCCGCACCAACACCAGCTATGACCGCTACTGGGAAGGGCGAAAACTATTGGGCGGCGGGGCCAATCGACTGCGCGATCTGATGCGTCAGGTGGCGGGCGGAGTCAGCGGGGAGGAAGGTCATCAGCTGTGCCAGGAGCTGCGCCGTCAGATCATCTTGTTCTTTGGCCTGCAGCGTCAGTACTTGCGCAATGAGCGCGACCTGTCTGAGTTCAAGGAGATGACCGAGGCCGAGAAGGCACTCCTGGAGCCATTGAACGCCAGACCGGTGGCCTATCTGGCCATCATGAGCCAGCTGATCAACGACGCCCACCTCAAAGGTCTGCTCAACGACGCCCTCTACCGTAATATCGATCTGAGTCTGGGTCAACTGATGGACAATCTGGGGGGAGCCGAGCGTATCCTCAAGACCCCGGTGCCCTTCGCCTATGCCCAGCACATCAAAGGATTCCTCTTCATCTTTTGCTTTACTCTTCCGTTTGTGCTGGCTGAACCCACCGGCCGTTGGAATGTCCTGGCCTCGGCCGGGGTCGCCTATGCCCTGTTTGGCATTGAGGAAATTGGAGTGGAAATCGAAGATCCTTTCGGAGATGACCCCAACGATTTGCCCCTGGAGGCGATGGAAGAGGGCCTGAAAAAGGTCACATCCGATCTGTTGGCGATGCAGCGTCATTAGCTGACCCAGCATACTCGTGCGCGGGCGCAGATTATAACCTGGCCGGCCGTACTGGTGTCTCTCGGCTTCTCAGCCGGTCAAACCTATGCTCAGGTTATGACCAGTCAAGACAGCTTTTCACTGCTTCTCTCACTTCCATCCAGCCGGCTTTGCCAGATGCTCTGTTTGCTCTCCAAACAGCAGGATTTGGAGTCGGCCTGGGCCTGTTTGGTTTGGATTGAGTCTCAACGCTTCAAGGCCTCGACCTTGTCGCAGACCAGTAGCCAGCGCTGGAAACGGACTCTTTTTCCGGGCCAGAGTCTGGAGCGGCTGCTGAATGCCAGCCAACCCTTTGACTCGACCGTTCTCAACCTGGTGACAGATTCCGTCTTCGCCCCCCTCTTCCAGGCCCGCGGGGTCGGTCTTGATCGTGAGGCCCTTGCCGCCACGATGGAAAGCTGGGATCCCAAGGAAGACCATCTGGTGTTAAGCCTGAGCGCTCTGATGGAGAGTCTGCCCAACTCTAGCGCGGCCAGCCTGCTGGAACTGCCGGGCAGCGACTTTTTGCAGGTGGCCTTGAGAAAGGGCAAAAGCCCCGCCGAGCATCAGCGCACCGCCTTGCTCTTTCAGATCTTACTTCACCTCTATTACACGGAAGCACTCTCTGATTCGATGCTGGTGGACCTTTATCGCTACGACAACGCCCATTCGCTTCAGGAGTGGCAGTGCATGCTGGAAGGGTTGCGGCGCTTTCCTCTGACCCTCCAGACCCCGCGCCGCGACGGCTAAAAAGAAGGGAGGCCGCCCCCGTGCAGGGCAGCCTCCCTTCCCTCCGTTTTTCGGGAGGAAGCTAAATCTGGCGAGCAGCCACGTTGGAAAAACGTCCGCCACCATACTTGGTGAGAATTTCCTGGATTTCCGTCTCGCTCAGGTCCTGGGACGGAGTGATGACTTCCACCAGGGCTCCGCCGTTTTGAATGGCTTTCTCATAGTCCTGAGCAGCCATCTGGTCGACACCCTGGTCCTGCAAGAATCCGGCCATCCCGCCAGCCACCGCGCCAGCAGCCGTGGCTCCGGCGGCTGAGGCCAGAGCCGTGGCCAGTGCGCCACCGCCCGTGACCAGTCCGAAGCCTGGAATGAACAGAGAGGCCAGCGCACCGAGAGCGCCGACCACCAGACCCGCTCCCGCTCCTTTGGCTGCACCCGAAGCGGCGTCGGCACCAGTGGTGGTGGTGATTCCGTGCTCAGCATGCTTTTCGTGGTCTTTGCCATCGGCCGGTCCAATCAGAGTAATATTCTCCTTGGCCAGGCCGTGGTCGAGCAGTGCGCCCACGGCCTTTTCAGCCATTTTATAATCCTGGAAACTTGAATAAAGGGTCTGCATTTCTTCCTCCGGTTGTCGTAATGCTTCTATTTTAAGAATGAAAGTCAGCGGAGAAAGCGTCAGGGATACCTGTCATTCAGGACTCAAGTCCTGGGTGGTTGGCCCGAACGCATATTGGAGCCAGGACTGGTCTCGGCCGGTAACTCCTGGTCGGGAACTTCGTGACCCTTGCGGAATTCGCTATCGGCGTGGCGGCGCTGAATGGCGCTTTCATCCCCCAGCCATGAGAGGGCTACGTCGGCGGCCCTAGTCACCACATCTCTGCGATGGCCCCGCACGTTCTCCTTGGCTTCCCAGGCTGAGCTGGAATCCTCCCGGCCGTGATAGTCATCCAGAGTTTTGGGCTTTTCGTTTTCGTTCTGCATTGCTCTGTGTCCTCACTATAAAATGCAATTGGCACTTTACGCTCTGTCCGCCGGGTATTTGACTGCCTGAGGTCACTCCGGGCCGGGATCAGGGTCCCGGGTCGTCGGCCCGATCCAGGACTTATACTGTGCTTATGCTGACCAATTGTCAGGTGGGGGAACTGCTGGCTCGCAAGGCTGAGTTGGAAAAGGACCATTTCCAGAGGGCCTTAAAGAAGGCGGCCCGCCGCAGCCTGACCTGGCCGGTGGAAGCCCACCGCCTTTGGGCTGAAGCTCAGTCCTTACAATCCCTGGAGGGAATCGGGCCCGTCCTGTCGGGTCTGCTGGCGGACTGGTTCGAGAACCCTCCGCTGGTTCCGCAGGTGGATCCGCTGCGCGCCAATTTTATCACCTGGAGCATGCTCTCACATCCCTGGAGAGCTCGAGGAGATTTGCAGATGCACACGCTCTGGAGTGATGGTTCCAACCAAATCGCTGAAATGGTTGATACGGCTCGGTCGAGGGGTTACGAATATATTGCTATCACCGACCACGCTGGCGGTTTAAAGATTGCCAACGGTTTAAGTCAGGAACGACTGGCGGCCCAGGCTGAGGAGATCCAGTCGATCAATCACGGCGCCCCAGGCTTTACGGTGCTGCGCTCGGTGGAGGCAAATCTCAGCCCGGACGGCTCTATCGACGTGGAAGATACGCAGGCAATGGACCTGGTTCTGGCCTGTTTTCACTCCCAGCTGCGCCTGCGCGAAGATCAGACCGATCGCTACCTCTCGGCTTTACGCAACCCGCGGGTCAACATCCTGGGCCACCCCCGGGGCCGTATCTACAACTTCCGTCTGGGGCTCCAGGCGGATTGGGAGAGGGTTTTTGGGGTGGCGGCCGAGCTGAACAAGGCGGTGGAGATCGATTGCTTCCCTGACCGTCAGGATCTGGATGTGGCCCGGTTAGAGTTGGCCCGTCAGGCAGGCTGCCACATTTCCATCGGAACGGATGCGCACGCTGCCCACCAGCTGCACTTTATGGAGTTGGGTCTGGAGGCCGCCTGGCGGGCGGGCATTCCCGAGCATCGCATTTTGAACTTCAAGTCCGCCCAGGAAATCAGAGCCTGGGCCGCTCAATAGGGACTACACGGTGGAGCGGCGGGTGCCGTGCAAATCGGGGCCGAAGTCGTGCCCATGCTGGTGCAATTGTTGCGGTTGTTGCGTTGGGCCCTGGCCTACGCCCTGTATGACTTGATCCAAACCTGGCGCAAGGTGCGCGGCCGGCCCCGGTTGCAACGTCCGAATACGGCCGGGCTCAGTGGTCTGGAGGTCACGCGCGCCTGCCTGGAGGCCTGCCTGGAGCAAAGGCGGACCGGCCCGGACCAGCGCACCACCGTGTTATGCGCGGGCTTTCGACATTTTAGGGAACCCTGGGCGCGGGACTTTGGATTTGCCTGTCTGGGCCTGAAGGCCGAAGGCAAGGCCGACGTCGCGCGAGCTGGGATTCGTCTTTTCTTTCGTCACCAGAAGCCGGACGGCCAGTTGCCTCTCAAGCTGCATTCCACCCGCCTGCTGGAGCGCTATCTCCATTCTTTGCTGCAACGCGCCCAGCCGGACGAATCCGACCTCATCCCGCGATACCTCACCGCCCACGGCACTCGTTCGCTTGACTCTGTGCTGCTTTTGCTCATCGCCTGGGGAGAGCTCGGCGGAATGGAGGACCTGCGCCCTCAGGCCGAGCGCGCCTTGGCATGGGTGGAGCGCAAGCGAGATGGCCGGGGGTTGATTGTGCAGGGACCTTATGCGGACTGGGCTGATTCGATCGGACGACGTGGCGCGGTGCTCTATACCAATGTTCTCTGGTGGAAAGCCCGCCAGTTGCTCAAGCCCGATCCTGAAAGCGGCCAATTGCTGCTTCGATATTTTTACCGCGACGGCTATCTCTATAACACTCCCGGTTCGCCCATCTTCACCAGCCCCGGCAATTTCATGGCGGTGGCCTGGGGGCTGACCGACGACTTGCAGTCGGCCTCTATTCTAGACTATGCTCGACGACACCAGATCAGCGATTGTGTCCCGGCCCGGGTGACCGACCGCAATTATCCCTTTTATCAGGTCAGTCCCTTGATGTACTTGGCCGGCATTCCTCATTATCACACTCATTGCAGCTGGATGTGGATCGGAGCCTGGCATGCGCTGGCCTGTCAGCGCGCTGGCTATTCAGAAGAGGCCCGCCAGCTTGTGGGTAGGATGTTGGCCACAGTGGAGCGCGACGGTACGGTTTACGAGGTGCATGACCGCGATGGGCTTCCTCTGGCCAGGCCGCTTTACCATTCTGAAGAGCCGTTGTCCTGGAATGCGGCGATGATTCTCTATGCGTGTGCGGAGGTGGGTCTTGGATGAGTGGGTGGACCGGCTGCGAGTGGCTATGTTTACCAATGTATATCTGCCCAATACCAACGGGGTGGTTGTGTCTGTCGAATCCTTCCGTAAGGCTTTGACGCGGCTGGGTCATCATGCCTACGTTTTCGCCCCGGATAGCGGCAAGATTGAGCAACGGGCTCCCTATGTTTTTCGCTACCCTGCCGTGGAACTGCCGCTGCAGAAGTATCCACTCACTTTGCCAGTGTCCCCTTATGCGGATCATCTGCTTTTGAATCTAAAGCCTCAAGTGCTGCACGCCAACCATCCGGCTCTGCTGGGGCGGGTGGCCCAACGCAAGAGCGAGGAGCTGGACCTGCCCCTGGTGTTCACCTACCACACTCGCTACACGGACTATGCTCACTACGCCAGTCCGTTGCCGGCGGAAAACGTCAAAGATTTCATTCATGCCTGGCTGGGCGAGTTCATGTCCCACTGCCATCATCTGGTTGTCCCCAGCCAGAGTATTGGTAATTTGTTGCGCCAGCACTATGATATCGCTGGCGAGATCTCGGTGGTGCCGACCGGGATTGAGCTGGAGAAGTTCGCTCAGCTGGAGCGTGCCCAGGCCCGTAAGCAACTGGGCTGGCCGCTGGAGGATCTGGTTCTCATTTCGGTTGGGCGTCTGGCTAAAGAAAAGAACTTTGATTTGCTGCTCCGGGCCTTTGCTCTTGTGCAGGATGATCCCCAGCTCTATGTGCTGGGGGCGGGTGAGGAGCTCAAAGCCCTGCAGAATCTGGCCCAGGAGTTGGGCATCCTGGAGCGCTGCCACTTCACCGGACTGGTGGCGATGAGCGACATTCCGACCTACCTGGCGGCCGCCGATTTGTTTGTCTTTGCCAGCGTGACCGAGACCCAGGGCCTGGTGACCCTGGAGGCAATGGCTTCAGGACTGGGTGTGGCGGCCGTGGACGGGAGTGGCACGCGCGATGCCGTCTCAGCCGAATGTGCCGTGCTCTGCCCACCTCAGCCCGAAGCTCTGGCAGAGGCCATCGTTCAGATGCTCCAGCGGGGGGATTGCTCTCAGGCCGCTCGCTCGCGGGCAGGACAGTTTGACCTCCTCAGTCAGGGACAGAAGCTGGTGGAAGTTTACGGCCAGGCGATCGAAGCTCACCGTCGCGGGCATCGAGTGCTGGCCAGTACAGCCGAATCTCAGTCGCGCTGGCAGTCCCTGCTCAAGCTGGTCGGCATGTCCCTTTAAGCTGGGTACTGGAATACTTCGGTCCCCATGATCGAATCTGCCAGAATGGGGAAATGGACGACGCATCTTCTTCATTTGAAATCACGATCAACGGGACAAAACGCCATTTTAATGTGGAACCGTGGGTCACCTTATTGGACCTGTTGCGGGAGCGGGCCGGACTGACGGGCACCAAAAAGGGCTGTGACCACGGCCAGTGCGGGGCCTGTACGGTCCTGGTAGATGGCCAGCGGGTCAATTCTTGTCTGATGCTGGCGGTGATGCAGGATGGCAAGGAAGTTACCACCATCGAGGGGCTGGCCGCCGGAAATGAGTTGCATCCTCTGCAGCGAGGTTTCATCCAACATGATGCCTTTCAATGTGGCTACTGCACCCCTGGACAAATCTGCTCGGCGCTCGGATTAATTCGTGAGGGAAAGGCTGATAGTGTTGATTCAATCCGTGAGTTCATGAGTGGAAACCTGTGCCGCTGCGGCGCCTATTCCAACATTGTGGCGGCGATTGAGCAAGCTCGGGGGCAGCTATGAAAAAATTCGCCTTCAATCGCGCCGAGACGCTCGAGGACGCTGTAAGCGCGGGCGCCTCAGCCGGAGTCCGCTTCATCGCCGGAGGCACAAATCTGATCGACTTGATGAAAGAAAATGTGGAGCGGCCCGACCGCTTGGTGGACATCACTCGGCTGCCGTTGGGGGAAGTCAAGCGGCAGGCCGATGGCTCTCTGAGCCTTGGAGCCCTGGTCAGCAATGCCGCGGTTGCCGAGCACCCTCTGGTGCGTGGTCACTACCCTTTATTGTCGCTGGCCTTACTTTCCGGCGCCTCCCCTCAGTTGCGCAATCTGGCCACGGTCGGGGGAAATCTACTGCAACGCACCCGCTGCTGCTATTTTTACGATCTGGCCACGGTGTGCAATAAGCGCACTCCGCAGACTGGCTGCGCTGCTCGCAATGGGATCAATCGGCAGCACGCAATTTTGGGCCACAGTCAGGCCTGCATCGCGGTTCATCCGTCGGATATGTGCGTGGCCCTCGCCGCCCTGGAGGCGCGTGTGCGGGTGCTGGGTCGGCAAGGCGAGCGCACCATCCCAATCGCCGATTTTCATCGCTTGCCGGGGAACGAACCGGAATTTGACACCATCCTTCGAGCGGGCGACCTGATCACAGCCGTGGAATTGCCCTCCAATGACTGGTCGGAACACAGTCATTACTTGAAGATCCGCGACCGAGCTTCCTACGCTTTCGCTCTGGTTTCGGTTGCCGTGGCCTTGCAATTAGATGGCGAGTACATCGTGGAAGCGCGACTGGCCCTGGGAGGCGTGGCCCATAAACCCTGGCGGCTGGAGTCTGCTGAACTTGCTTTGCGTGGCCAGAGGACGAGCAATTCGTCTTATCAGCGGGCGGCAGAAACGCTTCTCCAGGGCGCTGAGGGCTTTGAGCACAACCGCTTTAAAATTGAGCTGGCTCGGCGCGCAATTGTGCGCGCCTGCGCTGAGGCAGCGAAAGGAACGAGACGATGATTTCTCTGCCCCACTTTCCGGAGCATCTGCAGAAATTGGGCCCGCATACGGGAAAGCCTCTGGATCGGGTGGACGGGCTGGCCAAGGTCACGGGCAAAGCCCTCTACGCCGCCGAACATCACAGGCCCGGCTTGCTCTATGGCGTGGTCGTTTCCAGTTCGGTGGCCAGGGCCCGCATTCGTTCCTTCGACACGGCCGACGCCCTGGCTGAGGCGGGTGTTGTGCAAGTGTTTACCCACCAGAACCGTCCCAAGCTGGCCAGTCGCAGCAAGAAATGGCGGGACCAGGACACCCCCAAGGGGTCGCCCTTCCGACCTCTGGAAGATGATCGGGTCCTCTTTAGCGGCCAGCCCCTGGCTCTGGTGGTGGCCACCAGCTTTGAGGCCGCCCGCCATGCGGCCGCACTGGTGCGGATCGAATTTGACGAGATTGAGCAACCGGAAACTCGTCTGCTGGAACGCCTGGGGCAGGGCAAGGCCCCCGGTCGGGCCAAGGGAGGCTTTACGCCCCCGCCGGGTCCGCACGGGCATCCTCAGCAGGCCCTCAAGTCCGCCTTCGCTCGAGTTAACGCTGACTACCTGGTCAGCGCTGAGCATCACAACCCCATGGAGCCCCACGCGGCCACGGTTTTTTATGAGGAAGATGGGAGTCTCACAGTCTACTCTAAGACTCAGGGGCCGGTGGGGGAACAGGCATTCCTCAGCGCGGTGTTGGGTTTGAAGAAGGACCGGGTTCGGGTGCTCGCTCCGTTTGTGGGCGGCGCTTTTGGTTCTGGCCTCAGACCCCAGTATCATCTGGTGCTGGCGGCCATGGCCGCCCTTGAGTTGAAACGATCGGTTCGAGTCGTGCTGAGTCGCCAGCAAATGTTTACGTTTGGCCATCGTCCCTACACCTGGCAGCATGTCGCTCTGGGGGCGGAACGGGACGGCAAGCTGGTTTCTTTGGTCCATGAGGCCGTGGCGGAGACTTCCAAATTTGAAAGCTACGTTGAGAATGTGGTGACCTGGTCTGCGCGCCTCTATCCCTGCCCGAACTACAGCCTGAATCACCGTGTGGTTCCTCTGGATGTCTACACCCCTCTGGACATGCGTGCTCCGGGGGCGGTCACTGGTCTCTTTGCCATTGAGTCCGCGATGGACGAACTCGCCCACGAACTCGGGATGGATCCTCTGCAGTTGAGGCTGGTTAACTACGGCGAGAAGGACGGACTGACTGGCCATCCCTATTCCAGCAAGGAACTGCGAGCCTGCTACCAGCAGGCTGCCGGTCGCTTCGGCTGGGAGCAGCGCTGGAGTGAACCACGGGGCCGGCGTGAGGGGTCCAAGTTGGTGGGCTGGGGTATGGCCACCGGTGTCTGGGATGCCATGCAGGTGCCGGCCAGTGCCCGTGCCCGTCTGCATCTGGACGGTCGACTGGAGGTGGCCAGCGCGACGACGGACATCGGCACCGGAACTTACACGGTGATGACCCAGATCGCCGCCGACGTAATGGGCTTGAGCCTGGAATCGGTGGAGTTCAAGCTCGGTGATACCTCCTTGCCCGAAGCTCCCTTGCAGGGGGGCTCGTTCACGGTGGCCTCGGTGGGGAGCGCCATTAAGGCCGCCTGCGATGGCCTGCGCGACCAACTCTTCAAGCTGGCTCAGAAGATGCCGAACTCGCCCTTCTATGCTCGTTCGCAGGCCGAGGTCGAGTTTCGGGATGGACGCCTGGGTTTGCCGGGCCACCCGGAGGCGGCTCTCAGCTACGCGCAGATTCTGCGCCAGCAAGGGGTCTCGGTGCTGGAAGAAGAGGTCAAGGTCTTACCCAATCTTCTCAAGCAGAGAGGCTATAGTCTGGCCACTCATTCAGCCGTTTTTGCCGAGGTGCAGGTTGATGAAGAGCTGGGAACCATTGAAGTCACACGAATGGTTACGGCGGTTGCCGCTGGCAGAATCCTGAACCCAAAGACCTCTCGAAATCAGCTCTTGGGCGGAATGGTCTGGGGCATCAGTAGCGCGCTGCATGAAAAGTCCGAGCTAGATCTTGAGCTGGGACGCTTTATAAATCATAACCTGGCCGAATATCACATCCCCGTGCAGGCCGATATTCGCCATCTAGAAGTTGTGTTCGTGGAAGAGCAGGACGAAATCGTCAACCCGCTGGGCATTAAAGGGCTAGGGGAGATCGGCGTGATCGGGGTGGCAGCGGCGATCGCCAACGCCGTTTTTCACGCGACGGGTCGGCGCGTGCGCCATCTTCCGATTCGGTTAGACGATTTGCTCTAATGGCCAGGCCTACCAAACCTTCAGCCGTACTCTTCGACCTCTACAACACGCTCGTGGACATCCGAACGGATGAGCACGCACCCTACGTTTGGGAGCAGATGAGTCAATATCTCACGTACCACGGTGTGCTAACCGACGCCAGCTCTCTCAACTCCGCCTTCAGCCAGCAAGTGCGGGAGCAGCAGGCTCGGTCGGCGGAGATCTATCCTGAAATTGACGTGGCTGCCATCTTTCAAAGTTTCCTCAGCCCGCAACGGAGGCGCAGACCAGGTCGAGAGGCGATTTTGCTTGCGCAGCTGTTTCGCTCCTTGTCGATGTGCCGGGTCCAGCTCTTTCCCGACAGCCTGCCGGCTCTGGAGGCGCTCCGGGGGATTCCTTTGGCTCTGGTTTCGGACGCTCAGCGCTTCTGGTTGGAGCCCGAGATGAAGCGGCTGGGCTTGGACACCTACTTTCCAGTTCGGATTATTTCTAGCGACTACGGCTATCGCAAGCCGGATCGGCGTCTGTTTCAACGGGCTCTGGAACAACTTTCTGTTCCAGCCGAGCAAGCCGTCTTCATTGGCGACAGTCCCTTCCGCGATATCTATGGCGCCCAGCAGGCCGGTTTGGTGGGTTGCTGGGTCTGCCGTCATGAGCCATTCGAGGATGAGGACGTGGAGGTCTCGCCCGACCTGATCTTTCCCAGCCTGGTGCACTTCGCGGAGTGGTTCCACGCTTAAGCTTTTTTTCCGAACTCGGCGTTAGTCTGAGCTATGCGAATTTCATACCTGCCTCCCACCACCTCAGGGCGCACCCCCAGCCCTCGCCCTTCCACGCCCCCTTCACCTCCACCCCAGGGGCCCGACCCTCAGGACCAGGCCCAGATTCGGTCTACTCAAAAGAAGATGTGGAGAAGCCTGGAATGGGCTTCCTTCGGAGGACAGGTGGTGGGCGCGTCGATGGTCCTGGCTCACCAGGGCGGAATTGGGCTGGCCATCTTTGCGGCCAGTTCGGCTGGAATGGTTTACGCGGGCTACAAACGTCAGCGCGTTTAGGGCGACTGAGGGCTAATTAAATTTTGTCAAGCCCCTATCGTCGTTCAATTAGAATACGTAGATTGATATTTTCTTTCTCCTAAAAGATATAAGTTGGCGCCACCTTATACAGCCTTAGGAGGCTCAGTTATGAAGTCTAAGATTTTTGGCGCCAGTTTAGTCGCGGCGATTCTGATTGCCGGTTGCGGTAATGACAATGACGAGTTTGACAAGGGTAATCCAAACAATTATCCCATTATCAACAATAGCTCGCCAAACGGCCAACCCTCCAATCCTTCCGCACCCGTCGTAACTTTGGATACCGGAATTTTGGCCACCACCCGAGCCTCCGCCGCCACTGCTTTCGCACCGGGCGCGACCGTTAGCGACGCCGATACAGCGGCTCTGAACGGTGGCACCCTGACCATTCGGGCAGGAATTGGTAGTGGGCAGGGATTCAGTCTGAACGGCCCGGCCAATCCCAGCATCGGAACTGTCACCGGTAACGGTACTGGCACGCTCACCGTGGCTCTTAATGGGAACGCGACTCCGGCCGCTATTCAGCAGTATCTGCGAGGGGTGACCTTCGCTTCGGACGGGACCTCGGCGTTCGGTCCCACTCCGGTCACGGTTTCGCTTTCGGACGGGACCGGCTTAAATTCTCAGAATGTGTTCCGTATCGTGAACGTGGGCGGCGTCGCGGCACGCTCCATTACAGTCGGCCAGGGCGGTGTGACCACCATTCAGCAGGCCGTGGATCAGATTGCGGCCACCAATGGAGCCCAGGGGTCGAGCATCGTGATCCCCGCCGGCACCTACAATGAGTCGGTCAACATTGTCAATGATCCCGACCTCAGCGGGCTGCAGCTGGTGGGACCGAATGCTGGCAACTCGGCCGGTGTTTCTCCGGCCAATCGAGCGGCTGAGGCCGTCTTCAACCGTCTGGACGTGGCCAGCCCCAACGTGGCCTTGCGAGGTGTGACCATTTCCCAGGGGGTGGACGCGGGCATCAATGAAGCCGCCGGCGTCTATTTGCGTTCAGGCGCCAGCAACTTCACCGCCAGTGAGGACCGCTTCGTTCGCACCGGAGCACCCGGAAACTTCCGCGGCATTATCAATGCCGTCGGAACCACCAACGGCAATCTGATGGTGCAGAGCAGTCTGTTCCAGGGCTTTGCGACCGGCATTTACCTGCAGGGCTCTTCGACCGCCACTCCCTATACGGGCGGCCGGATCACCGGCAATTCCTTTATCGGAAACACGGTGGGCATCTCCGGCGACAATGTGCAGGATCTGCAGATTACTGGAAACGGTTTTCGGAATCAAACCACCGAGCAGATTGGTCTGCTTAACCCCGGCAATACGGTTGTGGCCAGCGGCAATTCCTTCGATAATTCCGCCAGCCTGACCGTGTATACGGCTGGTGCCGGCGATGTCGGCAACCTTGACGCACGCAACAACTTCTTCAACTCGGCTACCGGACCGGCCAGCGCCGGCAACAATCCCCGGGTCAACACCAATGGAGCGGGGACCTACAATATCCAGACGACTCCTTTCCTGACCTCCTCGCCCTTCGCTTTTTAAGCCAAGGCGCGCGACTCTCGGAACTGCATCTCTGGCAAGAAAGGGGATAGGCATTGCCTATCCCCTTTCTTCATGAGCAATTGAAGCTGTCGCCACCTTCCAGAAAAGGAGCAGCTCAGGTCCGTTGCTGAACTCCAGTCTTGTGGCACACTCAGTGCTGCCTGCCAGCCGGGACGGTACCGGAACTCAAGGTAGGCGAGGTCGGCCGCAGCGGGTTCGGCAATGACGTCCAGTTCAGTATCCTTGTACTCGATGAGACGGATTGTGAGACCTGTACGACGAATCTAGAGATGGATGAGCTTACCTACACTGGCGGAAGGCACCATACTGGCAGAGCGTTATCTGATTATGTCCGTGCTCGGGCAGGGCGGCATGGGCACGGTTTACCTGGCTCAGAATTTGCAAGAACAGCCGGTGGCGCTCAAAGAATTGAGCATTCCGGCCTGGAATCAGGCGGCCGTTCGCCAGTTCGAGCGGGAGGCCGCCATTCTGGCCTCACTGCAACACCCCGCCCTGGTTCAGGTCTACGAATCCTTCGCCTGGAACGAGCGCCTTTACATCGCCATGGAATACATTCAGGGCGATACCCTGGCCTTCTGGCTCCGCAGCAAGCGCAAAATCTCCCAGGCACAGGGACTCAATTGGGCCCGACAGCTTTGTTCGGTGCTGGGAACCTTGCATGCGCATCGGCCACCGATTCTATTTCGAGACTTGAAGCCCAGCAACATCATGATCGATCGCGAACTCCAGGTGCGTCTGATCGATTTTGGGATCGCTCGGTTCCTGGTAGAAGGCAAAGAGACCACCACCTTTCTGAAGGGCATGGGCTCGACCGGTTTCGCACCTCTGGAGCAATACGGAGAGGAGGGGGGCACCGACGAGCGCTCCGACATCTATGCGCTGGGTGCCACTCTCTACGCCATGCTGACTCGCAAGATTCCCGAAAGCCCGGTGACACGCATCAGCAGCGGCACCCCCCTGACCTCTCCTCGACAGCACAATCCCGAGATTTCTCGGCCCCTGGAAGCGGTGCTAACCCGGATGCTGGCCCTCAAGAAGGAAGCCCGCTACCGCAGCGTTGGCGAGGTCGAGGCGGCTCTGGAGAGGGCCGAGCAGGGGATGGTGGACAAGTCAGCCCAGGCCGAATCCGAGCCACTGATTGCGCATTTCAAGGTTGAGGATATTCAGTATCCGGAGTCCCCCTCCGCGCGCATCTCGACTGAAGACCTGCTGGCGGCCGATTCGACCATTTTGCGTTCCAGTCAGGCTGAGAAGGGGGTGACACAGACGCTGCGCATCATCGCCGCACTGCTGCTGGCGTTTTTGAGCTTGAGCTACTTTTTGCAGCCTAATTCTCTGGGTTTCTTTGACTTTATCAGTCTGCCCCTGGATTTTCTCGGCCACTTGCTCGGAGCCTTCGGAGGGGAATTGCCGGCACATTGGGGCGGAATTCTCTTGCCGGCCGCGGTGGCCGGCGGTCTGTGTGTGCTCTTTGTGGTTGCAAGGCGCTTTTTGGCGGCATGCGCGACCTGGATCTGGTTTTGGGCTTACTTGGCCGGACAGGCGGCACTGATCCGCGACGCTCGACTGATGAAGTTATTGCTGCCGGGTCACGCCGACAACGACTGGTCCAGGATCCTGGGGGCAGCCCGCGTGTTGAATCTCAGCGATCATTACGCCTCGGTGGTGAGCCTCTTCGGTCGAGCGGGACTGGCGTTAGGACTGTTGGCTTTACTGATTTTGACCCTGAGACAGAACTCATAGCTTCGTTCAACCAGTCGGCTCGCTTCCCGGCGGTGAACAAGCTCAGCCCCGAGACGACGAGGCTTCTAGGACAACCAGGATCAGTGTGCCGGTTGGCTTGTTATGCCGCTGGGATGTTGTAAAGCGCGGGCTCGATACAATGGAGCCATACTCATCTGAAAGGGAGACGCTACCATGCCCCAAGGAGACAAAGACAAGTACACTGACAAGCAGAAGCGACAGGCCGACCATATCGCCGAAGGATACGAGGACCGAGGGATTTCCCATCAGGAGGCGGAGTCGCGCGCCTGGGCCACCGTCAATAAGCAGGACGGTGGTGGCAAACAGAGCGGTTCCGGACGAGGCCATGCCAAAGATCTTTCGCCAAGCCGCAAGGGGGGCCGCAAGGGGGGCGCCAGCCAGAGTCACGCAAGTCGGTCCCTGGCAGCCAAGAAGGGCTGGGAAACCCGTCGTGAAAAGGCTCACAAAGGCTAGCAGGCATGCCAGTGAGCCCGTTGTTGGGCCCGAAATGAAGAGAAGACCCTCGGACTTGACCGAGGGTCTTCTCATTTGAGAGTCGGACAGTCGATTAACGACGCATGGTGCGCTTGCCACCCTGGGTGGCAAAGCAGCTGCGGCAGTAAACCGGGCGATCTTGGGTGGGCTGGAAGGGCACTTCTGTCTGCTGTCCGCAGCCGCTACAAACAGCGCTGTGCATCGAGCGTTGGCCGCCACCCTGACGGTCGTGGCGCGGACCGGACTGGTCCCCGGCGTTCTTTTTGCGGGCGGCGCGGCAGGACGGGCAGCGTCCCGGCCGGTTGCTGAAGCCCTTTTGGGCGTGAAATTCTTGCTCCCCGGCGGTAAAGGTAAAGGAGTCACCGCAGTCGCTGCAGTGAAGAGTGAGATCCGAGTAGGCCATGAAGCCTCCTTGAGTTAGGTATTTTCGAGGCTTTTAGAATTACAAGGTTGAAAAACCGCTAGCGACGAGCCTCGAACATAACACTTCCCGAAGTTTCAATCAACCCTTACATCGGAAACGAGTGTCGGCGATTCTTCCTCAGACACAGTGTCCGAAGTCTTGGCGGTCTTTTTCGCATCCCGAACGGCTCGCTTGGCTTCGGCCTTCTCTTTGCGTTTTTGTTCTTTCGCTCTCTTCTGGAACGAAGGGTTTGCACTTCCCACGTTTTAGGATCTCCATCCGTATTCGCCCTCGGCCCAGCGTAAAAGCTCACCGAAGGTTTTTAGCACCTGGCGCTGGCCCGTTTTGCGATGAAACAGTTCGTAATCGGAAATTTCGCTGGAACCGAACTCCTGGCGGTCAGCTCCATCAGCCCGTCGCCAATCTCGGCCGGCCAGCTTGTGGCAGACTCGCTCCAGGGCGATATCCAGCCGTGCCAGGTCGGGAGCCGAGAACTGCTCGTGACTGGCGGGGATCTTGGCCTCTCGAAAAAGGTCTTCAGCTTCTTTTTGATTGATATCGAGGAGGCGAAGGACCTCCTCAAGAGCCATCGGCGCTTTTATACTTAGCATTTTATTTCTTCTTTTCCTTGGGTTTCTTGATGTTATCCCAACAACGGCTCAGCCTCAGACTGGCCTTGTTCGGCGAAATTTGCAAGACCTGGGCTATTTCCTGAAGCAGCGAACGTTGGATCTTTCCGTGCAGTTCCGTCTCCTGGGTGGTTAGCCGGACTCCATGAGCCACCAGATGATGCCACTCGCTCAGAAAGTCATAGCCCCCGGACTTCTGTTCTGAGCGCAACAGTTGATTCCAGCGGCGCAGCCGAAGTGAGTAATTCTCTTCAGTTTCCTCCCACTGAGAGGTTTGGGCCCGGTTGAGAGTCTCTTCGATTTGCTGTGCCGACATTAAGGGCCGAATGCCTCGGGTGGCCATTTGTGCGGCGGGAACCTTGACCACGGCCGCTCCCTGACGGGGCCGGATCTCATAGAAAAGCTGTTGGCATCCCAACATGGTTTCCAGATTGCAGCTGACCACTGTACAAAGGCCTAGGAACGGCTCATAAACAACGGAACCAGGGGCATAGGAAGGGTCTTCGTGGGACAAGGGGCACCTCTTTCGGCAAAGCCAGGCGCCCTCGAGAAGAAGCTTGGATTCAGCGGATCTTGAGGAAGAGTTTCTCAGTTGCGGAGAATGCTCCTGCCTGAGGCCGTTTGCCGGTGTGGGATTCAAGCCTTGTACTGGTTTAGTGGGTGGCGTCCCGGGTCCTTGGCCAGCTCGCCCGTATCCCAGGGTTCAAAGGCATTGGTCACGTTCTTCAGGCCGGTGCCGGCCAGGTCGGGGTGGTGGCGCAACAGTACGCTCTTCATGCTGGCCTGGTCGATCCAGTCCAGACCCTCCTGGGTATAGGTGGCCGCGTTGTAGTCGGTGGTGTAGAATCGATCGTCCTGCAGTCGTCGGCTGGCGTTGAGAATGAAAACCTGGAAAAGGGTCTCACCAAAACCAAAGTTCTCCGGGCGATGGCCTTCGGCCAGGGTGCCCACCAGCAGATCCAGCTTCTCCACATCCTCGCCGTAGACGGCTTTGAGCTTTTCCACCACCTTGGGGTCGTCACTGATATCGTCGAAGCTGTGGATCGGCTGCAGTTGCAGCTGTCGACGGAATTCGTTATAGCGCGGAACGCCTCTTTCACGGTCCCGAAGAATATCCACGGCCGCCAGGTCAAAAAAGGCAAAACCGGGGACGGACAGATCTTGGAGCGCCTGCGGGTAATTGTTCAGCACCAACTGACCGGGAGACTGAATGCCGAAACTATTGAGCAGATCGGCCATGTTCTCTTTGTCGGTCAGTTCATGTGAGGCTTTCTGACGGGTCTGGGCCAGCGGGACCTGTTCGGCCGGACCGGTGGCCCCAATTCGACGTAATTCCAGGCTCTCTGGAAGAAGCGGGTGCAAACGATAGACCGAGGTGAACTCCTCGGTGCGTGATTCGGGAACTCCGTGTTTCTCCAGGGGTCCACCTACCAGGCCACCTGAAATCTCTTCGTGCAGATCAAATTTGGCCACCGTCTGTCGCTGGTCGGGGTGGCGCAGCCATTTGGTGGCGGCACCGTACCAGTTCGCGTTCATAGCCGTGTTCAAGGTCTTGTTTGGGAGCACCGCTGGTGTCCATTCCACCGTGTGGATCTTGGCCATCACCGCTGCATTGATCAGCCGGGCCGTTTGGAAAAGCTTTTCATCGTCCCAATCCGGGTGATTTTGTCTGAGCATGTCGCAGATGGCGTTGTGCTCGCGGCTGAACAGCGTGTGCAGCAGGGAGAGTCCGACCCACCAGTTACGGCGAAATCCGGTCTTTTCCACCCCCTGGCTGTCCACAGGCAGGCGACCATCCTCGGTCAGGGTCAGTTTACCGTCCTTGTGCGAACGCAGACTCTGCTGGGTGTCCAGGTCGCTGCCATAGATCTGAGAGCCGTCCCACCAGTGAGTCACTTCATTGACGTGCACGGGCGCGGCAATCTTCTCGCCCGCCTGGCGCAGGGGGTCAGTACTGGTCTTGGGTACAAACATGTGCGTCATATGGAGGCGTTGGCGTGCGGGATCGTCTGGTGCCAGCGGGATTTCGTAGAATTCGTTGGTATTGTTGTCGCCGTGGCTGACCCAGTCGTGGTTTTGAAACTGGATCCAGGCGGCAGCCATCATGTTGAGAAAGGGCACGGCTTTGAAGCCTTCATCGCGGGTCATGAGCAGGCGGCTGATTTCCCGGGGATTGGGGGTGAGCAGATTGGCTTCGTCCACTTTGCACAGCTCTGGGTTGATGTTGCGGCCGAAGCGTGTCAGAGCCGCCCCCTCCAGGGGGTCTGCGGGGTTGTTCCAGCTGCCGTCAGCGGTGCGGGCCCATCGTGTCCATTCGGGAGCTTCCATGCCAGGTCGGGCAAAGCCAGTGAGCACGCCCTCAGGATAGGTGTGGAAAAGATTCTTCTGGTTGAGGTTGCGGCGCATCTCGGCCAGCATCATCAGGCCCTTCACCTGGTTTTTCCGAGACCAGGTGGTCCACATTTCGCCTTTCTCCGGTTGCCCGAAGACCCGCGAGGCTAATCCCAGCACGCCACCAATGGCCGCTCCGGCGGCGTAGCCTGCCGTCTTGACCAGACCCTTGCCCAGCCGACCCAGCCGGGGCAAGAGGCCTTGCACGGGTGGCTCCACGAAGGCCTGCCCGACTCTGCTGAAGCCTTGACCTGGGCGGGGCTCGATCGGCTTGTTGGGCGCCGGCACGGCATTGCGGGACACATCCTGGTCGACCCTTGAGCGGCGGTTCTGTTCAGCCAGCGTCAACTGGTTCTTGAGGATTGCGTTGTGAGGGTCTCTACTCAGCGCGGCCTGGTACTGGAGACAGGCTTGCTCATATTTTTCCTGACGGAAGAGGGCCGTCCCCAGCATGGCCTGACTCTGACCACTGGGGTCCGCTCCTGCCTGCTCTAGCAGATCCACCGCATCTTGCAGGCGGTTTTCTTCCAAGGCTTTCTGGGCCCGGGGCAAACGGGCGGGTGAGCTGGTGGTGATCAACACGTTATGGGGCCTTCTTTGCAAAAAATTGTTGAACTTCCGGGGCGGACCAGTCCAGGGCGCCTCGATTGGTCGCGCTCTGTCGATAGATTTCAGCTCGGTTGCTTTCGTTCAAGGGCCCGGCCATATCAAAGCCGTTGGCCGGGTTGAACTGCATCCTCGATACCAGTTGCTCCTCGGCCTCACGTCCTTGCGACGGGCGCTGCTCGATGACCAGCCGGCCGACCGGCAGGGTGATGTGTTGGCCGTGCTGCGAAGCGTCGCGGGAGGCACTGTCTTCGGTGAAGGCTTCGAACCCGATCTTCATCGAGACCGGTCCATGTGAGAGATCCGTCTCCATGTTTTTGCGCAAGTAGTTGGGGTCTTTGCCGAAGCGGGGAGGCTTTGTGTTGGCCCCACTTTCGGGGCTGAACACAAAGCGACCGGTCAGGTCGCCCACATGAAGGGCCTGAGTCCAGTAGGTCTTGGCGGCCGGATGCTCAATGCCGCCGCTGGTGTCGCGGATCAGGGTCGCCATGATCCTCAGAGCCTCGGCTGCCTTAAAGTCACCGTGCACGGTGTTGCGGATGACCGCACCCAGAGCGGACAGCGGCCCTTTGGTCTGCATCAGGGCCGCCACCTTGGCGAACTTCATAAATTGCACGGGGTTGCGAGCAAAGGTGATGTGGTCGGTAGCCAGCAGATCGGCCTGCTGACCGTCGACATTCATCTTCACGGCCATACCGCGAGCGTCGGCCTTGGAGTCGTGAAAGGGGCAGCCCTGACCGTTCGAAAAGCGCACGGCGCTGGTCACAGATTGGCCGGCCAGATTGGCCAGCAAGCCCGAGCGCAGTTCAGGGGCCAGGTCGGCATTAAACTCGATGTGGGCTTTGCCTCCCCAGTTTTGTTTCTGGTGGAATCCCCGGTCCAGTTTGGATATCTGGCCCGAGGCCAGCAGGGTATTTTGCAACTCGCTGATGCCGGCTTTCATAGCGGCCACGCTCTCCGAAGTGCTCGGGGTGGGGTCGGTCCATTGGCTGGACTTCAGGGGTTGCTTGCCTGCCGGATGCAGTTTGTCGGCCAGTTTGTGGCCAACCAGGGTTCCGATGACGGTGCCCAGCGCTCCGCCCACCAGGCTGCCGGCCAGTGGGTGCCCGATGGCCGCGCCCATTGCGTAGCCCAGGCCACCGATCCCGGTCAGACCGATTCCGGCGCCCAGTTTGCCAATGGCGCTTTTGCAGCGTTCGCGGGGGCCGGGCTGATATTCGTCCGAGCTCACTGGTTGGGGGGAATGCAGGATGCTGATTTGGGGCAGTGGCCGGACAGGCGGCAGTGATTGAATCTTCATGGTCTTAGCCTTTCTTCCAGTGAGCCATGCCCTCAGCGTAAGGGGACATGCCCACCTCCTGGAGTTGGAATTTTTGTGAGAGCTGCCGACACAGGTCATTGAGCTGATCGATTCGCTCTGGTTCGACCTTTTTGGTCCAGGGCAGTTTTGTGAATGCCTGGGGGGTGAGCACTTGGTAGGTGTCCGCTCCCGGCTGCTGAGGGCGTGGCAGGCCCGGGGCGCGCATGCTGTTGGTGTCCAGACTGAGGATGAACTGGGGCTTGAAAAAGCCGAACCAGCGCTGACTGGGAGTTAACAGGAACAGTTCCCGCATGGAGTGCTTGCAAGCCACCGCCTCCAGCCGACCATCACCCGCCATGGTTCGAGCGAAGCCCACGGCTTCGTCCGTGCTTTCCGGACTGAGAACCCAGGTTTGGTGGGCCTTCCACTCCTCCATGGAGTCAAAGCTAAACCCCTTGGCCCGGTCTTGAAAAGGACCTGGCTGAGCCGGCGGCAGTTTGGATTCGATGTCGATGGTTTTGACCTGGTCGGTGCCTGGCTTATAGCGGGTGCGGGAGCGAAGCATTCCGCCACCGTTAAGCAATTTGCGGTCGCCTGTGTCATAGAATTCGGTATCGAACTCGACCGTCTTGAACTGATGGATTTTGTATTCCTCGCCGTTGAGCGTCACCTTCTGGCCGGCCAGACCTCGCAAGGCGGTGGCCTGGTCTGGCGAGACCGCATAGGTGCGCAGGTAATCGGGCTTGCCGGTGGGTGGGGGAGGGGTGGTCTCATGAACCACGATCTCCACTCCCGGTAGAGCCTTGCGCAGAAATTCGCCAGCGGCCTGCGCCTGCTGTCCATTGGGACGGTAGGTTCCCGAGTTGTTGTTGACGTGGATGCGCACGGCCTGGCTGCCGTCAGATTGAGAGTAGCGTTCGGCCCAGCATTCGCCGGCAAAGCGAACATCCGGATCATAGCCGGCCAGCAGTACATGTTTGGAGAGCACATCATCGGCCTTCGAGTCGTTGTTTTTGACGTTCAGGCGAGCGATGGTGATGTGCGTTCCCCGCGGAGACTGATCTCCGCAGATCACCAGGTTGTATTTGATGCGCCCCTTGGAATCGGCCTGGACCTCTTCACCCTCACCGGCAACCCGAAGCATCGAGGCAAGCTGTCTGGGGGCGAACTGACCCCCATCATCAAAGGCTTTGGCCATGTTTTTGCGCAAGAAGCTGACCACCGCCGGTTTGAAGATGATGGACTTGATCTTCTCTCCGCGCGTCAGGGGCTTGTCGTCGTGGAATTTGTCCTTGAGCACTTGAGGAAGAAACTGGTTGATGTCAGCCAGCTTAGGGTCGGGCAAAGCTTCCCACAGGATGTGGGCACCCAGCAGCGAGCGCAGGCTACTGCCAACCAGGCCCGGCCGAGAATTGCGGATGCGCACCTGAGGGGCGTTAGGGTCGGAAGGCTGACAGGGATCTGGGTAGGCGTTGGTCGCGTTGGGAGCCGGGACCTCCGGATCCACCTTTGGGTCAAAGGGACTATGCAGCTCCTGACCGATGACCTTGCGGAAGTGGTCGTCCAGGCTTTTATTATTGGTGCTGATGATGTCGAAGGCAACCGGCCGGCCCTGAAATTCGAGCCCCTTTTGCGCGATCTGGCGAAAGAGCCGAAAGGGCAGCAGCTTTCCGCTCAGCTTGCGTCCACCTGAGGTGAACCCCGCCTGGCTGAGCACTTCGGCATTGGCCCTGGCCGAGCTGATGCTGCGTTGGCCGACCTGCTCGTTCATGGCTTTGGTCAAGGCCTGCAATGCCTCGGCTGGCAGGTTGCGGGGTCGGATGAAGACCCCGGACTGAATGGTCTCGCCCGAAATGATACGTGACTTCTTGCTAAAGAACGGTGACGATTGGAGACGCTGGTAGCCATTCTGGCCGGGAATGAGCAGGCTCACTCGCGGACTGCCGAAACCAAGCAGCACCTGGTCCTTTCGGCTGAGAAGCTGATCGGTGGCAATCATGTTCAGTTTGCTAGTCGGCAGCTCGATCACCCCATTGGGGTTGTTGCCGGTTCGCCCGGCGTGCACCACCAACCGGGTGGTCTCGCTAAAGAAGGGATCGGGGCGAAGGAAAGCTGAGCAGGCCAGGCCAAAGCGAGGATCTTTGGGATCCTGTCTGGGGCAGGGGATCTGTGCCTTGATCAGTTCGAGGGGAGTCGTTCTTCCACCCAGCTCGACCTTGTCGGTCGACCCGGGAGCGGGCGCGGGCAGTCGTCGGAGAGGCAGGCTGGGGTTGGTCAGGCGCGTGATGTGCATTTGCATTAACCCTTTTTGGCCTCAGCCGCCTTCTCTTCAGGCGACTGCACCTGGGACCGCATGTAGGTGAAGAATTTCGCCATGGTCTCGGATTTTTTGTATTTGCTCACGGCAATCAGTACGTCCAGCCATTGGTCCGGTCGGTTCAAGGGCGGCGCCTCAGCCTGGCTGCATTTCCAGAAGAAAGCTGGATATTTGGAATGCAGCAGTGGACCTTTGAGGCCCGGATGGAAGCCCTCTACGTATTTTAGAAACGGGTTGTGCTGGCGCATCCGGTTGCGATTGGAAATGAGGTTATCGGAAAGTTCTTTGGAGATCTGAGGATTCCAGTCCCGAATCCACTTGCTGCCCTGGCGTTCCACCATAGCCTGAATCTCTTCATCGCTGAGATTCTTGATGCGGTCGCTGATGCTGGTGACGTTTTCGCGATTGGCAAAAGCCTTCATAATTTTGATGTTGGCGAAAGGCACGCCCAGGCAGCTGATGCCCGGTTTGCCGGCGTAGCCATAATCGGCCCCCATTGCGACCCCGTCGTTGCGAACCCAAAGGTTGCTGTCGTTAAAGGTGGAGTCCCAGTCGCCCAGCAGGCCCCCTTGAAGCACGGTTAAGGCCACGGCCTGGTCGCCGTCCTTGATCTCTTCCACGGCCACGTGCTCGAGGGTTTTGAAGTCGGTGCGCAAGGGGCTGAGCACGACCTGCGATTTGCGTCCATCGGGTGTGACCAGGTTGCCTTCACGAAAGGTGAGCGAGGGCATTTTAAATTCGTCAGCCACGATGTGCGACATCACAATTTCGGTGATATTGTCTTTGCGTGTATCGTGGTGGGGATGAAGGCTGATGAATGCACCGTCGGTATTATTCTTGGCTACGTAAGCCGAGTTCGGATCCTTGGGGTCGGTCACGCGGATGGGCTTATTGATTCCGGTCCATCCCGTTCCGGTGTCCAGAGCGCCGATAGCGACCACGTCCAGAGGTGGTATTTTGTCCGGCTCGGGAGTCGCCGGTTTTGGAGCTGGGGGCTGAAAGCGGTTTTGTGTGGATTGGATGTTCACGATCTTCCCTCTTTGTCTGTATGTGTGTGCCGAGATTTATTCGACGGGCCTGAACGAATTCTGAAATTAGCATGGTCACGCTCATTTAGCGTCAAAGCTGCGTCAAAAGGGAGGGGAGGAATGCTCAGGCTGGCGAGGTCTTCTCGGATTACGCGGTTCCTGACGGAAAGGGAAGAGTGATCGTGTTTTTCCAGGCGGGTCGCTGCGGCTGTATCCGCGCTAAAGGCGGCCGAACTAGAGCTGCTCGAGTTCGCCGCTGCCCAGAATGGACTTGGTCACTCGGGGGCTGCCCGAGTAATAGCAGTCGCCCGAGCCCATCAGCTGGACATTGAGGCTGCGATCGGCGTGAACGGTTGCATCGCCGCTACCCATGCAGCGTAAGCTGGCCTGATCGGCCACCAGGCCGCGGCCGTTGAAGTCTCCTGAACCCATGGAACTGAGTTCCAGGCTGGCCACATGGCCACTCATGCTCAGATCGCCTGAGCCCATCAGGCTGGCGGCGAAGCGATCGCCAATCTGCCCGCTGATTTTAAGGTCACCCGAGCCGTTCAGGGCGGCCCCAACCAGAGAGTGATCGAGCTCGACCAGGACTTTGGGTCCGTTCTGGGTGCTGTAGGACCCTTCTGTATTAACGTGGAGAACACCATCTTCGACCCGGGTTTTGACCAGTGCCAGAATGTTGTCATCCGCCTGGACCTTGACCCCGGTGGTCGACTTTCCGGCCACCACTTCCACATCCACCGAGCCATTCAGGGCTACCTGGTCGAAGTGCTCGGCGATTTCACGCTGCTCCTCGACGACTTTGCCGCTGCCGCGAACCTGGTTGCCGCCGAAGGCGCCGTTCCCATTGAAAACGCCGCCTGAGATGTTGATGGTGCCGAAGTTCATGATCTGAGATTAGGTTCAGTGGCTGAACAGACTCTGAAATCACCTCCAAACCGCGATGTTTGCTTGTATTCAGGGAAGTCCAGCTTACCGCCTGGTTCGAGGTGGCCTGGCTGCCCGACCCGCTTGGTGCAGACACTTAACTTGGGGATTGATCAGACGATAGTACCAGGGAGAGATGAATCGACGCGATATTCTGGTCTTTGTCCTGATTCTGGTCACCAACTTGCTTGCCGCAGGCCTGAGTCGGGCTATGGCCATTCCACCCGGCAACGTGACCCCGGTCTGGCCTCCAGCCGGTATCGGACTGGCGGCCCTGCTCATCCTGGGCGAACGATTCTGGCCAGCGATCTGGACTGCGTCATTCGCTTTCAACCTGCATTTCTTCAATAGTAGCCAGGGCGATCTTGAGGTCGGTTCAGTCCTTTGTTCCGCCTGTATCGCCTCCGGTTCATCTCTACAAGCCTGGCTGGGAGCCCGAGCCTTCCGTAAGAAGACCGGCTTCCCCCATCAGCCTTTCCGGTTGATCGAGTTTCTGCAAGGCTTGACCGAGGCCGGTCCGTTGGCTTGCGTTCTGGCCGCAAGCTTTGGCGCAGGCTCGCTTTGCCTGGTTGGTCTGGCGCCCGCACAGGACTTCCTGAACCTCTGGGTGACCTGGTGGTTTGGAGATTCCTGCGGCGTGCTGGTCATCGGCGGCACCATCTTGACCGCCTATATGCAGTTCCGCCAGCGGGGCCAACTCGATTCCGAACTCTCCTCTGACTACCTCTGGCACGCTTTCTCATTCGGCGTGTTGCTGCTGTCCCTGGTCGGAACGGTCTGGGGCTGGACCATCCTGCGGGCCCAGACCAGGGGCGATGACAGCCGGCACTTTAACCAGTTGGCGGACGAAGCTGGGAGAAGGATTAAGGCTCGTCTGCAAAGCTATGATGCCGCTCTCTACGGAGCGGCCGGGCTGGTGAGCATTAATCCCAGGCTGACTCGTCAAAAATGGCTCGACTATATGCGCACGGCCAGAGTGGAAAGCCGTTACACCGGAATGCGGGGACTGGGTCTAATCGTTCGGGTCAGGCCGGAACAGGAAGCTTCGTTTGTGGCCGAGGCTCGCCGTTCGGTGGCTCCCGAATTCGAGATTCGCCGTCTGGGTCCGCCGGACCCGGTTCGTGGGGCCTACGTGGTGCGTTTGATCGAACCCCTGGCTCAGAATCGTCAGGCCTTGGGGCTGGATATCGGCTCCGAACCCGAGCGCCGGTCTGCCGCCGAGTCGGCTCGAGATTCTGGATCCTCTAGAGTCACCGGAATCCTCCGCCTGGTGCAGGATCGCCTCCAGGGAAGCGGATTTCTCTTGCTGGTGCCCGTCTGGGATCAAAGCACGGGGGAGTTCACAGGTTGGGTCTACTCACCCTTCGTGGGACGATCCCTGCTTTCGGATATTCTACCCTCGGATACGGCTGAGATCGGCTTCTCGGTTTATGACCAGGGCCTGAACTCAAAACAACTGATTTACTCCTCATCCCGGGATGGAATTCTGAACGGTCCCAAGCTTCAGCGTCAGGACGAACTTCTCTTTGGAGGCCGGCGCTGGATCATCGTTTATGCCGCCACTGCAGGCTTTCATTCCAGCCCCTTTGCCTACCAGGCCAGCCTGCTACTCTTTTTCGGATTGGCTCTCACCAGCCTGCTGGGCGCCCTTCTGGCCAGTCTGGTCAGCACGCGCTACAAGGCCCTGGATGTGGCTCATTCGGCCACTCGGGCCCTGCGCGAAAGCAATGACAAACTCTACCACCAGAACCTTGAGCTGGAGCAGGCCCGCCAGCACGCCCTGACGGCCTCTCGATTGAAATCCGAGTTCTTGGCCAACACCAGCCATGAGATTCGCACTCCTCTCAACGGTGTTCTGGGTATGAATCAGCTTTTGTTAGAGACGGAACTCAGTCCGGCTCAACGCGAATACGCTCAGACCGTGCAAAAATCCGCCGAATCCTTACTGGTGGTGCTCAATGACATTCTCGATCTGTCCAAGATCGAAGCTGGCAAATTGGAGTTCGAGCTGATTCCCTATGACTTGCCCCGGGCTTTAGGCGAGCTGGCGGAGTTGGTGGGCTTCCGCGCCCGCCAGAGCGACTTGAAGTTTGAGATGCGACTGGATCCTCAGTTGCCTGCTTGGGTCGAAGGAGACCCCGGAAGGCTCCGTCAGATCCTGCTCAATCTGTTGACCAACGCCTTCAAGTTTACCGAGCGCGGGCGGGTAGAGCTGACCACGACAGTCGTGCAGACCTTCGAACACACCCGGCTGGTCCGCTTTGAGGTGCACGACACCGGTAAGGGAATTGCTGCCGACAAAGTGCCCCTGCTCTTTGAGAAGTTCTCTCAAGAGGACAGCTCCACCACGCGCATCTTTGGCGGAACCGGACTGGGATTGGCAATTTGCAAGAGTCTGGTGGAAATGATGAAGGGCACCATCGGTGTGGAAAGCGAGATCGGTGCAGGTTCAACCTTCTGGTTTCAGGTGCCTTTGCATCTGACTGCCCGGCCCGCTTCGGTTCAGTTGCCCGAGGCCGGCGGCGAACTCCCTTGCGCTGGCTTTCGTGTACTTCTGGCTGAAGATAACGTGGTTAATCAGAAGGTGGCCACTCACTTGCTTAAGAAAATGGGTGCGCAGGTAGACGTCGTCGCGAATGGACGCGAGGCTCTGGAGATGGCGAATCATCTACACTACGACGTCATTCTGATGGACTGCCAGATGCCCGAAATGGACGGCTATGAGGCCACCCGCCGCATCCGGAGTCAGAACCCCACGGTTCCAATTATCGCTTTAACCGCTCACGCGATGAAGGGTGAGCGTCAGAACTGTTTGGAGGCCGGAATGAACGACTATCTCAGCAAACCGATCTCCAACGAGGCTTTGCGTCAAACTCTGGTCAGCTGGTTGGCCAACGCCTCCTGAGCCACACAGGCCTCCGTCGCGTTCAGGACTGGAGTCCTAAAACCTGATGACGCCAGCGGGAGGCCGGACAACGCCTCCCGCTCTATGTTCAAGTTGTTCTAAACACGACCAGGGTCGATTTGAGCCTGGAAGGTACACGCAGAGGAGAATTTGGTCATGGATCAAGATGTGTTCCGGCGTCCGCCGGAGGTGAACTACGAGCGCCCCGAGGATCGGATTCCTCATACCAGCGATGACCTGAACCGGGAGGCTCTGGAGGTCCGCGGGGCCAGCAATCAGCAGCTGGATATGGGCTCCACCTCTGACCAGGAGAAGCCCAGGCAGGGCCGGCAACGATGACATCGGCAAGCAAGGCTCTGTGCGCGGCGACCGGGCTGGCCGCTATGATTTGGGGCTTGGACCGTTGGCGGTCGCGTCAGGCTCTGCCCGCCGTGTTGCGCTCAAAAACGGCCTTGATCACGGGCGCTACCCGCGGTCTGGGCCTGGCGCTGGCGCGGGAGCTGGCTCAGGCAGGCTGTAAGCTGATTCTGTGCGCCCGAGAGGTTGAAGAACTGGAGGGCGCGGCCGCTGAGCTCAGAGAGTTCGGCGTCCCGGTGCTTCCCGTGGTCTGCGATGTTTCCCGTCAGGAAGAAGTCGAAGCGATGCTGCGCAGCGCGCGTGACCACTTTGGCCCCATCGATATTTTGATCAACAATGCTGGTACGATTGTTGTGGGACCGTTGATGTCTATGCAGGTCGGGGATTTTACTCGCTGCATGGAGTCGATGTTCTATGCGCACGTCTATACCGTACTGGGGGCATTGCCGGACATGCTCGAGCGCGGTGGGAGCATTCTCAACGTGACCTCGATCGGGGGGCGCATCACGGTGCCCCACCTGCTGCCTTACTGTTGTGCCAAGGCAGCGGCGGTGGCATTTTCCGAAGGGGTTCGACAGGAAACCCGAGGTCGAAACATCCGCGTTCTGACTGCGGTCCCTGGTTTGATGAGGACGGGCTCATTTGACAATGCTCTCTTTCGGGGTCATCAGGCTGAGGAATACGCCTGGTTCACCCTTTCCGACAATTTGCCCGGCCTGGCCATGAGCGCGCGCCGGGCGGCGCGCCAGTTGCTATGGGCGCTGGCCGCCGATCGGGCCGAAGCCCGACTGACGGTCGGCGCACGCCTGGCGGCGCGAGCTCACGAACTGATGCCCGGGCTGGTGAATCAGCTGTTGGCTATCGTGAACTCTCAACTTCCTGGAGCTCCCCCCGGACCCAACGCCAGCATCGAAGGCAGCCAGCTGGCCGGTCAGATGCCGGCCTGGCTGGATCGACTGGCGGGGTTGGGTCGATTGGCTCAGGAAAAATATCAGCTTTATAAGCCATAAGGGCGGGTCGGACAACCTGGATAAGAGATGATTCCTCACTAAGGATTTTGTTTCAGGCGAAGATCCTGGGCATCTGGCTGCCGAGTGCAGGAGGCAGGACCGTGTCCATGGCCAGGTCTACGGTCAGCGCTCCCAGCAGTTCTCCCTTGTTGCCCACCACCGGCAGGGCTGGCAGTTGGCTGCGAAGCACCTCGTAGGCAGCCAGGCGGGCTGACTGGTCGGCTGGGATGGCGTTGACATAGCTCGTGGCCAGTTCGTTGAGAGGTTGGTCCATTTTCTCCGCCCCAATCAGTTGGGCGCTGGTCAGCATGCCGGTCAGCTCGCCTCTCTGGTTGACCAGGTAAACGTAATGATTGAATCGGGGCGTTCGTTGGGCGAAAGCCTGGCGGGCCTGGGCTACGGTTGCGTCGCAAGGCAGGGTGAGCAGGTCGTTGGTCATGCGTCCCGAGGCCAGGTGGGCTGGGTAGCGGAGTAGCTCGAGTAGCCGTTCCCGCTGCTCAGATTCTACCCCCGGGAGCAGCCGTTCGCTCTCCTGGACGCCCAATCGGGACAGGAGCTCGCAGGCCAGGTCCGGTGACATCAGGTTCAGGATAGCGCCCTGGCGTCGCGAACTGAGTTCGCCCAGGATTTGTACCTGGCGCTGAGGCTGCAGACTCTGAAAGACCGAGGTGGCCGTGCATTCATCCAGCAGCATGAGCAGTTCGGCTGCATGCAGATATGACACCACGTCTGTTAGGGCGGCGATATCTCCCGCCGGAAGGCGCCTGATTTTACCCTGGTAAGCCGGCTCTTCGGGCACCAGCTGCGGAAGCCCGCGCAGAAATTCGACGTATTTCCAGTCCAGACAGTGCTTGCGCGAGCCGCCTCGACCAAATCTGCCTCGCGTCAGGCGCCTCAGGAGTGCCCGCAGGCCGGTGTCGACCCCCGCGATACGCCATGTTTCTCCGTCATTGTTCAGCAGAAGGTCGTTGGCTCGGGTGCCGGAACGATTTTTCAGGTCCAGAATCATCCCGTCCTGCACATCGCGCCTCAGCAGGACCCAGTCTTCAGGAAGGGGGTGAGAGCAGACCGATGGGACTGTGTTCAGGCCGTTCCACCCATACGACTGTCCATCGTTGAGCAAGACGCGCTGCACCTTCGGATAGTCATCTTCGTCCAGCGGGTCGTAGGCAAAGTCCTGAATTTTGCCACCACCGGGGAGCTTGCGGTAGAGAAGTTGGGAGAGGAAAATCATCCTGTTCTCAGACTAAAGTGCGCCAGCCTTTATCCCAAGTGACCCCGATCCCGAGGTATGCAGATCCCGCCGGTCAAGGACATTGCGGGGCACACTGGCGAGGCCTGGCGAGATAAGCTTCAAGGGTCATTTTGTACGAAGGAGCACTGGCTCGATGGAAAGCAGTCAACTACTCAACCCCAAGGTGGAAACCGATTTGCGCAATGATGCCCGGGAGCGCTTCATGGGCCCGCTTTGGGAAGGAACTCGTTTCGAAGACTTTCTGCCCGCTTACTTGTTTGGAATGGAGCTGGCCGAGAACCCGCATTTCAACCCCACCAATCTGCCTGAGCTCGGTGAATATTGTAAGGCTCACTGGAAGGGTGAGTATCCTTTTGTTTACTACAATATTCGAATGGCCATCGAGTATGGCTTTGCACGGGCACGCCTGGAAAAAGCGCAGTCGCTCCAGGCCTGACCGCAGGAAACAAACAAGCGGCGCCAGCTGACCAGCTGGCGCCGCTTGTTTCTTCGAGGGATCCAGGAGCCTGGCCGGAAACTCCCCCGCAGAGGTGCCGGCTACTCGGCCAGGCTTCTACTCGCGGGTGGTGCGGTCGTAGGAGTATTTGACCAGGGCCTGATCGCGCTCCCAATCCCCCTCGTACTCCTTGGATACTTCCTGGGCAAAAGCATCATCCCATTTGCGAGTCCCGTAATGGAGCCGTGCTCCGTGGCCGAAGCGCAGGGCGGACTCGTTGAGATCGAAGGCTCCCTGGTCGCCCCCAAGATCGTGTTTGGTCTGTTGCCAGTCATGTCGAAAGTCGTCTTTGGCCCGTTCCCAGGAGCTATCGTATTCATCGTTCCACCAGGATGTCGGCATCAGAGAATCCTCTCTTCCTGGCTACCGTCCTGGTAGCCGATTTTTCCAAGGTTAACTTCGGAGCTGTCGGTTCGGAAAGGGACGGAGGTCCGCTTCGTCCGGTACGCTCAGAGCAACTTGCATCGACGCTGCGGCTCTTGACCATGACGGGGTTTCGGTATACAAGGCCAGGAAGTGTCACGCCAGAAACTTCGTCAATGGTGGCTGAAGCTGCATCGTTATCTGGGCCTCTTTTTGCTGGTCTTCTCGATTCCCATTGGACTAACCGGCAGCCTCAACGTTTACCACCGTGAAATCGACAGATTCCTCAACCCCCAGTTTTTTAAGCCTCTGAGTCCCTCTGGCCAACCCTTGCCGTTGAAGGTGATCCTGGACAGGGTCCGCCAGTTTGACAACAGCCCGGTCATCTCCATCATCCTGCCGGACTCCTACTGGCCGGTGGTGCTGGTCCACCAACGTCATGGCAAGCTCGTCTTCAGGACTTCAGTCGACCCGGTGACCGGTCAGATTCTTGGGCAACGGGACCAGACCAATGCCCTGATGCCGACCCTCTACAGGCTGCATCAGGACCTTCTGCTGAAACCTTATTGGGGAGAGGAACTGGTTGGCGTGGTCGGAATCGCTCTGGCCCTGAGCGCTCTTTCCGGACTCTGGTTATGGTTTCCGCGCAAGGCTCTGAGCATCCGCCGAGGCCAGAATCTGTTTCGTACCACCTGGGATACCCACAATGCCGTTGGTTTCTGGGTCTGTCTGGTGCTGTTCAGCCTGGCCGTCAGCGGCACAGCTCTCGTCTTCCCGAAGGCGACGCGCACTTGCCTCGGGCCTTTGTGCCAGGCCGAAGTGAAGCCCATGTCCTGCCAGCACGATCTGCCGGCGCCGGCCGAGGATCCGGACGCTATTTTGGAGGCGGCGCGGATCTATCGTCCGGATGACGTTCCGCTGGTACTGGGTCTCCCGACTCCCAAACTGAACACCTGGCGAGTGGCCATGCGTCCTGCCAGTTATCACGGCACTGTGGGCGGTGTCACTCAGTTGTGGGTCGATCCCTGGACGATGCAGGTGGTCCAGGAGAAATCGCCTGCGCGCGGCAGTTCTGGTGACCTGATGCTGGCTCACGTGTTTCCCCTGCACAACGGGAGTTTACTGGGAGAGCCGGGCAGGATTCTGGCGTGCTTATCGGGTCTGGCTTTTCCGCTGCTGGCGCTCAGTGGTGCTTATTTGTGGTGGCGCAAGCGGCAGTTGTCGCGAAAGAAGCGCGTCTCTGGCTAGGACCAACCGGCACAGATTGTTTACACCCCGGTTACAGTTCCGCTCCACTTACCACCTTTTCATCACCTGCCGCCCTTAAACTAAGAATCAGACATCCGGTATTCAATGGAGCGACTCAGAGAGCCCCGCAAGCTTTGCGGGGCCTATTTTTTTGTCTCGGGATTGGAGCAGAGTCGTTCTAACAGATCGGCCAGGTGTTTTGCCTGCAGCGGCTTGTAAAGTAACTCGCTGGCCCCCGCTTGCAAAGCTTCCTCTCGAGCTTCCGGGAAGATATCGGCGGTAAAGGCCACCACCGGTAGGGTCAGGCCGCGCTGACGAATTTCGCGGGTGGCGGCCAATCCGTCCATCACCGGCATATGAAGGTCCATTAGAATCAGCTGGTATTCGGTTTGTTCGATTCGATCGAGAGCTTCTTCGCCGTTGCAGGCCAGTTCAACCTGGCAGCCCTGGGCCACCAGCAGACTCTGGGTGACCTGACGGTTGATGAAGTTGTCATCCACGACCAGAACTTTCAGGCTACGACCCAGTTTCCGCAACTTGTCCTGAGTCAATGAGGGGGTCTCGTCTCCCAACCAGCGCAGGAAGTTGCGTCGCGTCACGGGTAGCCTCAAGGAACTGTCGTGGCCGGGACGATAATGGATGGGGCGGATCCCAGGCTGGGTCTGAACCGTCCAGCCTTTCTCTCCCGCCAGTTGTTGCAGACGGCGGAAGGAGTCTGGGGGGAAGCCGATGGCCTGAATTCCCACCATCCCTTCAATGGGAGCCGTTACTTCGGGCTGGCGTTCCAGAACTTGAGCCGGTAAACGTAGGCTGAAGGTGGAGCCAACCCCGAGAGCACTCTCGAGGGTGACTTCTCCGCCCATGGCTCCGGCCAGGCCCTGGCAGATCGCCAGTCCCAGGCCTGTGCCTCCCATTTCGCGCCGAACCGGGTCGGCCAGCTGTTCGAAGGGTTCAAAGACCCGCTCACGGTTTTCCGTGGCGATCCCGGGCCCGCTATCTTCGACCTGGAGCAACAACTCATCCGTCTCACCCGGACAGCAGCGGATCACGACTCGACCTTGCGCCGAGAACTTGACGGCATTGCTGACCAGGTTGCGCAGAATTTGCTCCAGCTTCTGGGCATCCGCGCAAACGCGTCGGGGGCTGCCGAGCTCGAAACTGGCGGTCAATTCCAGGCCGCTCGCTCCCGGGAGAGAGGAGCTTGACTGCAAGACCGACTCGACCAGCTCGACCAAATCCACCGGGTCTTTTCTCACCGGTAGGGCGCCTGACTCCAACCGAGAGAAGTCTAGAATGTCGTTGACGATGCCCAGCAGGTGGAGCGAACTGGACTCCAGGATTTCCAGCAGTTCCTGCTTTTCCTTGCCCTCCCCGGCCCGCAGGAGCATCTTTGGCAAGGCCACAATCCCGTTCAGCGGGGTGCGAATTTCGTGACTCATGGTGGCCAGAAAGCGAGATTTCGCTTGCATGGCGACGACCGCCTCATCGCGCGCCTTGCTGAGCTCTTGCTCGCGTTGGTGAAAAGGGGCGATCTGACTGGCCAGAGCACTGGTTTGGGCCCCGGTTAGATACCAGAGCAGCAACAAGAGAACCGTCTGGTTGAGAACAAAGCGCAGGTCATTGGGAGCCAGCAACTGGGGAATGTGTTGACCGCGGATGAAAAAGAGGACCCAAACTCCCAGCAAGCTGAGGGCAGCGTATGACTGTGAGCCACGCCGCCCCAGCAATAAGCCGCCAAGATGGGGAAAAAGCACCAGGACCCACACGATGGCCGAGCGTGTTGCTCCGGTGACTGCGGCATTCAGAATAACGAACAAAAACTGCGAAAGCAGCGCCAGATGGGCCGACCGATTAATCGAAATATGGGGTTGTGCCAACCAGATCAGTCCTGTCAGAAGACTTGCAATGAATTGGTAGGCTCCGATGCTGGAGCCAGACCAGCTATTGAGGAGCGCAAACGAGCCCCAGAAGAAGGCGGCGATGGCCAGGAATCCCCGCAGGAACTTTCTGGAGGGAAGAGGCATGGACATACCGATTCATGCGTCAAAAGGGGCCAGAAAGCCTGTCGCGGCCAGAGCTTAAGTGTTGGGCCGGATTGTCGATAAATTGAAGGTGGAACTGACAAGTCTGAGCCACTGCCTGGACCCGGACGGGGTCATCATCGCAGTCAGCGATACCTATAAGCCCTTTGCCTTTGCCAACGGCGGACGGTTGAATGGTGGCGAAGTGCTGGGCCGCCCGCTCCTGAGTTTTGTTCAAGGGGAAGCCCTAAAGGGATTCCTGGCTGACTTTCTGGAGGGTTCGCGTGCCCTCCCGGGCCGGTTGCCTTATCGTTGCGACTCGCCGCGCGAGCTTCGATTTTGGGAGGTCGAGGCACACAGCGAGGACACGGGCCTGTGGGTTACCTACACTCAGGTCGAAAGCTGCCCAAGGCTCTCGAAGAATCGCAAATGCGCGCCTCTGGCTCGTCCGGTTCAGCTCTGTTCCTGGTGTAACGGGGTCATGGATGGGGCCAGGCTGCGCTGGCTCTATTCCGAGGAGGCCGAGCAACTGGCGGGAATGCTCATCTTCAGTCCCAGCGTGGTTTCGCATACGCTTTGTCCGCTGTGCACATTGGCTTTTCAAAATCTTCGTTCTGCGGATGCATTTGCGCATTTGCGTCGGCTCGAGGTTCACTCCAACCCGATTGTTCGCCTGACGCCGCTGGTTCGGGGCGAGCAGGGTCGCGCCGCCAGCCAAACCTCCTGACCTCGAGCCTTACTTGATGGCTTTGAGGAATATCTGGTGGACCAGTCTCTGGTCATTGAGGGAAGTGGCGGCACCCATGGTGGTCAGCACCGAAAGTTCGTCGCCCCGGGGCACGAAAAGGTAGACTCCTACAATCTGCTCAGCCTTTTCGCCCACTGAGGTTTCCATCGAGCCGCGCGGACCCTGGGGGGTCATCCAGACTTTGGGTTTCCCAAATCCGATGGTCGGATTGGCTTTGGAAAAGTCTTCCAGCTCGACTGTCATGGCCGCCTCATCGGTGACCGGTGTTTTCCGTTCGCGTTTGTAGCGAAAAGGGTGAATCGAAAAATACTCGTTCCAAGGACAGAAGATGTACACATCTTCTTTGATCCCTTCAATCGAGCGTAGAGAGTAGCCTTCAGGCAAATCAATCTTTAGCGGCGGTTGGTTTGGAAAAAATGGGAAGTCGACCGTTTGTTGGGCCCAGACCGCGGTGGTCAGACAGGTTGCCAGCAGCAGTCTGGTCAGGTAGTGGAACATTCAATCTCCAGCAAAGTTCAGGTTGCTCTGGTTGACGCCAGGCCGGCGAAGATCTTCCCACTCCAGGTCTGGAAGATCCTTGCCGATCTTTTCGACCTCTGTCGAAATCTTCTCTGGAGGAGGCATTTTCGTGAAACGCATTTCCATTGCGCTGGGCCGGATATTTCTGTTGCTATTGCTACCGAACCTGGCCTGGGCCGGCAAAGACTACGTTCTGAGTGTGGATGAGCAGCAGCCGGTCTATCCCAGCCGCCCGGTCAACGCTGAAGAGGCCAAGGCGGCCCTGGCTCCCGGGGACTGTCGCCTGAGGGGGCGCGCCTATGAGAAACCGGGCCGGGTGATCCCGGCAAACTCGACCATTTACCTGTTTCCTTACACCGCCTACTGCCAGGACGTGGTCAAGCTCCTCAAGGAGAACTCCGTTCCGCCCGTTGAGAAGTCTGTCGATGAATTGATCTTGGAGGCCCGAGGCCGGCTCATGGGCATCAATTTTCCTGAGTTCCTTCCCCTCAAGAGGGTCGAAGTGGATCCCGTGTTTCCAAAAATTTGGCGCAAAGCCCAGACCGATGCTCGGGGAAATTTTCAATTTGACCGGCTTAAGCCCGGCCGCTACTACCTGCAGTCACCCACCTTTATGGTCGGTCGCAGTGAGCATTGGCGCGAGAAAGTGGGCGAGGATGTTCGGGAGATATGGTGGTCGGACGGCGAAGTGACCACCGAGTCGAAGCCTTACTATGAGGACCGGCACACGATGGTGGTTCATCGTGTGGAACTGGTCGGCGTCTTTGAACTAAGCCAGTCGGGACAGACCATGGACATTGACCTGAATGAGGACTGGAACGAGTTTGATGCACCCTAGGGGGGGTGAGGGTGCTCAAAGCACGGCCTGACGGACCAGGCTCGCCCCCAGAGCTCCAACCACAGGCTCCAAAGCTCTTTCCAGGACCTGACCACCCAGTTCGCGCATTACCACGCTGGCCAGGGCATTGGCCGCAGGCGAAATGGAGCAACTTAGGGGGGAGAGGTCGGAAGGATGGAGACATATTCCAGGTCTTCAGGCGTACCCTGGTATCGAGCCGGGACCAACCCAATGTCGTGAGTCATTTCTGCTCTGGCGAAGCTTTTGCGGAATTTGGTTAGATACCAGTCCTTCTTGAGGTGGCCGCGCAAGATTTTCAGCCGGGCCACCTCTTCCTTGGGGGCGTCCCGGTTATAGGGCGCGTCGCCGCTGAGCACGTCCAGGCGGGCCTGGGTCAGTTTGCCCGCCCATTCTAACTGAGCGCCGGCCTGGTTGGGATTGAGGGGCTTGCCAGCCAGGTTCTTCTGCCAGCTCTTTTCCTGTGGGGTCAGCTTGTCCGGTACCGCGAAGGAAATGGCCGTGTTCCACATGGAGAGAAAATTGGGTTCGTAGGACCAGTTGCCGTCCATGTCCATTTTCTTCCGAGCCATCACGTAGAGCAGCACATCCGTCTGGTCCTTGACGCTGATCTGGGTGATGCGCAGCGGGTAGATGGGTTTGCTGGTTTTAAAGGTGAAGCGGGTGGGGGTGATCACGCCCAGAAAGGTCCCGCTGGCGTCGCGCTTCATCTGGCGAGGGTCGATCTTCATGACCGTAAAGTTCCACTTTTGCTTGACGTAATAGTCCAGCGTGGCCTGATCCCCCCCATAGTTATATTTATTGTTTTTGAGCCAGACGTAAAGGGCGTCGGGTTTGTCCGCCTCTAAGATTTTGTAGTCCAGGTTGCCCACGATGCCATGTTCCAGAATGCGAACCGCGGGGCGGGGAGGAGCGGCCTTGTTCATGGAGCCCCCTTCGGCGCGGCTACTGGTCGAGTACATCATGGTCTTATACTTGGCCATATCCATGGGTTCGAGAATGGTGAAGACGGCCAGAGCTCTAAAGAAGTCCTTGGGCATCTCCTGGAGTTTTGGCTGGCTGGGCGTTGGAATGACCATGCCGAACTGGTCGGCATTGCCCTTGAACTGAGGCTGGACCGTAAAGGCTTCAACCTGTTCCTGTTCATCCCAGCTAATGAAAGCTCTTTGGCCGGGCTGGTTGACGTCCTTGCCGACAGCCGCGAAGTAGCAGCAGGCGGCCGAAGCCATCCCGCTGAGGGTCAGCGCCGTGAGTAGAGTTTTCTTCATCGATTCCTCCTGGTGGTCCATTGACTCATTTTAAGAATGTCCGGAAATCCGTCTTGGTCTCGATCTTGCAGCCCGGGCAGTTCCAGCTGATAGGCTTGACGCAGATTGGTCAGGGCCCGACTGAGCAGGGGTGGACCGTTTTCCTCGACTCGAACAAGGCCTTCTACCTGTCCCGGGTGACGAAAGAGCCACTCAGGATTGAAGCACTCCCGACCCGTGTCGTGACCCGAGACCAGGAAGTGCTCGGAGATCTGTCCGTCTCCGTCCAGGTCGCAGGGGATCGTTTCGGTGCTGTAAAGTGTCAATCCGCGCAGGAAATGCAGCAGCTCGGCCTGCTCGACGGGACTCAGTTGCTCATAGGCCTGGCGGCTTTTCTCGGCCTCCCCCCCGTGTCGAGAGATCACCTCTTCCAGGCTCAGGCTGGCGCCGTCGTGGCCATAGGGCGCAGTGCTTCCAACTCCCCACAACGGCGCGGTTCGGAAACTGCGGTTGCGTGAACCGTCATATTGAATTTCGTGGAACTCAGGACCGAGATCGTGCCGACGGAAGTCGCTGTAGATTCCGGCGAACTGAGCCGGACCGCCATGGAGGCGCTGCAGGCTGGCGCTCAGTCGACCATCGCGGTAGCGGGTCTTGAGTTCAAAAAAACGTCGGTCCTCCTGGATGTTCCAGCGGCTCCGGTGGCAGTCGGTGCAGCCCACCGCCTGGAAGGCCTGGCGCCCTTGTTCGAAGACCCCGTCGGTTTTCTCGGCTGGAGCCGGGTGATTGAGCAGGCTGAACTCCAGTAGATCCAGGTCGCCCTCCGTAATCTCGCTGTAAATTCCGTCCCGGTCAGGGTCATCCAGACTCACGCCGGAAGGACTGAGACGGGTGCCGGCATCACGAGTCATACCGGTAAAGAACTGCCAGCACCCGGCCAGACTGCGCTGGGTCAGGCCGGCCGCGGATTCGCGCGAGGCGGTTGGATCATAAGCCTGCAGGCCGGAGTGCATATCCCAGGCGTTGGAACTGACTGCCCGCAGGGTGGAACTGAGGCCGCCGTGACCGACGCGATCGCGCTGGCCGTGGCCAAACACCTGGACTTCCAGGTTGTATCCGGCCACGCCTCGATCCTTCAGGCTGCGAGCCCAGGGAATCCGCTGACCATGCTGATCGAGGTAGCAAACGTAAAGAATGCGGTTGAGGTCGGGACGGCCATCCCCATCCTGATCATCAAATCGCCCGTAATCCAGAGTCTCGTCAGGTGTGGGACGAACGGTCGCGGCACCCTGGGCTTCGCTGAGTTCGATCCAGCCGTTGTGATTCTTGTCGGCCTGCTCGAGCAACTGCCGCCGGACTTCCTGGCCGATCATTTCAACGATTCCGCCTCCGAACCCGTGGGGAGTGTTTCGGCCGGTGCTGGCGTTCTTTTGAATCGTGATGCCGGCTCCCATGTCACGCCAGGGAACATTGTGGCAGGCCACACAGCTGTTGATGTGGTCGCGACTCATTATGGGCGTACACTGGTCGTCGAGAACTTTTCCCCCGAGTCGGCCGGCGTCGCCAAAGGCGCCTTCCTGGCGAGAGAACTCGCGCAGTCCAAGATCCCGACCCATCTGATAGGCCAACCAGGGATCGTGCTCCATCAGCCAGCCGCTGCTCCCGGGTAGTTCTCGTGCGTGGATGACGCGCAGGCGAGGGGTCTTGACCGAACGCCCGGTCAGGTCGCGAGGCTGCTCCAGCGGATCGCTATTGGCCCCGCCCGGGCGTTGACTGGAGTAGGGGGTGGGCTGGGCCAGGGCCACAAGCGACAGGCACAACGCAATTGCCAAAGACCTCAAGCTTCATACCTCCCCTTGAATGCCCCCTAGGGTCGCTCTCGGCCAGAAAATCTTCCGCCTCAGCTGTAGAGATCCGGAATTCGCTCGGCCCCAATGAAGGACTTCCAGCCGACCGGTTCAAGACGCGCGCCTTCTTTTTCATTGTCGGTGCCCATCGCCATCCCGAAGCCTACATAAATCTCGACATGGGTGGCCTGACCTTGAGGGATACCACGGGTATTGGGGGACCAGTAGAAGACCAGATCTCCCGGTTGCAGCTCGTCTTTGGATACTTGAAATTTGCGGTAGAGCTGGCGGTCGCCTTCGGCCGTCAAACGTGGCAGTTGGACTCCGGCCTGGTCCAGAGAATACCAGACTAACCCGGAGCAATCGAATTCATCAGGACCTTCCGCGCCAAACACGTAGGGCTTCCCTTCTTGAGCCAGAGAGACTTCTAGAAGTCGACTGACCTTTTCTGGCAGGGCAGGTGCAGGAGGTGCGGTCTCAGGGGGCGGCGCGGTCTCCGGTGGAGCCGTGCTCTCGGGAACTTGCAAGCTGATGGATGGCAGTCCAGGAGGAGCAGAGGTGATCACGGTGGTTGTGCTTGGCGTCATTGTTGTTGAGGTGGAGCTGGGAGTCACCACGACCGCGTCGGTGGGCGGAGCGGGGGGAGCGGGCTCGGGACTGTGGCAGGCCGCCAGCGCCAGGGGGGCAGCGGCCAGACCGATGGCGGCTTTGAGTCGATGCCCAGGGTGATGCGGGATATGCATAAGGGCATGTTATGAGTGCAGGCAAAAACCAGGGTTAAATCCAGAGTCTCGAATGTTACCAGAGCTTGAACGTCCCTCTCGTTGGTGACGGTCGGGTCTTTCTAGCGCCGATCAGCCGGCACGAGCCTTTCTCTCAAGCGGAGAAAGGGTTGCTCGATCAGCTTGGAAAGCAAGATTCCAATCGCGCACACCGCCGCAACGGAGGCCGCGAAGGCGAGGTCTTGGTTCGGGAGTTGGTTAAAAATCCAGTTCGTGAGAGGCTCCTGGTAGAGCGGGTGCCACAGGTAAATGGAATAAGAGTGCACTCCGATGGCTACTAGAGGGGACAGCATCAGGCTGGGCCTAAGGTTGCTGGCAGCTCCCACCAGGGTGAAGCAGATTGCCCCCCAGGAAAAGAGGGTGGGTCCCACCGTCAGGTTGACATTGTCTTTGCAGAGAAAGGGCGGGGTCCACAGCAACAGTCCAAGCAGCAAAAGCAGCGGCCTGATTGGACGCGCCTTTGCCGGAAAAGAGCGTCCGTAGTGAAAGGCGTATGAGAGGATGACGCCCCAAAAGAGGCCATCGACTCGATAATGGGTGCGGAAGTTCAGGGTCCCCCAATCAGAGCCCAGGGCAAAAAAACTGTAGCAGCGAAGGGCAAGGACGCCAAAGCATATACCAAAGCTAAACCTCAGAAGCATCTTCATCGGGTCAGCCAGTCGAGAACGACAGAATGCGAAAACCAACAGCGACAGAAGAAGATAGAAGTGCTCTTCGACCGCCAGACTCCAAGGATGAATCGCCACCCCCTCGAGATAGTTCTGGAGAAAGAAAAAATCGTGGAGGAAGACTACGGGCGCCGGCCTGTGGCCGTCTGGGGACCCGAGGAAGAAGACGGCGATTAAAAATGCCCAGAATGTAGGGTAGATCTTGAATCCTCGACGGATCAAGAATCGACCCACATCAACCTTTTTGGCTCTTTCATATTCTCTGAACATCAATCCGGATACAAGAAATCCGCTCAAAACGAAAAACAGGTCGACACCGATCCAGCCGACGGCATTGCATGTCTGGCAGAGTTTTTCAAAGGCTCGTACGAACGGGTTATGGGAAAAGCAGTCGGATAGTCTCATGTGGCGTACAACGACCAGGAGAATGGCAAACGTTCTGACCAGATCGAGGCCAACCGAGCGCTGGGCAGTGGCAGGGGAGAACTTAGCCTCTCGTTGGTCGTTGAGGGGTTCTATGGATGCCGATTGTTGTTTCGGCTGCATTCAATCGCCCGTTTCCTTTCAGTGGACTGGCACTTGGATGCTCTTCTTTCCATTCCTCTGAGCCTGAACTCGAACGCCAATCTTCCCTCGCAACCAGGATCTGTAGGGGCTTTCGGGATGTGTGTCCAAGGGGTTCATGTTGCCGACCTGAGCGGCATAGAAAGAGACCCTGTTGTGAAGATTGAGATGAATACCCCCGACGATGCTCAGAGTGCGCTGAGTGTCGCTGAGAAACTTGCGCGCGACGGATACTGCCCCTTGCCGGCGGCCACCTGGTCCCGCCCCAGCCAGCCGGGACAAGCGGAGTTTCTTGCCAGCTACGGGGGGCTGAGTCAGGACCGCCACATGGCCGACGGTGGGACCTATCGCTTCCGGCGCTACAGCCGCTTGCTGCTGAGCCGTGGTGAACTGTCCAGTCTAGACGGCAACAGCATCTTTCAGACCTTGGAGGATAACCCTCTGAACGGCGGCGTGGAGAGGACCTTCGAGCCGATCCTGCCTGAGGTTCTGGCTACGCCCTTTCTGTCTGCCCTGGTTTTGCAGGACGCCGCCTTCTTGAACCTCAGCCCGGATAAGCAGTGGGAGGTCGGACTGCACTGTGTGCGCATTCACGCCACCACCCTGCAGAAAGGTCAACCGGCGCCGGAGGGCATTCACCGAGACTCCGAAGACTTTACCGTCCAGCACGTGCTGGCCCGGCAGAACGTGCAGGGGGGAGTCTTTACCGCCTACAACGAGGCCCACGAACCGGTTTTCCACTGGCTTCAGACGGAGCCGTGGGACACGCTTTTCTTTCGCGGGGACTTGTGGCACGGAGTGACTCCGTTGAGCAGTCAGAGCGAAGGCCACCGTGACATTTTGTTGGTGGATTTTTGTGAGCGAATGGTAACCAGCGGCTAACTAGATCTTCGACGTTTGTTCATACGGGGTCGAGTTGTTTTATTCGTGTTTATGTTCGGACGCCTAAAGTCGGGCTATGTTCGCTATTCAACAACCCCTCAATGCATCTAGTGCTTTAGCTGGCCTGGCCAGTCCCACCGCCCCGCTCCTCCCCGATCTCGCCGGTGTCAGTCTGGGGCGTCTGCCTGGCGCAACCTTGACAGCCCCGGCCTGTGATGCTCAGGTACAGATGTTGGCTCTCAGCCTGCAAACCAATCAGTTGCTTTTGAATATGATGGGCATGTTGATGCAACTTATGGAAAACACTGGGTTTGGTGGTTTTCAGGGGCCACCCGTGAGCCAGGATTTGGGCCATGTGAGCAGAGGAACCCACCACAAGGGCGGGTCAGGGGCGTCTGGCGGTTCAGGCAGTTCGGCCGGTTCAGTGGGGAGTCAGGCCAGTGTTACCAATGGCCCCAAGGTCTCCAGTCCCAAGGTCCAAAAGCTGATCGATGCGGCTCTTTCCAAGCAGGGAACTCCGTACGTTTTCGGCGCCTCAGGACCAAACCAGTTCGACTGCTCCGGTCTGGTTTCTTGGGCTTTACGTCAGGCAGGTTCCAAGGTCGGGCGAACCACCGCCCGAGGTCTGCAGGCTCATTATGCTGGCCACAAGATTTCCAGAAACGAGTTACGTCCTGGTGACCTGGTTTTCTTATGGTACCCCAACAATCGTGGAATTCCTCGTGGACAGGCCAGTCACGTGGAGATCTACCTGGGTAACGGTAAGACCATGGGGACCGACAGTCCCAAGGAACGCGCCAAGGTTGAACCCATTGACTGGAATGCATTTATTTGCGGGGCCCGCCCGCCGGAATTGCAGAACTGACCGACCAGCCCGGCAACGCAACAGGACAGGTGTCCCTGCCTCCGATTGCGAAGCGTGCCCCATGCACGGGCCGGCGCTGAGGGGTGTTTGAGAGCGAAACCAATCCATCACTGACGAAGGCCAGGCCCATTCTCTGGGGCCTGGCCTTGACCGTCCTGTTTGGGATCTACTCCTTTCTCGGCTGGGGACAGATGTGGGTGCGAGTGACCGATCTGCGTGGCTTTCCCTTGGGATATGACTTTCACTGCATCTACATTCCAACCGTCGATCTCAATCTGAAAGGCATGAACGTTTTTGCTGCCGGCTACCAGCAAAGTCTGACCCAGCGATTTGACCATTACTTCCCTGTGCCGATGCACGCTGTAGCCGTCCCACCCTATTATTTGCTTCACGCGCCTCTGGCCCATTTCCGCTATTTTGACGCTTGCTTCATCTATAGTGTGCTGAGCCCTCTGGTTTTTACCTTGATGTTCTGGTTGTTGGCGCGTCGCTTGATGGGGCCTCGGTTCGCGGCCGCTTTTTCGCTGCTGTTGGCCCTGTTGATCCCGCATTGCGGCGTGGGGCAGGATACGATGATGCTGGGTCAGAGCTCTTTCCTGACCGCTGCGGCCCTGGTTTACCTGGTGCTGTTTCAAAATCACCCTGTATCGGCCGGGCTGGTCGGGTTGTTCCCAATTCTGGCCAAAATTTGGCCCGGCCTGGTGTTTACTCACTTTCTTGACCCCCGGCGATATAAGGTCGCCTTGAGCGCGGTCGTCTCGTTCATCGGCCTGGCGGTTCTGACCGGGTCGGTCTACGGATTCTTTATTTATCCTGATTGGCTGGCACGATTGCGCAGCGGTGGCATCCACTACGAGCCCACCAATCAATCCTTGCTCGGGGTTGTGCTGCGTTTTACGGAAGGCCAGCACATGGGTGCCCTCGTCTTGATCAATGTCGCTGCTGCCGTGATCTTTTCCCTGGCCGTGCGCTACTATTGCTGGCGCAAACCGGTCCACCCCGCCCACCCGAAACTGGCCTCGGAGCTGGTGGAATTCAGCATATATTTGGTCTTTAGCAGTCTGTTTGCAGCCTGGAGTCTGCCTCACCATCATCTTATTTTCTTCATCCCTTTCCTGGCCGTTTGTTCGCTCGCCTTGGATGGCCGGGACCGCGACGTCACCAATGCCAGTTGGGTAACCCTCACGCTGATTACGGCTCTATGGTGGTTGGATGGGGAGGTGGTCTGCCGCCGTTGGGTGTCCCTGCTCCATTCCATTTATTTATTGATCAACGGCGTCTTTTTCCAGATGCTTCTGATTCTAGTTTTCTTGCTGGTCACGCTGGTGGCACTACGTCGAAGCCCGCGACCGTAGATCGGCAGGGTCTGCGTTTGGATACCCGAAAACGGCGCGGATGGGGTGGAAACTCAACATTCTGGCCAGGCCTCAGCAGCCCGGTGATGACCTTGAGGCAATTGCGCGTTGCCTGGGTTTTGATGGCCAGCCCTGTGAGCAGATCCTGCTTGAGCGGGCACTTCACCCGGCACCGGGAGTCGCCCTGGCCTTCTGGAACCATCATCTGATCGTTCTTTCTTCTTCCCTGGTTGAGCCATTGCTTCATTCGCCTCAACCTTCCGCCAGCGCCCGAGCCACTCTGCAGCTTCTAGGCCCGCATCGCGTGCTCGTCGCCACCTTGCATAGCGTGACCAACCTTTACGGATTCGCCCTCTTTCAGGGCGGAGAGTTAATCCGAGGTCGGGTTGGCGCGGCCGATGAAGGTCTGATCTGGCAACATGGTCCGGCCTTTGCTTGGGAAGATTCGGTGGAAGAGGAGTTTGACGGCGAGCAGGCTGTCTTCACTTTCCTCAGCGAGGTTTTTGGCTGCTCCCTGGAGGTCGCCGAGGATCAGCTTTTCAAGCTCGAGTTCAAACGCTACCAAACCAGCTTCAAGGGTAAAATCAAACGCCTCTTTGGATTTTAGCCGGTAAAAGCGGCGACCCCCGCGGTTAGACCTGCGGGGGTCGTAGTCCGTAAAAGAAGGCTAGAAAATCGACGGCTTGGATTAGTTTAGGTCGAGGCCTCGGGGACCAACCCGCGGACTCCCGGCCAATTTAGCGTCAGGTTTTGATCGTTTCTGCTTTCCTTCCGGTGTCCACATTATAAAGGGCTGCGCGACGCGCATACCTTGATGTAGATCAAACTTCGGGACGTTTGGCCAGGGCAAAAAGTTGGGCTCCAAAGCGGTTCGAATTGAATTGAAACAGCCAGCGCAGGATGTAGCACACCAGATTTTCATAGAAGCCATAGGGTTTGTCTCCGAATTGCTGCAGCGAAGCCTGTGGATTGCGGTTCGCATACCACTTGGACAGGTCGTGGAATGGGAAGCCGGCATTCCAAACCTGGATCGGTTCCCATCCTGACTGACGGAGCAGACTGTCCATTTGACGAGCTGTAAAGTGCTGGATATGTCCGACCCTGACCTCGGTGGGACGAATGGGGCCGCTTTGAGTTGAAAGGAGCAGGTGACCCTGGCCCGGCCTGGCCAGAGCGAGTGCGTTGCGCAGCAGCAGGCCCGGGTCCTGAACATGCTCAATTAACTCCATGGCGATCACGGCTGTAAAATGGTCTCGCAGGTGGGGAGCAACCGGCTCGCCCGAACAAAGGTCGGCGCACTGCCACTGGATATGGGGCATCTGAACTCGATTTTGCTCCAGTTGCGGCTCTGAAAGGTCTATTCCGGTGAGCAACGAGCGGCGCGGTGAATTCATCAGCTCGCTCAGGAATTGTCCACCTCCACAGCCGAGGTCGACCAGCGGTCCCATCGGAACCCGGGAAAGGAGTCTTTTTATGGTGGCTCTGCGGAAGCGGGGGGCCGCCATCTTTCGCCAGTAGTCGGTGGTACCTGATCTGGGTTGCCCATAGAACTCCAGGTTCAAGCGGGCCGCGGATTGCTTATTGTTTTCCATGGAACCAGCCTCGTCTCCAACTGATAAAGCACGCCAGCGACCACAACTGCTTGCGCCAGTCTCGTCGCCCGCTAAAATGTTCATTCAGCATCTGGTGCACCCCGATGTGATTGAAGAGCCCGTCTCTTTCCAGTTCAGATCGTTGAAGCAGGTCGCACAGCCAGCTTCGCAGAGGTCCCTGGAGCCAGCGCGCCACGGGGATGCCGAATCCTTTCTTGGGTCGGTTTAAGATGGAGGCCGGCAGTTTGCGTTTGCCCAGCTCCTTGAGCAAGACCTTGCTTTTCCAGCCATTGAGCTTGTATCGGGTCGGGGCGGCCGAAAGAAACTCCACCAATTCGTGGTCCAGGAAAGGCACTCGCCCCTCCAGTGAGACCGACATCGAGGCTCGGTCCAACTTGACCAGCAGATCATCAGCCAGATAGAAGTTGAGGTCCAGAAATAGCAGGCGGTTCAAAGCGTCCAGATGGCGGTCGATCCTTGAGCCGATGGAGAAGGGCTCAAAGGTGGTGTTGGAATGTTGGAGCATGGCCGGACCGTACATTTTAAGTTTGTCCTCTGGAGAGCAAGAGCCAATCCAGAGGACATTGCGTTCTTCGGGCGGGTAATAGAGTCTGGACAGAAATCGCTTGACCTTGAAGTCCAGGCTCCAATTTCCGAAGGATGCTGGCCACCAGTCCAAATACCTGAGCAGTCGCTGAGTCAAGAATTTCGGTATGTGACGGGCCAGGTCAGCATAGGGAGCGGCCGAGTAGGTGGGGTAGCCGGCCAATAACTCGTCTCCCCCGTCTCCCGAGAGCACCACGGTCACGTGGCGTCGGGCGAATCTGGAGAGAATGAAGGTCGGCAGTACGGACGGGTCGGCCAGCGGTTCGTCCAGAAGGGCGGTCACTTCAGGCACCACCTCCATGATTTCATCCGCTCCCAGGGTGTGTTGATGGTGGTCGGTTCCGTAGGTTTCGGCTACCGTTCGGGCGTAGGCGGACTCGTCAAAAGCCGGCTCGTGGAAGCCGATAGAGAAAGTGCTGAGCTTTCGGCTGGAGGCCTCGGCCATGTAGGCCACGATGGTGCTGGAATCCAGACCCCCACTTAGAAATGCACCCAGTGGAACATCGCTGACCATCTGGGAATGGATCGACTTTCTCAGTCGAGTGTCAAATTCTTCGGTCCACTCGTTCAGGGAGCGGGGCGGAACTTCCGGTTGATAGCGGCTCTGCCAGTAGCGGAACTGCTGAATCTGACCGGGTTGGCAGAGCAGGTAGTGCGCCGGTAAGAGCTTCTGGATGCCCCTGAAGATGCTGCGTGGAGCGGGCACGTAGTCAAAGGTGAAGTATTGATCCAGGGCCACCTGATCCAGTTCACGCTGAGCATCAGGATGTCGCAAGATCGCTTTCAATTCGGATCCGAACAAAAGCTGGCCCGGCCGTTGCTGGTAGTAGAGGGGCTTGATTCCCAGGCGATCACGGGCCAGCAACAAACGCCGGGTGACTCGGTCCCACAGAGCCAGGGCGAACATCCCGTTCAATGGACCTAAACATTCCACGCCGAGTTCCTCATAGAGATGAAGGATAACCTCGCCGTCACTCTGGGTTCGGAAGACATGCCCTCGGGACTGAAGGTCAGCCCGAAGCTCCCTGTAGTTGTAGATCTCGCCGTTATAGACCAGAACCAGGCTTCCGTCCTCGTTGCGCAGAGGTTGACCGCCGCCTCCGATGTCAATCACCGAGAGCCTTCGTATGGCCAGGCCGACCTGCGGATCCCAGTAGTAGCCGGCCTCGTCGGGACCTCGGTGAAGGATGGCGTCAGCCATGGGATGCAGATTGTCTTCTGGCGATTCCCCCCAGAAGCCGCAAATACCGCACATTCTAGTCGTCTTGCTCCGCTTGCGGCTCGAGCTGGGGACAGGAAGATCCGGGTCCAATGAATTCTCTGAGCACGTAAATCTTCTTGTGTTGAGACTCGTGATAAGTCCGGATTACCAGCTCGGCCAGCAGGCCCATGCCCAGGAACTGCACTCCCAGGATCTCCAGCATGGCCGTCATCATAGGCAAAGGCGTTAGAATCATGGAAAAACCGAGATACTTCAGATAGAGCATTGCGGTCAGTGAGAGAGCGCCGGCCACAAAACAGAAGATGGCGCACCAACCAAACAGATAGATGGGTTTTGTGGCAAAGGTGCCCAGGAACTTCACGGTCAGGAGGTCCAGCAGCACCTTGCCCGTTCGTCCGATGCCGTATTTGGTTTTACCGGCGTGACGAGGATGGTGAGTCACTTCGATTTCCGTGATTCTTGCTCCCAAGTGAGACAAGAGGGCTGGAAGAAACCGATGCATTTCTCCGTATAGATTGATCTGTTTTAAGAGGTCGGCTCGATAGGCCTTGAGGGTGCACCCGTAGTCGTGCAGCCAAACGCCCGTGATGCGTGAAATCATAACGTTGGCCAGCTTGGAAGGGAGTGTCCGGTTGATCCAGGCATCTTTGCGTTTCCGGCGCCAACCGCTGACCAAGTCATAGCCTTCGTTGAAGCGTTCCAGCAGCCTCACGATGTCGGCCGGATCGTTTTGCAAATCCGCATCCATGGTGACCAGGATCTTGCCTCGAGCGTGATCGATACCAGCCGCCATGGCCGCAGTCTGTCCAAAGTTCCGGTTGAGTCTCACAAGGGCAAAGCGAGCATCTTTCTTGCAGATCTCGCGAATGAGTTCGGTGCTACCGTCAGTGCTTCCGTCGTCAGTCAAAATCACTTCGTAAGTCTGGTTGATTGCCTCGAGACTGGCAGTCAGTTTCTGATGCAAAAGCTCAAGGTTCTCCAGCTCATTGTAGACCGGAATCAAAATCGAGAGCTGAACGCTTGAGGCTTCACTCATAACTGCGCAGGCCGCCGAATTTCCACGAGTTGCCATTCCTCATTTGGATGTAAGTGCTACCCTGTTGAATTCTGGGATCGTTGAGCCAGTCCGCCAGTTCCTCGCGTCTCAAATAGACCGTTTGGGGAGTGACCAACTGGTCAAAAGCCACATGATGAAAAAATCCCCACTCTCGTTTTGAGATCCAAACGGCATAGTCCCGGAGCGGCAGCAGCTTAAGCAAGCCTCGAATTGGAGCCAGTCGATTGAGCCAACCGATCGCTTTGCAGTAGAGGAAAAACGGGATGGACAGGGGCAGCGCCACCAGGTATTTGTTGATCCACCACGGCAGCTTGCAGGCGCGCCTTCGGATGGGTTCCACCAGCAGGCGGATCAGCGCGTTGCCCTCCCAGCCGTAGACCCAACAGTGGAAGCGTCCGCCCGGTCGGGTATGGCGTAGGACAGACTCAAAGCCGGCTCGTGGTTCGGAGAGATGATGGAGAACTCCAATACAGTAGACCAGGTCGAATTCTCCGAGCTGGGCCTGAGTCAGATCGCCTCGATGTAATTCGATCGGCAGGGGATCGAACTTGGAAAGATTTTTTCGGGCCGTATCGATAGTGTCGCCCAGGTCGATGCCGACCAGCCGCTTGGGACGGCATCCGCCAACGTGGAAGAGAAGTGAGCCGTTTCCGAAGCCCAATTCAAGCACCTCAGAGCCCGCGAAGCTCTCAGGAGTCAAGGGATCCATCCAATCTAGAAACTGAGCAAAGGTATAGACTGAGCCCTGACTCAGGTTGTTCCAAGAATTGGCAAACGAGTCGGCGGTCGATTGATCAGCGGGTTCTGCGACAGACACTGTAGCCTTTACGCTGTATATTCGCAGTTTACCTTCGTTTGCCCAGCGCGGTTGGAGTTTTCTCTTTCGGCTTGCCTGAAGAGTCCGGCCTTGGTGTTGCTGCCCGGTCCACGTCTTGGATGGATACTCTTTCAAGAAGGATTGTGTTTGCCTAAAGAAAAAGTCGTGCTCACCTAAACAAATGGAAGTCAAGAATGGATCGAATCAACGCCCGCCAACAAATATTGCAGAAGTTTGGGGGCTCTCGAAAAGTGGCCACCGCTCACGCCAAGGCGGCGGTGTTGCGCAGCGACATTCAGTCGCGGTTGGAGGCCATGGGCGGATTCGTTTGGAAAGTTGAGATGTGGCCCAACTGGCTGCAGATTTGGGTTGACTCGACCGGCAACAATGACGAAGACCATTTCAAAACCCGTAAGGTCGCGGATGGATGGGCGGACGGTAACCAGCAGAGCTTGCAGGACCATTTCGCGGAGGTGCTGGGCGACCAGTTTGGTGAGTTGGCCATCATCGGCTCGGCCATGGGCACGACCTCGCTGGCGGGCGACTGCTGCCGAAAGGGATGCGGAGGTTGCATGAATGGCCCCCACGACAAGTTGGTCTCCAAGCTAAAGGCTCCCGAGGGTCCCTTGGATCGAGTGGGTTAACCGGTCCGGGTTCGTGGAGTTCAGTTGGATTTTCACCCTCAGTGATAAACCGGAGTGGTCCGTCTGTAAGACCCTGGAGTTTGCACCAAGCAACCCGGGAACTCCCTGGCGGTATTTGCTGGTCAGCCGTCACGAGCGGCCCTGGCTCAGGATCTGTCTCCATTTGCAAGACGACGAAAGCCACGCTTTTGAGGATTGCCTGTATTGGCAGGGAGCACTCTGGGTGGGTGTGGGCAGTCGAGCGCTCAGGATTGCATTGGCAACCCTTGAAATGCGAGAGTTCCAGTTGGACTGGTATTTCGGGAGCTTCTTTCCTTTGGAACAGGACCTACTGGTTTGCTCAGCAACTCGAATCATGCGCCTGGACCCACCGGGCAATTTGATTTGGGTCAGTCCCGAGCTGGGCCTGGATGGTGTGCTGGTCAGCCATGTTGACCACGGTGTGATCGAAGGTCAGGGGGAGTGGGACCCACCTGGAGGTTGGCGGGACTTCAGATTGGACCTGGATCGTGGGGAGCTTTTGGCTTGAGACCGAGACGCGCAGCCTGACTTTCGAGTTGGTCAGTCCCACCAGAGGAAAAGAGTTGCAGGAGCCTTTTTCAGCTCCTGAACCAGCACTTCCAGGGAGCCGCATCCCTGGTCTACGATGTCGGGACAAAATTGATACATGCTTTGAGCCAGACGTTCGGGTTCGGCGATGGGTGTCTGGAAGGCGCCTTCAAGCCGGTCGCGAGTGATGTTTGACAATTCGAACGGCTGCTTTTTCTCAAGCTTCTCGAGCCAGCTCACCACGTCGCTCGGGTTCAGGTCCCAGTTCGCGCCGTTGGTCTGCATCAGGGCAACGGCCACTCGCCAATGGTCAGCGGGGATGGCTGCCAGTAAAGTCTCGTCGCCCGGGTGGAAAAGGTAGATGCCCTGTGTTCGCCAATGGCGTTGTAGAGCCAGCAGGTCAACCGGCCTGGACAAACGGATTTCGCGCCCTCCCCTCAGGTAGTCCGGCTGGGAGCTGAGCGAGCCACAGATCGCCTCGAGTTCCGGAATTTCGGGGAACTCTGGGAAGCAAGGCTGCTGCAGTTCTTTGCCAGTCCCCGGTGTGCGGGCGGTCGGGAGGGCTGGCTGCGGTGGAACTGCAGCGTCGTCGCCTAATAGCCGCGCGATCTCCTCGTGACCTAGAAGCCGAGCGACCTCGAGCGGGGTACGATCTCGGTAGGCCAGACGCGGGTCGGCTCCGGCCTCGAGCAGCCGCCGCACCAGGCAAGTCAGGCCCTGTTGAGCGGCGACGTACAGGGCCGGACCGACTGAGCTGATTTCATTCACGGGAGCGCCCGCCCTCAGAAGCACTTCCACAGCCTCAAGAATTTTCTCTTCGGGCTCCGGCACTCGTTTAAACCAGCCGCTCTGATTCAATAGCGTCGGCCAGCGGCCAGGTGGGGCCTCCGCCGCTGGGACCGTGCGAGTAGCGTAGGCGATCGGTGCCAGGGCTTTGCCTGTCTTCAGCTTGGGCTGGAGTGCAAGCATCTTCTCCAGCAGGCGGGCATCGGCCAGATCGGCAGCCTGGACCAGGGCCTTCTGATCGGGTGAGACTCCGGCCTGAAGCAAATCGAGTGCACACTCTGGATGTTTTTTTTCCAGTGCAGCCATCAAAGTTCTGGAATCGGGCCGGGCGCCGCCCAGCAGCAACGCGGCGATAGCCTCTTGATGACCCCCCTCGGCGGCCCAGATCAACGGGGTTTCGTCCAAGAAGTCTCGTCGATTCGGGTCGGCCCCCGCCTGAATTAAGCGGGAAATCACCGCGGCCTGACCGTGGCGGGCGGCAACAAACAGAGCGCAATGCCCGAGGGCCTCGTCTCTGAGGCAATCTTTGCCACCAAATTGGGCCATTCGTTTGAGGCCAACGCGCGCGACGTCCGAGTCGGTTGCTTGTGGATCAGCTCCGCAGCGCAGCAGAGTTTCTAGGATTTCCATTCGCCCCTGAGAGGCAGCTTGCATGAGCGCAGTCATCTGACCCCTGCGTGTGTTCGCGTCAAGGCCGGCCTGGAGTAGACGATCCACTTCCGAAACATTGTTGCTTTCTATTGCTACGAATAGATCCAAATAAATGCACCCCTTCCCAGCGGCTATCCTTTTTGCTCCAATAAGGCCAGCTTCTTCTGGGAATCGATCTTGGATTGGCGTGCCCATTCCTGCAGAGGCTTGCCATCCACGACGAGGGAGGTTTTTGCCCCCGCTGCCAACAGCAATTCCACCTGATCGGCCCGCCCCAGGTAGACTGCCCTCCAAAGGGCCTTGTCGCCATCGGTTTTGCCCGCTTCCAGGTCGGCTCCTCGCGCGAGCAGTTCCTTCAATATCTTGCTGGACCCCCACTCCTCGCAATAGGGGGCCAGGGGTGGAGGCTCCGATCCGGCATCTAGCAGTAGTTTGAGACATTCCAGATGTTTGGACTCCGCCATTTCACGGTTCTTGACGAGCGCGGCGACCCGGGCTGGATTGAGCCGGTCTTTGCTCGGGATCATGAACCAGTTTGGGTCCGCCCCCGCTTTCAGCAGTTTGCGAACGTTCTCAACCTGCCCGCTCTCGGCGGCATAGTCCAAAGCGCTTCTCAACTGCAGAGCTTCTTGCGCTTGGGGGGATGCACCGGCCTCCAGCAGGGCTCCCAGCAGTTCCGAGTCGGACTTGGAAGCGGCCTCCAGGAGTGGAGTCATGGCGTGGATCCCGGCAGGCTGATTCACGTCGGCCCCGGCCGAGATGAGAATACGAGCGATTTCGCCCTGACCATTCGAAATGGCCAGGTTGAGCGGGCTGACGTAGTCTCCCCGGGCCTGGCATTCCGACAGTTCGGTCGCGCCGACATTGTTCGGACCCACAGCGTTTGCCAGGCTCGGGTCCCGCTTCAGACTGAGCCTGACTGCAGAACGGTCTCCGCGGCGGATGGCGGCGAAGAAGGAAAAGACGACCTGGTCTCGCTCTTGAGAGGGGAAGCTAAAACGGTAGCTTGCAGCATGACGACCGTCCACTTTGACTTCCACGCCGTAGGGAATGTCGCTGACCCAGCCTCCGTCTGGACGCCGTAGCTTCAGTTCCACTCTGGTCCTGGAGGCCACGACCTGCTCTCGGTGGTTGAATCCTTGCTGGTTGGACCAGGTCACTTCCAGGCGGGCCGAATCCGGTTCGGCGAATCCATCCAAGTTACAGATCAATTCGACCTCCTCCGTCGAGGCTGGGAAACCATTGCGAAGGGAAGACTCTGAGGATGTAACGATTCCCAGTCGCCAGGCGTGGTTGGCTGATTTCCCTGCAGGTTCAGGGGTCGGCGTGGATGTGGTTTCGGCAGGTACCAGCACCAGACCACCCTTCAGCTCCAGAGGGCCGGCCGGACGAAGGGGCGGTTGGCTGTCGGGAGCGGGGGATGGCTTGGGTTGGGGAGTTTCTCTCCAGACTGGGGTGTGCGATGGCGTTGGGGTTGAAGGAGCAGCCAGGGGAATCGGGCCGGGCTCGGATTCGCCAGCGCCCCAGCCCAGCCAATTCTGAAAGGCGAGCACCAACGGATGTCCAGTTCCCAGCGTCTGGCCTAGCAGCCAGCTCCCGTGGCTGTGCAAGTTGCTTCCAGTTCGAAGCAGGAGGATGCTGAGGGCCAGATTCCAGACGGCAATCCAGGTGAGGCTGGAGAGCTTTGTTAGGCGCCGCCGCAGGAAACCGGCCAGCCATGCCGGGATCGCCAGTACCACCACCATGATCAGCACAAGGCCGCTCCCCAGACCAGCTGCCCGGCCACTGATTCCGACCCAGTGGTTCCATAGCGGAGCGATTTTGCTGCTGAGCAGAAAGCTGGCGACAATGACTGCGGTCAACCGGACGGCAAACCAAACTGCTTTGGCTGGGGTGACTTTCAAATTCATCTCCCGTCTTTCGCTAGAATATCGTTTGCTCCCGTGAGTAAACCGCAATTCCACTGATCGGCTTTGTCCACAGGACCTTTTCGTTCAGGCCGACCGCTTTGGCGAGGTGCATGTCAGTCCCGGACTTTACGCACCTCGATGCTCATCAAATCGCTGATGTCCACGGTTTGGGGATTTCGCGTGGGTGGTCTGGCGCGCCGAGTGCCTGGGGCGCCTGGCTGAACCAGGGAAGCGCAACTGGGCAATCGAACTCATTCGCATGGCAGACCTCAGCCTGGGTCGTATCTCCTCTGGACACGGGGCGCGGCCTGCAGTAAAACCTCCGAGCCTTCCCGATCCGGGCCCCTCCGAAGCCTACTCCGGTAGCCTGGATCAGCCCGTCGGACGACGTTATACGGTCATTTCCTTGCTTGCCACTACCCTTTCCAATGGGGTGGGTGCGCCCACCGAGACGCGGGAGTATCTTGAGAAGCTGGCGCCCCAAATTGCCGATCAGTCCCTGGCTGTGGCTATTCTCGGGACCTACCGGGTCCAAGAGCAGAATGCCTGGCGCAGTCGCCGCTACCTGATCGATCAGCGGGGGGTGCGCGACGCCACCGCGGAATTGAGTGGTTTCAACCTGAGTGACCGGGGCGCATCCACTCCGGCTCGCGCCGAGCAGGTCAGCGCTCTGCATCCAGAGACGTTGAAGAATCACATCATGGACAGCATGCGCGAGTTTCCAGCCGAGCACTATATTTTTCACGTCAGCGCACACGGCAGCAATGTCAAAGGACTGGGCGGCTGCCCCAACGAGCAATTTAGCGCCGATGACGGCGAGGCCCGTTTGAAGCACTTCAGCCGCTTTGATCGGCTGGATCTGCCGGGGCTGGAAAAGGTCCTGGCGGAAGTTCAGGCTGAGAGCGGCCAGAAAATGAGTATCATCGACATCGATACTTGCTTGATGGGTTACCAAGAGGTCAACTCCGCCTTGCAGCATCAGGCCGACTTCATCATCGCTTCTCCCGCGGTAGAGCAGGGGACACCGGGGGATGCGGCCAGGCCGGCCCGCAGTGGTCATCAGCAGGTGGAAGTTTTCGAGAAGATCCTGCAGAATCCTCAAATCACTCCGGCTGAACTGTCCAGGGAGTTCATCCAGGTGAATGCGCGGGAGGGGGTCGTCTACGAGAATGGGCAGGTCTCCCACGTCGCTCCCACTCTGTCGGCCTTTTCCAGCCAGGGGATTGGCCAGTTAAATCAACAACTGGATTGTCTGGGCGCCCGTTTGCTAAAGGATCTCAAGGCCCCGCCCGAGCGTGGGCTCCTGGGGCTTTTCAAGAAAATGCGCAAGCCGGCCAGTCAGCGCATTCAGAACGCCATCGATCAGACCCGCGTCTTTGAGTCCAGCAAGGGCGACCCGTATCTTGATTTGCAGCACTTTGCAAAGAATCTGGCCGCCCAATACCCCGGTGATGAAGAGATGTTGCATCTGACGGAGCAGGTGCGGCAGGGGGTGGAGAACTCAGCCCTTGCCAGCTACAAGGGTGTGGGCGAGGAAAACGGCAAACTCATCGACTACTCCAACTGGGGGCCGCTCGGGATTTTCCTGCCTGGCGCCCGGCAGAACCCGTTCACCCAGGGACTGATCAGTCATTTCCGTTCTACTCAGGCCAGCTTCAGCTCCGACCCGATCAGTTTCTGGACTCGCCAGAAGCCAGACCAGCTGCGTTTGAGCCAGCCAGAACTTGAACAACTGGAGGCCATTCAAAAGCAGGCCAGTGAACTGCGCGGACTGCCGGTTCGACAGCGTGTCGAGGCGGCCGACGGGCTGCCCAACTTCGCCACCCCTTTGGCCCGCAAAATTTGGAGTCAGGAGGTCAGCCAGCGCATGCCAGGTCTGGATGAATACCAGCGTACCCCGAACCTGCCCTCGCGCTGGAAAGAGTTTGTGCAGGCCTGGGTCGACCATCAACTGGAGTCTGATTCGCAATAGGGCGGCGCGAAGATGCCGCCGTCAGGGGGCGGCTGCTCCAGCCAGCCAGAGGCTGCCCTCGGTCATTTGTAACTGGTCCAGGTGGCCAGAGAGTCTGCCGTCCCGGGTGCGCATGTGGATATGCAGGTTGGACCCACGATGGGTCAGGATTCCCTGGTGGTGCTGGGAGTAGATGCCGAAGCATTCCACGGGTTCGTCCGTTAGTTGAAACGGAACCTGGATTTTTCGATTGGCCTCGTGGCCCAGGGCGGGACGGCCCTGGCGGTCGAGGATGTGAAAGACGACTTTGCGGGCGCTTCCTGTGATCCGGAAGGCCAGCGGCTCCCGGCCGCTCAGGGGGTGAAGTTGACGATCCAGCTCGTCCAGGTCGGTCAGGTGGAAATTCTTTTGTTCCCGCCAATCCGCCACCTGTACATAAGCCAGTAAGGAGGCCGAGGCATCCCAGTCAGAGGAAACCGATGGCTGCCCCTGAGCCATCCTGGCCACCGAGAGTTGCCCGTCGAAGAGGCTCACTTCGCCGTTCCGTCCGGTGGCTGGCCCAAAGCCGTACAGGTGGGAGAGGCCGCGTAAGCTGGCCAGCTGAATTCGGGCCTGGTCTTGGCCCAGGCCGACCACGCTATGCAGGTTTCCAACCCAGTGGAGCTGGCCTTCCTGGGCCATGGCCGCTGCAAACAGAGCCAAAAAGGCCAGCAAAAACCGGAAGCGGGCAAACATGGGCGGCCTTTCGAAGCAGGCCGCGGGCGGATCCTTTCAAGTCGACCGAGGTTGGACGGCTGGATCCGGCGAATGACTGTCAGACAAGATGTCCAACTCGATTTCTCGCCTGGTCAGCAGCGGATTCAATCTGGTACAACGCAGCCGTGAGCTGGGTCGCGCCGTTCAGCATGAAGTGGCGGCCGTGCTGGAAAATCCGGATACAACCGTGATCGGAAGGCTTACTCAGGCGGTCATCCCCGGCAAAGCCAGCGCGCCCAGCCAAACGGCTCAGGGCTCGGTCTTGTTCCGGCGGGCTCTTAAAGATAGCGGCCTGAACCCGTCTCAAAAGGAGACATTGGGTCAACTGCTGGCAACCAAGGACTTTAAAGATTGTGCCGCTTTGCGTCTGGCCGTTGAGCAGAAGCTTGGGGCCAAAGTGGCTGCCGATCTGAGCGGCCGGCCGAACCTGCTGCCTTGTTTGCTGGCTGAGCAACGCGACTGTCCTCCGTTGAAGTTTAAAAAGCGCCTGGCCCTGGATGGATCCAGTCTGAAGAGTGAGCAGATTTCTTTTGCCAACCAGGACGGCAAGCTTTTCGCCAACGTCAGCACCAGTCTGAATCAGTTGCTGGGAGAAGGCGCGCGGGCGGCACAGATCGCCGAGGATTATGCCAGCAGCGATATTCCTTTGAAGTTGACGGTGCCTCTTGGGGAGGGCACCGCGCAAGACTGCCAGCAACTGCCGTTGGCGGCGCGACGTCAGTTGGTGATGACTGCCCTGCGGGCTGCCCCGGGGGTCACGGCCATGGTTCATGGTTTTCAATCCACCAAAGAGATCTGGGATTCCACCCGGCACACCTGGATGGAGCCCGGTTTTGTGGGCATCGCTTGCGATGGGTTTGGGAGCGGCGGCCAGGCGCGCAGTGACGGTTCGGCACCCTATACCCCCAAGCAGTACGCCTTTCAAATGCTCGAGGCTTTGGATGCCCTGGGGCTTTTGGGAACAAAACAACTGCACGTGGTCGGGCACAGCATGGGGGGAGCGGCCACTGGCGAGATGGCCGTGGCGCTGAATAAAGCTGGCTTTTCAGGACCGGCTCGCTTCCTGATGATGGCTCCGGCCTGCTCCTCCGACCATCTGCCAGTGTTTCAAGGGCATCGCGACCTGGTTGACGTGGTGAATGCGGTGATGATTGGCGGAATCTACGTGCCGATGGGGGCGTTGCAGTGGACCGCGCCGCTGGTGGACTGGACCGACCGCAAGTTTCCCGAACTCAGCCGGTGGATGGTGGATTACGGGCTCGGTCTCAAGGATAGCCCTGAGCATATACGTCATCTCAATGCCGATTACTATCGAGCCGACACTCCCGAGGTCGGCCGAGCCCGGCGCAGCCGTTCCTTCGAGGCCATGATGGGCATGGCCACTCAATCTGGTCTGAATCCTAAGGACTTGCGCCAGGCGGCTCAGAATTTCGGGATTTTCACCGTTCATTTTGGGGCCGACCGTCTGGTTTCGCCCGAGGCGAGCGGACGGCTGAAGGGTGACGGAGTGGGCTCCTGGACGGTGGGCCCGGCCAGTCATAACGCTTGCTTCAATCCCGATCTGGCCCGGCGCATCGCGGTTCGCAGTCAACGCCACTTCGAGAAGCACAGCTCCGGATAGGAGCTCGGTAGAGCTGGCGTGGTTCCGCATCCACATAGCGAGCCTCCGAGTCGGCCGGAGTGTAGGGAAGGCGCGCGATCAGACCCAGGCAACTGGCAGCCAGCCAGCTAAAGTTGTGGACCTTGATCTCCGCCCGGTAGAGAAATCCGACCAGGTGGTGGCGTTCTACGTGAAGGCCGCTTTCATCCGTAACCCAGAGATGTTTGCCCTGGCGCAGCAGACAGCGACGAAACTTTCCGTCCGGTAGCACGACCACGTCCCCCGCCCGAAATTGAGAGATCGGGGTTCGATGGAAGTCGCAGCGCGAACCGCTGGGCAGCAATCCAGGTAGCTCACTCTGAGTAATCTTCACGGAACGCATCACATGGGGTTCCTGGCTGGTCAATCGGCGCACAAGGTTGTTCATGAGCTGAATTTAGGCCGGCCCGCGTACGGACTCCCACTCGTTTTGCGTACGCTTCGCGTAAGGCTACTGGAGAAAATAGCTCAGCAGGCTCTCGGGCGGGCGCTGGTTGGCCTCACCCAGTGACTGCAGGCTCTGCTCGGCTCCGCTCACGCGCAGACCGTCTTTCTGCATTGCCTGTACGATGGCCGCAGGTTCTCGATTGAAGACCTTGGACAGGTCGGCTATTTTGGCACCGCTGAGCCTGGCCAGGACTTGTTTGGGATTGGTTTTACTCTTGGTCGGCTCGGGGCTGGCCGCGAAAAAGGCTGCAATCACAAGGATGGGGAGAAGCATCGCGTAGGTTCGAGGACGGGCCAGATGATGGCGCAGGGATTTGAAGTTCTGGAAAACATGCAGGCTGACCAGTCCGACCATGGTGATTCCGACCCAGGTGTGGATCTTCTCAAGCAGATGGGTCTTGAATAGGAATTCAAAGGTCAGGCCGGTGCTGGCCACCACCAGGAAGGCAAAGGCGGTGCCGCCGGTGATGAAGTTGCGATAGTTTTTCAAGGATTCTTCCTTCTCAGTCAGGTATTTCCAGCGATCATCAACGCGATTTGAGGGCTCGAGTTCCCCGGGGCGTTGTTTCTGAAGGAGATTTTATGCGGATCTGGCTGGTGTGGCTGGTTCTTTCCGGACTCGTTTGGGCGGGCGGTCGGGTGCTCCTGCAGGTGGGTAGCCCCACTGGCGAGGCCGGGTTGGTGGATGGAGTGGGGGATCAGGCCCGGCTGGCCAAGCCGATTCGCCTGTCGGCCTTGAATGCTCATTCGGTGTTGGTGGCCGATATCAACAATCACGCCCTGCGCCAGGTGGACGAAGACGGTCGAGTCAGCACTCTGGTGGGGGAAGGCCTGAAGGCGCCGCACGGAGTGGCTGTGGCCGCTGATGGTCGGATCGCGGTAGCGGATGCCGAGAGCAACCAGGTCTTTTTGCTGGATGCTCAGTCCCATCGCCTGTCTTTGTTCGCCGGGGAGGGAACCCCAGGTTCCAATGACGGACCCAATGCCGAGGCCCGTTTCTCCGCCCCCCATTCAATCTGTTGGGGCCCGGGGGGAGAACTCTTCGTAGCCGATATCGGCAACGGGAGCGTGCGCGTGATCGACCAGGGGCGGACCCGCACCCTGGTCCACCAGGGCTTGAAGTGGCCGATGGACCTGGCCGTGGACGCCGAGGGCCAGCTCTGGATCGCAGATGCGGGGTCGCAGACCATCTTCAAGTGGACGCATCAGTCGGGCTTGAGCAAGCCCTTTCCCGATTTGCTGCTGCAGATGCCCCACGGCCTGTGCCTGGGACCGGACGGTTCAGTCTACGTGGCCGAAATGCGCGCCAATCGGATCTCTCGAATTGATCCGGATGGTCAGTTGAGTACCGTCTGGGATCAGGGCCTGTTGAAGCCGGCCGCGCTGCTTTGGGACTCGGGTGGTCTGTGGGTGGCCGATCTGGGGCATCACCGCGTCCTGCGTTTGAGTATACCCTCGCGCTGAATTGGCCCCGTCTCCGGGCAGGTCGGATTCTGACGAGAGTACAGGCTTGGTGATAGAGGAGGGCGTGCCGTAGCGCCGAAGCGGAACCGCCGGGGACAATTGGACGACGAGAGGCTGCGACTGCATGAGCTACATTTCCGCCGGTTATAATCCCATCCTGGCAGCGGCCGGTCCCTCCTGTCCCGCCCGTATTGATCAGCCTGCCTCTCCCACCTCGCCCCTGCCGCCGCCTGCTTCAGCAGCGCCTACGGATAGCGCCACCATCGCTCCCCAGCAGGGCATGACAACCGTTCAAGTGGATGGCTGGGGTAAAGGCAAGAACGACTGCTTGGAGCGCATTATGCTCAACCAGGGCTACAGCATGAAGGAAATTTACGCTAAAGGTGCTGACGGCCGAAGCTTGTTGCAGACCGTGGCCAGCAACAATGGGATGAAGGACCCGAATTTGCTCCGTCCGGGGCAGCAGTTGCAGATCGCTCCCAAGGAGATGCCCAAGGAGGCCCCTGGCAATCCCCCCAAAGCTCAGGGCCCAGTGGACGCTCACCCCGACTTACACGGCCCTGAGTCCGAACTCGGCCAGGCTGTTGACCAGACCGGCTCAGCCATTTCGGATGCCGGAAAGTCGATTTCGGGAGCGGGACACTGGCTACAAGACAAGGTCAACCAGGGAGCAAAGTGGATGACCGACCGGATCGACCGTCAGGCCGAAGAAGACCGGAATAGCTGGCTGGGCCAGACGGCCATCGGACGTGGCTTGATTGATGCGGAACAGACGGTGGGACACTTCGGTGGCGGGCTTGTGAAAGGTGTCGCCAGCCTGGGTACCGGTCTGGTCAGTGCGGCGGGCGGAGTTGTTCAGCTGGCAGGCGGAGCCGCCAAGTATGCTGTGAATGACAAGTATCGGGCTGAGGTCAACGATGGGGTCGCTCGCTTTGCTGAAGATCCGGGCGCGGTGGTGCGCCAGGTGGGCTCAGAACTGAAGGGCGCCTGGGATAAGGACCACGCAGACTTTCTGGGACAGGCTGTGGGCGTGGTTGGAGGTACCATCGCCACAATGGGGCTGGGGGCTGCACGTGGAGCGGGTGCGGTGGCTGAAGGCACGGAGGTGGCCGTGGCCGGTCGAGCCGGTGCGCGCGGGGCTGAGTTCGTCCAGAGCGCGGCCCGGACTGAGGAGGCAGCAGCCGCCAGTGCCTTTCGGGTCCCAACCTCAAGTAACGAAGCTTTACAGGTTCTTGGACTGAAGCCTGGAGCCACGGCCCAAGAGATTAAGTCAGCCTATCGCCGCATGGCCCAAGAGTATCATCCAGATCGTTTCCCCGGCGGTTCTGAGCTGGCCACCCAAAATATGCAGGCGATTAACGTAGCCCGCGACCTGCTGAAGTAGTTCTGAGGGTGGAGAGTTCCGAGGAACTGCGGGCTCTGTGCCTGGATCTGTCGCGGCTGGCTGGAGTGAGTCCAGATTGCAGGGAGTGGCTGCTCGCGGAAGTGACTCCTCCAACCCGGGCTGCCATCGAAAGCCATTCGGACATGCATCAGTTGCTTTCCAGCCTGTTGGTGCGTCTGATTGGAATGGAAGTGGATTTGCCTTGATTTGTTTGGAGTGTGGGCACGACGGTGGCTACGCCGTCGAGCACTGTGCGGGCTGCGGTCGGCTGCTTAGAGTGGCACGGCCTCACGCTCACCCCAATCATGTCAGTCAAATCCAGGTGGCCATCGACGAGTATTTGGAAGGCCAGCTCAGGCGCGAGGCCTTGCTGCCCATCCTGCAACGCTTTGAGGATCGGGTCAGCGAGTTTGAGACTCGCTGGGGGGGTCTCATGGAGACCCTTTTTAAAGACCGTCTGGCCGAAGGTCTGCGTCAGCATTACCAGGCTGCCACAATTGAGATCGACCGAGCTATGGTTCATCTGGTGGAAGCCTTGTCGCTGCTTCAGGAGTTTCAGCAAGAGGGCCCGGACGAATTGCTGGCTCAGGCTCAACAGGAGTTGCTGCTCTTCTTTCGGCTGGCCTGCGGTGGGTGTGCTCTGGTCATGCATGAACTGGAATTAGAGCAAGGGCGCGCGGTGAAGCTGGGCAACGCGGCCGATTTTTCGGTCTGACTTCAAGCGAGGCGTTCTTGAGCATTCATCGCAATTGTCTCAGGCCAGCAGGGTGAGAGCCAACCTGGCATGGCTGCTGGGTCTGCTCTGTGTCGTCGCCCTGGCCAGCAGCTTCAGGCCAGCCAAACCTCGTGTTTTGAGCCTTCGCTTGTTGCTGGCCACCAGGCCGATCTCTCAGAGCCAGGGCCAGCCCGTCTTCGTGGACGGCGATTGCTTTCGCATGGGTATTTTCGCCCGGCCCGACGGCTCGGCTCAAATGAGCAGCAGTCGGCGTCAGGATGGAGTGATCACGAACGGCATCCTGACCACCGTCCCGGCTCCAGAGTGGAGTGCTCTGGAGGGCAGTTTTCTGAGCCTGCCGGGCTGGCGCGAAAAACAGTGTGATGGAGGAGAGCCAGAAGGGCAGGTTCTGTATACACTCCTGGAAATTGAGACCTCCGAGGGAAGATTCGTTTCCCAGTGGCGGGGACTCCCCAGGCCTCAGGCTGATGTCGCCAATCTGCTTCTCAGCTCCGCCGTTGGCCCTCCGCTCAGACAGGGTCTGGCGGAACTGACGAAGCCTGATCGAAAGTGAGGGCCCGCGACTTCAGGTCGGAGCGGGAACGTCCCAAAGCAGGGAAACCACTTTCCATTGCCCGTTTGATTTCAGAATCTGCATCGAATTGATGCCTTCCACGGTGCCCCCGCGACCTTCATCCAGGGTGGCCCGGTAGTGGCTGGCGCGATGGGCGAGGTTGCCCATGAGATGAGTGCTGGCGTCCGTTTCTTCTTCTTGAAAGGAAGTCAGACCGTTGGCGCGTGCCTGGTCCACCCATTCTGTAAACTGTTCGACGCTGTAGTATTCGATCCCGGCCAGGCCTGAACGAACGAGCTGGCCTCGTTCCCAAAAGTGGCCACGCAGGACTTCCCAATCCGGACCGGACTGGCTGTTGAAACTGATGGCCAGATAGAGCTGGCGTACGAGTTGGTGGATGGCCTGCAGGTCGTTATCCATGGTTCTCCTTTTGGAAGGCGAGGATATGTTCGGCTACCTGGGCCGGGTCATCCAGATGATGATGATGGCCGCCTTCGATCTCCACCAGTTGAACCTTCGCCAGGCATGCCAGGCGTTCTTGCAGGGGGCCGAAGGGGGGCAATATGCCGCGACTGTAACTCTGCACCTGAACCGGGCTTTTTACCTCACGCAGATAAGCCTGGATTTGAGCTTCGGTCATCCTCAACCGGGATACGTACTTGACCCTTGGATCATAGGCAAAAAAGTAGCCATTGGCGTCGTTTTGCAGACTCCGTTCGGCCAGTTGTGGATGACTGAGTCGGGCCAGTGCTTCCTGATAGCTGGCATAGTAGCGTCGACGAAAAGGCTTTTCCTGAGCCTGGAGCGATCGCCTGAAAATCTGGGGCGCTTCCTCCGCGGGCGAAGTGATGGGTCCGAGCGCGTCCAAGAGGATGGCGCCCTGAACGGGCTGGACGGCGGCGGCCATGCTGATCAGGCCTCCGCCCAGGGAGTGGCCCAGTAACCATTCGGGCTGCCAGTGCTGAATCAGGCGCACCACCCAATGGACAGTATCGATAAAGTGATACCAGCCCGGATGGGGTAGATGGTCCGAACGGCCGTGGCCGGGTAGATCGACCGAGATGATCTCCCAGTCGGTCAGGTACTCGGTCAGAGGCAGAAAGGTGTTGGCGTTGTCCAGCCAGCCGTGCACCGCCAGGCAGCGAGGACCCTGGCCGGGGCGACGCCAGCCACGCAGCGTCAACCCATCGAAGGTTACTTCGAAGGGATGCACAGGTGGCCGTTCTCTCTGATCCATTGGGCCTGACAGGGCCGCATCCCCTTGAGCCCGGTCTCCTGGTTGGTCAGGAGGATGGCGCTTTCAGGGTCGTGGCCTCGGAAGATGCGGTAAGCGGCCACGAACAACCCGGTGCGCCCCTGGCCCGCAAAGCAGTGGACCAGGGCCGGACCGGTGAGGCTGGCACAGTAGGCCAGATAGTCCTGAACCTGGGCGGGGCTGGGTACGGACATGTCCTGAACTGGAACGTGAAGGTAGTCCAGTCCGAGTTGTTTCGATAGTTCCTGGCTGCGCCGATCCTCGGGACGAAGGTTGATCAGGGCTTTCAGGTCAGGGATCTTTTCCTGGATGCTCTCGTCTGGTTGAGGGCCACGCCAAAGGTAATCGTCAATTCGGGTCAGAGGCACGAGAACGTTACCCCGCGCAGCGTGTTGGTTTTGCCACTGGCAGTGCAGTTCGTGATCATGTGTGAGCATTTGCCGGGCTTGATCCGGGCAACGCGAGGATAACCATTGCTGCCATGCCGCCACAGGCGGGCCCTGGGCGATCAGGTCATCCAGATCGGTCCGGCCCACACGCAATCGCACGCGCAGTTGTTCGGCCCATTCGGAATGATTCAGGGTGGCAAGCCAGGCTTCGTGCACAGTGAGCCCCTACTGACCCCCGAAGAAGCCATACCAGAAGCCACCCTGGAATGCTGCTGCAATGAACATGGTGACCGGGTTGCCTTCCGCCTTGATGCCGTCTTTCTCCACTTTGACGGTCAGGTCTCCCTGCCACATTTCCGGCGACCAGTTGTCAATGGCGGTCTTAATCGGCGCCAGTTCCGGGCTCATTCCCAGCAGGCCGAGCTTTTTGAGTTGCTGAGTGGTGTTACGTAAATCATACTGTACCGCCATCAGAGCTCCACTGCTGGCGCTCTTGAGGGCCGGGCTCTCTTTCATGGACTGGCCAAGCTTGAGAGAGGTCACTGTGTGCAGCAATTCGTCCGGGTTCTTACCCAGGACCAGCAGGGCGGCACTATTGGCCTTCCTCTGGTGGGCCAGCACCAGGAATGGCAGCTGGGGGAAGTGTTCGACCTGGTAGTCGCCGTATTTGGTGGTCGTGCTGCGCACGCGGTTGAGGCTGCAGAAAAGTTTCCATAAGCCTTCAAAGGCGGCTGCATCGCGCACGCCCCAGGTCAACATACCATTGGGGACGCCGTCGGGCATTTGGGCGAAATACTGGTCCAGATCAAAAGCCAGTGCCAAATCGCCTTCAAATGCCTTGTCAATCTGAGCCGTACTGGTGCCAGCGCGCTTGAGACCTTTATCCGACTCAGACTGAAATTGAGGCGAAACGCCGCTGATGGCCTGCAGCGGGTAGCGCATTTGCAGCATCATATAGAAATTCCAACTGGACGGAATGTTCGCCGCCAGCGCATTGGAACTGGCGGGAGGATTCAGAAGACTTTTGACCAGCGCGCTGCCGGCGGCCGGGTCCAGAGAAAGCAAAGCCTGGGGGCGGTAGGGAGCTTCTTTGCCCACGCCGCCTGCCAGATATTTGACACCTTCGGCCTTTTTGGGAGCGTCGGGCGAAGCCAGCGCAAGCCCGCTGCTGATGGGCGAATAACAAAAGACCATCGACTGGCTTTGGAACATCTGGCTGTGGGCGGCCTTGTAGCTGGCGTCTTCGGCCAGGCTGGGGCCCGACCGTTGCAAGACGGCTTTGATGCCTTCAGGGCTATTGGAGACGATCAAGAAAGGCTCGGCAAAGCAGGTGGAAAAGCCGGCTTTGTAGGTTTCCAGACTCTTGCCCTGGAGATCGGATTTCTGCGGTGCTTCATTGTGGGACAGTTCGGCCAGAGTGGCTTCGGCTTCTTTGCGATCGCGCACCCAAAGCGCACCCACCACCGCCAGCTCCTTTGGATTCTTCTTGCCGCCAGGATCGAGCAGTATGGCCCAGCCGGCCGGTTCGAAACCCTTGACAATTTTGACCGGGTCGATACCACCCAGCTGACTCTTGAGATTGGCCATTGCGGGGGCCAGTTCCGGATGTTGCTTGGCGTCATCAATCTTGCTGACAAAATCTTTGGGCATCTTGTCGCGAGCGTCAGCTCCAACGAAAAACAGGGCAGTGGCTGGAACCTGGGAGGCCATACCGTCGACTCCCTGCAGGGTAGGTTTGTGACTGCAACCGACCAGTAGAAGAGAACTGGCGAGAAGTGCGCTTTTGATATTCATGCGGCCGGCTTCCTGGAAGAGGCTGAATTCCCTGGTGCAAAGAAACGCTGGGAATGGAAGTCACCATTACCTATTTGCAGATGTTCAAGCCTCCCACTCAACCCAACTTGCCCTTGCCTTCGCCGCTTCAGGTGCTGCAGAGCATGGAGCCGAGCGTTTCGTTCTATCGATACCTCTATGGAGCGGTTGGCGCCAGCTGGAAGTGGCTGGATCGAACCCGTTGGCCTGACCAGCAGCTGCTGCGGGAATTGCGCCGCCCTGAATTAGAACTGTGGGTGCTTTACCACGCCGGTACGCCGGCCGGATATTGCGAGTTGATCCATAGTCCGGGTGAAGTCAATGTGGGGTATTTCGGCTTGATGCCGGAGTTTTTGGGCAAGGGGCTGGGCCGCCTGTGGTTGGGCTGGACCTTGCATCAGGCCTGGCGCGATGACCCCAAAAGGGTCTGGTTGCATACCTGCGATTTGGACCATCCGGCGGCCTTGCCGCTCTACCAAAAGCTGGGTCTGCAGCCCTATGACCAGATCAAGGAAGAACGACAGCTTGACCTCTGAAGAATTGGCGCGCTACGCCCGCCATTTGAATTTGCCGGAAGTGGGTCGGCAGGGTCAGGAGCGGCTCAAGCAGTCCTCGGTGTTGATGATTGGCACGGGCGGACTCGGTTCTCCGCTCGGGCTCTATCTGGCCGCAGCCGGCCTGGGCCGGCTGGGGATTGTGGATTTCGATCGGGTGGACGCCAGCAATTTGCAGCGTCAGATTCTGCACGGGACCAAGGACGTGGGTCGCTCCAAGATCGATTCAGCGCTGGAGCGTCTGCACGATATCAATCCGTTTGTTCAGGTTGAACCGTATGAGACGGCTTTGGTGGCGGCCAACGCCATGGAAATCGTGAGCCGCTATGACGTGGTTGTGGATGGGACGGACAATTTTCCCACTCGCTATCTGGTCAACGACGCTTGTGTCCTGCTGGGCAAGCCCAATGTCTATGGTTCCATTTTTCGCTTCGAGGGCCAGGTTTCGGTCTTTGACCCCGCGCGTGGGGCACCGTGTTATCGCTGCCTGTATCCCGAGCCGCCTCCTCCCGGGATGGTGCCCTCCTGCGCTGAAGGCGGGGTGCTGGGAGTCCTGCCCGGGGTGATTGGAACTCTCCAGGCCACCGAGACCCTGAAGCTGATCCTTGGCGTTGGAGAGCCTTTGCTGGGACGTTTGCTGTTGTTTGATGCTCTGGCCATGAGCTTCAACCAGTTGAAGATTGGTCGCTCCCCGGACTGCCGATTGTGTGGGCCGCAGGCCAGTATACGCGAACTGGTGGATTATCGGCAATTTTGTGGGCTAGGGGAGGAGATTGAGCCAGAAGATTTTGCCCGACGTTGGGCCGAGGGTTGGCGGCCTTTGCTGCTGGACGTGCGCTCCCCGCAGGAATGGGAGCTGGTGAACCTGTCTGCCTTTGGGGCGCGGCTCGGGGATTGGCGAGAGCTGGACCCAGAAGCCGAGATTGTGGTGCACTGCAAGTCGGGCGGGCGCAGTGCCAAAGCTCAGGCGGAGATGCAAGCTGCAGGATTCCGGCGCGTGGTCAACCTGCGCGGCGGTATTCTGGCCTGGGCCGATCGAGTCGACCCGAGCATGAAGAAGTATTAGAGGATCGGGTAGGCGGCCAGCACCGACTCGGCGCGCATCAGGGCGTTTTGGGCCTCGGCCGAGGACATAATCTGGTTTTCGTAGCTGCGATTGGGAATGCCCAACCCGCCGGGGGTCCAGCCTTCCCGTACTCCGAGAGCCAGGCCATGCAGACCGATCAGACTCTGGCTGACTTCAAATCCGCTCATGTTGGGAACCCAGTCGGATTTTTGTGGAACTTCCAGCCAGGATGTGACGACCTCTCCCGACTTTTTGCTGAGTCTCTGAACCACGGTATTCGATTGATCGGGGTTGGTTAGAATGACTGCGTCAAGTTGACCTTGGGAGGTTGACATGGAAATGGCGTTGGGTGCCGGATTGCGGTCGCCAGGGGTGCCGTCGATCTGTTTGAGGGTGCGAATTCCAGCGCTAGCCTGCTCATAGGGCTGGGTGATACTGGAGTGGTGGAAGGATGTGAAGCTGGCGATCATGGGCGGGTCTTTCAGGAATTTTTCTGGGTCCAGTTTAGCTCGGCCCACACCTGAATGGTTAAAACCAGGTGTTAACGTCCCGTCAGGTCGGGTCCAAGCAGACTTGAGCCACTCCATTGACGTCGACCCAAGTGGCGATGTCATTCCAGGACAGCACGACCAGTTGCGGGATATTGCGGCGGATGAGCTGGCGCAATCCTGAACGGAGTTCAGGTGGACAAAGCAGGATGGGTTCCAACCCAAGATCCTGGACGCTGTCAACGCGGGCGCTCAAGGCTTCCAGGAGTCGGTAGCCCAGATCCGGTTCAAAGACCAGTCTGTCCTCCTGACCGCCAAAACCCGTTTGCTGAAGCATCTGTTCAAGGACGGGCTCGAGCGTGATCACGTTCAAACGCCCTTCAGGACTGAGGTGTTCTCGGCAGATCTGGTCAGCCAGGGCTTGGCGGGCAAATTCAACCAGCCTGATGGGTTCCCGGCTGAGGTGTAGATTCTCGGTGAAGGCCTCCAGAATGGTCACCAGGTTGAGAATGCTCACCCCTTCGTCCAGCAACAGGCGTAAGCTCCTCCAGATGACCAGACGGTCTACCCCGCGTTCGGCCAGGTCTTGGGCCAGAACTCGAAGCTGCTCGTGTTCCAGCAAAATCTTGACCTGCTCCAGGGAAAACAAACTGCCGGCCTGTGCACGAATCAATTCGGTCAGGTGCATGGCCAGCACGGAAATCGGGTCCATCGTCAGGCAACCGAGCCGTTCTGCATCCCCGATTTGTTCTCGGAAAATCCACTTGCCGGGCATCCTATGGACCGGATCTTGCGCTTCCAGGCCCCTCAAGTATTGAAGTTTCTCCAGCGGTCCGATGGTCAGGTAACGATCCACAAAAATCGTGCCTCGGGCCATCGGGATTCCTCGCCAGCGAAGGATGTATTCCTGGTTGTTCAGACCGACCCCGACTTCGTAGGGAATTTCTCCCAGGGCCAGTCCAAGCTCGCTGGCCATGTGTTGCGTAATGGCCTCGGTTCGAGCCTGAAACTTTGGTTTCAACTCGGCCAGGTTCAGGCTGACTTCGACCGAGAGTTCGGGCGGGGGTTTCAATTCGAATACCGGTTGAGAAGCCGGCCGGGCTGAGGCAACTGGCTCTGGCTGCGCTGCGGGCGGGAGGGAGGGTTGAGCTGGGGCAACCTGCGGTAGGACCGGCCGGGAGCGGGGGCGTCCGGCCCAGAGCAAACCAAGCCCTAAGACCAATTGGGCGGCGGGCAGCCAGCGCCAGGGAGTCGGAGCCACCGGCCTCACCAAGACTCCGGGTGAATACTGCTCGACCAGAGATTGCAGCGCGGGCTGGTCGAGCGGAGAGCAAGCCAGCACCAGGCGAGTCTGGGTCCGCAAGACCACCAGATTGCCCCCCGCAAGTTGCTCGGCTTGATCGACCAGGGTTTGCTCACGAACGCTCAAGTCGCGGGCCTGAGGCAGGACCAGTTGAGTCGGGCGGGCTGGCCAGGGGTGTAGATAGGTGAAGGCGGCCAGCAGCGTCAGACCAATCCCGGCACGCACCCGATTCCACTGGGGTGGGAGAATGAGGGGCTTGCCGAGGTGGGTCGGTTCATGGCGGCGCAGGCCTTCTTCGTCGATGAAAACCTCGTCACAGACCTCACAGGCAAAGATTCGGCGGCGGCTGCGGCTACTTCTACGAAGCGGGTTTTCTTTGGTTACTGGCTGGGGGCCCGGGCCACCTGACAGATAATTCTGTTGCAGAATGCGCGCTGTCAACTGGTGATCAGGAGGGGAGTGGTCTTTTGGGGTGCCCGACTGGCGCCGCATGTGGGCCACTTCAACATGAAAAGCCACCTTGACCCGCTGGCGTTCGGCCTCGGTGACGCTCTTAAGGGCCTCAAGGCCCTTTTTCAGCCATCCGGCCTGGGCCGCTTTCAGTGACTTCAGGCAATTGTCGCGATATTCAATTGGAAACTCAGAGAGAACGATGCAGGCCTGACGCAAGGCCTGCTGATGGGGTCGGGGAGTTGGCTTGGGCAGTCTGATCAGCCCGGCCAGGGAGACGAGGCCGGCAATCAGGGCGCCCGCCCAGAGCATTTCGGGCTCAGACCGCCACGGACTCTGGCCTTGAATCACCAATCTGCTTGTTTCAGGCAACTCAGCCAGGACCTGGTTCAGATCGACGCGTACCGGAGTAGGGTCGTTCGGCACAGTCACCAGCACGCGCAAAGGGGCGCTCTGCAGAATCTGAACTTGAGAGCCCGGCCAGGTGGCCCGCAAATAGGCCTGGATCGGGCGCTGGTAAGCCAACTCCTGGGTTGGAGGGCAATGGCGGCTCGAGTCCAGGGCCAGCATAGAAAGGCAGACCGACAGCAAAACCAGCACCGCACGAAGTGACCTGGGTATTCGTCGTCTCAAGCTTGCCTAGTTTAGAGGATCGATGTTACAGAATTTAGGACGCGCTGCGCAAAATCCGGGCGAAAAGTAGTTCGTTCTCAGCGAACATGTGCCAGCGCATGTCCTCATCCAGTGCCTCCAGTGCGGCTTTCAGTTCAAAGGTCGCGGACGGAGTCTCGCTCATGGCCTGGCGGATGCGAAGAAACCTCTGGAATGCTTGTTCATGTTCTCGATCCAGCCTGGCGATCCAGCGGGGAAGGTGGGAGGCGGGACGGTTCTCTCGATAGATTTCCCGGATCGCCGGGAAAACTTCCATTTCTTCGCGGAACATGTGCGGCTTGCTTTCCTGGGATAGGGCCTGAAGTTCGCTCAGCACGGGATGATTCAGCGTCCTGGCTTGCTCTATCAGTTGCGGCAAAACCTTTCGTAGATATCGATGGTGGCAGTGTACGATGTAGTCCAGCAGTTCGTTGGGAGTCAGTTGGCGCAGGCCCTCCGGCCCGTTCCAGATTTGGCGCAGATGGAGATGTAGTTCCGGATTTTCTGGCAAGGGCCCGGGGCGGTTGGTATCGATCCCATAGGCTGTGAGCAGCCTCGAGATCCAGGGGCGCTCTTGGGTGAGTTGGCGGATGCAGGTGGCCATGAGAAAAGCTTAATGCGAGCGCCTTAAAATTTAATTAATCGGCAACAACTTGTTCATAATTTCTTCTACAAATGTTGTTTGAAAAACTGGACGCTGCGCGACCACAGGCGCTCGGTGATGGTCACGTCTGGGCGGAAGCTGTGCGTGATGCCGGGTAAAACCAACAATTCGTAGGGTTGATTGTGGCGCAAAAGGGCGTCACTCAGGCGCAGGCTGTGGCGGAAGTAGACATTGTCATCCGCGCTCCCGTGCACCAGCAGCAGCGGACGCTTGAGGCTGCTGGCCTGAGTGATCAGCGAGGAACGTTCGTAGGCTTCTGGCTTCAGGCCCAGGTATCGTTCAGTGTAATGAGTGTCGTAGTCGGCCCAGTCCGTAACGGCTGCTCCGGCCACGGCGCATTTGAAGAAGTCAGGACGCTTGAGCACGGCCTGCGCGGAGAGGTAGCCGCCGAAGGACCAGCCCCAACTACCGATTCGCTCGAGATCGATTTCGGGGTGCTTTTGAGCCAGTAGCTGCAGGGCCAGAATCTGATCATCCAGGGGCAGGCTATCAAATTTCTGATAGACGGCTTCCTGCCAGGCCAGGCCGCGGCCGGGTGTGCCCCGATTATCGGCCGCCACGACCAGAAAGCCCTGGTCGGCCAACCACTGGTCCAGCAGCCAGGCCCTCTGGCTGTGGGCCACCTGGATTTTGGTGGGTCCTCCGTAGACATCCAGAATGACCGGGTATTTTCGTCCTTTCTGGAAGTCGTGGGGCCGGATCAGAATGGCGCGGAAGTCCCCAACCGTGGCGAATTCGGCATTCAGGGTCAGACTGGGGTTGATGGCCGGACTGGGAACCGGCTGTCCGTCTACCAGCAGGCCAGGGGGAGCTTCCATGCTTTGCTGTTGAGTGGCCAGGTGACCCTTGTGATAGGCAGCCTCCTCCACACCCTCCCAGGGCGGATCGGGGATGGATTCGTTCTGGAGTGAGACCCAGTGCAGGCGTGGGTTGCCCGGTGCGCTGTCAATCCGAAGCAGGGCCGCGTTCTTTTGGCGATCGTAGCATACCACTTCGTCGATATCGTAGTTCTGGGAGGGTTCCAGGAAGCGGCCTCCCTGCTTCAGGTCGCTGAGAAAAAGTGCCAGGCGGTCATCTCGGCGCTTCAGCGTTAGGAAATGCTGCGAATCGACCCAGCGGGGGATACTTTGATGCAGGGGAACATAGGCTGGAGAGCTTTCTTCCTGAAGAGTCACCAGTTGCTGGTCGACCTTGACCAGTTTCAGATGCTGCTGGCTGCGGTCCTGAAGCTGCAAGGTGAGCGCTTCCTTGGTCCACTGCATGGAGGCCAGATATTCGGCCGGTAAGGCCAGCTGGCGAATCTTGCCCGAGCGCAGTTCGACGATCTCCAGGCTGACTTTCACGTTGGCTTTGAAAGGACGGGGATAGTACTGACGGGCGGGAGCGTTCTCGGGATGGAGTGGATCGCTGATGTACCAGATCTCCACCCCGCGGTGGTCGGCCACCTCGTAGGCGATCTGTCGGGAATCCGGGCTCCAGCAGTAGCCGCTGTGGCGACGCATTTCCTCTTGGGCCACAAATTCGGCCAGGCCGTGAGTGATCTCCAGGCTGCCACCATGGGTAACCTGCTCTTCGCTGTTGGTTTTGAGGTTGAACAGGTAGATGTCCTGCGCCTTGACGTAGGCGATCTTCAGTCCGTCCGGGGACCACTTGGGGTCAATGGCGTTTTGCACGGGCAAGGTTCGGGTCTGGTTGTTTTGCTCGATCAGAATCAGCCTCCCGGCCAGAGGCAGAAGCACTTTCTCGTCGGTTGGGGAGGGGAGAAATTCGGTGAAGCCCGTGCCGATCTGCCGTTTGCGCTCGTTCCGAGCCTTCTCTTCCGGGCTAAGTTTTTCGTTCTGATCGGGACTGAGCACCAGTCGAGGACCTTGCGGACCCCATTCATAAAGAGACTGGCTGCGCGTCTGGGCGCCGGACTGCAGGTAGAGCAGGCGGCCGCCATGCGTGTAGCGAGCTTTGACCGGGCGGCCCAAAAGATAGCCGCGGGTTTCGCAATATTCCTTTAGAAAAGGGTCCTGAGCATGGGCAAGTTGAGAGAGGGCCAGCAAGGCGAGAAGGCGTTTCATGTCAGGCCTGTTCTTTCAGTGGAAATTCAGCTCCTTGGCCCATAGTGCTGGCATGCAGATTTCTACTCAGTTGCCCGTGCATCGCCACCAGCTCTCCCAGGTCCAGTGTAGCCCGGAAGAACGGCATCAGTATCGCGATCTGGTGGACCGGGCGGTGGAGGCTCGCACTCATGCGTTTGCCCCAAACTCCCATTCCATGGTGGGCTCGGCCATTCTGGCCAAGGACGGCAAGGTTTATTCTTCTGGGAATTTTGAGCTGACACCCTATGCTGATCACGGGGAGCAGCTGGCAGTGGCCTTTGCCCTGGCCGATGGGCAGAGTCCTAAGGATCTGAAAGCTTGCGCAGTTTTCGTCGCAAAGGAGGGTGGTCCAACCCCGGAAGACTTTCACAAACAGGGCAATATGACATCCTGCGGCAACTGCCGACAAGCGATTTTTGAGATCAACCCCGATATGCACGAAGTTCTGCTGGCATCCGACGGGATGAATGTTGAAGTCTATCGGGCAGGCGATATGCTGCCCCACGCCTACCACCGGGAACGCACGCTGCTACCTAATCCTGCTTCGCCCACCAGCGACAATCCCGACCCACTGATTGCTCAGGCCCTGATCGCCCGCTCGCGCAGCTTTGTGCCGCGCACCAACGAGCCGGTGGGGGCGGCAGTGGAAACTGTGGACGGTCACATCTACACGGGGATTCGGGTGGAGACTTCGTCCTTTTCTACTCAGGCCGAACGGGTGGCGATGGCCAATGCCATGATGCACGGGGAGAACCAGATCAAGCGGATGGTGATCGTGGGTGGAGGTTCTCCCGGTGGCGAAGTGCCCAGGCGGGTCAGTTGGGACGCTTTACAGGCGGTGGCCCAACAATCACCCGAGGCCCAGGTGACCCTGCCGGACGGTCAGGGCGGATTTGTGACCCAGTCGATCAAGGACGTGCCGGGTTATCTGCTGGCCCATTCTTGAGCTTGTTGAACTTGTAGAGCATGTTCAGGCGCCAATGGAGCACGCCACCAAATGCCAGGATAAAGGCCAGCGCGCCTGTCTGCCAGTAACTGATGAATTGCTCGAAGTAGTCCCGCAGCCCAAAGCGAATCACGGCCAGAGTGATAAGCATGATGAAAAAGGCCGGTGAACGCCTCATCCACACGTGTCCGTCCGCGTCTTTGTGGAGCCGGGTGGTGAAGATCATGGGCCAGGCGAAGAGAAAGAGGCCGAGAGCGAAGGCCGTTCCGGCCCACTCCAGAGGGACGCGCATCCGGGGCGCAAAAAACATGCAAAACCCGGTGGACATGCCCAGCGGAGGGGCGATAATTTTCGGCAGCGTTACCGGGGTCTGGCCTTCGCGCACTCGCCAGGCCATGACTCCTAGCGTGCCGACCACCGTGCTACCAAGCACGAAAGCGTTCACGAGGCCTTGTGTTATCCGCTGGTGGGGAGTTTCCTACGTATGGGTTGCCTGAATCAGGCATTAAAAGGGCTTTCATGGGCTGCTTCCTGTCGCCTGGCCCGGCAGCTGGAGGCCGGGCTTCACCTGGAAGTGGAGAGTGAGCCTGAGGATATCCGTCTATTGTCGGTGCTCAGCCCGGAGTATCCGTCCGCTTTGAAAGAGTTGAGTCGGAGGCCGGCCGGGCTGTGGGTGCGGGGCCGGGTCGAGCTGCACGATCGGCGGGCTGTGGCGGTGGTTGGTACACGCTCGCCTTCCCCACAGGGGCTACAACGAACTTTCCGCCTGGCTTCGTTGCTGGCTCGCGAGCAGATCACAGTGGTCAGCGGCCTGGCCCGAGGAGTGGATACGGCTGCTCATCAAGCCTGTTTGGAGGCTGGAGGAAGGACGCTGGGTGTGGTCGGCCACGGTCTGCGGCACTGCTACCCCCCCGAGAACCGCAACCTGATGGAGTCCATCGGGTTTGGGGGAGCGGTTTTGAGTCAGTTCGAGCCCGATTTCAAGCCCACCCGCTGGTCTTTTCCTGAACGCAATCGTCTGATTGCCGGCCTGTCTCGAGTCAGCGTGGCCATGGAGTGCGGTCCGCTCAGCGGTACCTTGAGCGAACTGCAGTGGGCTCTCAAACTGGGACGGGTGGTGGCGCTGCCTGAAAGTCTGGTCATGTCGCAGAGTTGGGCGCGTAGCTGGGCCGATGAAGGGAAGGCTGTGGTCCTGAGGAGGGAAACGGACGTTTTGAGTCTAGTGGGCGAGATTCCAGCCGTCGGAGATTCCGGCTGAGCCTAGAGCGCCATGGGCCTGGAAAGTTTTTCGGTTGCTTTTTATCAGAAACTCGATTTGCGCGGCGGCTTCATCGTCGCTGGTGATTTGAGGCTTGGGCTCAGTGATGACCTTTTGGGGAACTTCGCTCCCGCTGGTCGACTGCAACTGAAGCATCTTGTCCAGGCTGAGTTGACCGCTGGTGTCCGGGCTGCTGCTCCAGGACTCCAGGAAGCGAAAGGCGGCATCGTCGTCTTCTTGGGGGGCAGGTTGAACCGGTGCATTGCTACGCAGGCTTGTGGTTGAGCCTACGCCGCGGATGTTGAAATCTTGTCCACCCATTCCGGAGATCATGATTGCCAATAAAATATCACGAACCATTTCATTTTGACTAGTCTCTAAGATTAAGAATTTGCACGAAAATCGAGTCGTCGTGGGACGGGCTCAGACAAAAAAAGCCCCGATCTTCACGATCGGGGCTCTGGGGGAGGGACCTGAGTAAAGTTACTTCTTGTCGCCCTTGCATTTGCCGCAGCATTCACCGGCTTTGCCGTCGGCCTTGGCGCCGCCGCAGCAGCCGCCAGCGGCCTTGCCATCGCTCCCGCAGGTGCAGCCGGCCTTGGCATCAGCTTTGGCGACGGAACAGCAACTGCCGTCGGCCTTGTAGTCGTGACCATTGTGGGTCAGGGTGCCAGCGCCGGTAAACCATCCAGCGCGCAGACCCTTCTGGGCGCAGCACTTGGCGCCGCCCTGACAGTTTTCGGCCGAAGCCATCAGCCCGAGACCGACCACCAGAGCAGCAACGGTGAGCAATTTCTTCATGTAAGTCTCCAAAAAATTCAAGTCTTGTAAGCAGTCCGAGTCTACCCCGAGCTCCGCGGGCTCAAACCCCTCGGGCAAGGATTGTTTGGGGGGCGAGATAAAGGGAATGGCGATGAGGTTGACCGTAACGCTGGAGAACGGCGAAAAGACTCAGCACCTGGGCGGCGAAGTTGGCTCAGGTTACAGGGGAGGATCGGGATCGTGAGTGAGAGTGTGAAGACGAGTGAGTTGGGGGTCCTGGTCGAGCAGGCCAACGCGGCCATTGGCCAACTTGACTATACCAGAGCCAATCAGATGCTTGAGGACGCCATTCGTTCGCGCGTCGACGGTGGCCCGGATCTGGATATGGCTCGTCTCCTGCTGGCTGAAACCAGCCTTGTCGTGGGCCGCTGGGAGCGAGCCCAACGCGAGTTAGACCGCTTGATGAGCGCGGCCGAGTCGCCCGAAGTGCGCGTCCGCGCGCTGCTGGGCCAGGGCGACCTCTTTGCCATGCGTGGCGAACCGGAGCAGAGCCGCGAGTACTTGCAAAAGGGCAAGACCCTGGCAGAGGAAGCGGGTCTCAAGCGTCTGGAGCTTTGCTGCGTGGAACGTCAGATTTCGCTAGCCGGGCAGACAGGCGAGGTGGAACAGTCCCGGATTCTGCTCGAACGGGTGGAAAAAGAGCTGGAACCCCACGTGCACGAGCCTGAGTGGCAGGAGCTGTGCGCAGCCTTCGACCGCCAGTGGGGACTTTATTACTTCCGCGTATCCCAGCGCGCCAACGCGGAAGAGAGCCTGGCCATGGCCTTAACTCGCCTCCGCAAAATGCCCACCCGCAGCCTTGAAGAGGCCAATACATTGCGCTTCTTGGGTGTGATGGCCAGTTTGCGTCGAGAGCACCAGAAAGCGCTGGGCTATCATTTGAAGGCCCTGGAGATCTACACCACCGCTGGTGACCGCTTTGGGCAGGCCAAAATCTATGATTCCATTGGTCGCACCATGCAGGGGGCGAACCGATTGGATGAAGCTGTGTTCACTTTTAAGAAGGCGGAGAGTTTGTGCCGCCGACTGGGTGCCCACGCTGAGCTGGCCACTCTCTATGGAAAATTGGGCCAGGTGGCGACCCTGCGCGAGGATCTCGAGGGGGCTATCCGCTATTTCCAAAAAGACCTTGAGCTCAGCACCCGATATCGTAACTACTACGCTCTGGGCTACTCCTATCGCAACCTGGGGCGTTGCCTGATGCAGGTCGGTCGTTTTGAAGACGCCGTGGTCAACCTGAAGGAGAGCATCGGGCTTTTTCAGTTTGTGGAAGACTGGATGAACCTGGCCCGCGTCTACATGGATCTGGGTTTTGCTCACGCTCGCGCCGGCCAGTTGAAAGAGGCTGCGGACGTGCGCGAACGGGCCGCGGCTCTCTTTCAGGAACATGACTTACAGCGTGAACTGACCTTCCTTGGCTGTCTGGATGGAATCCTGGCCCGCGGCAACAACCAGTTGGAGCAGGCTGAAGCCCATTTCCGAGCCTGCATTGAAGCGCTCTCGGTGGGGTCGGCCGGCGCCTGGTTGGCCGAAGCCTACTGTGAATTAGGCGTCCTTTACCGCCAGTTTAAGCAGATGCCTCAGGCCACCGATGCTTTCAAGTCGGCGGTGCGCACCGCCCGTGGCGCGGGTCTGGCCCGTCAGGTCAGTCGCTATCTCCAGGAACTGGAGCAAATGGATGAGATCGAGCTGTTTCGGGTCTGGCAGGAAGACCTGCCGGCTCAAGGGGATAGCCAGGAAGGTCCCGCCAACGATCGCGCAAATAGCTGAGTGAACATCATTCAAGTTTGCGAGGCACCACATGGCGGTAGGGACGGCGGAGGCGGTTATGACAGGCTGGAGTATAGAAGACAGCGAGCAGCTCTACCGTGTGCCGGGTTGGGGAGACCCGTATTTTTCTATTAATTCGGCCGGCCACCTGACCGTCTCGCCACAGGGAGACCGCGGTGGCACTCTGGACCTGTACGAGCTGGTGCATTCGCTGCGCCAGCGCAGTCTGAATTTGCCTTTGCTGATTCGCTTCCCGGATATTCTGGAAGACCGTATCGATCGGCTTAATTCGGCCTTCAAGAAAGCGATTGGGCGCTACAACTATAAAGGCACTTATCGCGGTGTTTTCCCGGTAAAGTGTAACCAGCAGCGTCATCTGGTAGAGAGCTACGTCAAGTTCGCTGACCGCTATGATTTTGGGTTGGAGGCGGGATCGAAGCCGGAACTCATGATCGCAATGGCGGTCTTGAATACGCCAGGAGCTCTGCTGATCTGCAACGGGTACAAGGATAGTGAATACTTGGAGAAGGCCATCCTGGCTCGTCGGTTGGGCAAGAACTGCATTATCGTGCTTGAGCAGTTGGAGGAGGTTTCGGAAGTCATCGCGGTCAGCAAACGCCTGGGTATTCGACCTGTATTGGGCGTACGCGCCAAGCTATCCACCAAGGGTGAAGGTCGTTGGGGTATCTCCGCGGGCGACCGCGCCAAATTTGGGCTGACTGTGCCCGAGATCGTGCAGTCGGTCGGTATGCTGCGTGAGGCCGGAATGCTGGAGGACTTGCAGTTACTGCATTTTCACATCGGCTCTCAGATTTCGTCCATCAAGGTCCTGAAGGATGCACTGCGCGAAGCCGGCCGCATTTACGTCGAGCTTGGGCAACTGGGCGCGGATATGAAGTATCTGGACGTGGGCGGTGGTCTGGCCGTCGACTATGATGGTTCCAAGAGTAACTTTTACGCCAGTAAGAACTACAACATACAGAACTACGCCAACGATGTCGTTGCCGAAATCAAGGACTGTTGTGAAGCCGCCAGGATGGCGGTTCCCACTCTGGTGAGCGAAAGCGGACGAGCCCTGGCTTCGCATCAGTCCGTTTTGATTTTTGATGTGCTCTCGGTCAGCAGTGTCCCGCGGGTCACTCCCGGGGCTGTTTCGCCTGAAGACCCCGCTCTTTTGCGCAACTTGAAAGAAACTCATGACGGGCTGGGCGAGGAAAACATTCTCGAAGCCTACAATGACGTCACCCATTTCAAAGAGCAGGCGGTATCCACGTTCAATCTGGGCTATCTGAGTTTGAGCGACCGAGCGCGGGCCGAGCAGATCTACTGGGCAACGCTATGGAAGATCCGCGATCATCTCAAAACCCTGGACCATATCCCGGACGACCTGGAAGAACTGGACCAGGTGATGTCTTCGACCTACTACATGAACCTGTCCCTGTTTCAGTCCGCTCCGGACATGTGGGCGATCGACCAGCTTTTTCCCATCCTGCCCATCCATCGACTGGATGAGGAGCCGACTGAGCGAGGCACGCTGGCTGACTTGACCTGCGATTCAGATGGGAAGATAGACCGTTTCATCGATCTTCGGGACGTCAAGTCCGTGCTGGAACTCCATCCTCCGAGGTATGTCTCGGGTCATCAGATGGAGCCGTACTATCTGGGGATGTTTCTGGCAGGAGCTTATCAGGAAATCATGGGCAACCTGCACAATCTTTTCGGGGATACCAATGCGGTCCATATCCGTCTCTCGCAGCAGGGTTATCAGATCGAGCACGTGGTGAAAGGGGATACCATTCAGGAAGTGCTTGGTTATGTGCAGTACACCCCGGCTGATCTGGTCGAGAGCGTACGCGTGCAGACCGAAGAGGCCCTGGATAAGGGCCTGATCACTCTGCAGGAAGCGCAGTTGCTTCTGCAGAGCTACGAGCGCAGCCTGGCCAGCTATACCTATCTGTCCAGTTGATGGGTCTGCTGGCAGGCTCTTTTCTTCTTATCGGGGTTTAACGCGCTGGTCTTGGGAGGTCGCTTGGACCCGAGTGGCGCGCTTCGCCGTGGCCTGGAGCCTTTTGCTGGTACCGTGTCTGGCGATGGCGGCCAGCCAGGGTGGAGCGGTGCCCGGCCGAACGCAAGTTTATCGAGAGTCGCCTAAGTCGAATTTCGCCACCAGCTCCAGGTGGTCCGAAGCGGGAATTGAGACGCCCTTGATGTCCAGGATGTAGGAGTCGAGCACTTTGTGCTTCTGATCGCAAGGCACAAGAATGTGGTCGAATTGTTCGGGGTCGAAGCCGTGGCCTTTGTTGGGATCGGCCGGCCAGGTGCGGCGCTGACTCTCGGGCAGGCCCTGGAGTGTGTCAAACATTTTTTGACCCTGGGGCGGGTTGAGGATGGCTTGAACCGAGGGATCTTCGGTGCCGTCGTTGAGGTCGCCGGTGACGATGTAGAGCCGGCCGGGATACTCTTTCATTTCGCGAGCCACAATGGAGGCGATGGCTCGGCCTTCACCAATGCGCTGATTGTCCGGATTGTCGCCACCGGGGTGGGCCGGGTCGTTGGCTGCATAGACCCGGCGCGACTTTCCGTGGGTGGTGTAGACGGTAAAGGGGGTGCCTTTGACGTCGATATCGGCCCGCAGCAGATCGCGACTGAACTGGGTGTCAGCGCTGCCGTCGGCCAGTGGAAAGCGCTCACCGGCATGGCTGACCACTTTGGTGATCGGGTATTTTGAGGCGACGATGACGTGCACGCCACGTTTGTCGTTGGTTTCTTCCATCGCGATGTACTTGTAGTCGGGGAGCCTCTGATCGAAGAACTTTTTGACATTCTTGTAGCTGGTGCCCACCTCTTGCATGGTCAGCACGTCTGCCTCCGAGCGCTCGATGTTTTGGGCCATTTTCTCCAGAGACCATTCGGGTTTGGCCCTTTTCCCCAACTCGGGGTTCTCGTCTTCACGAGCAAACCAGTTTCGAATGTTGTATTGGCCCACGGTGAGGCTTTGTGTGTTTATCATATCTGTAGTGGAGCACACCCGGCTGAAAAAAAGCTGGTTTTTTTCTACCAGGGGGAAACATGGGTCGGCCAGAAAACCATTGATCGTGTTGTCTCCGGGAGATGTGGTCCAAAATCGCTATCGGGTCGAGAGAATGCTGGGCGAAGGCGGTATGGGGTCGGTCTACCTCGCCGCCGATACTCGCTTACCCCGGCAGTGGGCGCTCAAAGAACTGATCTTGCAGGACGAGTCCGAGCGTGCCCAGGCGGAGCAGTCCTTTCTGGCCGAGGCTCAGATTCTGTCGGGCCTGAATCATCCCAGTCTACCGCGGGTGGTGGACTTCTTTCAGGAGCAGGGTCGCCACTATCTGGTCATGGACTACGTTCAAGGCGAAACGCTGGAGCATCGTTTAGAGAAGGGTCCTTTGAGCGTGGCTGAGACTCTGAAGCTGGGCGGACAGATCGCCGAAACGCTCGAGTATCTTCACAGTCAGCCCCAGCCCGTGATTTTTCGAGATTTAAAGCCAGCCAACATCATCCTCACCGGCAATGGTCAGCCGATGCTGGTTGATTTCGGGATCGCGCGAGTGTTTCGACACGGCGCGGGCTCGGATACGCGCGCCCTGGGTACACCCGGCTACGCTGCTCCCGAACAGTATGGGCGTGGCCAATCGGATCATCGCACCGATCTGTATGCGCTGGGAGCGACTCTGCATCACTGCCTGAGCGGCAGGGATCCGGGAGAGTCTCCATTCCAGTTTGAGCAACTGGATGGTGAACTGGGGCGGTTGCTGGCACGGGCCGTCTCTTTAAAACCCGAGGACCGGTTTCAGAATGCCGTGGATTTCCGTCAGGCCCTGACCGGAATCGAGCGACGCTCAGGTGTGCTGCCGAAGAGCTCCAAAACCAGCGAACTGGATGGTGGGGCTGTTCCACCTTCCGTGGCTGCTCCGCTCCTGGTCGCCGCTCCAGGCGTGATTGCTGAAGGGTTTAGTCCGCCCACACTGTCGTTAGGTCGCCTGGATTGGGGTGGGCAGGCACGAGCTTCGCTGCTGCTGCAGGGTCAAGTTAAGGGCAAGTTGCGCAGCGACAGCAAGTGGCTGAAGGTCACTCCGCCCAAAGTGAGTGGCGAGAACGTTAGTCTGGCTGTGTATGCAGACACTCGAGTACTGGATGAGGGTGGCAAGGTTGCCGGCCTGGTGCACCTTGAAGGCTCGCCGACGGTGGCTCCTCTTCGGGTTGAGCTGGAGGTTTTGCCGCGAAAAATGCCAGGGTGGTGTTGGCCCGCGGCGGTTTTCTTGCTTCTCTGGTCTCTGGTCCCCGTCATCGGGTTGGCCACAACCCCTCTCATGTTCATGACCGCCTATTCAGCCCCGCGTCGTAAGCGCACGGCCCTGAACTTCCTGGCCTGGACTTCGGCCTTCTTTACGCTGGGCTGGGTGACGGTGAGCGTGATCATAGTAGGAGTTTTACATACCGACTGGAAGGCTTTTCTGCACAGCTTGGGCATCTAACTGTGTCAGTTGTGCAGAAGGGAAGTTCCGCGTTTGATCACCTGCAGCGGTTGTGGTGCCGTCAATCCACCCGGCTCGATCTATTGTGAAGACTGCGGAGCCCAGATGGAGACTCAGTCCGGCGACGACAGGCCCCGTCTGGGTCCACTTGAGCCGGGCAGTCAGATTTTGGACCGCTATCTTATTGAAAGTCTTCTGGAGAGCGGCCCGATTCTGCGTTATCAGGCCCGGCGCGATGACCAGACCTTTTTATTGTTGGAAGCCCGTCGCACCGGAGATGTGTCGCAGCTCTCCCGTCAGCGCGAGCTTCTAAGCGGGCTGGGAGGAGAATGGTTTCTGCAGCCATCGGACTTCTTTACGGCCGACGATTTTGATTACGCCGCCACGCCCTGGCCGGGCGAGCGCCTGGAAGACCAGCTGGCTAAATCTGGCCCGTTTCCGCCCGACCAGGTCAATAAGTTGCTTGAGCGCCTGCTGGAGGAACTGAGAGAGCTCCACGCCCAGAAAATGCTGTCGCGCAGCGTGCAGCCGGGTCGTATCTGGACCGACTCGGAAGGGACGGTACGTCTGGACCTGTGGGAGAGGGCTTGCTCCACTGAGTCCAGCTCCGAGAGTGAAGAGGTTTGCAGCGTGACCCCTGGCTTTTCCGCTCCAGAAATGTATGGGCTGGGAACGCAAGACGAGCGCCTGGATTTGTTCTCGGTGGCCGCCGTTGGCTACTTCTTGCTGACCGGCCAGCGCCTGGACCTGGAATCGCGTGAGAGCTTTTTCGTGATTCCGCCCCCAGCTGTGACCGGGGCAGATGGTTTGGTCAAGGTGATTATGCGCGGTTTGCGCAAGAAGCCCGAGGAGCGTTTCGAGAACGCCGCGGCCATGCTTGAGGCCTTGAAATCGCCCGAATCGATGACCGACGAGCCGACCCCCGCACCGGCGCCGGCCCCATCGCCCAGTCCTGTGCCGGTCCCGCCTTTGCCCAAAAAGAATGGCAAAGCCGCAGTCACCGGACCAGAAGTGGCCATGTTCAGCCATATCGGATGTGTGCGCCGGATTAATCAGGATGCTTGTCTGGAGCTTCGATTCAGTTTTTACGAGAAGAGCCGTCGTTATGACGGCTGGCTCGTCACCGTGATTGACGGCATGGGCGGCGAAGCCGAGGGCGACAAGGCTGCTTCCCTGGCCTTGCGCACCATCGCTCAGGAAGTGGTGGCGGCCGACCTGTCCTTGCGCAATGGCCGCCAGACCACGGTGCTGATGCCTGAGGATCTCGATCAACGTTGTCATTACTTGCTGGAGCGGGCACTGCGAGCGGCCAATCGGACGATTTTCGAGTATGCCTCGCAAGATTCGGCTCGCCAGGGCATGGGTTGCACGATTACGGCCTGCTTGCTGGCCGGAAGTAAAGCCTATTTCGCTCAGGTTGGAGACACCCGGGGTTACCACGGTCGGGATCGCCTGGTTCAGGTCACCACTGACCACAGTCTGGTCGGGCGATTGGTGGCCATGGGCAGCTTGACCCTGGAGGAAGCGCGCGTCTCGCCGCAGCGCAGTATTATCTATCGGGCTCTGGGCACCAATCCCGACGTAGAGGTCGATTTGTTCGACCGTGACCTGGTTCCGGGGGATCGCATCGTGCTCTGCTCGGACGGGGTCTGGGAATACTTTGAAGCGGATGAGTTTGAGCATCACATTATGGGCCCGCAGTCTCCTCAGGAACTGTGTCAGAAGATGGTTGATTTGTGTTTGAGTCGCGGGGCGGACGATAATGCAACGATTGCGATCATACAGTGCTGACAGGGGTCACAGGAATTTCTGGCTTTGACCCCAAAGGCCATCGCCAATCGACAGGAGGACTATAGTGGCTGAAGTTGACCTCGGAACTTACCTGAGCTACCAGAACGTACTGGTGACCAGTGAGAATAAGTTGGTCTACCTGCTGGCAGAGGTGAAGCCCAGCGCGGAGATCGGTGTGGGTCCGGCCGCTCTCAACATCGCGATCGCTCTGGACAAGAGTGGTTCGATGTATGCCGCCGAGAAGCTCGATTACGTGATTTCCGCGGTCAGCCACGTAGTGGACTGTCTTCGGCCCAACGACCTTTGTTCCATTATCGTCTTCGCTGACAAAGCCAGGGTCCTGATTCCCTCCAGTCAAATTTACGACAAGCAATCGGCTCGACGCCTGGTTCGCAACATCGACCAGGTTGAAGTCGGCTCCGGCACCGAAATGCTTCACGGAATTCGTGCGGCTATGGACGAGATTCGGCGTAATCAGTCGCCCGAGCGCCTCAATCATATCGTCCTGTTAACCGATGGACTGACTCTTCACGAGAGTCACTGCAAGGAGGCCTGTCTGATGGCCGCCGGCCGGGGCATCTCGGTCTCCACCATTGGGGTGGGCGACGATTTCAATGAGCAGTTTTTGCTCGACATCGCCAACGCCTGTCGTGGTAATTCTTACTATATCGATATCCCTCGGGATATCCCTCAGATTTTCGAGAAGGAGCTGCGCGGCGTCCAGAATGTGGTGGTTCGCAACCCCAGGTTGTCGCTGAAGTTGTCCAAGGACATCACGGTTCGCAAGGCCTACAAAGTAAAGCCTCTGATTAACGACCTGGGAGCCTTGAATACGGTCGAGCGTGTGGCAACCGTGCCTCTGAGTGACTTGCAACGCGAAGAGGCCCAATCGATTCTTTTCGAACTGGTCCTGCCCTCACGTCAGCCCGGCACCTATCGAGTGGCTCAGTCGGTTCTGGAATACGATATCCCCGAGAAGAACCTCCATAATGTCCAGGTCACTCGCGATATCACCATTGGTTACACAGCCGACGCAGCTCAGGCGGCCGTGGTGACTCCTCGGGTGATGGCGGTGGTGGATGCAGTCAGCGTCTTCCGTCAGCAGACCCGTGCTCTGCAGTTCGCCCAGGCCGGCGACAAAGCCAAGGCCACTCAACTTTTGCGTTCCGCGGCCACTCAACTGCTCCAGCAGGGGCAGTCCGAACTGGCCAACCAGGCCCTTGCCGAAGCCAGCCGCATTGATCAGGGCGGTGGCGCCAGTGCCGCCGGAACCAAGAAACTTGAGTATGGCACTCGCAAGCTGACTCAGCTTTTGACCGAAATCCCGTTGCCTCCGGGCACCGGACAGTCCTGAAGGAGAGACAACCCGAATGCGATGTAATGTTTGTGGCGCTGACAACCTGGAAGGGGCCGCTTATTGCGAAGACTGTGGCGCGCGCCTGCCCATGGCAGCCGCTCAGCCGACCCGGGAAGCCTCCCAGGCCTCGGTAGCCCCTACACCGGTCCCGGTTGCTCCCGTGCCTGTCCCCGTGGAAGCACCGGCCCCGACGCCTGTCGTCGAGGCTCCTCCGCCTCCGCCCCCGCCCATGCCGGTTGATCCCACGCCTGTCGCCCCGCCGCCAGTCGCGGCCGCTGCCTCGGCGACTTCCTGTCCAGCTTGTGGCGCTCAAAATTTGCCTGGAGTGGCCTTCTGTGAGGACTGCGGCGCATCTCTCAGCGATGCTCCTGCAAGTGGAGCGGCCACTGCTCCGCCGGTTCACTATGACGCACCCGCTCCGGTTACGACGGCTCCGATGGTGGTGCAAAGTTCCCGTCCGCGATTGGTTCACACCAGCGGGCGCGAATTTCCGTTGGAGAAAGATACCATTCTGCTGGGGCGTCGGAGTCCTGTGGACGGTATTTTTCCGGAAGTCGACCTGACCGACTACGACACCGACTCTTATATCAGTCGTCGTCATGGACGCATTACCCGCCATGACTCTGGCTTCGTTTACGAAGATCTTGGTAGTTCCAATGGCTCCTGGGTCAACGGCAACAAGTTGCAGGCTCACATCCAGCAGCCCCTGGCTGAAGGCAACAGCCTGCGCCTGGGCAAGACGGAAATGGTCGTGCGCTTAAGCTAGTGGAACGCGAAGTCTTCAGGGCCCTGACCGGTGGACTGGGGCTGGCTGGAAAGCTGGTTGGCCGCAGCGTTGACGAGGTGGCCAAGGCCGTCAAGGGCGCCGAGGACCACACTCAGGTCGTGGAAACGGGGCTCTACTCGCTGTGCCAGCCTCCGTCTACGCCTCTGGCCCCTCGAGCCAGCTGGTCGGAAACCCAGGCCAGTTCTCGTCTGAACGTGAACCTGCTCAAGGGTCTGACCATGAGCGCCGGGGAAAAGGAGTTTATCGAGGGCCTGCGTTTGATGTTGCAGGGCCGTCTGAGTGGTGCAGTGGACTCACTGCGTGATGCCGCTCGACGCAGCGAGTCCAAGATTCAGGTGACCGATGCCTACTTTGTCTTGGGCGCGCTGCTGCTGCACGAAGGGCAGGCCGAGGAGGCTTCCCGCCACTTTCATACAGCTTTGATGGCTCAGCAGGGACTCGGGCGCGGCCTCAAACGCTGGTGCCCTAGTTTCCATATCAGTCTGGCTCTGACCAACTTCAGCTCCTTCGCGTTGGGTCCCGACTTGATCGGTCTGACCGTCGCTCTGGCCCTCTCGCAATTTCACCGCAGCCCCGAAGAAGCTTTGCACACCCTGGATCAGTTGCTTGAACTGGTGCCGGGCGAGCCAACCGGGCTGTTTTTTGCAGGCCTTTTGCGTTACCGCCTGGGTCTGGATCGCGACGTTTTTGGACTGCTGCAAAAGCTTTTGCCCGACTCCAACGTGCATCTGGCCGGACTGCTGCTATTAGGCCTGAGTTGCGCTCGCCTGGGAGATCCGGCCACCGCTCGTGATCTGTTTAAGAAAGCTCTGCAACGTCAGGATTTGGATGTGACTCTCAGCAACGATTTGCGGGTCGGTCTGGCGAATGCCATCAGTCTGGCCGGTGCTCCTCGTGAGGCAGAGGCGGAATTGGCTTCCCTGCGACTGAAATCGCCCACTTACGTTAGCTTTGAGGCTCGCTGGGGATTGCAAACGCCGGAACCGGAGCCTGTGGTCGAAGTCCCCGAGCCCGTGGTTGAGGTCGTGCCTGCCAGGCGCCCGGCCGCTGACCTGGAACGTCCTTCCGGGCCGGTCAGCGTGATTGATGAATCGGGCTCGGCGACCCGACTGGTGTGCCAGGGCAAAGAGCTTGAGGTTCTGCTGAGCACTGCCCCGTTTGTCATCGGGCGCGAGGCCGATGTCAGCCTGGTTGGGGACACGGCCGCTTCTCGCCAGCACGCACGCATTACCAAGGCGGACGGCGACTACTGGGTCGAGGACCTGGGTAGCACCAATGGAACCTGGGTTAATCGCCATCGCATTCGTCGTATGGTGGAACTGCATCGGGGCGACATTATTGAGATCGGCGAACATCGCTTCGAAGTGCGTTAACTTGGGTAACCAGGAGCCGAAGGACTTTTCGAGAACCGGCACGGAGACTCGACAGTCTCCACTTCAGCCAAGATCATAGGGAGAGAATCAATGAATAAGAAAGTTTTACTCGCGTTGGCCAGTTCAGCGATCTTGCTGAGCCAGGCCGCGCCCGCCGAGAACTACTATGTGCGGAATCGTCCCTTCACCCAGGTGGTCAAGGCCGGGGGAGAAGCGATGGTTGGTGCCGAGGCCTTCCTGAGAGCGCTCGGACTGAACTGGACGGTCGACGGGAATGTCGTCACACTGACGGACAAGCCGGCCGCCAACCCGCCTCTGAAATCGGGCGTCCTGACCTATCGTTATGGCAGCAGCGAGGCTCAGTTGGAAGGCAGCCCGCGCGGCGGCGCCACCTATGTGTCCTTGCGTCCGCTGGCCAAGCTTGCCAACTACTCTGTTGCAACCAATCCCGCTCTGGGTACGGTGGACGTCAATAAGGCTCGCATGTCCACCGAGGAAGAGAAAAAGCAGGTGAATGACCAGCAAGCCGCCTGGGCAGCCCTGCAGAAACAGAAGGAAGAAGCCTGGACCAAGAAAGCCGCTGAGCTCAAGGAAAAACGAGAAAAGGCTGCCGAGGAAGAAAAGGGCGAAGAAGGCAAGGACAGCGCCGAAGCTGGTAAAGAAACCAAGGAAGATACGAAAGGTAAGGGTAAGGGCAAGAAAGAGGATAAGAAGCCGGAAGAAACCGCTTCCACTCAGACGCCTGCTGCTCCCGAGGTGAAGCCGGAGGAGAAGAAAGAAGAGAAGAAGCCCGAAGAAAAGAAAGAGGCGAGTCTGGACGCACTGCCCGTCAGCGTGACTGCCAACAGTCTGAATGGTCAGGTCACGATGAATTGCGAAATCCGCAATGTTGGTAACGCAGCCTCCAAAGGTGTCTCGGGGACGCTTGTTTTAACCGGTCCGGACCAGAGTGGTTCCGTCAGCAACGGTGGCGCACCAGGATCCAAAGTCTGGTACACCAAGTCCATCAGTGGTCCGTCCATTGCTCCTGGTGCGAGCTGGACCTTCACTGAGACCTGGCGTCACCCGAGTGGCAACTCGATGCCCATTGGCAATATCAATGCCAGCATCAAGCTCAACAGCACCAAGTAAACTGGTCCGACCAAAAAAAGGCGGCCTCGCTTGCGCGGGCCGCCTTTTTTGTTAGGTGAGGCGGTATTACTTAGTCGCCCAGAGGGTCGACCCCGTTGAGCTGGAGTTCTCGGTCCAGGGCCTGTTGTGCGTGGGCCGGGCAGCCCTTGGCCAGGTAGACTCGAGCCAGGGCGCGGTAAATCATGGGGTTCTCAGGGTCCTTTTTGGACATCTGCAAAAGCAGGCTAAGTGAACGATCGATGAGCTTGCGGTTGTTGTAGAGGATAAACATATCGGTGTAGTGGTTCTGTTGGGCCTTGCCGGCCTTTTGGGCGGCCTCGAACTTCTTCTCAGCGCGCTCGAGTTCGCGGGCGTGCAAGGTCGTCAGCAAAGTGAATGGATACTTGCGCACCAAAATCTGGTCGCCAGGATCAAGGACCTGCCATAGATACTGACTGTTCTTGGCCAATTGGAAGGGGCCGTTGTAGGGGAATTTGAAGCGGTTCTGGGGAGTCTTGGTCTCGTAGATCACCTCGTCCCACTCGTTGAAGAGTTGCAAGCGGTAGAGTGGTGCGTTGGTGCGTTTCCACTGCCAGACCGGAGGAAAAAGCTCTGGCCAGACCGTAGCGTTGAGATACACTTTCTCTTTTTCCATCGCGTCCGGCTCACTGCCCGGAGCCAGGTCCTTGGAGGAGAGCTTGCGTTCCAGCATATAGGGGATGGGAATCTCAACCACCGCTCGATCTCGAGCCTGCTCCCGGCGTACCCCGCCAGTTCCCTGAATCTTGGTCAGGCTTTTGAAGGCGACTTTGGCTTCCGTATTCAGGTCGACCGCCTCCAGGTGGTCGTCGGAGAAAAAATCCACCAGCACCTTACCTTTGTCCGGCATCTTGATCTGGTCTTCGGGGCGCAGCAGGGTCAGCCAGTAGGCGGGTTGCCATTCTCCTTCGGGATGCTTGATCTGGACATCGCCCTGGACCAGAGAAATGATGGCGACCGGGTTGTTCTTGGCCAGCTCCGTCTTGTCTTGGGCCCAGGCACCGCTCACCATCAGACTGGTCAAAAGTCCCGTGACTATGCGCTTCATGATTACCTCCCGCTTGGACGTCGAGTCAACCAAGCATACGCGAAACCGGCTAGGAAGCCTCCCAGGTGACACCAGTGATCGACGCTTCCAGACCAGTTAAAAGAGACCAGGGCCCAGACCACAATCCAGGTGAGCAAGTTGCTAACCTGGTGCCAATCGAAGGCCCGATAGCGGTAGTAGGCGCCTCCGATCACGCCCATGAGGCCATAGATGACCCCGGACAGCCCCACGCTCAGAACCGGAGTTCCCTGGTGGCCCAGCGCGCTGGTCAGCCCGCCTATCAGGGCTGTGAGCAGAATGATGAGCACGTAGCGTCTGCTGCCGTAGTAGCCCTCCACTACGGGGCCAATCCGCAGAATGGTGGACAGGTTAAAAAGCAGGTGCAGAAGTCCGCCATGCAGGAGTGCGTAGGTGAGCATGCGCCAGGGTTGGATGTTCCACAAGTTGCTCAGATTGCTCCAGTTGGCTCGCAGCCAATCCCCGGCGCTCGGCTTGAAGGCTCCCAGCACATACAAAAAGATGCACACGAAGGAGACCGCAAAGGTGAGGGCCGTGCGCGGAAGGGTCCGGTCGAACTGGGGATCATACTTGTCGCGAACTTTGCGCTGCAGAGCCTCAGTAATTTCTCCACTGCCCTCACAACTGGCGCATTTTGGATTGCATTCCATTTTGCCAGTGCCTTTGCAGTTCCGACAAGGGTAGCTGGCGCCCCGGCTTGAGCTGCGCTCTCCGCTGCCTTCGCAACTGACGCATACCACAAACCCCTGGCCCTGGCAGTCGGCGCACTGGCCGCTACCCTCGCAGCGCGGACAAGTCCTTTTCACGCTGGGGATCTACGCTGAGGAGGAGATTCCTCCCTTTTCTAACAAAAGTCGGATTGATGAAAATGTCGCTTCGCCTTGCGCTTATCGCCGCTCTCGCTGCCTCGGCTTCCGCCCAGAGCATTTACCAGAACGGAACCGATTACGCACAAGGGGATGCTGTTCACAGCTACACGAACGCAGGCGCTGCCCAGTACCGCAGAGCCGTCGTAAACTCCGGTGGGGTGATCCGCTGCAGTACCCCGAAGGCCGCCGATTTGGGCCTGTCTGCCAGCGCTCCAGCCCCCAAGGCCTTCAGCTATGACGAAAGTGGTTATCGTGGCGGTCGTCGGATGGTGACCTCCTATCAGAAGGTTGTGGACGAGAATGGTCAGACGGTTCGTCGACCTGTGATGGTGGATATCGGCGCTCTGATCGAGCGTGAGGCCAAAAAGAACGGCATCGATCCCCTGATTGTGGAGTTGATTGTGCAGCAGGAGTCAAATTTTGACCCTTACGCCACCTCTCGAAGCGGAGCTCAGGGGTTGATGCAGTTAATGCCGGGCACGGCAGCCATGCTCGGATGCACGGATCCGTATGACGCGGAGCAGAATGTGGCGGCGGGCACCAGTTATTTTGCACAGCAGTTGCGGCGCTTTCAGGATCTGGCCCAGGCGTTGGCGGCTTATAATGCCGGGCCTGGTGCTGTGGCCGCTCACGGTGGTGTTCCGCCCTTTGCCGAGACCCAGAACTATGTCGCCTTGATCTGCGATCGCTACAACCAGCGTCGCAAGAAGAGCGGTGTGGGTCAGGGCGGCTAGCTGCTACCCTTTCGGATCCTGGCTTCAGGACTGGCTCTTCCCTCTCAGGAGGTGACTTCGCAGCAGCTGGAGGTCCGCCATTCGCTGGACTCGGGCTGGATTTCTCGACATGTGGGTGTGCACACTCGTTATTACTGCGCCCCGGACGAAGACGCCGCCGGATTGGCGCGCATAGCCACTCTGCGGGCATTGCAGGCCAGCGGACTGGAGTCGTCTCAAGTCGACCTTGTGGTGGCTGCTTGCGGAACCTACCAGCAGCCTTTGCCTTATCGAGCGGCCACCTTGCTTCGCGATATGGCCGACTGGTTCCCCAAGGTAACCAGTTTTGACGTGGATAGTACCTGTCTGTCCTTCGTGGTGGCCTGTCAGGTGATCGCCAATGCATTCGCTTTGGGGCAGCATCGAAGAGCGCTGATTCTCTGTAGTGAGGTGACCTCACCGGGACTGGATTGGCGTCATCCCCAAGCGGCCGCTCTATTTGGCGATGGGGCGGTGGCGATGGTGGTGGAACGCGATGAGCGCTCTGGCTGGATAGACGCCTGCCTGCGAACTTTTCCCGAGGGTCGCGAATGGTGCCAGATTCCCGGGGGAGGCAGCAAGTTTCCGCCTTCGAGATACGACAGTTCCAGTTTTGGTGAGTACCTATTTCAGATGGACGGCCGGGAGTTGTATCGACTGGTGGCTGAACGGCTGCCTGTTCTGGTTGACGATTTGCTGAAGCGAAACGGCTTGAGCTGGGATGAGATTGCCCTGGTTCTTCCACATCAGGCCAGTCCGAGCGCCATGCGTCTGGTGCGTCAACGGATTGGTTGTCCCGTCGACAAGTGGTTTTCCGTGGTCGGGCATTTGGGTAATATGGTGGCGGCCTCGATTCCGGCGGCTCTGCATCTGGCGGTGGAGCAGAGACGATTGGAGCGCGGGCAGACTGCGATGTTGCTGGGCACCTCGGCTGGAGTTTCTTTGGGAGCGAGCTTAATCACCTACTGAGCGGGGTATGTTGCCTCAAACTCTAGCCTGAAGGAGGGGTGGAATGCCCCAGTTTGACCACGAGCCCGGCGCCGCAGGACTGCAGCGCACGACTCACAGCCTGTTTTTTCAGTTGTCTAAAATGGCTGTGTTAGTCTTTGTGTGCGTGATGACCGGTAGCTTTGCAGCGATTTTTGGGTTGTCGGTCTATCAGTCGTACTTTCAAATTCCTGATGAGGTAGCGGTTCCGGTCATTACCGGCAAGGATCTGGCCAAGGCCAATGAGATTCTGGAGAACGTGCATCTCAAGCTGGCGATTCAGGAGTCTCGGCATACCAACAGTCATCCTGAAGGTGTGATCATCAGTCAGGACCCCGCCGCGGGTCGCAAGGTGCGCCGGGAGCGGCAGATTATGGCGGTGGTCAGTCTCGGCCCGGAACTTGTGGATGTGCCCGACTTAAAGGGCAAGACGCTACGAGAGGCACGGATTCTGCTCTCGAACAACCGGCTGCGGGTGGGCAAGGTGACCTTCAAGGAAGAGAAGGTGGGGGAGCCCGAGCAGATCCTGGAGCAGCGACCACCCGGGGGGGAAAAGGTAGCCAAAGGGCGCGCCATCGACCTTCAGGTGCAAAAGGGCAGCAGTTCGGCCACCACCCATATGCCGAACTGGCAGGGGGAGCCCGTTTATCGGGTAGAGGACTTACTGAATGGTGCTCACCTCAGTTTGGGTTCGGTGGTCTGGGTTTTCAATGATTTTGCTCCAAGGGGAGAGATCGTGGGTCAGGTTCCGCGCAAGGGGGATCTGGTGGCCTATCACAGTGAGGTCGAGCTTCAGGTCTCGGCTGGCCCTTCCCAGGATAAGCTGTTCAAGCAGCGTCGACTCTCCATCGCGGTCCCGCGGGGTACTCGCAATCAGCGCGTGAGCGTGGTCTTGAATTCTGATTCCGGCGCGGACCGGATTTTTTCTGGCTCCACAGTCAGCGGTGACCGGCTAGAACTGATGGTGGCTGGCTGGAATGGTTCCGAGGTAGAGGTCTATTTTAATGACCGGCTGCAACGAAGGGAAAAGCTTTGAGTAACTCCGTGCTGGTGGCGCCCTCACTCCTGGCCGCCGATTTTACCCGTCTGGCCGAGGAGGTCGAGGCTGTACACGCCGCCGGGGCCGATTGGTTGCATATTGACATGATGGACGGCCATTTTGTGCCCAAC
>JAFEBA010000041.1 GCA_018266105.1 bacterium | reverse complement strand
GCTCGGGCTCCAGCCAGGGGCAGTCGCGGAGACTCCGGGATATGGCGGCGGCGGCCGAGAGCTGAGCTTGATGAGATTTGCCCAGGCTGTTGACGGCACCGTCCCGGGCCAGGCAATTAAGGTCCTTGCGATCGAGATGGGCCCTGCGTGCCATGTCTTCCATGGATTCATAAGCTTTGAGGCGTCGAGCGACGATGCGCCGGCCGGCCTGTTCGTCCAGGCTCTTGACATAACGCAGGCCCATCCGTACCGCCCCCTCCTCCATGGTGCAATCCCATTCCGAGATGGCCACATCAATCGGTAAGAAGTGCACCCCGGAGCGTTTTGCGTCTTGAATGATGGTCAGGGGCGAATAGAAACCCATGGGTTGAGAGTTGAGCAGAGAGCATACGAACTCGGCCGGATGATTGCACTTGAGCCAGCATGTCACATAAGCAATTAATGCAAAGCTGGCGGCATGGCTCTCAGGGAAGCCGTACTCGCCAAAGCCTCGGATCTGTTGAAAGACCCGCTCGGCGAACTCTCCCGGGATTCCCTTTTTGACCATGGCCGTGATGATTCGCTCGCGGTGGGACTCGATTTTGCTGCTGCTCTTCCAGGCACCCATGTCGCGGCGCAACTGGTCTGCCTCGCCGCCGGTATAGTCAGCCGCCACCATGGCCAGTTTGATCACCTGTTCCTGGAACAGGGGAACGCCTAACGTTTTCCGCAGAATGGGCTCCAGACAGGGGTGGGGATAGGAGACCTCTTCTTCACCATTGCGGCGACGTAGATAGGGGTGAACCATACCCCCGCTGATGGGGCCGGGGCGCACAATGCTGATCTGAATGACGAGGTCGTAGAAGGCTCGGGGCCGGAGGCGAGCCAGCATGGTCATCTGAGCCCGGCTTTCCACCTGGAAGGTTCCTATGGTTTCGGCCCGAGCCAGCATCTCCCAGGTTTTCGGATCATCCTGGTGGGTGATTTTGTACATGTCGCGTGGCATCTTGAGCAGGTCCAGGCAACGTTGAATCAGGGATAGGGCGCCCAGGGCCAGCAGGTCAACCTTAAACAGCCCGAGCGCTTCGATGTCGCGCTTGTCCCACTGGATGACGGTTCGGTCCTGCATGCGGGCGTTCTCAATGGGGACCAGGTCGGAGACCGGTTCGTGTCCCAGCAGAAAGCCGCCGGGATGAATGCCCAGGTGGCGTGGAAATCCCAGCAGTTCATTGGTGAGGTCCATCCACTGGCGGTGCAAAGGCAGGTTGGGATTGAGCCCCACCTCCTGGAGACGTTCCACCGGGGTCGTCTGATAGGTCGACATGACGTTGGTAAAGCGTTCCACCGTCAGCAAGTCGATGCCGAGCGCTTTACCCACGTCGCGCATGGCTGAACGCGGGCGATAGCGAATGAGATTGGCCACCATGGCGGCCTTATGGCGTCCATAGACGCGATAGAGATACTGGATGACACGCTCGCGGTCCTGATGGGCGATGTCCAGGTCAATATCCGGGGGCTCGGCCCTTTCCAGCGAAAGAAAGCGTTCGAAAAGGAGATCTACCTTGGTGGGGTCGACGGCTGTAATGCCCAGGCAGAAGCAGACCACTGAATTGGCGGCGGAGCCGCGGCCCTGAGCCAGAATGTTTTCGCGTTTGCAAAACTCCACCAGGTCGTGCAGGGTTAGAAAGTAGCCGCCGTAATCGAGTTGGGCGATAATTTTCAACTCCTTGTGCAGCAGAGCATTGATTTCCGCGCTGATCCCCTCGGGATAACGTCGTTGAGCCCCGGCCCAGGTGAGCTCCTCCAGTCGCCCCTGCACGGTGGTTCCGGGAGCCAGGTGCTCGGCCGGGTAGACGTAGCGGAGCTGGGCCATGGAGAACTGGCAGCGCTGCACCACCTCCAGAGTGTTGGCAACGTCCTGGGGGCAGTCGGCGAACAGTCGAGAAAAGTGTTCTGGAGTGTGCAAATCGTGTTCCGCGTTGGGCTGAATCAGTCGACCCGCGCTGGCCAGAGTGACCTTGTGGCGAATACAGGTGAGTACATCCTGAAGAGGCCGGCGCCGTCGGTTGTGATAAAGAACCTCGTGCACGGCCACGCGAGGCAGGTCTGAGTGTTTTGGGGTCTCTTCGTGAGGCAACTGATGGCGCGCATTCATGACGTAAAGTCGCCCATTGAAGGCTTCGCGCAGTAAATCCAGGTTGAGTCCACCGCTGTAGAGCGCCAACATGCCCTCGCTTCGCTGGCAGACGCTGCTCAAGTCCAGATGACACTCACCCTTGGGGGCTTGAATGCGTCCATGAGTGATTAATCGGCAGATGTTACGATAGCCTTCGTGGTTCTCTGCTAAGACCACCAGCCGGGCTGAGCCCAGGCTGAGCTGTGCCCCCACCACCAGTCGGAAATTGAGCTCCTGGGCCTTCATGTGAGCGGGAACGATACCGTACAGGCCATCTCGATCGGTAATGGCCAGGCCCCCGAGCTTGAGAAGGGCGGCCGTCTCCACCAGCTCCTCGGGTGAGCTGGCGCCCTCCAGGAAGCTGCCGTACGATTTGCACCAGAGCGGAGCGTAATTCAATCCACCACCCCTTCCTGAAACCAGAGCTGGCGGCGTTGATCCAGGAAGACCCAATCAATTTCTCCCTTGTGAGTGAGCAGGAAGTAGTAGTCTCTCTCGATTTCCCGATTCCACCAGCCTCCTGAAAGCCGGTAAGGGCCATTCAGCAATTGGTCTGGCTTGGGGGCCGCGATGGGCTGAGGAGCGGCGTAGAAGCGACGTAGCATTTTATTGCTTATTTTTTCCTGGGGGTGAGGACGGCCGGTGAGTTTTTCCAGGGGCTCCCAACGGAAGCTCGCGGCTGGTAAATGTCCCTCCTGAAGGCAGGCCTGCACCACAGCCTGGGGGCCGAGTTCGGCTCGAATGCGATCCAGAGCCCGGTTGGCGGCCTGAATTTCACGGCGTGAGGTCTGGTCGAAGAGTTCCAATTGTTCGGGTGGGCTGTCACTGTCCTCCAGCTGTAGCTCCAGGTCGGTCACACCCGACTCCAGAGGAGTGGACTCCAGCCTTAGATTGAGCAGATCGAGCAGGCGCTTCTGATCCAGGCTGGGTTCGGATAGTCCCAGAGAATGTCTGGTCATATCGCCGTTCTGGAGCTGGAAGGCGAAGTGCAGGCGCTTGACAGCTCGCTTCTGACGGGATAGCTGAAGCAACAGAGGGTGCAACAGCTTTTCGCACAAGAACAGGATGCGAACTCGGTCAGACTCAGCATAATCCAGTCCCAAGGTGGCTTCCCAAAGCCGGGCTTCGGGCACATTTTGCAGGGGGTCCCAGTGATCTTTGCGAGCTTGACGATGCAGTTCGTAGGCCTCTCGCCCGAAGCGCTCCAGCAAACTTTCCGAGCTGAGTTTCAGAAAATCCCCCAGCCGTGTCACTCCCAGCATGGAGAGAGCATTGGTGAGCTTGACCGGGACTCCTAGACGCCAGAGCGGAACCTCGCGAGCCAGTTCTTCCTCCTGAAGCTCACTCTGGAGAATGACCTGAGGCTGATCGTGACGGGCCACGGCCAGACTACCAAAGTGGGAAAAACCGACCACGGCCTGGGCTCCGTACCCACATTCCTCCAGAAATCGAAGCAACTGATCGCGCCAGGCTTCCCAGCCAGGGTAAAGTTGCTCCAGGCCGTTGAGGCCTGCATAAAAGACCCCACTATTCTTGGAGCAAGCCTCGATCTGCGGCGAGAAGGCCCGTAATCTCTCCACCATCTCCTGAGTAATTTGCTCCCTTAAGGCTGGCGATAGCGAGCGCGCTCGCAGGTAAGGGATTTGCGACAAGGCTTCCCCATAGCGCATGCCTCGGCGCAGGCCGCATTCCCGCGCCCGTCCGTTCACTTCCTGGAGCAGGGCGGTGGGGCGTTCGTCCTTGACCAGGGCCATGGGTTGCCGGGCCCAGTCCGGTTGTTGGACCACCATCCACTGAAAGAGGAACTCGGGGATGTCGATGCAGGCCAAGCGGCGGTTCGGCTTCTTTCCAGCTTTTTTGGCCGGGTCCATGGCGTTTGTCTTTGAGGACATCAATATACACTCCCCACCGGGCGTTTTCCACCTGAACGCGTAGCGCCACCAGTGAACCCAGTGATTGATCTCGTGGTTTTTTTCGGGTCAGGGCTATCAACCCGCTTCGATGGCGCCGAGTCAGGGCCGCCATACGCGACTGCAGAGCCATATTCAGGGCGGTCGGGCCACTCCAGGCGGCCAGGTCCAGGACAATCAGAGCGAAGGCTCCGCTGTGCAGTAACTTCACGGCCGAAGCGGCCGCCTGCTGTGATTTCTCCGCGAAAACCAAGGTCAGATGTCGCAAATCCAGGCCTGCCTCAGCCATGTCGGGCGGGTAGGGGGGAGCCTTGGGATTGCCTACCCAGGCCACCCACTCACCGGCTCGCTGGCATTCCAGAAGCAGCTGCAGAGCGGCACTGAGGTGCCCCCCGAATTGACTGGAAAGCTCGACCAATCGGCCCTGGACCTGTTCTTTACCCCAATAGGACACTCGTCTACTTAAGCAGCTGTTCACTAGTATGAGTCAAGAGCATGTTTTCTCTTGAGGAGGGAGTGCTGTTACTCAATTTTTCGAAGGCGCCGCGACTGCAGGTTGAGTATGAGGCAATTTTTGCTACACTGATTTTGCAAATACAGAAATGGAGAAAGATCACGCATGGCTCTCATGAGGAGCGGTAACCCGGCGCTCAAGCCGACGACCTTTACGCAATATTCCACTACGGTGACGGGAGGCGGACGGGGCGAAACCATGTCCCTGGCCGGAGTCGCCAACAAGACCGGACTGATGTTGCTTTTTCTCTGTGGTGGTGCTGGCATCACCTGGAAATTGCTGGCCCTGCATTCACCCGCCGTGATGCCTCTGTTTCTGGGTGGAATGCTGGCCAACTTCATCCTATCGATGATCATTATCTTCAAGAAAGACACCGCCCCCTATCTGTCTATCCCCTATGCATTTTGCGAGGGGCTGACCTTAGGAGGCCTGTCAGCCATCTTTGAAATGCGCTATCCCGGCATCGTGATGCAGGCTGTGGGAGCGACCTTTGGCACTCTGCTGTGCCTGCTGGCCGCCTATCGCTCGGGTCTCATTAAGCCCACCGAGAACTTTAAACTGGGCGTGGTCGCCGCTACGGGCGGAATCTGCATGCTCTACGGCATGACCATGTTGCTGCGTCTGTTCGGCATGAATATGCCTTTCGTGCACGACACAGGCATGTTCGGCATTCTGTTTTCACTCGGGGTGGTGGTGGTGGCCGCTCTCAATCTGGTGCTTGACTTCGACTTCATCGAAAGCGGTGTTGATGCTGGAGCTCCCAAGAGTATGGAGTGGTACGCGGCCTTTGGCCTGATGGTCACCCTGATCTGGTTGTATCTGGAAATTCTGAACCTGCTGGCCAAATTGCAGGGCGGCTCACGACGGAATTAGACGTCTCAGAGTTCAGCCAGCAAAGGGCGCTACGGCGCTCTTTTTTGATTGTGCTTAAGAAGTTTTTCAGACCGATCGGATATTGTTCATTCACACACATAGAAAGAGGGATACGACCGTGAAAGTACAGAGCAATACACCGCAGATTTCTCCGCGCCTGGAAGTGCGCACGCAAAATCAAGATCCTCAGCCGCAGCCTCCTCAAGAGCCCAAGGATCAGGTGAGCAATTCTACCCCGGCCCCAGAGGGCTTCGGAAGCAAAGCTCTTCGCGTGGCCACTCGTACTGCTTTGGGAGCGGGTATCGGATACGTGGCCGGTATGGTCACCCAGCAGGGCGGCACGGTGGGTACCCTCGGTGGAATTTATATGGGCGTCCACGGCCTGAGCGAGGGCGCTTCGGCCGGCTGGCACGTGGGCAAGCGCGTGGGGCTGGCTTTTGCTGGCGGTAAAGGCAACGAAATTGCCCGGGGTGGACTGGCCCTGGCCTCGACCTTCGGTGGTCCCTTCGTAGGAGCGGTCGCCGGCACGGCTGCAGGTATCGCTGCCGCCGCTGGTGGACCGGTGGCCGGCGCGGCCGTCTTTGGAGGTATGGCTCTGGTTACCGAATTGGCCCGGTGAAATACGACTGGGTCCTCTTTGACGCGGACGAAACGCTTTTCAGCTTCGACGCTCAGGCCGGGCTGCGGATCATGCTCCAGTCCTTTGGTCATGAGGCCAGTGAAAGTGATTTTGCCGAATATCAGCTCACGAATCGACCGCTCTGGCTGGATTACCAGGAAGGCCGCATCACCGCTCTGGAAGTTCAGCAGCGTCGTTTCGCGCCCTGGGCTGAACGTCTTCAAGTCTGTCCTTCAATCTTAAATAGCGCTTTTCTGGCGGCCATGGCAGAGATCTGCCGGCCGCTGGAAGGCGTTATTGATTTACTGAGGAGCCTGCGGGGCCGGGTCCGATTGGGGATTATTACCAACGGGTTCGGCGAACTACAGCAAGTTCGGCTACGGCGCTGCGGACTGGAGGACTACTTTGAGCTCGTGGTTGTGTCCGAACAGGTCGGCTTTGCCAAGCCCCATCCCGAAATCTTTCGCCACGCACTGCGCCAGATGGGCGGGCCCTCGCCCGAGCGGGTGCTGATGGTAGGGGATAACCTGGATACGGATATTCGCGGTGGCCTGGAGGCCGGACTGGATACCTGCTGGGTGAACTGGCACGGGCGGGATGCCCACTATGAGCCCACCTTTCAGGTTCGGTCCCCACGGCATCTAAGTCAAATTCTAGGTTTTTAATCGATGGGCGCTGGCCGGTAAAGTTTCCCACTTCTCCACCAGCAGAGGGTCGACCGGGTCGTGGCCTTCCAGGAACCGCCGGATGTGCGCGAAGGAATCGAAGCCCCAGAATATTTCACCTTTTACCAGCAGGCTGGGGACGCCAAAAATGCCGAGGGATAGTGCGCGTTCCGTGCTCTGGCGGAGCGTCTGTTTGGCGGCGCTCGCCTCCTCCAGGGTGGCTGCGTCACACAGGTCCAGGAGGCTTGCCGGGGTGTCGATGGCCTGGCCGTCGCGCCAGCAGCGCCGGAAGATGGGCAAGAGCAGATCGGGCCGCAAGCTGGCCAGGCGGAGCGGCAGCAGCGGATTAAACGGATGAGCCGGAGGCGGTTGAATACGCAAGCCGTGTTCATCGGCCATACGTGAGACGTGCTTGAACATGTAGCGCCGCTTGTCGGGGATTTCAGCCGGGCCTCGCTGCTGGTTGTGATTGAGCAGGGCCGCCAGCAGGATGGGTGTGACGACTGCGTCGGGATCCAGTTCGGCAACCTTTTCCGCTGCCAGATAAGCGTAAGGCGAGATGAAATCGATGAACAGTTCCAAAGTCTGAACCTTTCGCCCGGAAGTTCTTTCGCGCAAGTCGATCTGGCTGTGGATACTCGGATGCTCTACCACTGAGCTACGGCCTTTCGACCGGCGGGATTCGAACCCGCGACAAGCCGCTCAAGGTTGTATGTAGGCCAGATCCGTCGGGGCGCGACGAAACTTCTGTGTCCTGCGCGTGCCTCGTTTGGGAGGAACCCGCCGACTCGCAGAGGTTGCCAGAGATTCAAAAACTTGTCAAGCGTTTCCGGGATGTAAAGAAAATACGCCAAGATATGGATAGATTTATGTCCTGTTTAATCAGGATTTTTTCAGGGTTCTTTCACTCGTCGGCCCTATGCTGATTTTATGAAGATCCAATCCGCCCCGCAACCCAATTTGAGCCTTGCTCGCAAATTGTCCCCGCTGCCTCGGCCCGAAGATTATCGCTTGAACCAATCTGAGCGCAGCTACAGCAGTGATTACGACAATGAGACTTATCGTCGCACCTACGCCTGTGCGGGTGCGGCCATCGGCGGTTTTTTCTCACATTTTGCGGCTCTAGGTGCCGGAGCTTTCGGAGGAGTGGCCCTGGGCGGAGCCCTTGGAGCTGCTGTCGGTGGTGGTCTGGGGGCGACTTTGGGTTCCGTGCTGGGTGGCATCGGGGGCGCCGTGGCCGGTGCCAAGATTCAGGGCACCACCCTGTGGGGGCGCTCTCTGCTTTCCAAGGCAGGTGCGGCGGTGGGGAATCTGGCCGGACGGCTGGCCGGGATTGTGGGCATTCCGCTGCGCAGCGATTTGGTGCGCACGGCCAGCGACTTTCACATAAAGACTTTGAATGAGCATGGTGCCGAAATGGATTACACTGGCCATCCCACCATAGAGAAAGCAGAGGCTCAGGCATTTATCAGCAAGCTTCAGCCCGGCGACGTCATTCTGACAGGCGATGAGCGTTCCACCCCCTTTATGACCGTCACCCAACTGGTCACTCACCGGGCCGATTTCACCCACGCGATTCTCTACCAGGGCCAGGGCAAAACCATCGAAGCCAAGATGGAGAATGGCGTGCGCGAAGGTGATCTGGAGGGAGTTTTGCTGGGCAAACAGCACGCCGTGGCCATTCGGCCTGACTATCACGAGGGCAGCGCTCAGAAGGTGATCGAAGCCGGCCGCGAGCTGCTGGGCAAGAAATACGATTTCAAGTTCAAGCAGGGCAATGATGCTTACTACTGCTCCGAAGCCGTGAATGCCGCGGTCAGAAAGGGCGCTCCCGAAGTCGAGTTCCGCGAACGGCACTTCCTGGGTCGGCGAGTGGTGATTCCCAACGACATGCTCTACACTCAGAACGGGCGCGTCGCCGCTGAAGTCGGCGTTGGCCGCAGTTATCTCGACTGTCTCATGGGCAAGTACATTGGCAAACCAGGGGGCGACGGCGGCCCCCGCTAATTCCTGGCATATGGAGCCATCACCAAAAGTCTGGGAGCCTTGCGGCATCTGCGTTTGCGCAACGTTGACCTGCGCCTACTCTGGTGGCTTGGTTGCGGAGGTGTTCCCGGCTCCTTGCTAGGAACCGCCATGGTGGGCTGGCTACGTCAGGTCGGACCGGCCGACCTGGACAACCTGCTCTTACGAGCTCTGGCTCTAATCCTCGTGCCGGTCTCGTTAAGCATGGCAGCCGATCGCTCTCAAGTTTCCCAGCCGCAGGCCTGGCTCACTGGCATCAGGGGGACGGAGCTCTCATGCTCAATATCCTGCTGGGCTCTCTGCCCGGAGTGTGGCTTGGTTCGGGAGCCACAGGGAGAATGCAGAGCCGTGGCCTGCGCCTGGCCATTGCGACGGTTTTGCTGGCTTCAGGACTGGCACTCCTGGCTAAGTCTGGACTGCCCGTACCGCCCCCGGCGATTCTGGCCCTACCCGCGGCGATCGGCCTGTTCCTCAGTCGCTTGAATTCGGTGGAGTAGGTCATCGCCTTGCTGCGAGCGGCACTGGTTGGGGTGAAGTTGCTGCAGTTCCCAGTTCTCTACGAGCACATCGTCCAGTAGGACTTGCGGCTTGGGTAAGAATCCCAGGAAACAGTCACTCAGGCCCGCCTTTTCAGCATAGGCTCGGGCATACTCGGCCCCTCCCGAACTCCAGCAGTAGAGACGTGCACCCGCCCGGTGGAGCCGTCGCCCATAGTCCTGAGCGGCACTGATGGCTATCTGCTTAGATCCAAAACTGCGCACCAGGGTGTCGTCCACGTCCACATAGATAATCATCCCCCAAGTATAAGCAATAAATCGGCCTTATTGCTTATACTTGTGGGTAAGCTTGGGAGATGGATTTCTGGGAGCCAGTTCTTGCCTTAGGCCTCCTGAGCGCGGCCGGTCTCTCAGACCTGCTCGGGCAAAGCGCCGTGCTTCTGCTCAATCGCGTCTCCCCCCGGCGCTTTCTGCTCTGTCTGAGCCTGGGCGGGCTGCTCTTCGTGGCCTCAGCCCTGAGCTGGGCTCTGGGACTGTTTACCCTGGCCTGGCTTTTTGGACTGAAGCTTGGCTTGCTGCGCTGTGGCTACCTTGTTGCCTATGCTCACATACCGCAGTTGTTTGGGGTGCTGGTTTTTTTGCCCCATTTCGGTGCTTATCTCTTTCATTTACTGCGGGCCTGGGTTTTCTTTGACCTGGTGGTGGCGGTCGGCTGGACCACGGGAGCTTCTCTGCCGGTGGCCATTCTCTGCTCCCTACCTGGCTGGGCCCTGCACTTCAGCCTGACCCATCTTGGGTGGGCCCGCGGCCCCTGGCGCCGTCTCATGGGGCGCCCGTGAGCTGGATTCTGCAGCACCTGTGGGCCCTGTGGTGTTTCTTCTGGCTGCTATCACTCTGGGTTGCCTTGACTTCGCCCTTTGAGGCCCTGCGTTGGTGGGCAGGCTGGAAGAGTGTTCCGCCCCAACTGGAGCCGGCGCAGCCGGTTCCTCAGCCGGGGCCCTTTGCGGTCTATCTGACGGGGGTAGCCGGATTTTCCGGTGACTTCCTCTCGCGCCGCGAGCGGGGATTCTTGCTGCGTCTGCAAGAACGGGTGCCGGGTCTGCAAATCGTGGACGACGTTTTTCCTTACTCCGCGACCAACAACCCCCTGGATGGCGATCGACTGCTACGGTGGCTCTGGGTTTGGCTTCAGAAATGGCGGCTGCGGATTCCCAACAATGTATTCGACCTGCTGATCATCATGCACAATATTGGGCAGACACTGGTCTCTTCCGATCGACGCTATGGTCCGGCCTACAATCGCGGAGTGGCCGAGGCCGTGGCCCGGCGCCTCCAGCAAAAGGGATTCCAGAATCAACCCGTTCATCTGATTACTTATAGTGGAGGAGCCCAGATTGCGGTCGGTATCGCTCCCTATTTGAAGCAGATGTTGAGTGTTCCCATCTACGTGATCAGCCTGGGCGGAGTCTATACCGACGACCCGGGCATAGGCGCAGTCGATCGGGTGGATGATTTCAAGGGCACTCGAGATCACGTGATGCCTGCTCTGGGTTGGCTGCTTTACCCAGGGCGTTGGAGGGGGGCTTTCTTCTCGCCCTGGAACCAGGCGCGCCGAGAGGGCAAGCTGCACTGGCACGCCTGTGGACCCATAACCCATATTGGCTCGACCGACTACTTCTCGGCCAAGCGCCAGCTGCCAGATGGGACCTTCTTCGCCGACCAGTCGGCCCGCCTCGTGGCCTCCCGTCTCCACCAGAGATAAGCAATAAAGGTCATTTTATTGCTTATCTTTCAGACTTCTTTGGGGGTGGGCTGGTTAGCTGGCCTCATGAAGATTTCATTCACCCCCGCCCGCCTGCAGGATGCTCCCACTCTGGCTCGCCTGGACAAGGAATCTTTCGGTGCCATGGCCTGGCCCGAGGACTCGTTCCGCTCGGCGCTGCGCAACCCGCTGCAGGAAACCGAAATGGCGGTGGCCGACGGGAAAACCCTGGGCTACGTGTTGATGAACTACCAGCGCGAGGCTCCGAGCACAGCGTGCGTGGATAGTCTGGCGGTTTCTCCTGATGCTCGAGGCCAGAAGCTGGGTGAGCAACTGCTACTGCGGGGCCTGGAGACGGCCGCGAACAAAGGCTTTCAGGAAGTTCAGCTGGAGGTTGAGAAGGGCAATGCCCCGGCCGAGAAGCTCTACGAGAAGTATGGATTCGTGCCCACCGGCTTGCTCAGTGGCTACTATAACGGCAAAGACGGCACTCAGATGAAGCTCAAGGATTTGCAAGGGACCGGGGCTCAGTTGCTGGCCCAGCGCCGGCAGGAGCTGGCCGAGAAGCTGGGCGGCATCCCCAGCCACATTTTCACCACCGCCCCCTGAGTATAAGCAATTTTCCGAGTTTATTGCTTATACTAGGGTTATGGACGAAAAGGAGCGGCGGGTGGTCGAAGCGCGCATGAAATTGCGCGAGCGCTGGCGTGCCAAGACTCTGGCTACGCGGGCGCTGGCCGATCCGGCTCCTCGGGGGACGGGACCTGCCAATCGCCACGGGATGCCGAAGCTGCCTCCAGGGCAGAAGAAGACGGACAAGTGGCCAGTGCTGGACCTGGGCCGTCAGCCCGCCATTCCCCTGGAAGAGTGGGGTCTGACCTTGGATGGGGCCTGTCGGAATCCGCAGAAACTGGATTGGGAGGCCTTTCAGGCGCTGCCTCAGGTGGAGGACGAGAGTGACTTTCACTGTGTGACGGGTTGGTCCAAGCTGGACATGAAGTGGCTCGGCGTGCGTCTATCCGATCTGGCCGAACTGGCCGAGGTGACCGATCTGGCCACCCACGTGGTCTGTCACGGCTACGATGGTTATACCACCAACTTGCCTCTGGAAGAGGCCCTCAAAAGCGATGTCTTGCTGGCTTACAGCGCCGATGGGCAGCCGCTCTCCAAAGAGCACGGAGGGCCGGTACGCATGGTGACCCCTCAACTCTATGCCTGGAAGGGCACCAAGTGGATTTGTCGGCTGGAGTTTGTGGAGGGCGACAAGCTTGGATTTTGGGAGCGCAATGGCTATTCCAATACAGCTCACCCGTGGCAAGAAGACCGCTACTCCAACCCTGAGATGGTCTCCCGGGGCGAGCTTTTTTCCCCGGCCTTGAAGGCCATATTCCAGTGGCTGGGAGGCTTGCTCTTGGTGAGTTGCCTGCTGATTCTGTCGGCACAACGGGCGGGCCATCGGGAGTGGGTGCCCGCCATCCAGTGGAGCTCCTATGTGCTGGCCTTTGGGGCCGTTCCGTACGCTCGCTTCAGACTCAGTTTACGGTCGTGAACCAGCTTCGGAGGCTCTGGCTGTCGTAGTGAAGGACCAGTTTTTGCAGTGAGGCCAGGTTGAATCCGTGCCACTCGCAGGCTTCCCGGTCGGCTTGCGCCCAGACCACACGCAGATCCCAGGAGGTGGCCAGAGTGAGCGGCAAAAAACGAATAGGAACGCTCTTTTTGTTGGGCAATGGGGCCGCCAGCACATTGGTGTCCCACCAGCGGTAGTTACTGGGGGAGACATAAACCTCTTTAAGTGTCAGACCGGTGGCGTTCACCAGGGTGAAGTCATAGGGCGACAGGCTCTTCTTGGCAACGGCCGGGAGGCTCAGGAGCAAAAGAATCATGAGAACTCGCATGGTCTGTGCAATGTGTTTCTCCCCTGGCTGAGTTCCAGACCTGAGCCAAAGCGGCACCTGACGCGCCGCTGGGAGAGGATCAAGCACAGCCGTACCCAAGGGGGCGGCGGAGGATGATGAGCGTGGCGGATTTTGCTTCTGTGTTACCGGCCGGTGATGAGCTGTTGAGTCATCAGGAGGTCGAGGAGTTTGTGCTGGCCCTGGTTTACAATGGCGAGGATGAGACAGACGGTACGGCTCTGCTACGCCACGACGGTCAGCGATGGACGCTGCTCTCGAGGGTCGGTGGCACATTCTCGGCCGAGGACCTCCATCGACTCGGGGTTCCTGATGGCCTCTGGAACAGGCTGCTGGTGAATCCGATCGGGGAGACCGAGCGCGAGGAGGCTCTGCAAAGTGGACCGGGCTGGCCGCTGACCGAGGAGATTCAGCTTTCCGAGGAAGATCTGATCGGCCTGACCGAGTGGGAGAGGCTCTTGATGGCCTCCGAAATCTTGGCGCGCCGAGGTTGTCCTTTTGACGAGTCTCCCCTGCGCGAATACTTTGAGAGCCGCAGCTGGTATGAACCGGACGACAGCTTCACGGAGAGCTGTCTCAGCCCCATCGAGAAAGCCAACCTGGCCTTTCTGCGCTGAGCAGGCGTGCACCGTGGCCCCCACCCCGAGGATCAGCAATTCTTCGGTACTAGCCGGCGCTCTGATTTCGCCACGGCCGTAGAGGATTATAGTTGGCTTTTAAGCCGAGGCTACGCCCGTCAGGCCGGCTTGACCCTGGTCGGTGACCGCTTTCAGTTGACTCAACGCCAGCGCGTCGCTGTTGGGCGCTGCGCCTGCAGCGACCAGGCGCGGGAGGCGCGCACCCAAAGCCAGGTGACCGACTTTGCCGAACTGGCCATCGACGGGCTCAACGCGTTGACAACAGTGGAAGCCGCCCTGGCCGGTGGAGTGGTGTTGCGGGCGCGCGACGGCTGCTTTCGTGATATGGCCTCATTTCACGGCAACTATCGGATGGTTGAAGAAGCGGAGGCGGCCGCCCGTCTGATTGGCCTGCATTTGCGGGGGCGCCCGGTGACCTGGTTGCTAGATCAGCCTGTTTCTAATACCGGACGCCTGGCCGCCTTGCTTCGCCGGCTTGCTCACAGCCAGAATTGGCCCTGGACGGTTGAACTGGTGCCCGATCCGGACCCACTGCTGAAAATGAGCAAGGTTGCGGTGGCCAGTTCCGATTCGGCCATTCTGGATCAGTGTTCGGCCTGGTATAACCTGGCGCGGGCGGTGGTTGAGCCATTGACAGGGGTCTGGTACTTTCCCTGATGGAGGACTTGCTGGACTTTGCCCCAACACGAGACCTATGCGCGGCGTCCTGTACGGAGTGGCCACCTACTTCGCCTGGGGCATCCTGCCCCTCTACTTCAGGCTGCTGGACGGGTTGCCCCCATTGGCTATCCTGGGACATCGTGTTCTCTGGTGTCTTGTGTTTCTGGCCGGTTGGCTCATCAGTCAGGGTCAACTCAAACAATACCTGACCAGGGCGGCCGATTGGCGATTGCTGCGCTGGCTGATTCCAAGTGGACTCTTGATCGGCACCAACTGGTATCTCTTTGTCTTTGCCGTCAGTTCTCGGCGCGTGACCGAAGTGGCCCTGGCCTACTACGTAAGCCCCCTGCTCAGTGCTCTATTCGGGCTTCTTTTCTTGAAAGAACACCTCAACAACCTGCAGTTGGGGAGCCTGCTGCTGGCGGCTCTCGGGGTCAGGCATCTGGCCTTGCACAGTGGCGGCGTTCCCTGGCTGGCCCTGGCTATCGCCTGCAGCTTCGCCACTTACAGCCTTTTGCGCAAGAAGGCGGGCGTGGATTCATTGTTGGCGCTGTGGACGGAAACTCTCGTTTTATGCCTGCCCGCGCTCTGGGCAGTGAGCTTCACCCCCGCCCATCCCAACTGGGGACTGCTGGCGCTGAGTGGCCCCTTGACCGGGGTGCCATTACTTTGGTTTGGGATTGCCGCCCGCCATCTGCGCCTGGTGACCCTGGGGCTGCTCCAGTACATCTCGCCGACATTTCAATTCTTGGTGGCCATGAAAGCCTTTCACGAACCCTTCGAGCGCTGTCACGCCGTGGCTTTCGGATACATCTGGACTGCCGTTCTTCTTTATTCGCTGGCTGCCAGAAGGTCGGCCCGTTCTTCCGAAGGACGCGGTTAAGATGCTGGAGGAGATTTACGCTCGCGAATATCGTCGCGTCTTTGCCACTTTGGTGCGCCTTTTAGGAGACTTCGATCTGGCTGAGGAAGCTACCCAGGAGGCTTTTGCCATCGCCGCCGATCGCTGGCGCGCCGAGGGGCTGCCTTCGAATCCCAGGGCCTGGCTGGTGTCCACCGGGCGCTTCAAGGCCATTGACTCCATTCGGCGGCGGGCTCGATTTGACCAGCAACTGCAGAAGATTGCCGAGCAACTCGAGCAGCATCCTGAAGAGGATTACGATGTGGTTGACGACCGATTGCGACTGATCTTCACCTGTTGTCACCCGGCCATTGCTCCCAGCATCCAGGTGCCTTTAACCTTGCGAGAGGTCTGTGGCCTCAGAACCGAGGAGATTGCGGCAGCTTTTCTAACCACCCCCACAACCATGGCTCAGCGGATCGTGCGAGGCAAAGCCAAGATTCGCGGAGCCGGGATTGCCTATAAGGTGCCCGAGCAGGAAGAGTTGCCGGCTCGACTCGATTCGGTTCTTTCGGTTATTTATCTGGTTTACAACGAAGGCTACTCCAGTCTGGCTCGAACCGACCTGTCGTTGGAGGCCATTCGCCTGGCTCGACTGCTGGTTGAGTTGTTGCCCGACCCTGAAGCCCTGGGCTTGCTGGCCTTGATGCTACTCCAGGAATCTCGGCGCGAAGCACGCACCGATGCTGGCGGCGATTTGATCTTGCTGGACGACCAGGACCGCAGCCTCTGGAAAGCCGATCTGATCGCGGAGGGATTGGCTCTGGTGGGAGCGGCGCTGGCCTCTCCGTCGGTCGGGGCCTATGCTCTACAGGCGTCGATTTCGGCCGAGCATGCCCGCGCGGTCCATCCCCAGGATACCGATTGGGATCGAATTGTTGCACTTTATGATCTCTTACTGCGGGCCGACCCCTCACCGATCGTTCAGTTGAATCGGGCTGTGGCCGTGGCCATGCGAGATGGACCGGCCATAGCTCTTCCATTGGTGGAGGCACTTCTGCAGCCCCTGAGTGACTATCATCTGGTGCATGCCGTGCAGGCCGACTTCTACCGGCGCCTGGGTCAGCCAGTCCAGGCGGAGAGTGCTTACCGGAAGGCCCTGCTACTGGCTCGCCAGGAACCTGAAAAAAGATTCTTAGAAAAACGTTTGTCGGAATTGTCGATTTCTGACAGGGCGGTTCGACAATTGGGCGGAGGTGAAGAAGAGTGAAGTATCTCTTGCTGGTCTATGGCGAGGAAGGCCTGTTAAATGAGGACGAAATGCAGAAGTGCTATCAGGAGTCCACGCGTGTTTGTGAGAAACTGGACCAAAAAGGTCAGTTCCTGGGCGCTTCCCCCCTGCAGCCGGTCGCGCTGGCCACCAGCGTGCGCGTGCGTGAAGGGCGACGCCTGGTGACCGATGGGCCCTTTGCGGAAACTCGGGAGCAACTGGGCGGTTACTTTCTGGTGGAGGCTGGCGATCTGGACGAGGCCATTGAGATTGCCGCTCAAATTCCCGGTGCCGGCTGGGGCACCGTGGAAATCCGTCCCGTGGTGGAACAGGCTGGACTTCCCAGGAAATAGACTGGTTCTAATGAGCTGAAAAGGAGAAAGCAGAATGAAAGTTATGGTAATTGTCAAAGCCACTAAGGAATCTGAGGCCGGAATTCCGCCCAGCCAGGAGCTGCTTGCGGCGATGATGGCTTACAACGAAGAACTGATTAAAGCCGGCATCATGCTCTCGGGTGATGGACTGAGGGCCAGTTCTAAAGGGGTACGCGTGCGTTTCAACGGCAAAAATCGCGAGGTGATTGACGGTCCCTTCGCAGAGACCAAGGAGCTCATTGCTGGCTACTGGATATGGCAGGTCAAATCGATGGAAGAGGCCATCGAATGGGTCAAGCGCTGTCCTGATCCAATGCCTGATTCAGACGGCTCAGAGATCGAGATTCGTCAGTTCGTGGAGCCGGAAGATTTCGGCGAGAACTTCACGCCTGAATTGCGCGCTCAGGAAGAGTGTTTGAGAGGCCAGGTTGGATCGTAGGATCGGTCCGTTTCAGGGAGGGCCATCTGCCAGGGCCAGGATGTAGGCGCCCGCGCCGTATCCAATCATGGGGATGGCTCCTCCATAGTTGTCGTCTTCACGCCCGTAGAGTTCAGGGATGAGGTTGTGATTTAGGGCTGCATAATTGGTAATGCGCGCCATTAGGGGCCGGGCACGTTCCGGATGGTCCTGCAGGCGGTAGGCCACGGCCAGGCGCATGGCCAGGAACGGCCATTCGGACCAGGTATACCAGCCGGGCTGACTGAGGCGTGCGTACCCGCGATGGGGGCTCACCTGCATCACTCGGGCGAAGTGTCGCACATGCTTATCCATGAGGTCAGGAAACAAGCCTTGGGCAAATGCCTCCAGAGTGCCGCCATCGTAATAGTCCGGATCTCCCGGGCGGGCTTCCTGGTAGCCCTTCAGCATGCCGTTTGAGTCGACCAGTTCGTTTCGGATTGCTTCCTCCAGCTGGTCGGCAACCTGGAGCGCGTCTTCTCGGCCGCTGAGGCGAGCATAACGCCGCAGGCCCACGCACGAGACGATGTCGGTCCAGGCGTGCTGTCGACCCGGTAAATGCTCCTCCCAGGGACCTGATTCGGCCCGAATCAGTCCGTTCGAATCGCGCAGGAATGGAATCAGATCGGCCACGCGGTGGTCCAGCCAATCGCGGTGCCGTTCCAGCCAGACTCTGTCACCGCTTCGTTCCACATAATCAGAGACGGCCATCAAGAAAAGCCCGAAGCTGTCCAGTTCCACATTGGGACCTTGATGGTTGACATCGGACTCTTCCTGCCCGTTTCCGAAATATCGGCAGACACTGATGCCGTAGACATGGCCGAGAAATTTCTCGAATTCGCCAACTTGCGAGCCGGCAAAAAAGTCCAGAGCCTGGCGTGCTTCCTCAAACATGCCGAGACGGTTCAGGGCCAGGATGGCAAAGGTGGCATCTCGAGGCCAGCAGATATTCCAGTTGCCGGGAGGCAAGGAGGCGACGATTTGACCTGCGCGAGGAGCTCCCTCTTCGGGCGCCACCTGGGCCATTTTCAGAAGAGCGATCGATTGTTCAAAGAGGTTGCGCTGGCTGCGCTCCAGGTGTCTCGGCTGGTTCCGGTAGAAACCCCGCATGTAGGCCACCTCGTCGGTCGCCTCTTGAGCGCTCGTTTGCACCGGGCCAGGCTGTTTGAACTTCAGCCTTCGCTTGAATACGAAGCAGAGTCTGTGCTTGTCACCCCGGAATGGAGCGTAGATTTGCATCCTCCCCTCAGGATAGTCAATCTCGATCACGTGCGTGTTTTCGCGGTAGCGGCAGGCAAGCGGCTTGGATCCGCCGCGCCAGTGAAACCAGGGTCGAACTTCATTCTGGGAGTCCAGCATCTTGTAGATATGGGGCCAGGCTGTGACAGAGTTTGTCACCGGGTCGTAGACGGCCGCCACTAAACCGTTACTGGTTACAAGCTGCTGAAAAGAAACTTTGGGTGAGGGGCCATAGTTCAGTAGCTTACGCCATTGACCGGCGCTGTAGATACCCAGGATTCCACCCGTCAGTCCGCCTTCGCCGCCGTCGTCGCGCACCCGGATAGCCAGCACATTGTGGCGTTTAAAGTAGCCGCGGGGAGCCTTGTAGATGCGTTGGTTGCCGTATTCTTCCTGGCCGATCTTGTGACCGTTCAGGTAGGTTTCGTCCCCGTCATCGATCTTGCCCAGCAACACGTAAGGCTGGGCCGGCAACAGCGCCGGGTCCTGCTCAAAGTGAAGGCGGAGCCAGGCGCTACCGTCCAGGCCCGGATAGCCCTGGCTTTCCCAGGTGCCCGGTAAGCGCAGCCAGGGCCAGTCTGAGTCATCATAATCAGGCGAAGCATAGGCCGGATTGTCGCCCGGCTGGAAACGGGCTCGGTCCGGCAGAGCCTGTGCCCAGACCAGGCAGGTCAGGGTGAATAGTATCATGGCGGTCTTCATGGCGGGGACTTTTCGCAGGGGGCCCAGGCCTCCTATGAGAACTTCGGGGCATGCGTTCCTTTAGTCTGCAGTGCCGCAGTATGCCGGAATTCTTGCAGCCCGTGCCTGCCATTCAGGCTTTTGACCGCCTGGCCAGACTGCTGGTCGTACTGAAGCAGAATGCTCTGCCGCCTCCCGAGGAATCCCGATTTCTCAAGGAGCAATTGTTGGCTCAGGCGGCCGTGCTCGAGAGTTCGCCCGATACTGTGCACCTCACCCGTCAGGCTCAGGCCGCGGGCCTGCTCTGTGGTGCTCTGGATGGTGGACGGCTCTATCTGGAAGAAAAGCCGGTACTCGACTTCGTCGCTCCTTCCCGGCTCTGGTTGGAAGAAATACAGGAACTGACGGCCGTGGCCGATCAATACTGGCGCGGTCTGGATATTGCCAGTTTACATCAGCAGTCGGTCTATGCCCGGCAAGAGAATCTAAAGACCGAGAGCGAAAATCTGGAGGTCCTGACCGGCGCCGACTCCCAGCAGATCCGACGCCAGTTTAGCGAGACCTTCCGAATCGCCTACGGAGTGGGCTTGCTTGATTCGGCCCTTGCCTTTCTCTTCCTGAAACAGTGACCGGCCTGAGCCTAGTCCGAACCCGTCGACCAGGCCTCAAATACCAGCGCCACGGCTTCGGCCCCAGGGTCATTAACGCCGTGCTGAAGGGTCTCCGGCACGTAGGCTGAGCGACCGGCCCGGGCACTCAGTCCGGCGGTCGTATCCGCCCCCTGGCGAGCCGCACGAGCGGCGGCTTTCAATCCACCTTCCGTCAGGACGGTCAGGGCCGGATGGAGCGCATCGATCATGGTGCGGTCTCCCAGGAACGCCCCTCCGTATTCCTGCAGGCGTTCCAGACCTTTGCGCCAGGCCCGCGGCCAATCTTCGGTCTCCGCCAGCGCAGTGCCGGCTGCATTGAAGAAAATTGAAAGCAGCACCCCACTGGAGCCTCCCATCACGCGCGCCAGGATGGTGCCGATGGCCTGGAGGAGTTGCGGGCCTTGGGCCAATGGCAGTGCCTCCATGGACTCGATCAAGGCGCGGGCGGCTCGGGCCATAGTGGACCCCGTGTCGCCGTCGCCCACCTTTTGGTCCAGTTCGTTCAGGCACGATTCGGCTGCCTCCAGGCTCCGGCAGGCGGTCAATAACCAGTTCATGCGAGTAGCCTCGGCCGAGGGCAAGAACTGCTGCCCGCCGATCTGGTCGGGCAACGGGATTGGTTGCATATGCCGCCAGGCCAGAGCCCCGGGCCAGGCCGGCGGTTGGCAAGGCTCCATCAGACTGTCGCTCCATTCCTCTTCCAGCGCCAGCAGGGATATTGAGATCCCGTTCATATCGTAGGATGTCATCAGCGGGGCTGGTCCGACCAGGAGTTTGACGCAGTGGCGAAGCCGGGAATGCAGCAAGGCGCGGGTGACCAGCAACATCTCCAACGGCGGCACGCCGCCCAGGTTATTGACCAGGAGGGCACAGTCTTTCATCGGATCCGGCAGTTTTGCTAGCATCCTCTGGACCAGCTCGTCCGCATGGCCCAGCGCGATTTTTTCGGCTCCGGGTTCACCGTGGATTCCCAGGCCCAATTCGGCCTGGTCCTCTTGCAAACGCAGGTGATGCTGGTGTCCTGGCGGATGGCATAGGTCCAGGGCCAGGCCCAGGGACATGGTTTGGCGGGCCGCCCGGCGAGCTGTATCGGCCACCTGACTCAGCTCGCAACCACGTTCGGCCAGCGCCCCGGCGATTTTGTGCACAAACAGGGTGCCCGCAATTCCGCGGGGTTGGGGGGAGTCGGGCAGAGCCAGGTCGTCGGCTACCAGCACCGTCTCCACAAGCAGGCCCCGCTGGCGCGCCTGCTCGGCGGCCAGGCCGAAGTTCAAGCGATCGCCCGTGTAGTTCTTGACCACCAACAAGCAGCCGGCCGGGCCCGTTACGCACAGGATGGCGGCCAGCACCGCTTCGACTGAGGGTGAAGCAAAAATCTCGCCGCAAACCGCGGCCGTCAACATTCCCCGACCTACGAAGCCCGCGTGAGCGGGCTCGTGTCCTGAACCGCCCCCAGAAATGACGGCGACCCGGGAACGGTCCCAATCCGCTCGGACGACGACTTTGATGTCGGGAAAACCGTCCAGGCGGGTCAGGCGACCCTGACTGGAAAGAATCAAGCCCTCGATGGCCTCGCTCACCAGCTGGCGCGGTTGATTGATGAAGCGTTTCATCAAGAACCCTAGCCGGTTCGTTTGAGGATGTGGTAACCAAACTTGGTTTTGACCAGGTCGCTTAGAGCGCCGACCTCTAGCGCAAAAGCGGCTCGATCGAATTCGGGCACCATCTGTCCCCGTCCAAAGTGCCCCAGATCGCCGCCCTTGGCTTTGGATGGACACTGACTGTGCTGGCGGGCGAGCTGGGCAAAATCAGCCCCAGCTTGCAGGTCGAGCAGGAGCTTTTGGGCGGCCGCCTGGTCCTTCACCAGAATGTGCGCGCAGCGGACCTTGCCGCTTTTGGATGAAAAGAGACTACCCATGGGGGGGGCTTGGGTCCGGACCGTGAAATTCCTGCGTGAGTGCTCTCAGGTGGGACGGACGTTGTTTTTGCTGGCCGGATGGAAAACGAGGTAAAGAAAAATCAAGACCGCCACCGTCACCCCTAAGATTGGGAAACAGGCGCCCAGCAGTACGGCGCAACTGGCCACCAGCGGAACACTGCGGCCCAGGGTCACTACCAGGAGCAGGCTCGAGAACAGGAGAAACGAGCTGACTCCCTGGCTGAGGTAGGCAATCATCGCAAAGGCTGCCACGAAGAACCCCAACTTTAAACATTGATAGGTGGTTTTCGACATACCGGCAGTATAGGTCTGCGCTTGAGCCAGGGAACAGGGACCAAAGTCACAAGAATTTGCTACAAGCATTCCAGGTCGGTCCCCAGGTTGGCTCTTGCGGCTTCCAGTTCATTTGCGTTCATCAGGTTGGCGGTTCGCTGCAGCACGGACAAAAGCAGTGTGCGCTCCCAGGTTTCCAGGCCTCGCAGGTTGTGCAAGAAGTTCTCCTGCAGCAGCGGGGGGGATTTATCCAAGGTGTTCTTGCCCGACCGAGTCAGGCGGTAGCGGCGCAGGCGCTTATCGCTGCTGCTATCCTCGCGCTTCACCAGTTTCTTGCTATGAAGCCTGTCGAGGATCCCGCTCACGGTGGACTGGCTCAGGCTGAGTTGACGCGCCACGCTGGTCGGGGTGGCCGAGTCGAGCTTGGAAATAGCTTTCAAAACTGACAATTGAGGAGAGGTAAGGCCGACCTTGCTGATCAGGTCCTGGGAGTGCATCTCGATTGAGCGCACAATCTTGCGGATCGAGCTGATGATATTTTCCTCTAGCGAGCTGAGGTCTAGAGGGTCCGGCGGGCCAGCCTGTTCGGGCGTCTCGGTCGACATCCATGAAAGGGTATCAGCCTGAATTCGGCCTCTCCAGGCATGCCGGTCGTTCGCACCCAGGACCCCGGTACCGGTTCTGGCGAACCCCGGAAAGATGAAAACGACGCTCGTCTGGCTATGTCTTTTCGCGGCCGCCTGGGCCAGGCCGGATTCGTTAATCCCGCCCGATCCTGGGTTTTCGAACGGATTCGCCTTGAGCAACCCGGGCTACCGGAAGCGCGCGGCCGAGGGTTATGAAAAAGCCTATTTCCCCGCTGCTCTGGCCCAGCTTGAGCGTGCCACTGGACTGCCTCAGGATGACCTTCGCCCTGTCCTGTCAGGTTTCGTTTATCGTTGGTTGGACCGCTATGTTGAGCGGGAAGGTCACATGGGCAATGACGATCTGCAGGAGGTTGTAGCCTGGCTGGACCGGGAGATGAAGGAACGCCTGGGCAGCAGACCGGAGGGTTCCTACCAACGTTGGAAAACTTCCGCCGACAATCCCCTGGGTTTCCTATTTCGGGTGCATCGATGAGTTTGACTGCTCTACTGGCCGCGGCGGCTGTCGCCGCGACCGGAGCCTTGTGGTGGCGCAGGCCTCGTCGCCGTGGACGCCCTCGCCGTGGACGCCCTCGTCCAGGCCCTCAGGTGGCGCCCAGGCCGATTGAGCTGGTGGACTTGAAAGCCGAGAGTCAGCGCAGGGTTGAGTCTATGCGTGGATGCCGTCTGAGGGTGCTGGAGGTCGCCTCAGAGGGAGATTGGCTGCGCCTGGTGGTTCGGGTCGAGCCACCCTCCCCAGAGACGCGCTGGTGGCCTTCCGGGGTCAGTGTGGAATGTCCCGCCCAATTGGCCTTGCGAGACGCGGCGACCCAGGGTCCGCCTCTGCAGGGCGCGCTTCCAAAAAGGCTGGAAGGTTGTGCCCTGGATGACTGGCGTCAGGGGCCGGCCCAGGTGGTCCTGCGAGTGCTGACTCCGACTGAGTGCGTCCGCCTGGAAATCGGATACTACGGACTGCCGGCCGCCGAATACACCCTCAGCCTTTCAGGCTGAATCCTTTATCCTGATGGCGGCGCACTCTCTTGCCCAGCAGACGGAGCAGCCCTGGAAAATGTCTGGCCAGAAAAACCAGCAGTTGACCATGCCTGGTTATAACGGCCTCGGCCTGACGTCGAGTGATCGCGCTGGCGATCTGGGCAGCCGCCTTAGGGGCGGACATACAAAGCCAGCTTGGGATGGGGTCGGCATCGCTTTTGCGTTCCCCCCGGTTGTTGAGCAGCCGGATCTCGCTGGAGACAAAGCCGGGTGAGATCAGGGTGACACCCACGCCGGAGGAATGCAGTTCCGAGCGCAATCCGTCCGCCAGCGCGCGCACGGCAAATTTGCTCATGGCGTAGGGTGTGGCTCCGGCTGAGGCCACGTATCCGGCCACGCTTCCCATAATTGCCAGCTGGCCTCGGCTTTCTTTGAGCGCCACCAGGCTGGATCTCACGGTGTTGAGCACCCCAAAGACATTGGTTTCGAATTGGCGTCGATAGTCTTCGTTGCTCAATTTTTCCAGCGAGCCAGCCACGCCAAAACCGGCGTTGGCGATCACCACGTCTATGCGTCCGAAGGCTCTCAATGTGGCCTGAACGGCCGCGTCCAAACTGGCCTCCCGGGTGACGTCAGCGCTCAGGCTCAAAGCTCGTCCGCCTTGCTTTTGAATGCTCTGGGCCAGGGCATTCAGGCGCTCGACACGACGGGCTGTCAGGGCTACAGTTGCGCCGCGGCTTGCATACTCCAGAGCCAACGCTTCGCCGATGCCCGAGGAGGCGCCGGTTATGAAAACGACTTTGTTCATATCCGAGACCTCAGGTCTGCACGGCCTTGAGAAAGGCCTGGCGCTGTTGCGGGTCCGAGATCTGCTCGGCCAGTTTACCTGCCAAAGTCAGGTAGTCAGGTTCCTGAGCGGCGTTGCGTTTCACCAGGATTTTGGCCAGAGGCCCGATATAGCGCACCAAATGGCTCTCTAAATGCTGCAACTGCTCAGGAGTGTGGGAGCTGGAGTGAATGTTTCCAGCCGCAGGAGTGGGATGTTCTGCTGGCGCGGCCGGAACGGGCAGAGGGCCCAACTTGATGGAGGGCGGTGGGATGGGGGCCGAGGTGGTTGATCCGGATAATTCAAGGATTTCCGGCGGAATTAACGCTTTGAGCTGCTTGCGAACAGACTGCATATCGGCGCATCTCTGGTTGCGCTCTTTGGCCGTCATCTGGTTGAGTAGTTTGACGAATCCTTCGGAAAGATTGGGCGATAGATGACGAGGGTCGGGAAGTGGCTCCTTGAGGTGCCCCATGATGCACTTGCGCATCGTGCCTCCGCCATAGGGGGTCTTACCGGTGACCATATGATAGAGTGTAATGCCCAGGGAATAGATGTCGGCCTGACCGTTGATGTCCTTGACCCCCTGAATCTGCTCGGGGGAAACGTAATCGGGCGTGCCCACGTAAGAGCCGGTTTGGGTCAAGGAGGACTCATCCTGGTCGCGTCGCGCGATTCCCAGATCGACGATTTTGATCAGGTTTTTATCGGTCAGCATCAGGTTATCCGGCTTGACGTCGCGATGGATAATTCCGGCCGCGTGAGCGGCTCCTAGACCCGCGGCGGCACCCATGGCCAGCATCAGCGCCTCGGACTCAACAAAAACCTTGCCGGCGCTCAGCTGGTCGCCCAAAGAGCCCCCAGGGAGCAGCTCCATGGCCATAAAATGCACCCCTTCGTGCAGTCCGAACTCGTAGAGGCGGACTACGTTGGGGTGCTCAAGTTGAGCGATGGCCCGAGCTTCACGCAGAAAACGTTCCATAAACTCAGGATCATTGAAGAGCTGGGAATTGAGTACTTTGAGCGCCACCGAGCGATGGAGATGTTTGTCCCGGGCCCGGTAGACATTGCCCATGGCTCCCCTCCCAATGGGACCCAGGATTTCAAAGTTGCCCACAAAGGAGCCGGCAGCCAGACCATCGGGCTTCATCCCAGCTCCTCAAGCATCTTCATGGATTTCTCCAGGCTAATGCGCATGCGGTTGAAAGCGCTTTGCAGGGCACTGACCTCGTCGTTTCCTTTGGGTTCGAAAGGGGGCGCATCGAGGTTGCCCATGCTGACTTCGTCGGCGACTTTAGACAGCCGACGAATGGGCTTGACCACCACCTGATGCAACAAGGCATTCAGGACCAACAGCAGCAGTGAAAAGACCACCACGAATGAGCCGAACAGATGGCGGAAGGCGCGTGAGGCTTCGGTCTTGGCAACCTGCATCGGAACCGACACAATGCGGGCGCCGATGGTTTCACCCACCTCCCAGCCAAAGCCGTTGGAGGTGCCATACATGGCCGTCATGGTCTTGGGAGCCTTTTCCGGAGTCGAGTGGCACTTCAGGCAACTGACCATGGAAATGGTGATGGGCTCGGCCAGGAACAGCGAGCGACCCTCGGGAGTGTCGCGTTCGCCCACGACTTCCTTGCGCTGGGGGTCCTTGCGGAAGTCATTGACCACTTTGGCTTCCCACTCGACGGCTTTGTCTTTCTGGTTAGTGGGATTGAGGGCCACCTCCTTGTAGTCATAGCTGGGATAGCGCTCGCGCAGAGTCTTGAATACCTCCTGCGCGGAATAGGACGGGACCGTCTGAGGTTGAAAGGTGGGGGACGGCCGACTGTGTAAAATCGGTTGGATCTGTTTGGAGGTGTAGCTGCGCACGGCGGCTGCAGTCTGGGCCAGAATGCGGGCATTGGCCAGCACCTGTTCGCGGGCCTGCTCCTCCATGAGGCCTTGGGAAAGGTAGCCTACTACGGCCACCGTTACCAAGAACACCGAGACCAAGATTACATTGATTTTGAGTAGGAGTCCCAAACGCCGATCCCTCAAGCCGATTGCTGCCGGAGTCATTCCTTCGCAGTCCAAGAAACCCTTGCCTTCAATCAGCGTCCGCTGGTGGAGGCGACCAAGAGAGGAGGTTGCCGCCGGTGGCGGTAAGCCTGGGGCGATGGATTGGGAGCGATGGGTCGGCGCGCGTCTGGGTCGGGTTCGAGAGAGTTCCCTGATCCAGAGGCTCTGGGGCGGTTATGGGGATCTGAGGCGAGTTTACCTTGAGAACGGGACTTCCGTGATTCTCAAGCTGGTGCGTCCACCCCAGGAAGCCAGACTGTCAGCCTCTGACCGACGCAAGCGTCTTTCCTACGAAGTGGAGCGGGCATGGTATTTGGGCCCGGCCCGCCAATGTGACGAACGGTGCCGTGTCGCCCGACTGTTGGAGGTTGAGCGAGCAGGAGAGATTTGCCTGATGCTGTTGGAGGACCTGGCCAATGCAGGCTATGCGCCCGGCCGGCCGCCGAATATCGGGGCCGGGCTCAGTTGGCTGGCACATTTTCATCGTCGTTTTCTGGGGAGCCGGCCCGAAGGTTTGTGGGAGCAGGGAGGTTACTGGCACCTGGAGACTCGTCAGGATGAGTTGAACCGAATGCCTGCCGGTCCGCTGAAAGACTCCGCCGGCCTTCTGGACCGTTGTCTCAGAAGGGCTCGCTTTCAAACGCTGATTCACGGAGACAGTAAGCCCGCCAATTTTCTATGGCACGGTCAGGGCCGTGCGGCGGCGGTGGACTTTCAGTACGTGGGGGTGGGTTGTGGCATCCGCGACGTGGCTTATTATTTGGATTGCTGTCTCAGCCACCGGGGAGCCGAAGCCGAGATCGAAGATTGGCTGGATTTTTATTTTCGCGAACTTGCGGCCGATCCTGAGTTGGAATCGGAATGGCGGCGACTGTTTCCCGTGGCCTGGATCGATTATGCCCGGTTCTACCAGGGTTGGGGGCGCGGTGACGAACTTGGCCCTTTCAGCCGGGAACTTCTCGGCCGGGCTCTAAGCATAGTGCAAGCAGAAGAACAGGAGCGCCCACGATGAAAACCGCCCCAAAAGAAGTCTTGTCGGAATCCGAGCTTGAGCGTCTGAACGCCTACTGGCGAGCCGCTAATTACCTGTCGGTGGGACAGATCTATTTATTGGATAATCCGTTGTTGCGCCAGCCCTTGGAACTCAAACATATCAAACCGAGACTTCTCGGTCACTGGGGCACAACTCCCGGGCTCAATTTCATCTACGCCCATTTGAACCGGGTGATTAAACAGCATGACCTGAACATGATCTATGTGGCGGGGCCGGGCCACGGGGGACCCGGCCTGGTGGCTAATACTTATCTAGAGGGCACCTATAGCGAGGTCTATACCAACGTCTCCCAAGATTATTCCGGACTCAAAAGGCTCTTCAAGCAATTCTCTTTTCCGGGTGGCATACCCAGCCACGTGGCTCCGGAGACTCCGGGTTCAATTCATGAGGGCGGAGAACTCGGCTACGCGCTTTCGCACGCCTATGGCGCTGCCTTCGACAATCCCGATCTGATCGTGGCCTGCGTCATTGGCGATGGTGAAGCGGAAACCGGGCCGCTGGCCGCCTCCTGGCACTCCAATAAGTTTCTCAACCCCCAGAGCGACGGGGTGGTCTTGCCGATTTTGCACCTGAACGGCTACAAGATTGCGAATCCCACCCTACTGGCTCGCATCCCGCACGAAGAACTGGACGCTTTGCTTCGAGGCTATGGCCACAAGCCCTATTACGTTGAAGGCTGTGAGCCCGCCGATATGCATCAGAAAATGGCGGCTGTTCTGGACCAGATTCTGAGCGATATCGCGGCCATTCACAAACGAGCTCGTCAGGACGGAGACTTGAGCCGTCCTGGCTGGCCTGTGCTGGTGTTGCGCAGCCCCAAGGGCTGGACCGGTCCGGCCGAAGTGGATGGTCAGAAGACCGAGGGGAGTTGGCGCTCACATCAGGTGCCTTTTTCCAAGATGACGGCCGAGCACGTCAAGCTATTGGAGAGCTGGCTCAAAAGCTATCGGCCTGAGGAATTGTTCGACCAGAATGGACGCTTGCTGCCCGAAGTGGCCGCACTGGCTCCCATCGGCAGCCGCCGCATGGGGGCCAATCCTCATGCCAACGGCGGTTTGTTGCTCAAGGCTCTCAAACTGCCGGACTTTCGCGATTTTGCCTTCAAGCTAGAGAAGCCTGCCAGCGAGGTGGGCGAAAGCACACGGGTTTTGGGTGATTATTTGGCCGAAGTTATGAAGCGGAACAGTCATTTCCGTGTGGTCGGTCCTGATGAAACCGCCTCGAATCGGTTGGATGGTTTGTTCAAGGTGAGCGAGCGAACCTGGCTGGCTGAGAGCCTGCCGGAGGACGCCCAGGGAGGCCACCTGGCCGCTAACGGACGCGTCATGGAAATTCTCAGTGAACATACCTGCCAGGGCTGGCTGGAGGGCTACTTGTTGACCGGCCGGCACGGCTTTTTCTCCTGCTATGAGGCCTTCATCCATCTGGTAGACTCCATGTTTAACCAGCATGCTAAATGGCTCAAAACCACCCGGGAGATTGAGTGGAGGAGACCTATCGCTTCTCTAAACTACTTGCTGACTTCCCATGTCTGGCGTCAGGACCACAACGGATTCAGTCATCAAGACCCGGGCTTCATCGACCACGTTGTGAATAAAAAATCCGAGGTCATCCGGGTTTATCTTCCCCCGGACGCAAACTGTCTGCTGGCCGTCGCCGACCATGTCCTGAGAAGTCGCAACTATGTGAATGTGATTGTGGCCGGGAAACAGCCGGCCCTGCAATACTTGAGCATAGATGAAGCCGTCATGCACTGCACCAACGGCGCCGGCATCTGGGAGTTTGCCAGCAATGATCAGGGTGAGGAGCCGGATGTGGTAATGGCCTGCGCTGGCGATGTGCCCACGCTGGAAACGCTGGCTGCGGTCGACTTGCTGCGCCGTCACTTTCCTGAGCTGAAGATCCGGGTCGTGAACGTGGTCAACTTGATGAAGCTGCAGTCTGAAGGCGAGCATCCTCACGGACTGAGCGATCGCGATTTCGACTCGCTCTTTACCACCGATCGGCCGGTCGTCTTTGCCTACCACGGTTATCCCTGGCTGATCCATCGTCTGACCTATAGACGAACCAATCATGCCAACTTCCATGTGCGCGGCTACAAGGAAGAAGGCACCACCACCACACCTTTTGATATGGTGGTGATGAACCAGCTGGACCGCTTCAACCTGGCCAAGGACGTGATCGACCGCGTGCCCGCCCTGCGCGTCCGAGGTGCTCACGTCAAGCAGTGGCTGCAGAACAAGCTGACCGAGCACAAACTCTATACCCGAGAGCATGGGGATGATCTGCCCGAGATTCGGGACTGGAAATGGGGAGGCCATTAGAAGCTGTTGATGTCATGAGGACCTGGGAGCCCACCCCGCAGTATGTCGGCTATCGGGCCCAGGTCCTAGTTGCAAACACCCTGTTCAGGGAAGCAGGAGACTTTGAGGCGAACCTGTGAGCCGTAAGTCTCCAGCGGACCGAACAGGGGTTGGGAACCAACGCAGGCTAGTCTTGGAGCAGGAAGCGCGAGAGCCAGAAAAAGCTGAGCCGGTGGTTGGGCACGGCCAGATGGCGGCCGGGCACCGGGATGGCCGGGCCCGGCCCTACCGCGCTGGCGGCCGGGACCGTCCCGTCTCCACCTCCCAGGCTGTAGGGCAATCCGTAGATTCCAAAGGTATTGTCCACACGGCCGACGGTTGGATGCTCCTGGGAATAGAGAATCAGGTATTCCCTGCCGGGTATCGCCATTCCGAGTTCGGCCTTCAGGTCCATGGCCTGTTGTAGGCGCTTCTGGTCAGGGATCTCAGCGTAGGCTTCTTGCCAGTTTTCAGCCAGGCTCGGCTGGCGTCGCAGCGAGGTGCGGCTCTGTAAGGGAGAGAGACCCCGCGCGAAGGCGTTCTGGTCGGGCAGGAGTTCGTACAGGCTGTCCATCTTTTGGAAGGTGGTGGTCAAGTCCACTTCGTTTCCAGGCAAAAATCGCTCCAGAATTTGGTTAAAGAACATGTTGTCAACTAACTGCACGGTCAAGGCCGGGTGGAGATCGAAGAAGGCTTTTCCAGCGCCAAAGAAGGGGCAGGTCAGCAAGGCCAGGCGTTGGATATCGGCTCCATAAAAGAGACCCGCGGCCCGGGCCACGAGGCCGCCCAGAGAGTGGGCGATGAGGTCGGCCGGGCCCAATTCGGATAGAAAGCCTGCCAGACGGCGACCGCTGAGCCGGGTTGACTCGGTCCAACGGTAGGGAAAAATGAACAGGCTCTCGTTCATACGATAACCCAGCTCTTCTTCCAGAAAGAGCAGAAGCGGCTCGTACTGAGCGGGCAGGTAGGGGCCAGGAACCAGGTCGGGCAGGTTGACTTCGTCGACCGGATGCAAAGCCCAATCACCGGTCAGCGGATCGATATGGAATGGGGGCCAGGCCTGACGCCCCCTGTAAATCCGCTCGTTCTGACGCTCAGAGACGTAGAGGGCATTGGCCGCGAATCCTCCCACCAGCACTAGCGGCCGAACCGGAGGCCGGCTGATATGATAGCGCAGCAGAAGATCTTCGGGTGGTTTGTCCTGGCTGTGCCAGGGCTGGGCGGTCGAGACTGGGGAGCGCCGGGAGAGATGCTGGCCGAGCTGTTCGTAGTCTGTAAGAATCACCCCTTGGTTATGCCATCTCAGGCCACTTGAGGCAAGCCGTGGCCAGGCTCGAGCAGCTTCATCAAGGCCTCTGGAGTCAGCCTCATGGCCAGTCCCAGGCCAACCGCTGCCAGCATGTCTTCGAGGGGCCAGCGGCGTTCTAAGTCAAGGTCGCCCAATGGGGTCCGAATCTTTATAGAACGCTCGGTTCGTTCCACTGGATAGATATGAGCAGAGGGAGAACAGCCATAGGTGATGTAGGGGACCTTGAGCAGTCCTGGAACGCAGAATTCTAGGGGAAGAATGGCGTAAGGCGCGCGGCGCCCCCGGCGATAGCGAAGTTGTCGAAGCAAGAGGCCTCGATTGCGGGCACGCGGCCCCAGCACCAGCAGATCCACCTCCAGGTGACTGAATCGGTGGTGCTCATTGAGGAGCAGGGTCAACGGCTGAATGGTTTCCAGTCCGGCCGCCTGGACATTGGTGGTCATTGAGATTGGCGCCCCTTCCTAGCTTGCTGACCTCAGCCTAGCAGCCGGCCTTCGGCCTGAGTGGGGGCGACGATCCTCGCTTGCTCGGGATCGGCTTCCTTTGACCTCAGCCGGGTTGGAAGAAGCTCTGAGAAATAGCATAGCGGACGAGATCTGCAC
>JAFEBA010000040.1 GCA_018266105.1 bacterium | reverse complement strand
GACATGGTCACAGGTGGAATGGTCATGACCGCAGGCCGAGTGGTCGTGCCCGGTGGCCGAATGGTCGTGGCCGCACGGTCCACCTTTCTCGTGGTCATGACCGCAGCAGCCCACCGGACATTCGGCGTGATCGACTTCGCAAGCGGCGTGGTCGTGGTCACAATCCTTGTGGCTGCAGGGGCCGCCGGTTTCGTGGTTGTGGCCACAGCAGCCGACCCCGCATTCGGAATGGTCATGCCCGCAGACACTGTGGTCATGAGCGCAGTGCTTGTGGCTGCAGGGACCACCCGTCTCGTGGTTATGCCCGCAGCATTCCTTGCGGGTGGTTTTCGCCTTAGCCATGAGCGACCTCCAGCTTAGTGGTGATGGCGCCGTCCAGGGGGGGGTTGGACCTGGGGCGGGGCTTGGTGATGGTCATCATCGTCATCGTCGTCGTCATGGTGTTCCTCAGGCAGGGGTTGCGTAAAGCGCTGACCTTCAATTTCGAGGGTGAAGGCGGTGCACCCCTCAGGAACGTCAAATTCTAGGACGGCGGGCAGGCGGCCCTCGTATTCCTTGATCAGGCTGCCATCATTGGAGTAAATCTTGCCGCCGGCACCGACCGTCATGGTGGAGTCCACCAGCACCGCCACCAGTTCAGCCATCTCTTCCATTTTGTCAGCCACCCGGTGGCACCAAAGGTGTCCCACTCCGGGGAACTCTGCGTGACAGACTTCTTCCATCTGCTCTTCGTCCACCTTGGCGCCCACACCCAAGAGAACAAAGTTGATCATCGGCAGGCGGCCGGCCACAATTTCCTTCGCTACCTGTCCGGAGTAGGCTTTGACGTCTTCAGCGTCGTTGATCTGACTGTCGGTAATGATGACCGCCAGGCCGCGTTTGGCGCCTTTGGTGCTGGCTTCTTCGCGGATATGAGCGATATAGTCGCGCAGCACCGGCAACAATACAGTGGCTTTGCCATAAAACTTGGGCCCGGGAAACTTGTATTGCTCGGCTTGGGCTCCGTCCAGATCTCCCAGGATTTCCAGCTGAGAGCCATCGCCAGTTGCCCAGTAGGCGGTGCGCAGGAAGCCATCCTTGTCCTTGGTGGCCAGGTATTGCAACATCCAGCGCATTTGAGGCTCTACCTGATTGCGCACCGGCCCCAGCTTGGCCAGAATGCCGCGCGGGCCATATTCGTTCTCCATGCTGGCTGAGCCGTCCATATACAGGGCGACATCCAGACCCTCCACGGTAGGATCGTGCAGCAGGGTGGCGATGACGTGACCGCCCTTGTTGTGCACGTCCGAAAACGGCTTTACGATAACTTCATGTCCACTCATTGCCTGCACTCCTCATTCATTTGTTCATTGATGGGTTACAGCAGGGGCGACGGACGCCCCTGCTGTAAAAAAACACCGCCGTTTGGAGCTGGTCCGCCAGCTCAGGCCGACTAATCGTCGTCGTCGTGATGCTCTTCCTCAGGAATGATCTGAGTGTGCTTCTGACCGCTGACCTCCAGGGTGAAGCTCTTGCAACCCTCATAGACTGAGAACTCGAGCACGGCGGGTAGACGGGCCTCGTAGACTTTGACCACCTTGCCTTTGTCGTCGTAGACCGTGCCGCCAGCGGCGACCGTCATGTTTTCGTCCACCAGCACCGCCACCAGCTGGGCCACCTCGGTGATCTCCTCAGCGATGCGGTGGCACCACATGTGGCCGATGCCGGGGTACTCGGCGTGGCAAATTTCTTCAAGCTGTTCTTCGTTGACGCCTTTGCCCACGCCCACCAGCACGAAATTCATCTTGGGCAGGCGGCCAGCCACGATGTCGGCCGCGATTTGCTTGCTGAAGGCCTTAACGTCGTCGGCGTCGTGCAGTTCGCCGTCGGTAATGATGACGGCGCAGCCCTGCTTGGCGCCTTCTCTCACCTGATTGCGCATGTAATTGACGTAGTCTTTGAGGGCCGGCACCAACATGGTGCGGCGTCCCATCTTGACGGGCCCGGGGAACTTGTGCTTTTTGGCGTCCACGCCGCTGAGTTCGCCGATGACTTCGATCTGGGAACCGCCTTCACCGCAGGCCCAATAGGCCACACGCAGCAAACCGTTGCGGTCCTTGGTTGCTAGATATTCCAGCATCCAGTGAACCTGGGGCTCCACCATGTTGGGCAAAATCTCGGGGGGTTTCGAGGTGATCCATTCCCAGAACGAGCGCGTTTTAGCTTTGTTCTCGTATTCGTCGCTCATGCTGGCCGAACCATCCATATAGATGGCCATGTCCAGGCCTTCAACGGTGGGGTCGTGCAGAAGAGTGGCGCGCACGACGCCCTCCTCGACGTGCAAGTCGGAGAATATTCCGGTCGGGCGTTCGTGTTTTTCTGACATCAAGATCTCCTGATTCTCTGGCCGAGGCGAGGCCTGGCCGGGTCGAATGCCCGATTCTCAGTACCTACTCGAAGTCCTTTGCCCAGTCGGGTTTACCCGTCGGCTTAGGCGGCGGTGGCGCATGGAAGGGTTTGGGCTTCTTCGGTTGGGGAGGAGGGGAGGCCGCCGGGCCGCCGCCAAAATCGCTCATCCAGTCGTCGCGCGGGCTGGTTGGCAATTGAGGGGTCGGGGGGGGCGGGCTGGCCTTGGGAATACTGGGGCTGGTGTTCATTCCTAGATATTCCNNGAGGGGGGGGAGTGGCCGCGGGCGGTGGGGGAGGCGGAGGCTGCAGAGCCTTCATTCGAAAAGGAACCGGTTCGAATACCTCGGCCAGGGTTTCTCGGCCCAATTTCAGGTAGTCCTGCAGAGTGGCCTCAGGTGGCAATTGAAAACCCTGACCGGTCAGGTTGCCAAAGACTTTCAGCATGCGCCCCGTCAAGGTGTTGCGGTTCATATTGCTGATGGCTCGGTCTTGAACAATGTCGTAGCCTTGCTGTTTGAGTTCGGCGATCAGCATGGCTCGGCTTGGCACGGGCAGGTTTTTCAGCGAAAAGGGGGCCTTGGGCTTGATTTCCTTGAGGTCGTTCTGGACGGTCTGAAGGCACTCGAAGAAAGCCATCTTCATCCATTCCTCGTTGCCGATACCGGCGGCTCGAAGTTCCACAGGGGGCACGGCATAACCCAGAATGAGACCTCGTCCCTGTCGCAAATGTTCTTCGCTTTCACCCGGCAGAGCCAGTCCGTAGAAGGCCCCGCTGGCGTAGCGGAATGGGTTTTGCACGGCTTCGCAAAGTGCGTAGAGCAACTCGCTGACGCGCAGCACCAGTTCTCCTGAACCCTGCTGGCCGTCGTCAAACAAAATTCCCGACATGCGTGCCATGCGCTGGCCTCGCTCGCCCTCGTCGGTGTCCAGAGTCTTGATGTTGAACAGGCTATAATCGGAAAACCACATTTTGCGCACCTGGGGAACGGCCACACGATGGCAGGCGACTTCGTTTTTCACCTCTCGAGGCAGGGCTGAGTCAGGGGAGACTTCGCGTAATTGACCGTCGTTGCATAGAGTCACCAATCGGTCACTGTAGAGATCCAGAGCGTGCTCGGGCCAGATTGCCTCGGAAAGAGGATTCTGGCGATCAAGTTGGTCAGCGTGGGGGATGAAGTTACTGGGTACCATGCTGTGCGTTTCTACGCAGGCCGGTCGTTCCCATCTCGGCCCGCATTTCCAAGTATTGGTCCGTCCAGTTTCCGTCCGAGTCTCGTATGGCGAAGGGGGCCGGGTCCTGGCGCTCGCCTTCGAAGGCCGCCACGAACAAGGCTACGGTGGGGGGTAGGTGAGACCTGAAAAGTACGTCCTGGCGACTGAGTAAGCGCAGGCCGGCTTTCTGAATGGCCTGTTCCGGGCGCGGGTCGCCCCCGGCGTGAACGAAAACAAAGCGGCCGGCCGCTTCCAGATGTTGGGCCGCCACCCGGCAGTAGTCAAAGACGTCCCCGTGTAGCTCACAGCGCGCGGCCGCCCGCTGAGGGTGAGGGGAGACGGTGGCTTTGTCGATTGGAAAATAGGGCGGACTGCCCGTGACCAAGGGAAAATTGCCGAGTTTCAGGGGGTGCCGTAAATCCTGATTGAGAAACTCGGCCCTGGACTCAAGCTGGTTGTAAGCCACTGTTTTCAGAGCCAGGTCATAACTCAACTTCTGAACCTCGACCCCCGTCAGGCGGGCGCGAGGCAGTCGCCAGAGGGTCAGCAAGCCTACGCTGCCCAGCCCGCTGCCCAGGTCCAGGATGCGCTCAGCCTGGGGAGCCACCCGGGCGGCCGTCCAGGCCGTCAAGACATCGTCGGCAGAAAAGCGGTGCCCGCCCTTGAGTTGATAGATGCGCCACTGGCCAGCCAGATGGTCAAGCGTCTCTTCGTGCACGGGATCGCCTTCCTGTCGAGACCGCTCAGAAACCTGCTACACTCTAGGAATGATCTGGATTTTGCGAGTCCTGCTGGCTCTGATGTTTTGCCGAGCCGGCCAGCTACACTTGACCGACACCAAGGCCTGGGAGGCCATCGTGCCGCCGCCGCTTCCTCCCACCGCCTGCGTTTTGCTCAGCGGGGTGCTGGAAATAGTTGGGGGGCTGGGGCTGCTGATCCGGCCTCGCCCGGCTGCATTTCTGCTGATGGCTTTGCTGGTGGCCGTCTTTCCCGCCAATGTCTATCAGGCCCTGAGCGGAGCCAGGCTGCACGGCTTTCCGGATCAACCCTGGAAGGCCTGGGCCCGTCTGCCTCTGCAACCGCTGTTGATCTGGCTGGTGTGGCTTAGCAGGTAGCCGCCAGATCTCGCGAAGTGGTCTGGCCAATGGCCTATCAGATCTGCCTGACCCATCCTCGTTTGGGCGAGACCACCAAGGAGTTTGACGGACAGCGCACTCTGTTGGGGCGCAGTGGTTCGGGGGCCGCCATCGAGGTGGCTGACCCGCGTGTTTCTTCCAGGCACGGTGAGATCTGGGCGGACTCTCAGGGAGTCTGGTATGAGGACCTGGGTAGCAGCAATGGAAGCTGGTTGAACGGGCAGCGCTTGAACCGACCCGTGAGACTGGCTCCCGACGTAGAACTGACCTTAGGCGAAACCAGGCTGTCCGTTTTTCGACAACTACCGGATGGCCTGAAGCTGAGCTTGCTCGGCCGCTCGGGCAGTCACGGCCTGACTCTGGCTCTGGGCGATCAGTCGAAGTATCTTGAGGCGATCTACGCTCTCACAGAAGGTCTGTTTGCTCAAGATTTCCTGCCAGAATTGCTCAGCCGCATTCGCCAGGCTGTACCCATGGCGAACGAGCCGGCTGTGATTAGTTGGCCGCCTCAGGCCGATGGCACTCTGCACTATCTGGGCGGCCGTCCGGGTTCGGCCAGTTCCAGTTTGGCCCATTACGCGGCCGAGGGGGGTAAGGCCATGTTGTTCAATGGAGAGATGCCCAAGGCCATCGCCAACGCCCCCTCCATCCGGCTGCGCGGTGTCAAGGGCGCCATCTACGTGCCTCTGGAAGAAAACGAGCAGATCTTCGCGATGCTCTGCGCCGGCTCGGTTCTACCCTTCAGCGAACTCGATTTTCAATTTTTCTGCGCCGCTGCTGGATTGCTGGCGGCCCGGCTTTCTTCCGAACGCTTGCGCCAGCAGGCAGCTCAACGCGAGGCTCTGGCAAACTTCTTGCGCATCGCCAGCCACGACTTGAAGAACCCGCTCCAGGCGATCGAGAACTGCGTGCGCATCCTGGAGCGGTTGCCAAAAGAGAAGCAGGCTCCGGTTTTGGAGATGCTGCTGGGCGCCAGTGGCCGGGCGAAGGAGCTGATCACCAACTACCTGGACATCGCCACCGTCGAGGGTGGTAAGCCTCTGGAAGTGAAGTGGGAGACCATCGATCTGGCTGCCTTAATCGAGGAGGAGATTCGCTTCCTGCGCGCGGCCCAACGCGAACAGATGGAAAAAGTGACGATCGTCAACGATGTCAGCGGTCAGATCTCTGGGGATGCCCGCAAAATCAGACAGGTGCTCTCCAACTTGCTCTCCAACGCCGTCAAATACAGCCCTGACGGAGGCGAAGTGCGGCTTCGTCGTGAGCATAACCAGATCAGCATCAGCGATCAGGGAGTCGGCATTTCCCTTGAGAATCAGCAAAAGCTGTTCGCCGCCTTCGAGCGAGTAGGGGATCGCAGTATCGCCTCGGGGACCGGTCTGGGGCTGTGGCTGACGGCCGCCCTGATCCACGCCCACGGTGGCGAACTGGGAGTGCACAGCGAACTGGGGCGAGGCTCCACTTTCTGGTTTAGATTGCCCGCTTAGCCTGTTGGAGCAAGAGGGCTACGGCCTGGTCCAGGCTGGCGAAGCGCGGGTCTCGGGTGTGTCCGCGCCGGTAGCGCAGGAAGATCTGCTGGGCGATGACGGCCACTTTGAAGAGCCCGAAGACGTAGAAGTAGTCCAGGTCGGCCTGGGGTCGGGAGCGGCCCGAAAGCTCCTGGTAGAGATCGGTTAATTCTCGTCGGGTCAGGTTGCCCGGCAGATGAGTTGGCCCGAAGCCCAGCGCCTGGAGTTGGGGCGAGTCAGTCGCCTCCACCCAGTAGCCCAAGGACGTGCCTAAATCCATCCAAGGGTCCCCCACGGTGGCCATCTCCCAGTCCAGAATAGCCGCCACTTCATCCCCGCGCAGCACAACATTGTCGTATTTAAAGTCATTGTGGATCATGCAGGCGGGTGATGGGGACATCTTGTGCCTGGAAAGGTAGTCCACCACCTCGTCAGCCCCGACCCCTTCCGCCTTTTGCCAACGGGCAATCCAGCCGCTGACCTGACGCTGGATGTATCCCTCGCCCTTGTCCCAATCGCGCAAGCCCAGCCGGTCCACGTCCAGAGCGTGCAGCTGCACCAGTTGGGTCACCAGTTGACGTGAAAGTTGAGCCATGCGCTCAGGCGGGCCGCCCTGGAGGCCCCGGAGAATCTCGCCCTCCACTCGTTCCATGATGAAAAAAGGTTGGCCCATGGCGCTTTCGTCCGCACAGTAGCGCCAGGGCCGGGGGACCTTGGGGAAGACCGGGTAGAGGGCTGAGAGGATGCGGAATTCTCGTCCCATATCGTGACCTCCGGCCACTTGGGAGCCGGGCGGCGCGGTGCGCAGGACCCACTGCTGGTCCCCCGCTTTGAGACGATAGGTCAGGTTGGAGTAGCCGCCACCAAAGCGTTCCAAGCTGATGGGGCCCAGCCCCAGGTATTGCTCCAGACGCTCTACTTCCACGACTTCAGGATGCGCCGTCCCACGCTGCTGCGGTGGACCTCGTCGGTACCATCGTAAATTCGGGCACCGCGTTCGTGGCGGTACCAAAAAGCCAGCGGCAGATCCTCCAGCAGACCCAGACCTCCGTGGATCTGCACCGCCCGGTCCAAGACTCGTCCCAGCATGGCGGCGGTGGAAAATTTGATCAGGGACACATCCACGGCCGCTTGCTTGCTGCCCAGGTGCTCGAGGCGCCAGGCCGTGCGCATGACGAGCAAGCGTGAGCATTCAATGTCGGCTCGCATGTCGGCAATCCAATGCTGCACACAGGCCTCTTCCGAGAGCGTTTTTCCAGGAGAGAGTTCCCGAAATACGGCACGCTGGCAGGAAAGTTCGAAAGCCCGCTCGGCGATTCCGATCCATCGCATGGTGTGGTGGATTCGGCCCGGACCCAGACGTTGCTGGGCCAGCGCGAAGCCCTGACCCGGTCCGCCCAACATTGCGCTCTCTGGAACGCGGCAGTCTTCCAGGTTCACCTCGGCGTGGCTGGGCCAGTCCTGGCCGGCCAGTCCCATCACCGGCAGATTTCGTGCCAACCGCCACCCCGGCGTGTCAGTGGGCACCAGGAACAGGCTGGCGCGTCGATGCAGGTCAGCTGCCTCGGGGTCGGTCTGGGCCATGACCAGCGCAAAGGCCGCTCCGTCGGCGCTGGAACAGAACCATTTTCGTCCATTCAGGACGTAGTGGTCGCCGTCGCGTCGAGCCACGGTGCCCATCCAGACCGGGTTGGAGCCGGGGAAGTCGGGTTCGGTCATTGCGAAGCAGCTGCGAATTTTGCCCTGAGCCAGGGGTTGCAGATACTGCTTTCTTTGCTCCGGGGTGGCGTGCACATCAAGCAGTTCCAAGGTGGAGATGTCGGGCGCCTGGCAGTTGAAGACGAAGTGGCCCAGGGGCGTACGCCCCAGCTCTTCGCTCACCGTGGCAAAGTCGAGCAGCGTCAGTCCCATTCCGCCTAGCTCCTGTGGTAAAGCTGGCGCCCACCAGCCGCGCCGTTTAACCTCCGCGCGCACTTCGGTCAGGGCGGGCAACAGTTCGCGAAAGCGGGTTTCGTCGAACTGCTTTTCCAACGGATAGACTTGCTGGCGCAAGAACTCACGGAGCTGCAACTGGAACTCTTGCATTCGGGGAGAGAGGGTGAAATCCATCAGGACTGCTTCCTCCGGCCGCTCAAAATGCCCTTGCGTGGGCGGCCGCCATGATCCATTGAATGACTCTAAAGCGTAAGCCCCGATAAGGATCCAGGAGTTCCAGCATGCGCTCATCCCCGCCCGGGCGGTGTCCAAAGAATTCAGCCACCACCCTGGGCAAATGCAAGTCGCCGATGGGCACGGCGTCCGGATTTCCCCAGCCAAATCCCATCACCGATTGCAGGGTCCAGGGCCCGATTCCGCGGGTGGCGGCCAATCGGGTCGGCTCCGGATTCAGGCCCAGTTCAGCCACGCGCAAGAGGGTCTGGGCTCGTTTGGGGTCGACCTCCATCTCCTGAATCCGATTGAGGCCCACTGTGAGCCACTGCTCGGGGCTCAGGGGTAATTTGAGCGAAAGTGGCCCCGGGGCCGACTGGCCATAGCGCATGACCAGTCGGCGGAAGCTAGCGGAGGCATCTTCAAAGGCCACCCGTTGTTGCAAGACGATACTCTGGACGGTCTCAAAGACCCAGGGAAAGGGGCCGACTCTCAGGCCAGCCAGACGACGGGCCAGTTGTCGCAGTCCGGGGTGTGGACAGTTCCACGGGAGCTCCTGCGGTAGAAAGTTGAACATCTCGGGCAGCCGCTCGCGCACCCAGGTGGCGCCAGCACCGACCAGTTCGGCTTCGATCTCCGATCCATTTTGACGAAGGGCCAGCGTGCAGGCTCCCTCCGGGCTCCAGAATGCCCGAACAAAAGCCTGGTGACCCCGACGCGAGGTCGGGTCGCCGGAGCCAAATCGCTGTAAGCTGGTCGAGAGTTTGAGATCGTAACCGGGGACCGGGTGGCGCCAGCTCAGGACCAATTATTTGCGCTTTTTACGCGGTGCGGGGGGGGCCGCTTCCATGCTGGGCCAGTGCTCAGGGTCACCGGAGCCGTGGAATAATTTACGGTGGTGCCCGCCGCTGCAGCTGACCGACACTCCAGTGGCGGTGTATTTCAGGTCCCCGTAGGTGTTGCTCCCCGCGGCCGGACAGACAGGAGCTTCAAGCATGTAGGTGCCCACCAGTTCGTCCACGCTTTTGGGATATTTGCCATTGTGGTCTCGAGCATACATATTGGATGCGGCCACGATGGAGGCAATATTGGTGGTGCATCCTGCGAGTTGGGATTCCGCTCGGGCTTTGAGGAAGGCGATGATGCCATAAATGCCGATACCCACCAGGACCAAGAGTACGACCACTACGGCCGGCCAGTTGACCTGCTCCTTGGGAGGTGCGGGCTCATCATTGTCCTGGGCTGGAGTGGGCTTGCTACTCTCAGCCGAAGGTGGAGGGGCGGTGGGCTTGGCTGGAGGCGGAGCGGGCTGAAGATCCTCAAGCTGCTCGGCCAGTTCCTTCCAAGCCGGCACCGCCGCCAGGGAGAAAGCCATCGGATGCTCGGGCTCCTCCACAAAGATGGTTACTTGCTTTTTGCCGGGAAGCGTGACGGGAAAGCAGAGGGCTGAACGAAATTCAGGGTTGGCCGAGACGAACCGGTCGTCTTTGGCCGAATCCATAATGACGATGGGATCTTTCTCTTTATGGGCGGCCTCGATGACCTTGTAGCGTAGGGAACCTTCGCTAAAGTCCCATTTCTCGCCAGTCTTGAAGAGTGGCTCCCATTTGTTGTTGCGTTTGCCGACGACCGCCAGTTGCTGATGAGCTTTCAGCAAAGCTTGCATTTTTTGGAAAATCTCACGGTGGGAGGCCATACTTGCGGAAAATTTTGCCTCTCCGGCGCTTATCCTGCCGTTAAGTTGAAGGCTTGCTGAAGATTGACTGAAGTGCCAGGAAGGGTCTGAGCGGGCTGAGAACTTTGCTGTTGATGAAACGCAAGCATCGAGGTAATTTGCTGCTTTCGGCCTTGTTTATGTCGGCCTTCCTGTTTTTTCTCTCAGTGGCCATTGTGGTCACCAATCGAGAGGACATTCGCTCGACTCTGCTGGCCGACCACAAGATGAGGGCGGAGTTCGCCGCTGACGGGGCTTTAGACCGAGATATCCAGTTGATGCGTAATACATCGGACTGGGAGTCGGTGTTGAATGGCCCGGTTTCTTTCGCCAGCGGAGCCACCGTTCAGTCCACCGTCAAACGAATTTCCCCCACCATACTCGAGCTGGATGTATCGGCGTCTTCCAACCTGGTGCGGGCGGATCGTCACTGGGTGCTGGAAGAAATGCGCCTGGCGGATAGCGTGGCGGTGGGGAGCATGAAGCCGCATCTCTTTGCCCTGCGCGGCAATACCTGGAGCGTGTTGGGCCCCAACTTCAAATGGCAATCGCTCGGGACTCTGGACACGAGTTTGCTGAGCAGAACTTTTTCGGCCAGCGGCGGTCCGGTTTTTTATCAGCTTAAAGACGAGATCACCATCCCACCTATTTCTGATTTTCAGCCCATTCAGAACGCCAACGGCACGGTCACAAATCAAGGATTTGGAGCGATTTCCAGCTCGTTGCCCAAGGGCAACGGTCCTTATGTCGTGCTCTTGCAGAATGATAAGTTCACACCCACCAAAGTGGTGGCTCCGGACGATCCCAGTATGTTGGGTCGCATCAAGCAGCCCACAATCAACGGTCAGGTGAACGGCACCCCCACGTTTGCAACCGTGACGATCAATGGCGTGCCCACCAATGTGGATACCTCGGTATACCAAGGGCCGATCCTGGAAGCCTACTTACTCACCGGCACAGCCGCGGCTGCAGTGGATAACTCTTATTATGCCCACGCCTGGCACGTTTACTATCGAGGATTCAAGTTTCAAAACGATGCCGGCACAGGCCAGGGGCAAATCACCATGCCCGTGGGTCCCCTCAAAGAACCCGCCATTCTCAAGTATGATGCCACCGGCAAGGCCTGGTCCAGGGTGGTGGATCTTCTGAAGGTGCCCGATGACCTGACCCAGCCGGAAATTGTGGGCGGGCCGCGACCGGACCAAAACTACCTCTGGGTAACTGCCAGTGGAGTGGTTTACAGCAAGGAATCTGGCGGAGTCAATTTGCTGAGCGTGAACGGCGGCCAGTTTACGGCCGGTTCCGCCATTCAGGGAGAGCTTTTTACCTATCAAGACCAGCTGATTTCTGTCACCAAGAACGTGGCTTTGGGCATTAATACTCTGTCCCAGAACGACCCTTCGCTGACCCTGCCCAAGCAGGTTCCTGGGCGCAATGTCGGAGTTAAACCCTTCCTCTCGGGCGGCGTCAACGTCAGTTTGCTCGAAGAGCAGCCGTTGGACCTGCGCTACTCCACGGCCGCCTGGCCGGTGGCCGCCAGTCATAAAGACCTCTATGCACTGGTCACCTGCCAGGCCATGCTGCAAAATCAGCAGTCTCAGACGCCCAAGTCATCGGTCGTCAGCCTGGCCCATTGGGACGGAACCCAGTGGCAGTTCTTACCCAATGGAATGGCGGGCGCGCTTCCAAATTCCAGCTACTTTCTTGAAAGTCAGCGAGATTATGGCGGGAGTGCGCTGGGGATGGCGGATGTGGTGGCGATGGCTCTGGCCGGTTATGCTACCTCACAGCCTTTGCTGCGCCGCTATAGCCCCCGTTTCCACTACTGAGAATTTGGGAACAGTCTGCCCTGATTTGAAAAACCTGCTGACCAATCTCTTGTTTTTGGCCGCCCTGATCTTCTTAGTTGCCCAACTCTGGGATGACCTTCACGATCACAGCGGCATCCCCAGTCCCGCCAGTCGGGGCACTTTGACCATCGGGGCCGAGGCTTATTACCCTTATCAGTACGAGCAAAGCCTATCTGATGGACGTTTGACTGGACTGAGCATCGAGCTGGTGCGCGAGGCCTGCACCCGCGCCGGCTACCGACCAAACTTCGTTCAGAAAGACTGGATTCAGTTGCTGGAAATGCTGCGTCGCGGGGAGCTGGACGCGCTCAGTCTATCTTATCGGTCTCCTGAGCGCGAAGTCTTCGGCGCTTTCAGTGAACCCTATCTCAATCTCAATTATGCCGTCTTTTATCGAACCGATAGTTACGAGCGTTTGCCCGAGGACCCGGACGATTTGCTCAAGTTAGCTCGTCAGGACCAGTGGCGCATCGGCTACTGCCTGGGTCACGCTTACCCCGACGAAGTGACCCGGTTTTTGAGTGATCCGCAGCTTCGACTGCTGGCTGTGGCCGGTAAGCAGGAAGCCGATAACATGCCTCGTCTGGTCAACGGTCAGGTGGACGCGGTGTTTGCAGACGAATTGTCCGGGCTGAGCACGGTGATGCGCAACCACTGGCTGTCAGAAATCGGCTCACGCCGCCTGGAAATTCCCCTGCGGCCCACCCACGTCATGTTCAGTAAGTCTCGAGTCTCGGCCGATACCCGTCGGCGTATTGATGACGCCATTCTGGATATGCAGGCGGACGGCAGCAGCGCTGAGATCGTGCGGGCTTACCACTATCCTGTTCTGCTGAGTTTGCTGGAACGCAATTACCTCTTCGATCCGATCGGGCTTCTGGCTGTGGCGACCGCAGCCGCTTCGGGAATCTTCCTGGCGCGCAAGGAAGGCTATAATCTGATTGGAGCCTTCTTGCTGGCCTCGGCCCCGGCTGTGGGGGGCGGATTGTTGCGAGATCTGATCGCCGGTCGTCGTCCGGTGGCCTTTGTGGAAGACCCTTCGATCATGACCACGGTTTTGATCATGGTGCTGGGAGGCTTCTTGCTCTTCCGGTTGGTGGAACAATTTTGGCCGCAGAGTTCCCAACGACTGCTGGAATTGGACGTGGATAACATCCCCCTGCTGATTTTGTGCGACGCTTTGGGATTGGCTTGTTTTACGGTGATCGGTGTGGTTGTTGCCATGCAATGGCACTGCGAACCTTTGTGGTTGTGGGGGCCCATTCTGGCGGCCGCCACGAATGGTGGCGGCGCCCTGCTCCGGGATATTCTGCGCCATCAACCCAGCTCGTCGCTGCGCACAACCAAGCTTTACGTGGAAATCTCCGTGCTCTGGGGATTGGCGCTGTCGGTCTTCCTGATCTACTATTCGGACCACTCGCCCCACCAGGTGGTGCATCTTCAGGCGGCCATGCTGGTCACCATGCTGGGTGTGGGCCTGACCCGCTTTTTGAGCATTCGCAACAAATTGCACGGACCGACCTTCTAGGTTTCCGGACTTGTGGGCCGAATGACTGGTGGTGAAGCGATGGGGGTTGACCCTGGCGGAGTTCGTTCTGGCTCTGGGTTTAATGGCTATTTTGCTGGTGATGGTAGGGGGACTGATGACCCGGCTGGTGGCGGCCTCAAATAAGTCTGGGGATCTGTCGGCGGGTATGGAGCTGGCTCAACGCGTACTGAACGATGTGGTCTTACGGGGCACTTACGATACTTCCCAAGCGCTCACCACCTACACTCTCTACAGTCACAACGATCAGGTGGTCACTGAGTTCACCTATCAAGTCACGTCCACGCCGGTCGCCGTGCCGGATTCTCCTCCCAGCTACTTTGTGGTGGTGGACACGTGGTGGTGGGGAGCCGGCGCGACTCACGACTCGCGAGCCAATATGGGCAAGCTGCACGCCCGCCTGAGTCGATTGGTCTCGCCTTGAGAGCTCGGGGCTTCAGCTTGCTGGAAGCCATGCTGGTGCTGTTTCTCTTTAGCCTGGTGACAGCTCTGGTTTTTGTCGCCTTTCGCGACGGCACACGCACCTTTGCCAATCTCAGTCTGCGTCAAGGCCTGGAGGCAGATGGGCGGCGCTGCGCGGCCGTGCTGGAGCAGCAATTGCGGCAGTCCGATTTTTCACTTCTCGGTTTGCAGAACGGCTCGAATCGTCAACGCATGGGAGCGTCGGGAGCAACCGTCAGTCGAGATGGTGTTTGTTATGTTTCACTCAGCCGCTGGTGGGATGCCGCAAACTTCGATTCCACCGGTCGTCCGCTTTGGGATCAGTACGAAGTCATCTATGCTACCCTTTTCAATCCGGGGCACTTGATTCGTCAGGTCTACCGGCCAGCGGGAGCTCCTTATGGCGCGGCTATGGACCCGTTTAGCATTTCCACCTGTCTCAACGATGACCCCAAGGACAACATAGGGGCCCGTGAGACCCATCTCCTCAGTCAACTGGTAGAAGACTTTCAGTTGCGAGACGACGGCCAGCATTCCAGTCTGGGGCTGCGCCTGATTCTGACTCAGAGGGCCACTCAGCGAGCGGGTGCCAATACGCCCTCGCAAGAGCGCTTGCAGATCGATCTGGCCATCAAGCTAAACAACACCCAGCCCTAGCTGTGCCCCCGCCAGCCGTTGACGATAAAAGCGCGGGTGATCTTACGCCAGCGGTTATCTGCATACATACTGGCCACGTCAACCGTCTTCAGGTCCGGCATTTGAGAAGTGATGACAGGGACTTTGACCTGCAATAAGAGGTCGGGCGGAGCGCTTTCGAAGCTGACCAGCATACCTACCGGGAGTTCCATCAGGGTTGAAACCTGGCCGTTCTCCTGGCAGACCAGCTGGTTGGCAAAACTGATGGGACCGGTGAGGCCCGCATTACGGGGAACGACGGCCAAAATTTCGTCCTGGGGAGTCCAGTTGGGGAGCAGTCCGTCGATGAGCAGGGCCTGGTCAGTGCGGGTGCGCACGTAGACCAGAACAGGGGTGTTGCCGGAGCGAACTTCGCGGATGACGGCGTGGGTGATTCGGCCCACGATGCGATCATAGAGCATCTGCACCTGGCGGAGCTGCTGGGAGAGGGCGTCGTGGCGCTTGGAAACCTTGCTCCCATAGATGTAGAAGCCTAGCACGGCGCTCATGACCGCCGACCAGATGGCCATGACCACCATCAGTTCGATTAAGGTTGTGCCTCGTTTCACCAGCCCGGGTCCTTCTCTCGAATCATGGTGTCCAGTACGTAGCTTTGCGGACCGTGTTTGTTGGTCCAGAAGATATCGTATTCAATCCGATACAGGCCGGGAGGATTGGCCTGGGCGGTGGTGGTGACATTACCGGTGTAGTCGTCATTGGGGTCGGCGGCGTAGACTAGAGCCGCCTGAACCGGAGGAATCAGGGGGGCGATCCCCACCACCGGTGGAGAGGGACCATAGTGGCTGACCCAGGCCGCCCGTTCCACGTGACGCCTCATTCCCTGTCGCTGATCCAGAGTCGTGGAGCTATGAATGATACGCAGATGCAGGGCGAAATAGCCGAACATGGCGATACTCAAGAAAAGAATCGCTACCATGACTTCGGCTAACGTGAAGCCCTTGCTGCGCATACCAGCACCCTCTCATTTGGATTTGAGGATTGAACCCGGCCCTGGCTGAAGAGTTTCTGAGGAAGGTGGGTCGCACCCTGCGCCTAACAGCCTGACATGACATTAGAAGCAGGCCGGGCTTTGCGCGCTCAGGTAAGTCGTTCCAGTCACGCGCAATGGGCTCCGGCCCCAGAACGACGAGATCCCATCGCGATTCTAGAAGAGTCCGGGCAGACTCGAATGCCCGACCTGTTGCCGTTGCGCTACGGTCGAATGGCTCGCTCTCCTTTCGCCTTTTTCCGGGGGGCAGCTCAGATTATGGCTTATGATCTGCAGCACACTCCCGTGACCGGCATCCGGGTGCAGGCCTGTGGTGACTGTCATCTATGCAATTTCGGAGCCTTTGCCACTCCCGAGCGGCGTCTGGTTTTCGACCTCAATGATTTCGATGAGACACTTCCGGCTGCCTGGGAGTGGGATCTGAAGCGACTGGCCGCCTCCTTTGTGTTGGCAGCTCGCGCCAACGGGCTGGGACGGCGACGCTCCGAGGCGGCCCAGACGGCGGTGGCTTCCTATCGAGAACACATGCGTAGTTTTGTGGCTCTCAGTCCGTTGGAGGCCTGGTATGCATCGGTGGATGTCCAGTCGATCATGGATGAGATGCAAGACTCGGAATGGCGCAAGCAAGTGCGCAAAGAAGTGCATCGAAATCTCAAGCGCAGCATCGCCGAGCACCACTTCCCCAGACTGACCCAGGAAAGCGACGGCCGAATTGAGATTCGTGATAACCCGCCGCTGGTCTATCACTTGCCCGAACCGGTGGCCGAACGCATGCAGTTCATGCTGGGCACCTATCGGCAGAGCCTGCCCGAAGAACGGCGGGATTTGCTGGACCGTTACCGCTTCGTCGATTGCGCCGTGAAAGTGGTGGGCATCGGCAGTGTGGGCACGCGCTGTTTTATCGTCTTACTGATGTCGGATGATGGTCATCCGCTTTTTTTGCAGGTCAAACAGGCCAATCAGTCCGTCTTGGAGCCCTATTTTGGCGCCGATCAACACCACCACGGCCAGCGTGTGGTGGTGGGTCAGCGCCGCACGCAGGCGGCCAGTGATCTCTTTTTGGGCTGGACTCAGGACAGGCTGGGCCGGCAGTATTACGTTCGTCAGCTTCGCGACGTCAAAATTTCAGCCGACATCTCCACCATGACCGGGCGCCGCCTTCGTCGCTATGCGGAATTGTGTGGGCGAGTGCTGGCCCGAGCTCACGCCCGCCTGGGCGCTGCCCCGCTGATCGCCGGCTACTTGGGCCGCGGTGAAAGCTTCGATCAGGCTGTGGCCGAATTTGCTCTCGCTTACGCGGATCAGACCGAGGCCGACCACTCCGCCCTGTTGCAGGCCATCGCCTCCGAGCGGCTGCCGGTTATGTGGGAAGAAGACTAGATTCGGCCGTAGCCGACGCCGCGCACCTGAGCGTGCTGGTCCACGGCCACTTCAATCTGGTAGGAGCCACGCGTGTAACACCAGATTCGATAGTTCTGGTTAAAGCGTAAGACACGTTGAGGCGGGCCCACCCGTTGCTGTAGCCAGCTGGCGGAATGGCCGGGAGCCTCCTGAAAGGCGGAGTCGCCGGCGCTTCGAGAGACCTGCCAGCAGAGCAGAGTCATGGGCAGGAGCCAGGCCAGGCTTGCGGCCGCCAGCGACCAGCGACCCCAGCGCAGGGGCCTGCGCCCCTTTTTCAGAGCGGGTGTTTTGCGAGGACGCCACTGCCTGGCCAGAACCCAATCCATGTTGAAGGATTTCTTGGCTGCTGGCCTTAGCCCTTGCGGCCAGAAGGTGACCTTTGAGCCGGTCGCAAACCTCGTCCCATGATCTCTACCGAACTTATCCGCGCTCTTCCCAAAACCGACCTGCATGTCCATCTAGACGGCTCGCTGCGCGAGCAAACTCTGATTGAACTGGCCAAAGAACGGCACGTGTCCCTGCCCTCCAATACCGTGGAGGGGCTCAATGAGACCGTATTCCGCGCACAATACGCTAATCTGGCCGAGTATCTGCACGGTTTCCAGTACACCTGCGCCGTGCTTCAGGATGCTGAAGCGCTGGAGCGCACCGCCTATGAGCTGGCCTGGGACAATATTAACGAGGGAGTGCGCTACATTGAAGTGCGCTTTGCCCCTCAACTTCACACCCATCGGGGGTTTTCCATCAAAGAGGTGCTGCAGGCCGTCAATCGGGGGTTGGAACGTGCCGAGAAAGAGTATGCTTCCTCACCGGCCGTAACCGAGAAGGGTGAGCCTCCTTTTCATTACGGCATTATCGTTTGCGCCATGCGGTTTTTTACGGCCGGTTTCTCTTCCTGGTTCTCGCATCTGTTCGATCTGTTTCAGGACGCCCCCGAAGAGACCTATTTAAGCCTGGCCTCCCAGGAGTTGGCCCGAGCAGCCGTGCGCCTGCGCGACAAGGAAGGAATCCCCATCGTGGGATTTGACCTGGCTGGACGCGAGGACGGCTATCCGGCCAGCGCTCACGTGGAAGCCTACGCTTACGCTCATCGCAACTTCATGCATAAGACCGTGCATGCGGGTGAGGCTTACGGTCCGGAAAGCATTTTTCAAGCCATTACCGACCTGCACGCGGACCGTATCGGGCACGGCTACCATCTTTTCTCACCTCACCTGTGCGGACCCGATGTGGCCGATCCTCAAGGCTACGTAGACAAGCTCTCCAGCTACGTGGCTGATCGCCGCATTACGATTGAGGTCTGCATCACCTCCAACCTTCAGACCATGCCCGACCTGAAGAGCGTCAAGGACCACGCCTTTGGAAAAATGCTGGAACGTAAGCTCTCCGCCAGTCTGTGCACGGACAATCGATTGGTCAGTCATACCACCGTCACGCGTGAGGTGGAGCTGGCGGTGGAAGCTTTTAATATGAATCACAATCAGCTTCGACAAACTTTGATATACGGATTCAAGCGAAGCTTTTACCACGGTCCTTATACTGAGCGTCGAACCTATGTCCGTTCGATCATCGATTACTACGATCGCCTGGTGGCAGAAGCTGAGGCGGCCCGATGATCATCCTGATCTTCACCATGCTTTCGCTGGTCCTGGGGGGCTTGCTGCTGGGCCTGGCCATTTACCCCAGCATCGTCTTGCTCAGCCCCCTGGCGCAGCACGGTCCGTTGGGATTGAGCATGGCTTTGGGGTTGGGCTACTTCCTGTCTGGAGCGGCGCTGCTGTTCTGGTGCGCAGTTTTCCACCACCTGATGTTCATGCATTTGAAGCCCGGGCGCCATAAGTTGACTTCTCTGCAGGCCTTCCGGTGGGCCAGCGCCTCGTCACTCTATATGCTGGTCAAGTTTACGGTGGGGGATTTCTTCATGATTACCCCGCTGGGCACGCTCTACCTGAAAGTGCTGGGTGCCAAAATCGGCAAGAATGTGATGATCAACAGCAAGTATCTGCACGACCACGGTCTCCTAGAAATCGGCGATGGTTGCCTGATTGGTGGCGACGCAGTGATGTCGGCCCACGTCGCCGAGGGTGGAGATTTGCTGCTTTCGCCCATCAAGCTGGGCCGTCATGTGTTGATCAGCCAGAAAGCGGTCTTGATGCCCGGGGTGGAAGTTGGCGACAACTCGATTGTGGCTGCCGGCGCCATTGTGCTGAAAGACACAAAGATTCCGGCCAACGAGATCTGGGGCGGAGTTCCGGCCAAGTTTCTCAAGGCTCGCGCTCCCAAATAGTCGGTCTGTCGCTCCGTTCACGAGGCGGTCACACCCTGGCCGGCCGCAGGCGCTAACCTGAGCAAGTCATGATCGGAGCGATACAGAACACACAGAGACCCAACTACACCCCCGGCGCGCGTCCCCCACAGTCGGTCGCGCAGCCCGACATCGGCAGCAGCGCACCCGCCGATTCCATCAGTCTTTCTCTGACCCAGGCGCCGGCCCCGTCAGCAGGGCCGCTGGCACAGACCGCGGCTCGGACGGCTGCGGCCCTGGCTGCCCAGAATCAGGGCCCGGCGGGCCCGGCCCTGCTCAAGGTGCTCACCATCAACGTGATGTTCGACAGCGAAGAGGGCGTGGATAAGATCGCCAAAGTGATCGAGGAACTCAAGCCTGACCTGGTGGGACTCCAGGAGTCCAATCAGAGCACCACTGAACTGGCTGAACGATTCGGCATGCACTCCCTGCAGCAGGACAAACGCACCGCTCTGCTCAGTCGGTTTCCCATCGAAAAGGTGACCGACCACAAGTATGGGGTTCAGGTCACGCTGGACAACGGTCAGAAGATCGGCTACTGCAATGCCCACCTGACTTCGTTCCCTTATCAACCCCACCAGTTGTTGCACCTACCGACCGGCGGCGGACCTTACCTCAACAACGAAGCCCAGGCTATAGCCTCGGCCGAACGCACTCGCGGAAAAGAAGTGCGCAATATGATCGCAGATGCCAACAGCCTGAATTTGCCCGTGATTGCTACCGGCGACTTCAACGAGCCCTCCCACAAAGATTGGACCGAAGCAGCTCACGCCGCCGGACGCCATCCCATCAAGTGCGCCTGGCCTGGCTCGCGTCAGTGGGAGGCGGCCGGATTCAAAGATTCATATCGAGAAAAATACCCTGACGAAATGGCCCACCCGGGCAACACCTGGACTCCCAATGCCGCTCAAAACGATCCGAAGGAGCATCACGACCGCATCGACTATGTGCAATATCGCGGTGAGGGATTGAAGCTCAAGGACATTCAGATCGTCGGTGAAAAACCTGAGTTTGCCGATATCGTGATCGAGCCCTGGCCTACCGATCACCGGGCCCTACTGGCCACCTTCGAAGTCGGCCCGTAAAAGACGGCTCAGTTGGACCGATCAAGCCAGGTCAGGGCCAGCCTGCTCTGACCTGGAAGCCGCCTCCGTTGAACTGAGCCTGCACGCCGTTGCCGCCGGCCTGGATTTGCACCGGCGGCGGCTGATAGGCAGGTTGGCGGTAGACTGGCTGGTGATAGACAGGTGGGGCGGGTCTGTAGTTGTTGCTGCGATGGCGCGGACGGCTGAATACCTGGCGAGCGACTTCACGAACGACTGGCTGCTGAACCACCACCGCTGGTTTCGGCCGAGGGCGAGGAGCGGGTTGATACTGGGGGACCGAAGCCTGGTTGTAAACGGGAACCCGCTCGGGTGCGGCGGGCGGCGGCGAGGGTTTGGGGACGGAGGCCAGGCTTTTCGCCTCGGCTTTCAGGTCATGAGCCGCCGAACCTAGCACGGGTTTCGCGATGCTGGGGGTGGCGCTGGGCATGAGGGCCTGACTGGGCCTGGGCTTGGGCCAGTGGCCGACGGCGTAGCCAGAGACCAGGGCGGACAGCACGAAGCCGGCGGCCAGCAGCTTACCTCTGGTGCTGGCCAAAGGCGAAACGGGCTGTTGGGGCCGGGTCAGCGCCACAGGGGGCGGGACGGCAAAATTCTGGGTGGGCCGGTGCAGCCACTGTTGCAGGGCAAGCGACATCTCAGCGGCGTCGGCGTAGCGATCGGCGGGCTTGATTTGAGTGGCCTTTTCAATGATTTGGGAAAGGCCCGGGCGCACGCCCGGCAATTCCGGTTTTCGAGCTTCAAAAAGCTCCATTTCCGGGGCCACGCCGGTCAAGAGGTGCATCATCGTCACGCCGACGGCGTAGACATCCGAGCGTGCTTCGGCTTTGCCCATCATTTGTTCTGGAGCACAGTAACCCATGGTCCCCACCACAGTCTGGGTGTTGGGCCCCCCGGCCGCCCTGGCCAGGCCGAAATCCACCAGTTTGATCTGGCCGCTGCGGCTATCTCTCAGAATATTGGCCGGTTTGACGTCGCGATGAATGACCGGTGGCTGCTGGCTGTGCAGATAAGTGAGGGTGTCCAGCAGGCGGATCATGTCCAGGGCGATATAATCGACCGGTGCGTCCTGTTTCATTTCCCGGCGCTGTTCGATTTCTTCCTGGAGGCTACGGCCTTGCACCAGCTCCATGACGATGTAGACCTTGTCGCCTTCGCTGAGGTAGTCACGAACTTTGGGAATGGCCGCGTGGTCCAGCGCCACCAGGGCCTTCATTTCTTCGTAGAAGCGCGTCTGAATGTAGCCGGACTCATTGCTGGCCAGAGCCGCCTCGTGAATCTCCTTGACCGCGCAAGGGGAGTCCGCCAATTTTGTATCGATGGCCTCGTAGACCGAGCCCATACCGCCGCTTTTGAGAATCCGCACGATTCGATAGCGGCCGTGCAGCATTTGTTCTGGTTCTAGACCCATGGACCTGGTTTCTCCAGGGTTCCCGAGCGACCTTTAGAAAGCAGACTGGATGTCGGATGAATTGATCGGTCAAAAGCTGGGTGCTTTCACCATTCTCTCGCGCCTGGGCCAGGGCGGAATGGCCAGCGTCTATCGCGCCCAACAGCAAAGCCTGGATCGAGAGGTGGCCCTCAAGGTGATCCGACGGATCCCTGGCGATGCCCAGGATCTGGTGGCTCGCTTTCAGCGCGAAAAGCAGATGATGCAAAAACTGGAGCATCCAAACATTCTGCCCATCTACGACTATGCCAGCAATGCCGACTACCTCTGGATTGCCATGCGATTGGTCGAAGGCGGCACTCTGCCGGAAGGGCAGACGGCGCCTCAGCGCCTGGCCTCGGTGGCTCGCCAACTGGCCTCTGCGCTGGATTTCGCCCACTCGCACGGGGTCATTCATCGAGACATTAAGCCCCATAATGTGCTGGTGGACCGAGGTGAGCATCTCTATCTGACCGACTTCGGTGTGGCTAAGATGCTGGAGCAGGAGGGCCTGACCGCGCCCGGCATGGCCGTGGGGACGCCCGAATATATGTCACCCGAGCAGCTTTCGCTCAAAGAGTTCGATGGTCGTTCCGATCAGTACGCCCTGGCGGTCATGATGTATCAGTTGGGCTGCGGGCATCTACCCTTCACCGGAAACATGGTGGAGGTCATGACGGCCCATATGCGCACACCACCGCCAGCCCCAACCGGATTGCCCGCCGGAGCTAGCGCGGCCATTCTCAAGGCTTTGGCCAAAGACCCCAACCAGCGTTTTGCCAGCTGTAGCGAGTTCGCCGAAGCCCTGGCGGAGGGCCTGGCCGGTTCCAATCCGGTCAAAGTGCCCTCTTCCTCCAAAAAGAAGCCGCCGGTGAAGACTCTGGCCGGTGTGGCCTTGCTGGTCTTGGGCCTGGGGGCATTCTGGGCCTGGCCTCGCCCGGCCTCTGGGAAGCCCGGTCCTCTGGTCTTCGAAGCCATCCGGAACTCATCCCAAGAGGTCCAACTCCGCTTTCCAGATGGCTCGGTCCGTTCTTTAGGTCTGGGTATGTACCCGCGTTTCGGTCCGGGTCCTTCTCAGGTGACGCTGGTGCGCGAGGGCAGCTTGTTGGTGGTGGACACCAATGGAAAGAAAATCGATACCCTGGCTCAGGACGTTAACGACTTTGATATCTCCGCCGACACGCTGGTGTACACTCGTAAGGGACTGCGGAAGTGCCAGATCGCCAATGGTAAGCTGAGCGGAAAGCCGGTGCAGCTCAACGAAGACGGACGTCATCCGGCGCTTTCGCCCGACGGTAAGCAGCTGGCCTTTGAGGCTGAACGCGCGATCTGGATTATGGACCTGAAAACGGGGCAGCGGAGAACTCTTTCAAGTCCGACTCCAGAAGAGTACGATAGCAAGCCTTGCTGGTCGCCAGATGCTTCGGAGCTGGTCTTTCGGCGAGATAAGCATAAAGAGGTGGCTCTGTACCGAATCTCGCTGGCTGGCAAGGAGTCGGAAAGGCCGATTCCCATCAGTGGTGTTGAGCCCATTTCGGCTTGTTGGGCGCCCAATTCAAACCTGGCTTTCAGCTCTCGCACCGGCCTTTACACGGTCTCTGTCGATGGTTCCGGATTGCAGCGGTTAGTGGAAGCGCCCAAGGGGGTGATTTTGAGCCGGCCCGTTTGGGGACCTACGCGCTAACTTCGCGGCGCAAAACCCGCATGCGGTGATAGCCCAGCCGCACCTGATCGTCGGCTTCCAGGTCGACTGCCTGACCGGCTTGGAGTTGAGCCACCCAGATGAGGTCATCTTCCTCGCGCTCGAGTCCGGCCGGGACGTCGCTATCGCGAGGAGCCAGCAGAGCGAATTCTTGACCGCGGCGCACCAGGGCCAGGCAGTAGGGGGGCAGGCTGCTGTCACCCAGGGCAATGCCCTGGTCGAACCAGTTTTCCTCGGGCGGATGGCCCGGGTCGTAGGCCCCTCCCACAGCAATTCGCTCAGATTCCAGCGGAATGCGCTGGCCGGCGTTTGTGCCTTCCAGGAACTCCAGATAGTAGCGCGTGATGGTGGGCCGCTGAGGCATGGTTGGGGCGGGTTGCGCCAGCACCGCCTGGGGGGCTTCGCTGGCTTTGGCCGCTTGAATTTTTCGACTGACGAAACGGCGGTCGGTTTCTTGCAGGTCCACCAGACAGCGGCCCATGCGAATCTGATCGCCCGGCTTCAGTTCGACCTGGCTGATTTCTACCTCGTTGACCTTAGTGGGGTTGGTGTTGGAGCGATTGATCAGGGTGAAGGTTCGACTCTCGGACTGCCAGACCAGCTCGGCCTGGAGTCCCGAAACGGTCTCATCCCGTAAATGCACCCAGCCAACCTGACGAACGCATCCGGATTCGGCTCGGCCAATCGAAATGCGCGGGGAGTCCAGGGGGTGGATACTGCCGCGCGCGGCTCCTTCGGTCACTTTCATTTGCAAGCCAGAGTTCAGCATCCTGGCCTCTTCTCAATGCTCCGGCAGGGGGCCTCTTGAGGGCCAAGAAACCCGCTCGATGGACACAGGATTGCAGTTGAAAAATGAGGCCGCCGGGCTGACCTACCGGTTGGACCAGGTCAGCATGATTTTAGGGCGCACAAGCCCTGGCTATCCTGTCGATCCGGGTTTTGTGCACGTGGATCACGACACTGTCTCGCGTCGCCACGCCCAGCTTCAGTGGGTCGAGGGAGCCTACCAACTCACCAATTTGTCCACCACCAATCCGATCCGAATCAATGGAGTTGAGGTGGAGCGCTGCCTGCTGAAAGCCGGCGACCAGTTGCAGTTGGGTGAGTGCTTGCTGCAGCTGGTTTCCACTCGGGTCCAGATTCAGCCCCGCCCGCCCTTGAGCTTGATTCTGGGTTCCCGCAAGGTGTCTGTCTATGGCTTTACCGTGGCTCTGGGGGGCAGCGGCGGCGCCAAAGAGAGCTGGTATGACCAGGAGATCGAACTGGCTGCCGCTCTGCCTCCTCAGTGCCTCTGTCTGGCCTGGAAAGAGATCAGCGGGCGCTACGAATTGAGCTACCATGGAGCGGGCCGGCCTCCTGTGCAGATCATCCGTCGCAAAGGGGAGCTGGAGTGGTTGGCGCTATTGCCGGCGGACCGTCCGGGCGGTTTACGCCCAGGAGATCGCGTGCGCGTCGGCGAGGTCGAGTTCGAGTTGACAGGAGATTGCTAAAAACTCCAGGAATTCGCGTGAATGCCTGAGTCTTTAACCCGCATAAACTCCGAACGCCTCTATGCCGCTTTGGAGGAACTCGGCCAGATCGGCCGCTACCAGGACGATGAAACCGGCCTTCAGGGCGTGTGCCGACTGGCCTTGAGCGCCGAAGACGGCCAGGGACGACGGCTGGTTTTGGGCTGGATGAAAGAGCTGGGTCTGCAGATCCGGGTGGACCGCATCGGCAACGTCTACGCTCGCCGGGCCGGCCGTCGCTCCGATTTGAAGCCGGTTTTGCTGGGTTCCCACATCGATTCGGTGCCCACCGCCGGCCGCTTCGATGGTTGTCTGGGCGTGCTGGGCGCCCTGGAAATCGTGCGCACTTTGAACGACCACAAAATCGAAACTCTGCGGCCGGTGGAGGTGGCCTTCTTCACGGATGAGGAGGGTTGCCGTTTTGGAACTGATATGTTGGGAAGCGCCGTGGCTTGTGGGCGTCTGCCTCTTGAGTACGCTTACGAGCTCAGAGATCGGGACGGCCTGCGCTTGCGCGACGAGCTTGAGAAGATTGGTTTCCTGGGCGAGCACGACGAGAGAGTGACCCCGCCATACGCTTACCTGGAGTGCCACGTGGAGCAGGGACCGATCCTTTATCAGAAGGGAATCGAAATCGGCGTGGTCACCGGCGTGCAGTCGATCTCCTGGCAGGCTCTGACCATCGTGGGCAAGTCCGGTCACGCCGGAGCGACCCCCATGAATTTGCGCAGTGATGCAGGTGTGGCCGCGTCGCGCATCAATCTCAAACTCAGAGAGATGATTGCGACCGGCAATTACGGCGAGATGCGGGCCACGATGGGTTGTATCGCACCTGTCCCCGGTCTGGTCAATATCGTTCCGGGCAAGGTTGAGGCCACCGTCGATCTGCGCAATCCCAGCAATGAACTGATGCAGAAGTCTGAAGCGGATTTGCTGGCTTTTTATGAGGAGGTCAAGCAGCTTGATGGGGTGGAGATCCGCTGGCGTCAGACAGCCCGAACTCCTGCGGTAGAGTTCAGCGCTCGCCTTCAGGATCGCATTCAGGCAGCGGCCGAGCGGGCCGGATTGAGTCATCTGCGGATTGTGGCCGGCGCGGGCCACGACGCCCAGGAATTTGCCGCCATCTGTCCGGCTTCCATGGTTTTTTGTCCTGGCGAATATGACGGTATCAGTCACAATCCACGTGAGTTTTCGACTCCCAAGCAGTGTTCCGACGGCATTAACGTGATGCTGGACGTGGCCTTGCAGCTGGCCAACCAGGAGGATTAGTCATGTCTCGTCGCATCGTGCGGGCTGCCCTGACCGAAACAAAAAATGCTTATCAGTTCATGCCGGAGACGGTCGAGGAGCTGGGCTCTCTCTCTGAGCGACTTGAAGAGATTCGCAGGGCCAATGTTCGGCATCATATCGATTTGATGGAGGCAGCCAGGAGTCAGGGCGTGCAGATAATCTGTTTCGGAGAGTTATTCCCGGCTCCTTATTTTGCTCTGGGTACGGATCCGATGTGGATTCCCATGGCCGAAGATGCTCAGCACGGTAACACGGTGACTGAGTTGCGTGAGGCGGCTCGCAGATTGGGCTTGATTGTCATTGCTCCGATTTATGAGAAGGCCGGGGAAAAGCGCTTCAATACGGCCGTGGTGATCGACGAGAAGGGGGAATGCCTGGGCAAATTTCGCAAGGCCCACATCCCTTTTGGCGGCAATGAGCAGGGCTCATTTCACGAGAACTTTTACTATGACCGCAGCGATGCCGACAACACGCCGGCTCCAGGCAACATCTCTTCCGACCCGCTTTTTCCGGTCTTTCAAACTTCCCTAGGCAAAATTGGCGTGTCCATCTGTTACGACCGCCACTTTTATTACGTAATGCCCTCTCTGGCTCGTCAGGGAGCAGAGCTGATCTTCAGTCCGGCGATCACCTTTGGCTCCAAGTCTCAGCGCATGTGGCACCTGGAGTTTCCCACGGACGCAGCGCGATTCAATGTTTTTATCGGCGGTTCCAACCGGAAGGGCAGCGAGAAGCCCTGGAATCAGCCCTATTTTGGTGAGAGCTACTTTGTGGGTCCAAATGGTCTTTGTCAGAACCTGAGCGAGCATCCCAATCTGGTCGTCGCCGACATTGACCTGACCACTCTCAGCGAACCCGACCCTTCGGGCTGGAACCTGCCGCGTGACACCCGTAAGGAATGCTCGGTCTCAGGGTAGCTTTCGCAAGGCCTCATCGACCGCTCCGGCGTAGCCGCCTCCGAACAGTAACACGTGGACCAGCAGCGGGTAGAGCTGATACAAAGGCACACGCTCTGCCGCGCCCGGCTGAAGTGGATAAGCCTCCTCATAGGCGCTGAAAACACGAGCACCAAAACCTCCAAAAAGTCGCATCATGGCCAGGTCTACTTCGCGCTGGCCCACGTAGACGGCCGGGTCAATCAGACAGGGCTGTCCGCCAGGTCCTACCAGCAGGTTGCCTGACCAGAGGTCGCCGTGCAGGCGCGACAGTGGCTCCTGCGGAAGCCAATCGCTCAATTTCCGGGCCAGCCTCTGGAACCGGAAAGTCCAGTTCTCGTGTCCAAGTCCTCGCTTCACGGCCTTTTCGACCAGCGGGAGCAAGCGTTGCTCGGCGTAGAACTCCGGCCAGGTCGGATGGGAACGATTGGACTGATGCAAAGGACCGATAAAGTTGTCCTGATCCAGTCCGGCCAGCGAAGCCTCCGGGTAGGCGTGCAGCGCCGCCAGGCCCCGTCCGCAAAATTCGTCAAAGTCCGGACGGGGCGCCGAGGGAGGCAGCCATTCCAGCAGCAGAGACTGCTCACCGAGCTCCAGCACCTCCGGCAGACGCAAGCTGGAGGTTTCGCGGAGCCAGCTCAATCCCCAGGCTTCGGCTGCGAAAAAACCAGAGGGTGCTGCGCTGTGGGTTTTGAGCACCGCAATTCGGCCGTCTTCCAGTTCCACCCGTTCCACTCGGCAGATGTCTCCGCCGGCCAGCGGCTGACGGGTCCGGATCTTCACAGCTGATGCTGCTGGATCAGGTGCTGCAACAGGCCCTGGCAGGCCTCAAAGCACTGGTCAAGGACTTCCTCAAAGCCCCGATCGCCACCGTAGTAAGGGTCCGGGACGCTGCTTCCTCGAGCGGACTGTGCATCAAAGTCCCTCAGCAAATGAATCTTACCCAGATGTTGGCCTGCCGCCAGACGTTCTAGAGCCTGCAGGTTGGAGCTATCCATGGCCAGGATGTAGTCAAAGCGCTTAAAGTCACTCTTCTCAAACTGCCGGGCCCGGCTGGGTAGATGCACTCCCCGACGGCGAGCCGCCTGGACCGAGCGAGGGTCGGCCGGCTCACCAAGATGGTAGCCTCCGGTTCCAGCACTATCGACCTTGATGCAATGGCTCAGGCCACGCTGCTCGATTAAATGCAACATGACCCCTTCGGCCGTGGGTGACCTGCAGATATTTCCCAGGCACACGAAGCAAAGTTGAATCGTCATGCCGGGCCGTTCGTTCTGCACCGTTGGAATTCCTGACCCGGAGCCCGCTGGGAGGACAGAACGAAGCGGCCGGCCGCGTTATTTTGTGGCCAGAGCCTCGAAGCCGTAGAATGCGCTCAAGGTGGCCACCGCGCCCATGGACAGTGGCTTTGCGGGCGGCTCCTTGGAATCGTCGCCATAGAGTTCCCACATGACCGGCAGCAAGCTGAGGCTCTCGGGGAGGGTGCCCTTGCAGGTCAGGTCGCCGTCTTTACCGCGGCGGGTCATCTGCAGACGGAAGCTCTCGCCGCCGCTCTTGCCGCGGATTTCGATATCCCCGCCCGGCTGGCGGTCAACCTTCATATTGATGCGTGAACCGTCGGCCAGCAAAGCCACGTTTTCATCGCCCTCATCGTTGGTCAGGGTGCAGGTGCTCTTGATGCGCGTGCCTGAGGATTCGGTCACACCGGTCGCCGGATTCTGATCGATTTCCAGATGGGCCTTATTGAGCATCAGCCGGGCGTCACCTTCGGACGGTTCCTGGACCCAGTTGCCCTTGAATTCCACGCCTACCAAGCGGCCAAAGACGGCCTGGCCTTCGGTGGCGAAGGCGCTATTGAGGCGCAAAGTGGTCGGGCAGTCGTTCTGATTGCCTTCGATGTAGGCGTCCCCAGGCTGCGGGCCCTTCCAGACATTGACGTCATGGAACTGATTGCCAACTTTTCCGTGGATGCGGGCGTTGCCGGATGAAGTCCGGTCTATTTTGATATTTACGTTGAGGTTGCTCATAGGCGCCATCCTATGATGCCGGTGCCCCCGATTTGTTGCTAGGATTCTACATCTTGGACTGATTCTTGATGTAGGCCAGCACGGCCTCGATATTGCCCTGCTTCTCGATGGTCATCAATTGCTTGAAGATTTCCTTGGCTCCGGGTTGGATGGTGCTGTTGCGCAGAGTCTGACTGGACCAGTTCACCTTGGCCAGGTCACGAATCAGGGCGTAAGCCACCCACTCGCCAAAGCCATGGGTCAAGTCGCTCTTGCTCTCATCGCCATTCAAGTTCTGCCACTGGACACCCCAGGCCCAGGCCAGGCTGTGAAAGGTCTGAAGCGGAGCATTGCCGCTTTCCACGTTGAAAATGTAGCGACCCGTTCCGCTTCCGTGACCTTTAATGTAAGTGACCAGGCAAGAAAGGTTGCTCCCCCCGATTTTGCTCATCTCTTCGGGCGTGAGCAATTTCAACTCCACGTCATCCACCAGCTTCAATCCCAACTGCTGAATCAAATACTGACGGGCCACTAACGTCATGACCTCGAAGTCGGCCTGGCTGGTAATGGCTTTTTGGCGCAGAATGCGCTCCAAGGCTTCTTTGGCTTTGGCGATCGGATCATAGGCATAGATATCTACCGTGCCCATGGTCTTGTTGAAGTCATAGCGGCCACCATAGACGGAGCAGAGATCTTTGGCCCGGCACATCAAGAGGCCGCTCTGATTTTGCAGTTCCAGAGTTTTCCCCTCGACTTCAACCGAAGTGGCAGCCGGGTCCAATACGGTGGTGTTGCCCAGCAATTTCAGCGCGGGCTGGCATTCCACGTAGAGGTCGGCGGCGCCCCCGGCGGTCTTACCGGGAAATGGTTTGTTGTTCAAAAACACCTTGAGATTTTGCGCCCCCAGACTCAGCCCCAGGCTCAAAATCAAGCTTGCAATCAGGGTTCTTTTCATTTCTCTTCTCCTTGCGTTGGGACCGGCGCTTCCCAGTTGAAGCTATCCAGGACGCCCTCGAAATTGGGCGCATAGCTGTCGAAAGTTTCTTTGTTGCTCTGCATCCAGAGGATACAGATTTTCGGCCCGTCGGGAATGACGGCGATACGATGAAGACGGTGGCCCCCGCTGGCGCTGGCGCTCAGTAATGCCACCAGATGATTGTTGACCTTCCGACTGCCGAGGCGGGTCAAGCGAAAACCACGGATGGTGGTTGCGACTTCTTTTTCCAACTGCTCAAGAGTTTTGCTCTCGCTTTCCTCGGGACCGTCGCTGCCAGATTGTCGGTGGGGACAAATCAACACGGCGATGGTCGTGCGCCCGGTTGGAGCCACCAGTTTAAAGATGGCTCCTTCGTCCTGTACGACCACTTGGTCCGGCCCCCAGCCTGAAGGAACCCGGAAACTGATTCCCAGAGTTTTGTGCCGGAAGGTATTGCCGTCCACGAAGTATTGCTGGTCGGCTCGTGCCAACAGGCCGAGCAGGAAGAGAATCACGCCGATTTTACGTAACACTCGAGCCAGGTTCGCATGCCCCCAAGGCGTTCCTGGTGGAAAAACACCACGGGAAATGGATTCACCCCCGACGAATTCCCGGCAATGCAAAGCGAATCCCGTCCGCCCGCTGGCTCCTTGCCGGGAGAATGGTTGCCTCCCTCGGATCTGAAGCTCTTTCCTCAGAGTCAGAGCCTTGAGCTGGAGAGCCTTGAGGTGCACACCCATTCGTTGACCCTGCTGGCCCACCACGTGCTTGATCCCCGGAACTGCGACCTGTTGGTCCGGGCCATGCAGTCTTCCGGCGCAGGTTGCGCCGTGGATGTCTTCGGATTCTCCGGTGATGACGCGCGAGGCGGCATTCGCACCGCTCAGACCGAGGAGGCGCGTGGCTCCTGGCGAGCCACCGCCTGGTCCCCCGAACTGGCCGCCCAGCTCTGGAGTCTGTTGGAGCCAGCCATTCCTTGCGAGCGTCTCATGCAGGATTTCACCGCCACTGACTGGCCGCCGCATCGGCGCTGGCGTCGGGTTGGACTGAGTCCTGTGTTGCGCTTCATGCGCTATGAATCGGGTGGTCAACACTGCTGCCATTACGACCAGAGCTTCGATTATGGGGATGGCCGTCGAACCTTGCTCTCAGTGGTGTTTTATTTAACTGAAGCCGCGCCTGGGAGTGGCGGTCGAACCCGGTTTGTCCGGGACGGACAGGAAGAAACTCCGTTGTTACAACGCAATTACGGGGATTGGACCCGTCTGACCAGGGATGATGAAGTCATTCTGGGGGTGCGCCCCCAGCTGGGCTCGGCTCTGATCTTCGATCATCGGCTCTGTCACGACGTGGAATACTATTCTGGAGCAACTCCACGGGTAATTGTTCGCGGAGACGTGGTTTTTCGCAGCAGCCACGAAGTCGAAGCCGTAGGAAAAAGGCCTTGCGGAGTCCAATAAAGCAAGTGTGCACTTAGGTCCACTCAACTTTAACCAGGGCGTTCAGTTCACGCCGGCACCCCTGCGTCAGCGGGCGTTGCCTCAGTTGGAGGAAATCGCCCCACAGTTGCCCGGGGATCGTGCCATCATCGGTCTGGTGCCGGCTTCCCCCGTGCCCGAGCAGGCACAGCCAGCTCAGGCCGAGCTGGTTGTGCCTGCCCCCCCGCTCAAGACTTCGGCGCCACCTGTGCCGACGAGCTTGAGTCTGGATATGGGTGAGATCGGGGCCGGGCTGTTGAGCTCAGGCCCCGCCGTGGCCGGTCCGACCTACAGCAGCTCCGGACAGATCGCCAACAACACTGTAGGTTGGTCGGGTCAGCCTTCCCCCCAGGCTCCTCTCCATCAGAGCCATCTTCCCCAGATTCACGGCGGAATTCAGTTTATGGAAGCGATCATGCCCGGCATGCGCTCCAAGATGGATCAGTTGCTGCACACTCCTGACCCGGTCTTGCAAGGCAAAATGGATGCCATCGTCAGTGAGCAAAACGGTTTGTGCAGCACCCATGCGAAGCTTTTGAATACCCCGGACGAACGTCTGCAGCCACATCAACTGAAGCAGAAACAGGAAGTCAACGCACGCATTCAGACGTTGTATAACCAGTATGAAACGGCCCAGAAAGCGCTGGATGACAAAGCCGCCTCCAATCGCAAACAGGCCGAGCAGCTGGCAGGGGTGTTTCTAAACAAGCTGCGCAAGCAAGGTCGAACCAATGATGTGCGCGACCGTGTCAAGCTGGAACCCAGCGCCCAGGCTCAGTTGCAGAAGGATGGAATCAGCCAGGACCAGGTGGGCAAATGGGTCAACGAGTTCATCATCAAACCGGGCTGCCCGTCCCTCGCCAGCTCAAGTTCGTTTTTCTCGAGGACCGTCCTAACTACAACAGTCAGACCGATGCCGTCAACATCGGTGCGAAGTTTTCCAAGCGTGTGACCTTGCATGAAGTGGCCCACCGGGCCGAATACAAGTATCCTGAGATCAGCATTGCCAATAAAGACTGGGTGCGAGCTCGTTGTGAAAAGGGCGGGTTTTCGAGCCAACCCACAAAGTTGAGCGGTCTGGTGCCCGAGGGCAAATACAAGGAGGACGAGGTCGCTCTGGAAGACACCTTCGTCGATCCTTATGTTGGCAAGGTGTATCCTGATCTGGCCAGCGAGGTGCTTTCCATGGGCCTGGAGCATTTCTCCAGCGAGAAGCTTTTGACTCGTCTCTACACTCAGGATCCCGAGCACGTCTTTCTGACCCTGGGCGCCATCAAGACCATGCATGGTAAGGACAATTGGTAAACAGAAAATACCGTCTGACCCGACCTGCCCGCCCCATTGACCTGCCTGGCCAGAGCCGTCCCACTGCCCTGGTCTGGGTGGACGCTCCTAGCTATGACGAAGACGGTACCCTGGTCATCGAGTGTCAGGATCCAGGGCTCTTGGAAAAAATCCGCCATCACCTGTTCAATAGTTATGGCGATCGTGGTCGACCGCTTGAAGAGGACCAGCCGTTCAGTCCCCGGGACCTGGCCTGCGCTCTGGATGGACGCTTCATGAAGGAGTTCGAAGCGGTCGAAGCTCCCTAGGCGTGAATTCCCCGGGCCAGGCTCAGAGGGTCTGCTTGCGACCAAAGTCCGTTTCCTCCGTTCAAATAAATCATTAAGTTGTTAACTATCAGGAAGTTAACCTTACGGGGGAGCAACCGGTGGAAGATCCCAGGGAGACCTATTATCAGAAAAAGCTGCAGCAACTGGACGGCCCCTGGGCCGGTCTGGATGCCAGTTGCGCTCTGGTCGTGCTGGGAATTCTCCATACTTACGATTGCGTGCACGGGGTTCTTTCGGCGGAGCTGCAGAGGTTTGGTCTTTCCAGCTCGGCCTACAATTTGCTGACCATCCTGGACAAGCAGGAGAACCAATGTTTAGCTCTACACGAAATCGGACGCCTGATGGTAACCAGTCGGGCCAATATCACCGGTTTGATCGACAGCCTTTGCAAAAAGGGGCTGGTGGCTCGAGTGCCTCACGAGAGCGACCGGTGCATCAAACTGGCCAAGCTGCTTCCGGCGGGACGAGAGTTGCTGCAAGAGGTGACGCCGATTCACATTCAGTTGATTACCCGTCTAACCTCGGCTCTCTCTGCCGAGGAGCGGGCCGGGCTGGTCGACTTGCTCAAGAAGTTGCGAAAACAGTCTATGGTTTTGGGTGCAAGCTTGGTGTCCTAGCCTGGCTGGCCTGCCCGCTTTGGGCGCAACCGGCCGAGCCGGTGGCCGCTCCACCGCCTGCTGCAGCCAGCCTGGAGGCCGAGCAACCGCTGAGTCTGCGCCAGGCGATTCAGCAAGCTCTGGACACCCACGTAAAGACCCAGGTCAACAAAGAAAAGATTCGCGAGAGTGAGGCTCGGGCCCGGGAAGCCTGGGCCGAACTCAATCCGACCGTCACCTTTAACGCCAGCCAGTACAATCGCACCGTCAACCTTGCCTCGCAGGGCCTGGCCGGGCAAAGCCTGCCCATCCCGGCATTTGTAGGTCCTTTCTATACCTTCGACTCGCGCGTCCAGCTGCTTTACACTTTTCTGGATGCTGCCAGGCGCTGGCGGGTGAAGGCGGCAGAGGTGGGTCGGTTGATTGCGGAGCAGGAGCTTAATCTGGCCCGCCAGCAGGTAGACTTGCTGACGGCTACGGCTTACGTGAACCTGCTCAGCGCCCGCCACGCCCAGCAGGCCGGCCTGGCCGACCTGGCTTTGACCAATAAGAATCTGGAGTTGGCCCGTCACCAGAAACAACAAGGCGTGGCCGCTGGCATCGATGTCACTCGAGCTGACGCTCAGCGCGTCGAACAGGAGTTGAGGCAGGCCAACCTGGACGACCGGGTGCGGCGGGCCAACCTGGAGCTGGCCCGTCTGATCGGGGCTCCGTTACACACTCGCTTCTTGCCCGACGATTCGGCCTTGCCCGTGATCGAGCAGGGCCTCACGCCTGAATCGGCCACCCAGATTGGCGAGCAGAATCGAGTGGAGCTGATGGTGGCCCGACTGCGCGAGGAGCAGCTGGGCCACGAAGTGTCGGCCGCGGATGCGGCCGATTCTCCCACCGTGGGGCTGGTGGCCGACTACGGATTTGCGGGCAACACTCCCAGCCAGAACGTGTTTGGCACCCACAATGTGGGGCTGGTTTTCAAGCTGCCGATTTTTGACGGTGGCGTAAGCGACGCTCAGATGGACGCGCTCAAAAGCCAGTTGGAGCAGGCCAGGCTCCAGCGCCATGATCAGGAGATTCAGGTAGAACAAGACGTACGTTCTTCCTTTCTGAAATTGAAGCTGGCCCAGCAACAGATCGTCACGGCTCGGGCTTCACTGGTTCTGGCTCAGAAGGAGATGACGATGGCGACCGACCGTTTTGGCGCCGGCCTGGGCACCAGCGTGGAGCTGGTGGACGCACAGGCCAAATTGGCGCGCGCTCGCGACGCCGAGGTGCAGGCTCTGGTGGCTTACCAGCTTGCCCAGGTGGAGCTGGCAGCCAGCATGGGCAAACCAGAGTTGATCATTGGAGGAGACAAGTCGTGAAGAAGGGGCTGACCTGGGGGATCATCTTGGTGGTGGTTTTGGTCCTGGCTGGAGTGGGCTACCACTTCTGGCAGCAGAGCAAAATGGCCGAGTCCACAGACGACGCCTATATCGAAGGCGATGTCGCCACCATTTCGGCGGAAGTCGCCGGACGCATCGTGGATGTTCGGGTCAAGGACAACCAGAAGGTCAAAAAGGGCGATGTCCTGGTTCGAATCGAGAGCGATGACTACGATTCCAAGTTGGCTCAAGCCGAGCGTAATCTGCGCTCTGCTCAGGAGAAGGCTCTGGCCGCTCGGGCCGACTGGGAGCTGACCCGGGTTCAGGCCCAGTCGGCCATCAGCGAAGAGGTTTCCGGTGTCAGTGTGGCTCAGGCCGGCGTGGAGACAGCCCGGTCCAGCGTGGGTCAGGCGCGCGAGCGTTATCTTCAGGCTCAGGCCGCCAAGCGCACCACTCTGGCCAATTTGGAGCGAGTTCGCACCGAAGTGGACGTAGCCGAGGCCGAGCGCAAGCGGATCCAGGACGACGTGCTGCGTTATCGCGCACTCTACGCCAAGGATGAGATTTCGCGCCAGCAGTTGGAACAGGCGGAGACCCAGAGTCGTCAGGCTCAGGCCCGAGTTCAGGCCGCTCAACGTCAGGTGCAGGCCGCATTCTCCCAGGTCGGGGAGGCCGACGCCGCCATCGGTCAGGCTTCACAGGCCGTGTCTACCAGTCAGTCCCAGGTCGAGGAGGCTCGCTCCAGGGTAGGGCAGGCCAGTTCGCGTCTGGCCAGCGCCCAATCCGCTCCGAATAAAATCGCGGTGGCTTGGGCCAACGTCAAGGTGGCTCAAGCGGAAGTCGAGCGGGCTCAGGTGGATGTGAATCTGGCCAAGAAGGATGTCCAGCGCGCAACCGTACGCGCCCAGAGGGACGGGGTTGTGAGCAAGCGCTCGGCTCAGGTCGGGGCCTATGTGCAGAAAGGAACCCCTCTACTGGCCCTGGTCGATCCCGAGGTTTGGGTTCTGGCCAACTACAAGGAGACTCAGCTCGAGCACGTGCGCCCGGGGATGAAGGCTGAGATCGACGTGGACACCTACCCGGGCAAGGTCTTTCATGCCCACGTGGACAGCCTTCAGGCTGGCACGGGAGCGCGTTTCTCGCTGCTGCCGCCGGAAAACGCTTCGGGCAGCTTCGTCAAAGTTGTTCAACGTGTGCCGGTCAAGCTGGTGCTGGACGACCAGCCCTCCCAGGAGACTCCCCTGATTCCCGGTATGAGCGTGGTCAGCCGCGTTCTGGTCAAGCAATGAGCGAGGAGCAATCCGAGTCTCCGCCGGAACTGGCGATGATCTCGGAAGACCAGTCCAGGCGAGGAAAGCGTTCGCTCTCCCTTTCCTCTGATCATCCGGAGGGTTTTTCCAGGCCCTCGCCCGACCGACCCAAGAAGGGCCGCCCTTCTACTGAGGTGGCACCGGTCTGGAAGCCGAAATGGAATCCCTGGATTATTGCCATCGCGGTGATGAGCGCCACCTTTATGGAGGTGCTGGATACCTCGATTTCCAACGTGGCTTTACCACACATCGGGGGAAGCCTGGCGGCCACCACCGAGGAGTCCACCTGGATGGTGACCAGCTACCTGGTCTCCAACGCCATTGTGTTACCGCTCACCGGCTGGATCAGCTCGACCTTTGGTCGCAAGAATTTTCTGCTGGTTTGTATTGCCATCTTTACCCTGGCCTCGGTGTTGTCCGGGGCGGCTCAGAGTCTGAATCAGCTCATTTTGTTTCGAATTCTTCAGGGCCTGGGTGGGGGGGCCATGCAGCCCACCGCGCAAGCCATTCTGTTTGAAAGCTTTCCCCCCGAGAAGCGTGGACAGGCCATGGCCTTCTACGGGATGGGGATCGTAGTGGCGCCAATTCTGGGTCCAATCGTGGGGGGATGGCTGACCGATAACTACAGCTGGCGTTGGACCTTTTATATCAATTTGCCGGTGGGCATCCTGGCCAGTTTTCTGGTCTACACCATCCTGGAAGATCCGCCTTATCTCAAGGAAGGCAAAACATCCTCGGTGGACCTGGCCGGGTTCTTCTTTCTCGTGATCTGGGTCGGAGCACTGCAGATCATGCTCGATAAAGGCCAGTTGGAAGATTGGTTTGAGTCACCGCTGATCGTGGTCTTGTGCGGGCTCTTTGTGGTTTTTCTGGTCCTTTTTGTGGTCTGGGAATCCACCCGCAAGAGCCCCATCGTGGACCTGAGCATCTTCAAGGATCGCACCTTCGCCTTAAGCACTCTCCTGATCACCATGGTGGGCGGCGTCCTTTACGGCACGCTGACTCTGGGGCCGCTTTTCTTGCAGCAACTGCGAGGCTATCCGGCCTTCAGTGCCGGCCTGGCCGTGGCTCCCCGCGGACTGGGGGCGATGTCGAGCATGATGATTGTGGGCGCGCTGCTGGCTCGCTTCGATGGGCGCTTCTTCGTGTGCATCGGTTTCTGCGTGCTGTCCTATAGTAATCACCTTTTGGGCCAGCTCAACATGAACACCGGGGTGGAACAGGTGGTCATGCCCAATGTCTTGGCAGGGGTGGGTATGGGATTGGTGTTTGTGCCCCTGGCGACGATTGCCAATGATAAGCTACCGGCCCGAAAGATCTCCACGGCCTCGGGTGTTTTCAACCTGATGCGTAACCTGGGCGGAGGCGTGGGGATTGCCATGTCCACCACCATGCTGAGTCGCGGGGGCCAGTTTCACCAGGCTCGCCTGACCGAGCACGTCAATATCTACAATCCCGCATTGACCAAGTTTCAGTTGGCGGCGCAAGGGGCTTTAGGCGATCGCTGGCTGGTGGGCCTGGCCGCTACGGTGGCCCGCCAGGCCAGCATGCTGTCCTATGTGGATGCCTACACGATGATGAGTTGGGTCTGCCTGGGTTGCGCTCCGCTGGTCTTCTTGCTCAGCAAGCCCAGTGGCAAGGGCGGCGGAGGCGCCGGAATGCACTAGCGGCGCCAGAGAAACCAGGTGGCTTCGGGTTTCCAGTAACCTTCGGCGTGAGAATCCACCTGCACGGCCAGCTTGTGTTCTTGGCCGATGAAGGTGTAGCGGACCCCCTGAAAGTCAAAGAGCCAGTATTCCCCCTGGCGGACCCCCTGAGTCTTCGCCCCGTTGTGCTCTCCCGAGCCATCCCGACCGAATCGGAAGTTCTCGCCGCCGCCGCTCAGTGTCAGGCTTTCTCCCTGCCAGCGCCCGACAAGTTCCCGGTCGGGCTGGCCAGCTGAAGTCAGTTTCCAGTCGCCCTCCAGCAAGCCCGGGAAATCCGGCCCGGCCCAAGCACAACTGGCCGTCAGCAAGCTGAGGGCAAACGTCTTCAGATACACGCGGCGATGACTTCGCGCAGGCGAGCGGTTCCACGCTGGCTGGCCAGGAAGTGTCGAGCCAGGGCCTGGTTTTCCGGAGTTCGATGACGCAGGAGCAGTCCAGCCGCCAGTTCGGTTGCCTGGGGATCGCCCCGGTCAAGCAGCACGGGCAGCAGGGGGGTTAAGTCGGCCTGTTCTTCCAGTTGTTGCCGGGAGACCCACATTTCCAGGGGAAAGGGCCAGGGAGAGTGTCGGCGATTCTTGGGTCGAGCCGCGTTGAGCAGATTCTCGTGGGCGACTTCCAGGTCCTGATTGAGCTCCAGTGCCTGTTGCCAGTGATCAATAGCCACTCTCCATTGACCTTTGCGAGCCTGGGCCACCGCGGCCAGATGGTAGAGCAGCGGGGTCTCGCGGCCTCTTTCCACAGCCTGTCGGAAGATCTCCAGCACGCCCCGGTCGTCGCCTTGCAGGGCGGCACATTCGGCCGCCTTCTGCAGGCTGAATGTGCCCTTCCAGTTGCGCAGGCGTTGCCCTAAAGGCAGAGCCTCTTCGATCTGGCCTGTAAGGTAGAGGAAGGTGAAGAGATTGGCCACGGCTGAGAAGTGGTCCGGATGTTCGTTCACCACCTGTCGGCACAGGTCGATCATCTGCTGGCGATGACCGGCATGGAACAGAATGGTGCTGAGGTCGACCCGAGCCGTCAGGTCGTCGGGCCATCTCTTGAGCACTTCACGGGCGCACTCTTCGGCCCGAGCCAGGGCGCCGCGAGCCATATGAAATTGGGCTTCCTGGGAAGCGGCCTGGCACTCCCAGTCCTCCCCCAATCCGGCCCGGAGATCGTGAGCAGACTCGCGGGCCGCTTTGCCTAGCTTGTGATTGATGGGAACGGCCGTGAACATCCGGTAGGCCAGAGCTTCGCGGCCGCCCACCAGATGGAGCGAACCCCAGGCAAAGAGGGTCTCCGGCTGGTTGGGGTAACAGCGCTGCATCTGCCAGGCGAATCCTTCAGCCAGGCTGACGTCGTCGCTGAGCAGTGAGGCAAATCCCTGAAAGGCCAGTTCGCGGATCTCGGGCTCGCTCAAGGAGCCCAGGTCCACCCAGATCGGCACCCAGGGAGCCAGAAAGTCAAGAAGTTGCTGGTCGCTGGCGGGGGCGGGTCGACGGCGCGGTTTGGCATACGAGCGCGCCCGACGGGGCTGATTCTTTTCTGCAGGCTCCATTTGCTGATCCTCCGGGTCGTTGAGCGGCCCCTTCGCGAACGGCCTGCAAATCTTGCCTTATAGTTTAAAAATTTTCAGCAAGATCGACTGAACTCCCATGCTCCCCTTTGGGTGTTCCCAAAAGAAAAAAAAAGGACCCGCTCGGGGCGAGTCCCTTTTTTCTTGCAGGCGAGCTTAGTTGACGTTGATGGAGCCGCGGTGGATGAGACCGGCCTGGTCCATCTTGATGACTTCGTCGATGAAGGTGGTGGTTGCGGCACTGGCCTTACGGGTGATCTCCGGCAACAGCGAGGGGCGAGGCTGAAAGCTTTTGCCCATCTCGAAGGTGAGACCGAGGATGCCGTTGGCTCCCTGGGTATCGGTGGAGTCGCCGCTATTGAGGTAGAGGTCAGAGCCCTGAGAGACGGCCCAGCCGCCGGTGGCGTCTTCCAGTTTGGGCTTGAGCTGGTTGTAGAGGTCCAGGTTGGGGCCGGGTTCAGCGGTGTGATCCCAGGGATAGAAGATGTCGTTGCCATAGCTGTGATAGTCGATACAGCCCTTGATGTTGGGACGATTGATCTGCAGGTCGACCATGGCCTTGGTCTCCACTTCCGAAGCGCCTGAGGGTCCGCGGTAGACTTCGCTACGCGGATTGTCGCTGGTGGCCGAGAAGTCGTCCCCAGTTTCGCCCGGTTTGTCGCCCTCGGGACGGAAGATATGCTCGTGCTCGGGCTTGAAGTCCCAGTAGTTGCGGTTCAGGTCCACGCCGACAGCGGCGGTGGGGTTACCCAGCTGGTCTACTTCCAGAGGACGGCGGTTCTTGCGCCACATGTTGTCCCGGCTGCGTGAGTATTCGTAGCCATCCGGGTTTACGCAGGGCACGATCCAAATTTCTGAGTCCTTCAGACGCTGTTGCTTGGCCGGGTCGTCGGCCAAACCGTCGAGCAGGTCGTGGGCCAGCTTCAGAGGGGCCTCCACGGTGGCCCACTCGCGGGCGTGATGGCAACCGGTGATGACCACGCCGGTTTTGTTGGAGGTGTCGCCCTGGGCGCCTTCACTCAATTTATAAGCCACAACCTCGCGGCCCTCGGCCGTCTTGCACAGCACCTGGCGCTGCACAAAGTTGGGGTTGGCTTCGGCCAGTTTATCCATCTCGGCGATGGCTTGATCGAAGCTATGGTAGCCAGCCCGATCAGGGTTGGGGACCTGGGCCAGTGAGAAGCTGAACTCGCGAGCACGGTCGGCGTTGACCTCATCCGAGTCGAGATCGAATTCGGTGTTGTGGTGATGACCGCAACCGTGCAGTCCGGCATCCGACAGTTTGTCGAGATAGTCATTGATTTCTTTGGTGCTCAGGTGGCCGTCGCCGTCGGTGTCGATCTGTTTCGCGACTTCAGCCTTTTCAGGGGCAACCTGCAGTCCCTTATTGTCGACCGTCATACGGAAGTTCTGCTGGGTAACTAGCACGGGGGTGTGTCTCCTATAGCTGTGTGTGTGTGGTCTCTTGCCCTCTCAGACTAAGGGATGCATGGTCTCGAGCATGTTACAGGTCTATGAATGAACCACTCGTTTCAGGTTTTCTTAAGTGTAGCGACTTCGGCCGCCATGAGGAATTTTTTGGAAGCTCTGGAATAGGCAGAGTGTGCCCAGGAGTCCTAAAGCCCCGCTGCATATTTTGATCGTTCACGGAGAGGCCGCCAGCGCGGTGGCCAGCACCGTCCAGGCCGCTCGCAATACGGTCAAGACCGCCGCCCACCTGGAGGAGGCCTCCCGGTTTCTAGGTCGTGAACGCTTCGATCTGGTTATTGCCCCGGCCGGTCAAGGAGACGTCGGTCCTCTGGCCATGACCGCCCACCGTCACGGGGTTCCGCTCTGGATCGTGGGCACCCACGAAGCCCTGAACAATTTAGGCCCGGAAGCAGCCGGGGTGGATGAGTTCTTGCAGTATCCGGTGGTGCCCGTCGTGCTCAGGCGTCGGCTTTCGCTCTACCAGGAGCGACGGGATTTCACGCGGCGACAGACTCAACTGGAGAACTTGCTGCGCGAGAACGCCTCTCAGGACCCGCTTACGCGTCTGCCCAATCGGCACTTCGCCATGCAACATCTCCAGTTGCAGTGGCAGCTTTTTCGCCGCAAACGGATCCCATTTTGCTGCATCCTTTGTGACCTGGACGAGTTCAAGAAGAGCAACGATGACTACGGCCAGCGCTTTGGTGACAAGATCTTGAGGGCGGTGGCCAATGTCTTCAAGTCCAAGCTGCGGGCGGCCGATCTGGTTTGCCGCTACGACGGCCAGCAGTTCTTCATTCTGTGCTCTGATACTGAAGTGTCCGGGGCTCGACAGCTGGCGGAACGTCTGCGCCAGTGTCTCACCCACCTTGACCTGCCCAAAGAGATTCATCTGACCGCTAGTTTCTCAATTGTTCAGAGCGACCACAGTTTCCGTTCTCCCGATCACATGCTTAAAGAAGCTGAGGAAGCCCTGGCGGAGGCGAAAACCTATGGTCCCAATCAGGTGGTCAGCTCAGCTCAGTCAGTCGCTCAACAAACCCTCTAGGAAATGCGTTCGGCCTTTTTACTGGTCGCTCTGAGCCTGCCTTCGCTGGCTCAACCCTGGGTGGTGCGCCCTCACTGGTCCGAGGATGAGCGCCAGTTCTGGTTTCGCCGTCAGAGCGCTGGCGGGGGCTATACCTTCATGTGTGTTCAACTTTCCGACCCTCGGCCGCGCCCGGCTTTTGATCACCTCCGATTGGGGCGCCTCCTACACTGTCATCCCGAGCGTCTGCCGATCCAGGCACTCTGCTATGATTTGCAGCATCCTCGACGCCTGGGACTGATCGGAGAGCGAGATTATGTGTTGGACCTGGATACCTACGCTCTTGAACCCGCCCGCCTCACTCGCGAAGAGCTGACGCCGCTGGCCCAGGCAGGCCCCTATGCTACGACCCATCTCTCGACCTCGGTCCTCTTTCGCAATCGGACCTCGGCGCCCATCCAACTGGGCTGGCTGGACGAGCACAATCTGGAGCACCGGCATTGCAAGCTCGGTCCCTTGCAAGAGGTGGACCAACAGACCTACGAGGGCCAGACCTGGCTGGCCAGGGACCTTGAGAGCGGCGCCCTGCTGGCCGTTTTTCAGGCCGGTGACGCGCCGGCTCGGGCCGAGATCGACAGTCCGGTGCCCCGGTCCACGCTGGAATCGCCCGACCGAAAGTCTGTGGTGGAAGTTCGCGATTCCAACTTGTGGCTCAACGGCAATCAGTGGAGCCGGGACGGCCGGCCGGGGGACGAGTATCTGGCCGAGAATGTCTTCTGGGCCCCCGACTCGAGCCGATTCCTGGCCTTGCGGACGCGCCGGGCGCGGGCCAGGCCTTTTCCGCATCCAGGCGACCCCGTGGACACGCATACCGTTCATCTCTTTGATTTGCAGGGCGCGCAAATCAGTCTGGATGATCGACTTCTCCCAAATCAGCTAGCCCTGCATTCGGTGCGCTGGCGTGCCGATTCCTCGAAGGTCAGCTTTGTCTATCAGGAGCGTGGACACCAGCATCTGCGCCTGCTGGAGAGCGACATTCGCGGGCTGATCAGAACTCTGGCCGAGGAGTCCAGTGCCACCTTCGTGTGCGATTCGGAAAAATACTATTGCGGCTGGCTGAGTGATTCTCAGTTCGTCTGGATGTCCGAGCGCACGGGTTTCAATCATCTCTTTCTGGTGGATGCCGATAGGGGGGACAGTCGCGACCTGACTCCTGGCCAAGGGGTGGTGCAGCAGGTGCTGGGTCTGGATCCGGAGCGCCGGGAAGTCTACTTTACGTTGGCCGAACCCTACTATGCTCGTGTCTGGAAGGCCAGTCTCGATCGTCAGGAATTGACTCTGATTACTCCGGCCGCCGCCCAGCATACTGCGGTTGCCTCACCCAGTCATCGCTACTGGGTGGATAGTTGGTCCAGCCCGGAGCAGCCTCCACGGGTGGAGCTGCGCACGGCTGCGGGCGATTTGCTCGCCGGTCTCAGCCAGGCTCCATCGCGGTCTTCGACCAGCCCTCTCTTTGTGGCCAAAGCTCGCGACGGGATCACGGACATTTATGGGCGTCTATATTTTCCACGCAGCTTTCGGAAGAATAAGCAATATCCGGTGGTGGAGCACATCTATGCCGGCCCGCACCAGAACTTCGTGCCCAGAGTTTACGCCAGCGGAAGGGAAAGTGAGCAAAGTCTGGCTGACCAGGGTTATATCGTGGTTCAGATCGATGGAATGGGCACAAACGGTCGCTCCAAGGCCTTCCACGATGTGTGCTGGCAGAATCTGAAGGATGCCGGTCTACCCGACCGCAAGCTCTGGATTCGGGCCGCCGCGAGACGCTACCCGCAAATGGACTTGAGCCGGGTCGCTATTTATGGTTCTTCGGCAGGGGGGGCGAACGCGGTGGCGGCGCTGATCTGGCATTCGGATTTTTACAAGGTGGCTGTGGCTGACTGCGGCAACCATGATTTGACCCGGGACAATCTCTATTGGGGAGAGCAGTGGATGGGCTGGCCGCCCGGGCCACAGTATCAGGATAACTCGAATCTGTCTCATGCTGACCTGCTCAAGGGTCGATTGCTTTTGCTTGTGGGAGATCAGGACGAGCGAGTGGAGCCGGCCTGCACTCTGGAGCTGGCACGGCTTTTGAAGTGTCCATTGGTGGTGGTCAAGGGGGGAGGCCACTGTGTGATCGGGAGCGACCAGGGGCAACGGGCCTTCCGTGAATTTCTACGGGTACAGCTCGCTACTTCTGACTCCGCCAAAGCGCCAGGGCGCTGACCGCATAAGCGCAGGCGCCCAACAGCATCACCGTTTTTAAGCCCAGTAACAGTGCGATCAGAATGGCCGAGACCGAGGCCAGCACACCGGAAGCCCCGTTCAGGCCCCAGCACCAGGCGGCTTCGGTTTCGTTCTTACTCATCAGAGCAAAGCCCAGCGGGCAGGGCATTCCCATCAGCAGTCCCAGAGGCGTGACCAGCAGGGTGCTGATCATGAGCCGAGTTGAGAGCGGTCCGCCGATACCGGCCCACAAGGAATGAGTGATTCCCACCAGGCTGATGAGAGCCACCAGGGTCAGCAACACCAGAACAGGGTGAGACTGCAGGCGTTGACTGCGCGATAGAAAACTGCCGGTGCCGCTGGCCAGCAACAGGATGGCCAGAACGGCCACTAGACTGTAAAAAGGATGGCCGAGGTAGAGCGAGAGCATTTGCATCAGGGCGACTTCCACCAGCATAAAGCCGAAGCCAACGCCAGCGAAATATGTCAGGTGCAGGCTTGGAGGAGGGCGCCGCTTGAAGGCCAGAGGCAGCACCACCAGTCCCAGCAGCAAAAGGCTGACCCAGAAGAGCAACTGCACCAAGAGGGCCACCGATTTGTGGTAAAACAAGGCGGTCTGATTGCGTTGACCGAGCTTGAGCAGATCGTCGAGCTTGGTCGGAAAGAAGAAGAATGGCCGGTCGTCGGTCGGGGGCGAGATGTCCACCGGCGCCTCGCGCAAGCTGTCGGCGTAGGTGTCCGGGTTCAGGATTTTGAGCTCGAACTCACGTATGTTTCCGCGTGTAAAGTCGCGCTCTCGAAACTGCAGGCGGGTCTCGGTTTCGTGAGCGCGGGCCAACATTTCATCCGAAAAGGGGGTGGGCGAGACCAACAGAGTCACCATTCCTGTAGCAGCATCCAGGTTGCCATGGGGAGCCAGACGCCCCTCAAACAGAATGATGTGTTTGCGCGGATCGGTGACTCCCAGCGAGGCCAGGGCTTGTTTGGCCAGTGTCAGACAGCGATGGACTTCTTGGGGCCAGCCGGAATAAAGGTTGCGGGTTACTGAGAAGACTCCGTCCGGCTTGAGGTGATGCATGATCAGTGTCCAGGCCTCCTGGGTGTAGAGCGAATGCTCCGTCAGCAAGTAGGCTCCGCTGGCCACCGCGGCTGAGGTATCGATAAGCGACATCTGGATGACGTCATAACTCTCGGTGTGACCGCTCAGAAAACTGCGCGCTTCTTCTTCGTGGACCTTGACTTTGTCCAGCAGGTGACCCGAGTATGCGGCCAGAGGACCTCGTAACAAAGAGAGGGTGTTGCTGTTCATCTCGATGGTGGATACGTCGGTGTTTCCGAAGTGCAGGGCGGTGGCCACGTCGCGACCGCCTCCGCAACCGATGATGAGTACACTGGCGTTTTTCTTCAGGTAATAAACTGCCGAGGTGATATCGGTGGCCAGGTAGTCCAGCTTGCTGAAGTCTCCGTCGCTCTGGAGCACATCCGTGCCGGCGCCACCATCAATTAGAATGTTTCGAGACTGGATGGGGGGACCTTGATAATGAGCCAGCCACAAGGGAGAGGCAGCCTGTTCTCGGACTGTTACGCGCGAGTAGCTGTTCCAAAGATCATACAGGTAAGGGTCGGCCGGGCGCTCCTTGACCACTTTCAAGGGCATGCCGCCCAGGCCTGCGCCCACCAGAACGAGCAAGGCCAGCAGCGCGCTTGAGCCTTTCCGAGTGGCGTCTGGCCTGTCCACGACCCAGCCGGCGACCAGGGGAAGAAGGCAGGCCAGCAACATAATCTGGCTTGGTGTAAAGCCGGTCAGCAAGCACGGCACCAGCAGGCAACCGAGTGCCGCACCGGTGAGGTCCACGGCATAGAGCAGTCCGGACGAACGCAGTCGATAGGTGAGCAAGAGCGAAATGCTCATGCCACTCAGTGCGAACGGAATCAAAACCAAAATGAGGAAGAGCGGGGTTTGCCAAACGGCCGCCGGTTGGGCACTGAATGCCTGAGTCAGTTGGAGTTGAGCCGGATAACTGAAGAAGGCTGCCCAGGCAAAGGCGTGGGCGCCCTGAGCCACACGCTTCAGGGTGAGCGGTGTGCCTCCCTCAGGCCCACCCAGGCCAAAGAAGTTGGGATAGAGATAGACGGCCGTGCTGCCCACGGTGATGCCGAGCATGGCCACGCTGATCGCCAGGAAGCTGAAATGATACCAGAAGACAACCGAGAGAACCCGAGTCAGGATCAGCTCGAAAAGCATCGTGGCCAGAGCCAGAAAAAACAGGCCCGCGGCCTCGCGTTTTAATTGCACGCCCGGCTTTTCGGCAACCCGAAGGAGGGTTCCCTTTCGTCCGGTCTGGGGCCGGTATTGTACAGAGCTAAAACAGGATATCCGGCAGTTAACAAGACTGGCGAATTTCTTTTACAACTTTGCAAAGAAAAGCTTCTCCGACAAAGCCCTGTTTTACGAATGTATTATAAAGTGTGGTCAGACCAGACGGAGGCAGAAAGAAATGCTGAACCAGAAACAACGCTTTGAAATCCTCGAATGCGCCGCATCCAACGACCACGACACCTGGGTGGTCGAGCAGTTCAATTTCGTGCCCCTCCCGGAAGGCGAGTGCCTGCCCGCCATCTCGAACCTGGGCGGCTACAGCCACCTGATTCCCAGCCGCTTTCGCTAACGACTGACCTGCCCAGACTGTTGACCGGCTGTTAACATCTCGTTCATCTGTTCTCAGGGTTCCTATCGAGTGGTCGGACTAGACTCAGAAAAACTCGACCTGGAGGACCTGAACAATGGCCGGAATCGCAACTTTGAAGCTCACCTATGCTGCCCGCTCCAGCCGCGGCGGCGCCCGTTCGCTGGGGACCTGCGTGCGCTCCCTGGAAAAGCAACTCAAAGCCAGCTTGCGCCGGGTCCGACTGGAGGGAGCCGTGGGAGCTCTGAGCGCCGGCCGAGCCAAACACGAACTGGCCAAGGATTACGCTCAGGTTAAGCAGTCCGGATTGCTGTTGGATCCGCGCCTGGAAAAGGCGACTCTGGATGCCCTGCGCGGGCCGGTTCGCTCTTACCAAAGCCGCCTGGGCGGATATTGGAACTCCTGCCTGGCCATTTTTCAGCCCCTCTGGCTGGGCGCCGAACTGAAACCCGCCGAGTGTCCCGTGCTCGATCTCAGCGCTCAGTTGGCTCCTTACCAGGGTTTTAAATGTCTGGTGGCGGCGGTTTAGAGCGACAGGCTCAACTGGTCAGACCCAGATCTGCACGGTAGTACACTTCCAAGAGCCGAATGTCCGGCTCAATGCCCAGGTCGGAATGCAGCCGGGTGGAGATGCGCTTAAAGACCCTTACCGCTTCCTCGGGTCGTCCTTGCTGCACGGCCTGGGTCATCAGTTCCAGGGCGGCGGGTTGGTGGCAGGCGTCGATTTCCAACAAGCGGTGGGCGATTTCCAGTCGCACCGAGGCGGGCAGGCTGTCGACTTTCTGCAGCGCGTCGGTTAAGAGCGTGCAGACCCGGCTCTCCAGCCGTTCTCGGAAGCTGACGGCCCAATCCGCATAGTGCTCGGGCAGGTAGCTTCCACGGTAGAGGGTCAGAATTTTGGAGCACAATTCTGGCTGAATCGGTGCGCTTTCAGCTTGTTCCAGGCATTGAAGCAGTTGGGCAAGGTCGTGCCAAGGGGCTTGAGCGTAGGTCAGTACCACCGCGTTGCCTCGACGAGACACGGTGATTTCATCGCCCACCAGGTCGCGTAGGAGTCGGCGCAGTTGGGTCAGGCTCCAGCTCAGGTTGCGTTTACCCTTTTCCGCTTCGCCTTCCCAGAAATCTTCAATCAGCACATCTTCCGAGACCGGCCGACCGCTTTCCTGAAATAGGCGCGCGGCCAGATACTTGATTTTTTGCGTGGCCCAGGTGCGTTCATCCAGCCGTTTGCCTCGATGGAACAACTCGAAGCTCCCCAGTGAAAAGACCTGGAGAGAGCCGGTCGGATCGGCTGGTTCCTGGGGGAGTCCCTGAAGTAGATCATTGAGGCGACGCAATCCGATATCGGACAGGCTGGTGGAGGTTTTCAGGCGCTGCAGATACTCGGGGATATCGCGCTGGACGGCCCTGATCACGGCTCGAACCAGATTCTCCTCGCTGCAGCGGTCCAACAGACAGGGGATGGACCAGGGATTGGCCCGGATCCAGGCCGGAAGATTTTGAGCCCTGAGAAAGTCGGCCAGCCAGTTGGTCGGCAGCTCCAGCAGGCGATTGTCAAAGTGAGCCAGGGCCAGGCTGGCTTCGACCACTCCGGCTTGAAAGCGCGCCGCCTGGAACTGCGCCAGGGATTGGGAAATGGCGTCCACGCCGGCTTCCAGCCCGCGTGCGCAGAAGGCCAATCCCAGGCGCAGGCAGCCCCGCGCTCGAGTCAGTGGTCCCACTCCTTCGCTGGCCTGCATCAGGTGGCGGGCGTGCATCATGGCCTCGCTGACGAGGCCTTCGCCCAGGGCCACCTGAGTCAGTCCGAGCAGGGCCTCAACGCGCTGACTGGCCAGGCATTGGCCGGCCAGAATTTCGCTGTAGAGCTCGCGCAGCTGACGGTAGGAGCCTTTCTCCAGCAGAATTCCGGCCAGAGAAAGCAGGCGGGCGGCCGAGGTTCCCTCTTGAGCCTGGGTGGGCCGGGCCGCGGGGCTGGCCATAAAGCGGACGAGGTTCGGGTCGTAGCGGCCGGGGTCGGCCGCCTCGACCTGGGCAAGCTTGGGGTCGCCCGGAAGGTAGCCGTTCTGCCAAAGATGCAGGGCCAGCGAAATCAATCGGCCTGAGATGGGAATGGACTCTCCCGCCAGTCCTTCGGGAACGCCCTGGCCGTCCCAACGCTCTTCCAGAGAGCCCAGGATTTCTTCCACCGGGTCGGGCCAGACGGGTTCATCGGTGACCCGTGTTCCGGATAGACCGAAGCGACGCAGGCAGGCCACCAGGGCGGCACATTCCAGCCAGGGTGGGTAATTTTCGCGGCTGCGCAGTCCGACCCCGCGAGCCATCTGCTGAACCAGGTTCAACAGGTCCACGATGGTGCGCGGACCGGCCCGCACGCCTTCGGCCAGGGTCTGGCGCAGGGCCCACTGGAGCGAGCCACCGACCTTGACCAGGGCGGCCTGTTGTTCGCGGGCGGCCAGGTTTTTTTGGGCCAGTTCGCGCACTCGCACCAGGAAGTCGTCCAGTGAGAAGGGCTTGAGAAGATAGCTTTGGACACCGATGTGGAGGGCGCGAATGGGGTCTTCCTCAGATGCGTATCCCGTCATGACGAGGCTCTGCAGCTGGGGGTCGTGGCCGCGGAGATGCTGGACGGTATCCAGGCCGTCCATACCGGGCATGCGGATGTCGGCCACAATCACGTCAAAGCGGCTGTCTCGGGCCAACTCCACGGCCTGCTCACCGGATTCGGCCACCGAAACCTGATAGCCCTCATCGCTCAGAAGTGATTGCAGAACCTCCCGGAGTTCCCGGTCATCTTCCAGGACGAGCACGCGAAAGGACTGGTTTGACACCCGAGCGGGGTTCGTTCGCCAGCCTCCGAGTCCTTGCTAAAATTTGGCCACCCCAGGCGCTCGGT
>JAFEBA010000003.1 GCA_018266105.1 bacterium | reverse complement strand
GTGAAATCGCGGTGATCCCAGGCGCGGTGCGGCGAATCCGCACCCAGGACGGGAGAACCCGGAATCGGGGTGCTCCTAGGACGCGAGACCACTCACTCTGGTTGGTCCAGCATGGCCAGCAGTTCCCGCACTGGTTCTTTCAGGCGTTGCAGCTCGCGTCGGTGCACCTGGGTCAAGCTTTCCAGCAGGCGCTTTCCGTATTCCGAGGGAGTCATCAGCATTCGCCGGCGGTCCTGGGGGTCTTCGCGCCGCTCGACCAGGCCTGCAGTTTCCAGTCGAGAGCTGAGTTCGGCGGCGCTGTGCGGCTTGATTTGAAGCCACTCGGCCAGGTCGCCTACGGCCACCGGCCTGGATTGAGAGGCACGAACGAAGAGCAGGGCCTGGTGTTGTTGTGGAGTCAATCCTACGGAACCAGCCGCATGTTCGCTGAACTTAAGAAAGCGGCGTAGTGTGTAACGAAAGTTGGCCAGAATCTGGTAGTCGTGATCTTGCATCGGTGAGATTATATCGCAGGGCGATATATGCTGCCCACCTCTAGGAAGAGGCAGCTCGACTGCCAACTCGTCCAGATTTGATCTAGACTTAAGCAGCCGCTATACTGCGCAAATGACCAGGCGAGTAGTGGTGGCAATGAGTGGGGGCGTGGATTCTTCGGTGGCGGCAGCTTTGATGCACCGACAGGGTTACGAAGTCATCGGGATCACCATGACCCTGTCCCCCAATGATAGCCAGGCGGCACCGGCCGGAAGGGGATGTTGCTCGGTTTGGGACGTTAACGATGCCGAGAAGGTGGCCTGGAAGCTGGGCATTCGCCACTACGCCTTCAACCTGCGGGATGAATTCCAGAAGCACGTCATCGATGATTTCGTGGCCGAGTATGCTCGTGGGCGCACTCCAAACCCTTGTCGGCGCTGCAATCAGCACATCAAGTTCGACCACCTTCTGCGCCGGGCCCAGGAACTGGGCGCGGAAAAGGTGGTGACAGGACATTATGCGCGTATCGGCTACGACTCGGAGGCCGCCACCTATCGGCTCCGTCGCGGCCTGGACCCGACCAAGGACCAGTCCTACGTGCTGGCCTCGTTGACCCAGCAACAATTGTCGCACACGCTTTTCCCGATCGGAGAACTGGCCAAGACCGAGGTTCGCCGATTGGCCCACGAGCTGGGTCTTTCCAGTGTGGCGGACAAGCCCGAGAGCCAGGATCTATGCTTTATTCCAGATGGTGACACCAGCGGCTTCCTGCGCAAGCATCTGCCCAACGCCGAGCAGCCGGGCGAGATTGTAGAGAGCGACGGCACCCGATTGGGCGAGCATTCGGGGCTGGGTTATTATACCGTCGGTCAGCGCAAAGGATTGGGCATTGCCACCGGTAAGCCCCGATATGTGCTAGAGCTTCGAGTGGCCAACAACCAGCTGGTGGTGGGCGATCCAGATGAGTTGCTGCGGTCTCAAATGGAAGTGGAAGAGTTGAACTGGATCCAGCCTGTGCCTGAGCGCGCCTGGGTTAAGTATCGCCATCAGACGCCGGGCGCCGATGCGACCCTCACACGCCTGGGTGAGGGTCGCCTCAGGGTGCAATTTGACACTCCGCAACGGGCCCTGACCCCTGGCCAGGTATCGGTCTTCTATCACGGGGATGAGGTGCTGGGTGGGGGCACCATCGCCCAAATTTTGTAAGCTTGCCTTCCGTCCTGGCTAAAAATCAGTGGCATGGGCGTGAAACTGAATCTCTCGATTTTCAAAGGCGCCCGGATGGTTGGAAAAACCCTGGCGCAGGGAGGCGCTCAAGTAATTGCTGCGCCCGGCCTGCATGATCTCGCAGCCTTCCCGCTCAAGTCGCTCGTCGCTCCAGTCGGAGGGAATCACGATGGCGATGTGGCCCGGTTTATTGGCAACCGGGTTGCGCCAGGAGGCCACCACAAACTGTCCCTGATTGGCGTGGTCACGAGCTGCTTGAGCATCCGCAAGGCGTTCCCAACCCGCCTGTCGGCCCTCGTCGCTGTTGAGCCAATCCTGCTGAGCGCTGGCCAGAAAGCTGGCCTTGTGCTGCGGTGGGCGCAGGATGTAGATGCCCAGGCGTTCCCCCGCCGAGGCCACAAAGGCGCTGCAATGCGTGCTGGTTTTCTGGTGAAGGGCCTGGCCGGGGTCAGGGTCGCCGCTGCGCCAATCGATGCGTTCCAGGCCGGCCCGCCAATGATGCAGCACGTCCATGTCGCGAAGTTTTTGCAGCAGCAGTGCGGCATCGCCGTCGCCCCAGCCCAGGGCGACCAGGCAGAGCCAGAAAACTAAGCGGTAAGCGAGAGCCAAGTTTGGTAAACGGTGGCGCTATGCTCGGGGTCATCATTGTCGGTGACAACCAGAGCTTCCACCCCACCGTCCTTTTCCTGGCCGCTGATGCCCTCCAACTTGACCTTCTTGTCAATTTGGTAAAGGTCGGAGATGGCTCCATCGCGGTCCAACACACCAATACAAGAGCCCAGCACTTCGCCGTCTTCGTAGGGGTTGCTGGTATCTTCAGCGGCTGCCGTGAACAGACAGCGTCCGCCGCTTAAGGGAGAAAGATCGGTGATAGTCAGCGGGACCGGACCGTGACTGCCACTCAAGCTGGGTAGCTGGAGAGGCCGTTCCTCACGGATCAGCTCGGGTCCCCAGGCCAGGCCGTTGCGGGCGGCCTCGAAAGCCTGGCTCAGATCCAGGTCGATGAGCGCATTGTCCACGGCGCTTCCGTTGCCGCGCTGGGCCAGGCGCAGACGCCCGTGGTCCAAGACCGGGGAGGTTCCTTCGATATTCAGTTCCGGATGAGACTTCTTTAGCTGGCCGTAGAGCGGACTCAGGTCGAATTCTACCGTACTTTGAGGTTCCCCCTCGGGACTCAGACTGACGCAGACCCCTTTGTTTCGTTGCTCGGTTGAACCCGATCCCAGGCCCAGCCAGAAGGATTTTCCTTCGTGCTGAAGCAGGCAGGAGGACTCCAGGTCAGGCTTGAGTTTTTTTCTTTCGTGCTCGTCCAGGGGCAGCGTAGGCCGCTCGAAGAGTCGAAATAACTTACCCGGCTCTTGAGAGTGACGGTCGAAAACGCCCAGTTCCAGGGCGTCGTCGGCTACAACGTGAATTCGGTCGCCGACCTGGGTCAGGCCACTCCCGGCCGCCAAATGAGGTGGCATCCCCTCGGCGCAGGGGCGCTCCAGGGACAGGGTCCGGACTGGGGTAAGCGTCACGATATTCATAGGCACCCCAGTTCATCATAAGCTCATGAAATCCGGCTGAAAGGAATCGAAAGTATGCGTAATTTGGGTCTGGCATTGTTACTCACCGCGCAGGTTTGGGCTCAACCTGCCGAGGTGGCGATTTCAACCTGGCGCGCTCCGGTCCAGCTTCAGCCGCAACAGCGTTTCGAGCACTACCGCCGCATTTTGCTCAGTTGCGGAGCTCGGCCGGCTCCGGGTGAGACTTGGGCGCTGGCCCTGCCCTCTCAGATCACCGAGAAGACCTGTTTCGTGGTGCTGGGCTCGGATGGTCAGGCTCGAGAGTTCGAGGGCACTTCCAAGGCCGACGGTCTGCAGCCGGGCACTTATGTTTTGGGCCAGGATTTTAAAGTCGTGGGTCAGCCTCAGGTGGAGACCGGGCTTTCGCTGGAGAACGAGGAGTTCAGGGCCCTGACCGGGCCGGGCGCTTTTCGTTTTGCTCTGGTGAATGTCTGGCAGCCTCCGCCCGAGATCCCCAACGTCGCCCCCAGCGTGCCCTATATCCCTGCCGCCAGCTTAGGACTGGCGGAGCGCTTTAATTATTATCAGCGGTTGATGCTGGCTCGAGGCGGGAAAATCACGCGCGGCACCATGGTGCTGGGTTTACGTGGAATTAGCCCGGACGGGAAGCGTCATCCATCCTCGGATAACGTCGGCGGTTACGACGATACTTACGTCATTTTGCGTCGAGATTCCAAGGGCCGGCCCCAACTGCACGAGTTCTTAGGCTCGACTCACGCGGGCGACAGCCGTGACCCCAGCGTGCCCCAGGGGGTGGCCCAACTGCGTCCGGGACACTACAGGGCTCAGCCTTACGGTCATCACCACGATATGCCATGCTGGTTGGTGGTCAATCACAAGGGCAGTAAATACGTGCGGGCGGCCCGCGACGTGGACGCGGACGGCACGGTTTCTCCGGACGAGGTGACGGTGGCTGAGGGCAGGGGCACAACCGCCAGCGACATTCTGTTCCACAATGGCGTATGGGAGGATCGCTGCGCCTCAATTGGCTGCCTCACGATGCCTCCGGACACTCACGCTGCTTTCGCGCGAGCATTGGGAGCCAATACCCCTTTTCACTTCACTCTGGTGGACGCCAACGAGCCCATCGATTTGAGTTGCTCGACCTACACACTGGGGCGCTCTCCTCAAGGAAAACCCCTGAACATGTATGTTTTGGGGTCGGGGCCCAAGGTGGCTTTGCTGTTTGGGAACATTCACGGAGATGAACCCGCCGGTCAGGACCTGCTGGTGCGCCTGAAGCGTTACCTCCAGGAAGATCCTGAGCGCCTCAATGGCTGGCAGGTGCGGATTATGCCTTGCCTCAACCCGGATAATTCTGGCCGGGCTCGCACCAACCCGAGGGGAGTGGATTTGAATCGTAATTTTCCGGCTCTTTGGCAACTCTCGGCTCGTGACGACGAATATTCCGGCCCCGCCCCTTTGAGCGAGCCCGAAAGCCGTTGTCTGCGCGACGCTACCCTGGGGCTGGGCCTGGGGCCGGCCGGTCGGGTGCAGCGTATTCTCAGCATTCATCAGCACCGCGGCATTGAAGCCGGGCGCGGCATGCTGGATGGTGATGGTCCTGCCGAGGCCGTTTCGTCCCTGGTCGAGCGTATGCAGAAGGCAGCGGCTGACCGTCTGGTGGCCCAGAAGATTGCCGACTCGCACGGCCGCATTCGCATTCCAGGTTCTTATGGTAGTTGGGTAAGCTCCAAGGAGATCTCGATTCCAACCGTGACTTATGAGCTGGCTCACGGAGATTCGATGGAGGAGTCCTGGGCTTGGAACAAGGCCGTATTGCTTTCCTTCTTATCCGAGTCCTGATTTAAAAAATCTTCAGTAAGTCTTCAGAAATCTTGGCCATTGAGTTCAGTTTCGTTCGGTAAGTTGGTCATGCAAACAGACGAGTTGCACGAACGAAAGGAACTAAATAAACCAAATGATGAAGCTCGCAAACTTGCTCAAGCCCGCCGTAAGTCTCGCTTTCTTGGGACTGATGTCTCTGGGCGCCAGCGCGCAGAATTGCCCGACGGCAGATAGCTTGGGCTTGAGCCCCGAGCAGAGGAGCCGTCTCTACCAGATTTCCCAGAGCGGCAATATGACCGACCCGGCCGTGCAGCAGCAGATTATGGGGATTTTGACCCCGCAGCAACAGAACCAGCTGGCCCAGTATTACCAGCAGGGGAATGGCGGCTACGCCAATGGGAACGGTAATGGCTGGGGCGGCGGCCGTCACCGCCACCACCGAGACGGTGGTTATGCCAATGGTAACATGAACGGGAGCTGTAACAGCGGTTATAACTCCGGCAGCGCCGGCCAGCCTTGGAACAACTCGGGCTATAGCTACAACAGCCCTTACGTCAATGGCAGCCCCTATGTCAATGGCAGCCCCTATGTCAATGGTAGCCCTTACGTGAACGGCAGCACCTACTATCCGCCCCAGACCGGATATGTGCCTTACAACAACGGCTACTACAACAATGGTTATAACAACGGTTACTACCCGGGTTATAACAACACCGGCGCCCAGATCGGAATTGGAGTGCTCAGCGGTCTGCTCAACAGCGGCCTGCTCAACGGCATCTTCAATGGCGGTTTCCGCTAACAATCAAAGTTAGGGCGGTTGGTCCCACGCCGACCTCAGGTCCTCGTCACGGTGCAACATCGGTCCGTAAGACCAGCGTTGGCCATGGCGGGGGCCCCCTTTTTTTTCTGGAGAGGCGACCCATGCCCGGACGAGAAGGGACTCTTTAGCATGACGCGCGCCAATTTTATCCAAAGGCTGCCCATCCGCTGGGCCATTCTGGGAGCGACCCTGGCCACGCTGCTGGTCTCGATCCTGGTCTGGACCTTGGGCGCCTATTGGTATTGGCAGAAATTCATGTGGTTCTCCCAAGAATACCGAATGATGGCCCAGGTGCGCATCGTCTGGACGGGTGAAGAACCAGAGGGTTCCAACCGGGACGGCTTGCCGGTCTCCTCGAGTTTTCCGGAGGACGCGCCTTTACGTGTCACGGCTCTCAGCACTCACGGAACTACTGCGCGCATTTTTGATATGAATGGACGGATGCTGGCTCAATCCGCCAATGCCGCCCAGGTGCCCGAGGCCGATCTCGACCATCTGCACCAGGTGCTGTCGCTGCCCGAAGACAACCGGGGCCGCCATCTAACTTACACCCAAGAGTCCAGCAAGGGCGAGGTGATGATCTTGCTGATGCCCATCCGTCAGAACGGGCACGACCTGGGGGTTCTCCAGTTCAGCTCTTTTCGCCGTCAGCCTCGCGATTTCGCCCTGCGCATGCTGGGCTACCTGGCCCTGGCGGCATCGGTCGCTCTACTGGTCTCAGGTATGGGGGCGCTCTGGGTGGCTCGCTGGTTGGCCGTTCCTATTGAGCAGTTGCACCAGGCTACCCTCAAGCTGCAAAAGGGTGATCTGAAGGCCCGAACCGGAATGAGTGGCACGGACAGTCGCAACGAAGTTCATCAGCTTTCGGCCGCCTTTGATCGAATGGCTGACTCGGTGGAGATCGCGCTTGAAACTCAGCGCCGATTCGTGGCCGATGCTTCTCACGAGCTCAAGACTCCCCTCACCGCCATTGGGGGTATGGCCGACATGCTCAAATTGGGTCAGGATGCGGACAAGCAGCGCAAAGCGGTTGATATTATATCCCGCGAAACCGATCGCATGTCGAAGCTGGTCTCCGATCTCCTGACCCTTTCCAAGGCCGGTCAGAAACCGGCCGAGCAAACCATCGAGCACCTCTCACTCACTCAGACCCTGGAAGAGACGGTGGACGTGCTCTGTACCCTCCATCCCCAGCGTAAGATCGAGGTCGAGGCTGAAGAAGATATTTATTTGATGGGGAATCGCGATGAATTGACCCGTCTCATGCGTAATTTGCTGGATAATGCCGTGGCCTACACTCCGACCAGCGCGGCCATCAAGGCCAGTTTACGCCTGGAGAAAGAGGGCGTGGTGTTGGAGGTGGCGGACGAGGGTCCCGGCATCGAGGCGCGCGACCTGCCTCACCTTTTCGAGCGCTTCTATCGTCCCGACTCTTCTCGGGCGCGCAAGACTGGCGGTAGTGGTTTGGGTCTGGCCATCGTGCAGTCGATCGCAGCTCGTCACAACGGTCGAGTGAGCGTGAGCAGTGAGGTTGGCAAAGGCAGCTGCTTTCGAGTGGTGTTTGGAGGACGACAATGAGTAAACCCAAGGTTCTGGTCGTGGACGATGAGGAGTCTATCCTTGATTTCATCACGATGGCTCTGGAGCACGAAGGCTATCAGGTGGTCACAGCCACCAGCGGGACCCAGGCGCTGGAAGTCTTTCAGAATGAGCGTCCGCAATGCGTGATTTTGGATTGGATGCTGCCTGACCTGGATGGGCTTCAGGTCTGCCAACGATTGCGACAGGCCTCCAGCGTGCCGATCTTGATGCTGACGGCCAAAGGCGAGTGGGAAGATCGAGTCAAGGGACTGGACGCCGGGGCCGATGATTATCTGGCCAAGCCCTTTAAATATCAAGAACTGCTGGCCCGGATGCGGGCGGTGCTGCGACGAGTGGGCAGTGACGTGGGTTCGCTACTGACCTTTGGCGACCTGAATTTGAACGTGGCCAATCGCAGTCTGCTCCGGCAGGACAAGCCCATTGAATTGACTCACCGCGAATTTGAACTGCTCGAATATCTGATGCGAAATCCCCGACAGTTGGTGACCCGGGAGCAGTTGCTGACCAATATTTGGGGCTGGGACTATGATGGCAACGCCAACGTGGTGGAGGTGCACCTCAGTTCTTTGCGGGCCAAGCTGCAAGATAATGACCGGAAATTGATTCGCACGGTGCGCGGCGCTGGTTACATTCTGGGAGGGTGACCCGACCAACTTAACCAATCTTCAGAAAAGTAGGTCAGTCGCTTCAGATTCGTTGGCTATAGTGAATTCAACGGGGGGAACGTAGAAAGGAATTTACGATGAACAAACTTTCAAGCCTGCTGGTCGGCGGATTACTCTTGGTGGGACTCGCCGTCGGCGCGTCCGCTGATTGGGGCCATCATCGTGGTTCACCGCTGGACCGTCTCAAAAGCTCGCTGAACCTGACCGATGACCAGGTGGCCCGGCTCAAGCCCACCTTCGATTCGATCCGGCAGAAGCACGAAACTCAGCGCCAGGCCTTCGAGGCCAGAATGAATCAGATTTTGACCCCGGATCAGCAGCAGAAGCTGGCTGAGGCACGCAAAGAGCACAAGCGCGGAGGGTTCCGAGAGCTGGACCTGAGCGATGATCAGAAAGCCCAGATGAAGAGCTTCTGGGAGTCGCAGCGCGGCAATATGAAGGGCAATTTCGAGGCCGAGCGCAGCCAGATTGATTCTCAGCTGCAGGCCACTCTGACACCGGAGCAGATGCAGAAATACAACGACATGAAGGCCAAGATGAAGGAACGCTGGGCGGAGCACGGCGGCCGTCGCGGCCACCACGGTCGCCCCGATGGAAACGGCGGCGACGACAAGTAGGCTCGGAAGAGGGAGGCGCTCAGGCGCCTCCCTCTTCCTTTTCTCAACCGGCTGGTTCTAGGGGGCCAGGTATTCGCTAATGTGAATGCTGCATTTGGCGCTGCGCTCGCGCTCGTTGAGCACCTGGTTGAGCGAGCTAAGGTCCGCGATTTCCACCTCGATGAATTCGTAGGCATTGGTGCCATCGTGAATATCCAGAGGCTTGCACTGGGCGGGATGAATCGTGAAGACCAGATGATTGGGGGCCAGGGCTTGGCGGTCGGCTCCGGCCAGATGTTCGGAGTAAAATTCGGCTACCTTGAGCGGAGGCTGATGTGAGTAGTAATACCAGCTGTTGCGCACGGCGTAGACGTGGCCGGCGTTGTTGAGCTTCTCCCCCAGGTTGCGGGATTTGATCTGCATGGTGGGAAACATCGGAATCTCTTTTTGGAAGTGCGCCCCGGGGAGGACTCGATCGGCCCATACCAGAGAGGTCAAAATGAGTAGACAAAAGGCTTTGCGCATGGGTCGAATATTAGCTCACTTTAGAAGCTTGCCTGCCGAGGTTCTTGAGGAAACGTCGCGAAGGGCCCTGGCATGACGGGAACCTCTGAAGAACTCAAGCAAGCCTGGATTAAGGCCTGGGTCGCCTACGGATTTGGCGATTACGAGGTGGCCGGCAAGCGATTTCATTTCTGGCTTCAGCGCTTCAATACTGAGAGAACGGCTCTCTCGCCTTACTGGAGCCCGCGCCAGCAGACCAATTGCGAGCAGCTGCTAGCTGAAATTGCCCGTCATATCAAACCGTCACGCGGCCGCAGCACCCCCCTGGCTGAGCAGCAGCGCTTGAACAGCGCTTTCTGGGCGGGACGCCATTTGATGGTGATGTTGTCTCGTCAGGAGCGCACTATGGAGGGCGCGCTTCCAGTGGTGAAGCCCAGCCCTTCGGGCGAGCGCTTGACGACCACCAGTGCTACCGTGACCGTGCCAAATCGCCCGGCTGCTGCTGTGGCAGCGGCACCGGCGCGCCCGGCCAGGGCCGCGGCTCCAGCCCCCGCCAAACCGACAGCCTCGCCTGCCCGGCCTGCCGCCTCAAAGCCAACGCCCCCTCCGGCTCCCGCCAAGCCAGCGCCGCCTCCGGCTCCCGCCAAGGCCGCGCCTCCGCCGCCTCCGCCTCCCGCGCCGCCTGAGCCCGAGGTGGTGATCCCGGCGACACCGGCCGCCCCTCCACCGGCCGAGGTCTCCAGTGCTCCGGCCGTGGCCGCTTCGGCGGCAGCCGACGCGGATTTGAACCTCGAGATGAGCGACGAGCTGGGAGATCTCAATCTGGACGATCTGGACCTTTCTGATCTGGACACCAGCGATATGGATCTCGGCGACCTGGATCTGGACGAGGCCTCACTGGAGGATATGGATCTGGGAGACCTGGATATGGAAGGGCTCGAAGGCCTGGACGATCTGGACCTGGATGCCAATCTGGAAGATCTCGACCTGGGCGAATAGCTCAGGGCAATATTTTTTGCTCGGCCAGATAGCGCGCGAAATGCTGGCTGGCCTGAACGCTTGGGTGCCAGGAGTCTCCTGGCGTCTCCTGGAGAGAAACGCCTTCCGTCAGAGCTTTTTGCATATCGGCGAACAGGTCGTAGCTTCGAATCTGCTGTTCCTTGAAGAGACTGAGCGCATTCTCTCGTGACCACTTTTCACGGTTGGTCCATTGCTCGTAAGGCTTCAGAATCGGTAGGAGAACCACCGAAAAGTCGATCTTCTGCTGCTCCAGGGTGGCTTTGAAGCCGGCCAGAGCTTCAGCCACGTGGGCCCGCTGCCGCTGTCGATCAATCATTCCCAGGCTGAGACCCGTCAGCCAGCGGTAGAGATAGCTGTGCGAGAAAAGCCAGGGATTGATGTGATTGCCGTCGCGACGCATGAAGTGAATCTGCAGTTCGCCATTGTCGGCGAAGACCAGAGGTGTGTCTTCAAAGTCATTGTTGTGGAAAGTAAGAATGACCTTGTCTGGCTTAAGCGCCGAATTGAAGCGCTTGTAAAAGATGAGCTCTTGAGCCGTGTTGAAGCTTTCCACGCCGGCGTTCCAGTATTCGTAGGCCCGCTCGCCGTAGATCTGCTCTAACGCCTGCTGGATTCGCCCGCGACGCGTGACCGAGTCGCCTACGAAGAGGACTCGCTTACGCCCGGCCTGATGGTTACCATCGTTGTCGGGCAGGCGTTGGCCATTCGCCCCATAACGGTCCACGCGGCAGCCGAAGCGGTCGTAATTGACCGTTCCCACCACCGGGATATAGCCGGCCTCGGCGTCGGGTTGAAAGTCGGCTCGCGCCCCGGCCTTGAATTGCAAGTGGGCCCCGGCTCCGATCACCATACTGGGGAAACAAAAGCGCAGGGCCAGCTCCATGCTCGTCAAGCCGATGCATAGACCCAGCCCTAGCAGGATCAGGCGCTTGAAAACTTTGTTCAGACTCGCACCATGCGCATGGCGAAGTTGGTCATCTCGTAGATGGGCTTACCGTCCACCACCAGGAAGCCGTCGGCGGTGACAACCGGCTCGTCCCCATCCTCCCACTTGCTCATCCAGGCCTCGACTTCCACCACCTTGTTGGTGGGCACTACCTGGCCCCGATATCCCCAGGTATGCACTCGATTGGTCGCGATGCATTCGAAACGGTGGGTATCTGCCAGGTGAGGATAGCGGTCGAGCATGGCTACTTTCAAGAGCTGCAAGAAGGCTTCCAGTCCTAAAGAGCCCGGCCAGACCGGGTCCATGTAGAAGTGAGCCTGGAAGAACCATTCCTCCGGGTTGATCTTCTTGATGCCGTGGATATAGCCCTGACCGCTGGGACCGCCGTCTTTGACATAAAGGTCGACTTCGTCCATCATTTGCAGGGCGCCACCAGGCATACAGGCGCTGGTGCCGCGGGTGACCTGCTTGTCCTCCGGCGTGAGCGGATGCTGGCGCGGCAGAGCAACACGTTTGCCGCGTCCCTGTTCGGCGGCGGTGGGCATATAGCGTTTGGCATCGCGAATGCCAACCTGGTTTTCCAGTGCTGACTTGGAGAAGAAGCCAAAGTAGGTGGTGCCCTCGTAGACCATCTTATCGCCCTGCAGCACCTGCATGTCGAAGTTTTCGATGATCATCCCGCCGGCTTCAGAGACCTTGGTCATGCGCACGCGCATACGCAGCATACCGGCCTGGTCATCCAGTTCGTGGAAGAGGGTGGCCGAGCCGCCGAGGTTGCGGAACTTCAGATCTTCCGGACTGCGCAGGGCTGAGCCGGCGTAGGCCGCCAGCCAGCCGCACGGCTGCAGCGCGATCTCCAGTAGGATGGCAAAAGCCATGGTGGGCTGGCGATTGGCCTCAAAATACCATTCTCCCGGCGGGATGAAGTAGTGAGCCTCGATCCAACCGCCGGCTTGCAGCACCCACGGCTCCTGATTGACCTCCACCACCCGATCCATAAAGGCGTAAGGGGGTCGGGGCAGACGCGCGATGCGGCGGCCTTCATCGAAGATCTTATACTTATCGCCGAAGGCCAGGCTGGGCTTGCCGTAAGCGAATTGCATAATGCTTTCGCGGTCGTAAAGTGCCTTTACGCCGTCGTCCATCGGATCTTTGGTCACAGGGGCCGGGCTGGCGCCTGACCACAACTGCTCCAGCTGACCCTGTGACAGACCCACCAGGCGCATGGACATACCGACGAAGCGCACAATGCACTTGCCGTCGGCATACATCAAGGCATCGGCGATTACATAGGGCTCTGGCCCGTAACCGACCTCCTTGATTTCCACTTCATACTGAACCTTCTTGGTTTCTACCGTGACAGGGCCACGGCAGCGCAGCACGGCCGGCACTCCTACTTTGGGTTCGTAGGTGACCTGGTCGGCTTCCCCCACCCAGCCCATACGTAGGAGCAAGAAGCGCAGGGTGTGAGCGCAGCATTCATACATCAGCGTGCCCGGCATCACCATATCGTCCACGAAGTGGCAGGTGAGGAACCAGTCATCAGGATGCACGTCGGCCTCAGCCAGAACTCGGCCCAGCCCAAAGCGGCCACCGTAAGGTTCCACCGCAAGCACCCGGTCGTACAACTTCATACGGCCCGAGGGCAGGTGGGGTGGGTTGCTGATCGGCAGTTGGGCAAAGGCCGGTCCAAAACACCCGCCCAGGTCTCCCCGGCGCAGACAGTTGACCTGAGCGTCGCTGTAGCTCTCTTTGCTGGCAAACGGTGCCAGAGCGCGGTATCCGACCACTTTGCCGGCCACTTTCTGGGTTTCCTCTGGCGTCAGGATGATGCCCTTGGAGTTGCGAATCTCTTCATCCTCGAAGAAGCCCGCACAGCCGTTACGCATCGTAATCATCGGCTTTCCGTCGATGGTGCCGTCGAATTCGAAGAAGAAGAGCCAGGTCTCACCCTGACGCACGAAGCGGTCGATGCGGATGTCATAGGAAATGGTTTCGCCGATGGTGGGCAACTGGCGATGGAAGCTGACGGTTGCGTCCAGCAGACGGTAGGTGCGTTTGCCCTTGGTCTGGAGGTCGATGCCCAGATAGCCGGAGAGGAAAAGATCGGCCTGACCCGCTTCCACAGTGACGCACACGGGCATTCGGCCGTTGTCCAGGTACCAGGCCCCTGGCTGCACGTCGTGTTCGGTGACCACCTTACCGCCCGTCATGGAGCCGGGTTCGCCCACGATTTCGGTGATGCGGTGCACCAGCATCAGAGGGTCGTCGGGCAGTCGCACCCGGGTGGGGTAAGTGTCCACATCTTTGAACATTGGCCCCAACACCTTGGCGATAGAGCCGATGGCGAATTCCATGCACTGGTCGTAGTCGAGCACACAGGGCTTCTTTGCGGGGATGATGGGTTTCAAATTGTGGTCGCAGAAGGGGTAGTATGGCGCGCTACCGGCTGCAGCCAAAGCCGGTGCCGAAGCATCCGCAGGCAGGCTGATTGTGATTCCGGGGCCTGCCTGGGTCATCTGCTGCAGCAAGGCCACCCCTTCCGCCATCTGAGCCACCGCCTGTTGGTGCAGCTCCAGGAATTTTTCGTGGGCCTTGCTGCCGGCCTGGGCCGAAGCCAGAATCTGCGATTGCAGGGCGGGCAGTTTTACGCGTTGCTTTTCCATGGAGTCCATCTCCCAATCAAGTTCTAACTGGAGGTCGAGTTCGAATTCAAATTCATCTTCGCCGATTTGCTGAAGCAGCGCCGGGCCAGGGCTCTCCACCGGGCCTGACAGGGGCGCAGGCACCGGAGTTGGCCCAGGTGCTGGCGCGACCTGTGGGGTCGCCACCGGCCTATGCACGGGCGGACTGGCTGGCGCGGAGCCGGGCAGTTGATCCACCTTGGGCAGGAGCGAACCCAGCCGGATTTTCACGGAGCGAACCGGCGGCTTGGGCGCCTGCTCGGCCTCGGGCGGGTAAAGGGCCTGCAGTCCGAGTCCGGGGCACTCCTCGGCCAGCAGGCCGGCCCAGAGATGAAGAAGGCCGGCCCACTCTCCGCGGTGAGTGGCGTTCAGAGCCAGAGCGCGGTGGGGCTGCTCCTGTAAGATCTGCTCGATCATGCGAGTGCATGAATTGCCGGGCCCGATTTCCACGAAGTAGCGAATGCCGTCCGCGTGGGCTCGCCGCACCACCTTGGTGAAGTCCAGACCGTGCACGGCCTGTTCCACAATGCTGCGGGCTGAGTTCTCACTGCTCATTTCATAGGCTTCGGCCCGGTAGGCGCTGTAGTAGCGAACTCCGGCTGGGGGCGTAACCTTGACGGTATGCAGCTCAAAATAGGCCTGCTCCACCTCTTTCACGGCCTGACTGTGCACCGTCGGCACGGCCTCCAGGTAGAAGGCCTGACAGCCCAATCGCGCGATCAAATCAGCTAGATCTGGCGCATCGCCTCCTACCACGCATTCCTTATCGGTGTTGACAATCAGCAGCTCGAGCTTGCCTTTGAGCTGATCACGCACCTCCGTCGCCGGGCGGGTCAGCACGGCCACTTTCCACTCAAAGGGTGCCCCGTCCGGGACCTTCCAGTAGCGTCGGGCGGCCAGGCACGGTCCACCTAACTGAGAACGAAACAGATCGCTGGCCTGCATGCGCTCGTGGATTTCTTCCCGTCCAGGCCAGGCCCTCAGGGACATCAGGGCGGCCGATTCGCCCAGCGAGTAGCCGATGGCGGCCTGGGGCTTGAGGCCCAGATTTTGCACGATGTCGCTGGCCAGCAGCCCGAACATTACCTGGCCGAAGATGGAGCGATGAAGGTCAGCGGCGATGCTGTGGGCAGACTGCTCGGACCAGTCTTCTGGCCAGTCCTGGCGATACGGAACCGTCCATTGGGCGGCCATGTAGCTGCGCAGCCGCTCCGACTCGCTGTCCAGGGCATCCACCAGCTGCGGATGGAGCAGCGCCAGTTCGCGACCCATACCCGCGTAATGGTTGCCTGAGCCTGGGTAAACAAATGCGATTTGGCCCGCGCCCAGAGGACTCCGGCTGAAATACAGTCCGCCCTGACCCTGGCCGGGACCCTGGAAGAGCGCTTCCAGATGTTGCAGGCTGTTGCGCAGTGCGGCGCGATCCTCGGCCACCAGGTATCCCCGGGGCTTCTGCCCGACATGCTGATGGGCCCAGCGCCGGGCGGTTTCGTGTAGCGAATCCTGGGAAGCCTCCACAAACTCCCGCAGCCCTGGAAAGACCGGGAAGAGGCCGCCCTGCGGCTCGAACTGAGCCAGTTGCTGGCGCTGTGGGCCCTCTTGCAAGACCACGTGCACGGCGTTGCCTTCAGTTGAAAGGCAGTGCACGGCGGCCTGGCGAGGCCCATCGGTTCGGTCATTCAACCAGGCCGATGGACGAATGGGAATATGCAGTCTTCCCTGGCTGAGATCGGCCAGTGGTCGGTTGAAGTTCAGAAGTGGTGGTAGCTGGCGCATGCTCAGTGCTGCCGCTGCTTTCAAAAGGCTGAGCAAGCCGCTGCAGGCGCCGGTCAGACCGCTTTGGGAGGTCAGGCTGGCCAGGGCGCAGGGGCTGTTTCCGGGTCCATACCAGCTCTGCAAGACGGCCAGTTCCTGCTGATCTTCCGCCGCCACACCGCTGCCGCAGCCTTCCAGGTAGCTCACTTGAGAGGGGTGGCTGCCGGCTTCCTGATGAGCCCGAAAGATGGCCAGGCCTTGTGCCTCGGGCGAGGGGGTGGGCTGGTTGGGGTCGCCCCCAGTGGCCGTGCCGTAGCCACGGATAATGCCGTAGACTTTGTCCTGTTGCGTGCAATCTTCCAGGCGCTTGAGCACGAGAGCCACGGCGCCTTCGCCGGTGGCGCTGCCACTACTGGTGGGATCAAAGGGTCGGGGTTGGCCCTGCGGGCGCAGCAAATTGTCCTGGCTGCGCGGATCGCCCTGCAGGTCGATGGCGGTCACCAGGGCCGTGTCCATCTCACCTTGTTGGAGCGCACGCAAGGCCACTTCCAGGGCTTTCAGGCCGGAAGCTTCCTCGGCTGAAATGGCAAAGCTGGGGCCGCCAAAATTAAATTCGCGGGCCAGGCGGCTGGCCACGATGGAACCCAGTGCGCCCAGAGTCCTGGTTGAATCCAACGGCTTGGAGGCGAGGTCGCGCAGGGCCTTAAGCTCGCTGGTATCCTGGCCCCACTCTTTCAGCGCCTCGGGCAGCGCCCAGCGAAGGTGGAAGTCGGTGGTGTCCATATCCAGGCTGATGCCGATCAATGCGCCTGCGCGCGGTCGACGTTGCTGGCGGTCCAGCCCGGCGTCTGCCGCCGCCTGCGAGGCGACTCGCAGCATCAAGGTCTGCTGAGGCAGCACCTCGGGCATTTCCATGGGCGGAATCTTGAATGCCCCGATCTGCAATTCGAAGTCGTCCACGAAGGCGCCGCTGGGGGCAGGGTCTCCATTCCAGCGACCAGGGGGCGCTTCCAACAGCAGGGAGTGACCGGCGAAGACGCTTTCCAGCCATTGCTTCAGATCGGCCGCCCGACCCACTTCCGCGGCCATGCCCACAATGGCGATGGGCAAAGGAGCTGCGGCCGGCACCGAGTGGTATTTCCGCTGGGGCTGGTATTCTTCCACCAACACGTGTGCGTTGACGCCGCCAAAGCCGAAGGCGCTGACGGCCGCTCGTCTTTGTTCGGCGCGCCAGGGCTCGGGCTGCTGCTGAATGCGGAAGGGGCTGCCTTCGATTTGTAGCTGGGGATTGGGGTTTTCGCAGTTGAGGGTGGGCGGCAAAGTTTGGTGCTGCATGCCCAACAGCACCTTGATCATGCCGGCACCGCCGGCTCCTGTGAGCAGGTGGCCAATGGTGGATTTAACGCTGCCGATGGCGCATTGGCCCGGCTCAAAAGACTGTTCTCTCCAGAGACCAATCAGCGATTTCACTTCAATCCGGTCGCCCATGGGCGTGCCCGTGCCATGGCATTCGATGAGCTGGACGTCTTTGGGCTGCCAACCCGCCTGTTCATAAGACTGCCACATAGCCCGCAACTGGCCTTCGGTATCGGGGGCCAGCAGGCTGCCGCCAATGTCGTTGGATAAACCGATGCCTCGGATGACACCGTAAATTTTGTCGCCCTGCGCGATGGCGTCCTGGAGACGCTTGAGCAGCAAAACGCCGGCTCCCTCGCCCACCACCAGGCCGTCTCCGTTTTTGTCAAAAGGCGCGCATCGCCCCGATGGTGAAAGTGCGCCCAGAGCAGTAAAGCCCATCTGGGTGTAGAGGCTGTCCGGACGGCTGACGCCGCCTGCCAGCATAGCGTCGGCCCGACCGGCCTGTAGTTCGTCACAGGCCAGTTTGATGGAGTAGAGGCTGGAGGCGCACGCGGCATCAAGGGTATAGCTGCCTCCTCCAAGTCCCAGCGCTCGGGCCACAATCGCGGCTGGCAGTCCGGTGACCTGGCGGTTCCAGGGGCTGGTCTGGCGTCGCGTCTGAGCTGCCTGCGCACCGACTTTGGCGGCCAACCGATGCTGATAGCGGTTCCAGGTTAGAGCCGAGGAGCCGTCGGTGGGCAGGGCGATGGCGGCCAGGATGACGCCCACTCGGGAGCGGTCCAGGCCGGCGTGCTGTCCGTCCAGGAAGGCCTCTCGTGAAGCCTGTAAGGCCACCTTATAGAGCGGATCCAGGTCCTTGAGCCATCCCGGGTCCAGATTGAGTCCAGCCGGGTCGAGCTCAAAGGGGTCGAGAAAAAAACCTCGTTTGGAAACGACGTGGTCGGCGCTGCCGCGAGGATCGTAGGCCAGGTCGGGAGGCAGAACCCAGCGTCCGGCCGGGGCCTCCCGGCTGACGTCGACTTTCTGAATCAGATTGGACCAGAATTGCTCTAGAGAAAAGGCGCCTGGGAGCATCGCCCCCAGGCCCACAACCGCAATGGGTTCACGCTGCATGGACTATCTTGGGCTTGACGCCGGCTCCTTGGCAAAGGCTTGTTTGAGACTGGCGTCGGCGGTCCACTCTACATCGCTGAGGCGGGCGACCAGGGCTCCCTGGCTGTCCACAAAGTCCACCGAGGCCACGATTTTACTGGGACTGGATTTCTCCACCCAGAGTCGGGCCTCCACGCCGCCGCGCGGGAACTTACGCTGATACTGTTGATAACCGCCCACCACCATCGGCAGCGAGGGCTTGCCCAGGGCCTCGATGCCCCAGAGGATTCCCAGTTGCAGGGCTGCGTCCACCGCCAGCGGGTCAGCCAGCCAGTCGGAACGCAGCGGCTGCTTGATCCAGTCGCTAACCTTGGGCAGAGTGCCCACCTGGGCCACGATGCCGTGGGAAGACCAGCCGCTAACGTTCTTAACGGCGTGGAAATGCGGGCCGTGGAAGAGGTGGTCCTGGTAGATGGCCGGTTTGCTGTGGGGATAAGGCTGCTGGGAGAGTCCGTTGACGCTGGCCAGCGACGGGGCTTCGGGTAGTTCGGAACCCAGATCCACCACTGCCCGGCTATGAACCTGGCCGGTCTGGGTATTGCGCAACTCGAACATCTCGCCGTTTTGCACCACCTGCAGACTGACGTCTCCGTTTTCAAGAGAGATCGGACGCAGGATCTGCAATTGACGCAGGCCGCGGAAGCGTTGGCCCACCTGGGCTGCGGTTGCCGCCTGAGCAAACCATTCGATTTGCAGCGCCACCGGCACCACCGGACGGCCGCCCACGCGATGAGATTCCAGACATGGGAACTCTTCCACCGAGGCAACGACCTGAAGCAATCCGCCGCCCGGCTTATCGCTTCCGGGCGGGGCCGGGAAGCCATCACCGTAGAGAATCTCGACGGCTCCGCCGGGAGCCGCGGAAAGCTCGCGCACCATGGCCTCAGCTCCGGCTTCCAGTTCGATCAGGCCGACGCCCAGTCGTTGGAATTCCTTCTTGAGACCCTCGGTGACCATTCCGCCTCCCCAAGGGCCCCAGTTCAACGAGACGACACGGCAGCCAGGACGACGCTGGGCCTCCAGTTGAGCGGTCTTGTTGAGGAGGTCGTTGGCCATGCAGTAGTCCACCTGGCCGGGACGGCCAAAGCGAGCGGTGACCGAGGAGAAGAGCACAATGGCCTTCAGTTTGGCGTCGTGCAGGGGCTGCAACAGGTGCTTGAGACCGGTGATCTTGGTGGAGAAGACCGAGTCGAACATCTCGTCCGTCTTTTCTTCGATCTTTTTGTCGGCCAGCACGCCGGCTCCGTGCACCAGACCCTGGATGGGTCCGAGGCTGGAACTGACTTCCTGAAGCATGTTGGAGACTGCCTGCTGGTCGCGCACGTCCAATGAGCGATATTCCACTTTGGCGCCGGCCTTACGGATGGCGTCCAGGGTACCGTGCACTTCGCGTTGAGCCTGCAGAGACTTGAAGCGAGCTTCGATGTCTTTGGGCGAAGCTTTGCCGTTGAACTCGTGCTGCAGGATCGCTTTCTTGAGAGCGCCATCCTGGGTTAGCCCGCGTGCCCAGGCCGGCTCTTCAGCCGGCAGGGGCGAGCGGCCCAGCAGAACGAGGGTGGGCTGACAGGATTTGGCCAGGGCAATTACAGTGGCGGCGGTGACGCCACGGGCGCCGCCGGTGACCAGCACCACGTCGCCTTTGCTAAAGATCGGCTTGGTGACGGTCACTTCTTCCAGGGGAGTCTCCAGGGCGAAGCGCTGACCAGCCGTAAGGCCCAGTTCCAGCGGACCGCCGTGCGAGATCTCCTGAATCAATTTGTTGGCCACGGCTTTGTCGTCGCGCCAGGTGTGGTCCACATCAAAAGCCCGGCAGGTCACTTCCGGCCACTCGTGAGCAGCCGTCTTGGGCAGGCCGGTCAATGCGCCGCTTTCGGGCGCCTGGAAGTGTCCGGTCAGACCAAAACGTCCGTCCATGCGAGCCACGCTGACAAGCATGCCTTTCTGGGCTCGCAGGGCTGCGGCGGCGCTGCGCACGGTTTGGAAGCTTTCGCGCAGCGGGCTCTCAACCAAGAACAGGCCAGCCAGGTCCGATTCGGGCTTGTCGGTTACCTGGAGTCCGAGTTTTTTGAACTCGGCCGCCAGTGTTCCGGCCAGGCCATTGTCCTTGGGTGCGAAGATCATCACCTTGGAGCCCTTACTGAGTGGGAAGGGCTTGCCGTTATTGAGGGGCGGCAGGGCGGTGGCCAGCAGAATGCGGCGCTCTAACCTGCTGCTGGCGGCCGCGACCGGCGCGGCCACCGGGGCAGAGCCAGCGGTGGTGGGAACGCCGATGGCCTCGACAATTTGCCTGAGGGTACGCAGGCTGCCTACCCGGTCGGCCGGCAGGGCGCTGGCTTCCGGCACGGCGGCCAGAATCTCCACACGCTTGATGCTGTCGACGCCCAGGTCGGCTTCCAGGTCCATGTCCAGGTTGAGCATTTCTACCGGATAGCCGGTTTTCTCGGCTACAATCTGGAGCAGGTTACTGGTGTTGAGGCCTGCGCTGGTGGCGCTGGCTGGCGCAGCCGGAGCCGGTCCACCCAGGGCTTCCACGATCTGTCGCAGAGTGCGCAAGCTACCCACGTGGTCGGCCGGGATATTGGCGGCCTCAGGAATGGCGGCCAGAATCTCGACCCGCTTGATGCTGTCCACGCCCAGATCGGCTTCCAGGTCCATATCCAGGTTCAGCATGTCCACCGGATAGCCGGTTTTCTCGGCCACGATGGCCAGGATATTGCCGGTATTTTGAACCGGAGCGGGGGTAGCATGGACGAGCGGAGCCGCGGCAGAAGCGCCAAAAGCGCTCACGATCTGGCCCAGGGTTCGGAGCGAACCCATCTGGTCGGAGGCCACCTTGGGTAGTCCGGGCACTTTCTCTTCGATGGCGGCCAGGATCTCAACGCGTTTGATGGAGTCGATGCCGAGGTCGGCTTCCAGATCCATCTCCAGGTTGAGCATCTCCACCGGATAGCCGGTTTTCTCGGCCACCACCTGCATCAGGGCCGCGGACACGTTACCGCCAGCGGCCACGGGCGCGTGAGCGCTGGGGACGGCCCCGAAAGCGCTCACGATCTGGCCCAGGGTTCGGAGCGAACCCATCTGGTCGGAGGCCACCTTGGGTAGCCCGGGCACCTTCTCTTCGATGGCGGCCAGGATTTCAACGCGTTTGATGGAGTCGATGCCGAGGTCGGCTTCCAGATCCATCTCCAGGTTGAGCATCTCCACCGGATAGCCGGTCTTCTCGGCCACCACCTGCATCAAAGCGCCCGAGACGTTGTTGCCTGAGGCGGCCGGGGCTGGCGCCTGGTTGGGCGCGGCCACAGCGCCAAAGGCGCTCACGATCTGGCCCAGGGTTCGGAGCGAACCCATCTGGTCGGAGGCCACCTTGGGCAGTCCGGGCACCTTCTCTTCGATGGCGGCCAGGATCTCAACCCGTTTGATGGAGTCGATGCCGAGGTCGGCCTCGAGATCCATTTCCAGGTTGAGCATCTCCACCGGGTAGCCGGTTTTCTCGGCCACGACTTCCAGCAAGGCGTTGGACACACCGGGGGCTGGGGCGGAGGGGACCGAGGGGGCGGCCACCGCACCAAAGGCGCTCACAATCTGTCCCAGAGTTCTCAAGGAACCCATCTGGTCCGAAGCGACCTTGGGCAGGCCCGGAACTTTTTCCTCAATAGCGGCCAGGATTTCGACCCGCTTGATGGAGTCGATGCCCAGGTCACCCTCGAGATCCATCTCCAGGTTGAGCATCTCCACCGGATAGCCGGTTTTCTCGGCCACGACCTCCAGCAGGGCTTTGGATACACCGGGCGAGGGGGCAGCTGCGGCCGGGGCCGCGGCCGGACTGGCCGTGTCGCTGGCTCCAAAGGCGTTAACGACCTCGCGCAGGGTGCGCAGCGAGCCCATCTGATCGGAAGGAACGGCCGCCAGCTGAGGCTGCTTTTCCTGAACCGCGGCCAGGATTTCCACGCGCTTGATGGAGTCGATGCCGAGGTCGGCCTCGAGATCCATATCCAGGTTGAGCATTTCCACCGGATATCCGGTTTTGTCGGACACAACCGCCAGCACCGCCGTGCTGACGCCGCTGGCGGCAGGCTTAGGGGCAGGGGCAACGGGAGCTGGGGCTTTGGCCACCGGGGCCGGGGCCGGGGCCGGAGCCGGAACTGCGGCTCGGGGAGCCACCGGGGCTGGAGCCGGAGCGGCAGGGGTGATGGCGGCCGGGCGCGGCGGCGGAGCCACGGCCGGAGCCGGCACGTGCACGGCAGCCGGAGCCTGTCCGCTTTGCAGACGCTGCATCAGGGACTGCTGGTTCTGCACCAGAGCCTGGAAGGTTTTCATGGTGGTCTCCTGGGTTTCCAGGAAGCGATGATGGGCCTGGGCCGCCTGCTGCTGCAAAGCCTGAATGGCCAGCAGGCTGGAGTGCACTTCGCGCACAGCCTCCTGCGAAACCACCGGGGCCGCCACCACAGGTGCGGGAGCTACAACCGGGGCTGCCGCCACCGGGGCGGGAGCGGGTTTGGCTGCCGCAGGCGCGGGAGCGGGGGCTACCGACTGGGGAGGCGGGGTCACGGGGGCGGTCGCTTTGGCGCCAACGGGGGGCAATACATTGACGCTGCCCGGGGCGCGGGCGGCCACCGTTTTCTTGGACTGGGGCGAGCGGTAGTTGGCGCCCGTCAGTTCCACTGTCATTTTGCGTTTGCGCCCTTCGGCCGGAGCCGTTTCCCATTGGCCCAAGTGTACGGGCAGACCCAGAGCGGCCAGATGTGCCAGGCCTTGAGCAAGGTCCATCAGGCCGGTCTTGCCGCCCGAGGCGTCAAGAGCTATGGCCTTGTGTTCCTTACCCTTCAAACAGGCTCCCACCAGCTTGGTCAGCACGTTCTTGGGTCCGACTTCCACGAAGGTTCGGGCGCCACGTCCATAAAGTTCGTCCACCTGGGAGACCCAGTTGACCTGAGAAACCAGCTGATTGGCCAGCAGGTCCTTCATTTTCTTGGCGTCGGTCGGGTAATCCTGAGCGGTTTTGTTGGCCAGGACGGGCAGATTGGTCTTGCCGAACTTGACTTCGTCCAGACCTTTGCGGAAAGGCGATTCTGCGCTGGCCACCAGCGGGCTGTGGAAAGCTGCTCCGACCTGGAGCGGAATGGCCCGCATGCCGTGCTCTTTGAGCTTGACGGTGGCCGCCTTGACGGCTTCCTTGGTGCCCGAGAGCACGCACTGGCCAGGACTGTTGCGGTTGGCAATGACCACTTCCGGACCCAACTCAGGCAGGATGGCCTCAACCTTCTCCAGCGGGGCGGTCACGGCCGCCATTCCGCCGCGGCCGCCATCGCCTTTGGCCATGAGCTCGCCGCGTAAGAAGGATACCTTACACAGGGCGTCCGCGTCGTAGACTCCGGCCGCGTAGAGGGCGCACAGTTCACCGTAGCTGTGGCCGCAGGTGAAATCGGGGGTCAGCCCAAAGCGCTGAGAAAGAATCTCGTAGACGCCGCGGTTGAGCGCCCCCAGAGCGGGCTGGGCGCAGTTGGTGGCGGTCAGAGCTTCCTCGCGCTGCTTCTTCAGCTCTTCGTTAAAGGTGGGCGGAGGATACATCCTGGCGCTGAGCGGCTGGCCTTCGGGCGAGTGCTTGTCGCTTCGCTCAATGGATTCGAGCACCTCAGGGAAGATACAGGCCAGTTCTCGGCCCATGTTGACGTACTGTGAACCCTGGCCGGGGAACATGAATACGACTTTACCGGCCTCGCTGCCGGGAGCATAGAAGATTTCCGGACCTTCGCTGGCTTTGCCCTCGTGCACCAACTGAGAAGCCTGTAACAGCAGTTCTTTCAGCGATTTCTCGGTGTTCCAGACGATCACGCAGCGGGCCGCTGCCTTGCAATCAAATTCAGCGCTACGCTGGTGAGCCAGGCGAGCCTGGTCGTTGAGTTCCTCGGGCAGTTTGTCGGCGCTGGTTTTGAGTGCCTGAGAAAGCAGGGCCGGGCTTGTGTTTGACTCGGCCCAGAGGCGCAAGCTTCCGTCCCAGGCCACTTCAGGTCGATCGGCTTGGGCTTCTTCCAGCACCATATGGAAGTTGGAGCCGCCAAAGCCGAAGCTGGAGAGGGCGGCCCGACGGGGCTGACCGGCTTCGCTCACCCAGGGACGGGCCTCGTTGTTAATATAGAAGGGGCTGTCTTCGATGTTCATCTTGGGATTGGGCTTTTCCACTCCCAGGGTGGGCGGGAACACCTTATAATATAGCGCCAGGGCGGCCTTGATCAGGCTGGCTGAACCGGCTGCGGCCTTGGTGTGGCCCACCTGAGATTTGACCGTGCCCAGAGCTACGTACTGCTTCTTGTCGCCCGAAACCGGAGCGTAGACGCTGCGCAAGCCCTCGAATTCAACTACGTCACCCACCTTGGTGCCGGTGCCGTGAGCTTCCACGAGCCGGATCTGGTTGGGAGAAACGCCGGCCCGCTCGTAGGCGTCACGCAAGGCGCGGGCCTGGCCCTTAGAGTCAGGCGCGTAGACGGCGCCGGAATTTCCGTCCGAAGCCGTGCCTACGCCCTTGACTACGGCGTAGATGCGGTCGCCATCGGCTTTGGCGTCGGACAGGCGCTTGAGCACCACCATGCCCAGGCCTTCTCCGATCAGGGTGCCGTCGGAGGCTTCCGAGAAGGGCCGGATCTTTCCGCTGGCGGACAGGGCCGGAGTCTTCGAGAAACACATATACATGAAGATGTCGTTGAAGGTGTCGGCCCCGCCGGTAATGACCATATCGGCCTTCCCGGTCGAGAGCTCAAGCATGGCCAGGTGGGCGGCCGAGAGTGAACTGGCGCAAGCGGCGTCGACCACGCAGTTGGTGCCGTGCAGGTCCAGACGGTTGGCGATGCGGCCGGCCACCACGTTGCCCAGCAGTCCGGGGAACGAGTTTTCCTGCCAGGGCACGTAGCCCTCAGCGATGCGTCCCATCACCTCTTCCACCAGCTCGGGAGCCAGACCGGACTCAATCAGGGCCTTGCGCCAGATCGGATGACCCAAACGGGCGCCCAGCGGAACCACCAGTTCCAGGGTGCCGGTGACGCCCAGGATGACGCTGGTCGTGTCGCGCTTGAATTCTTTGTTGGCGCCATAGCCGGCGTCTTCCAAAGCGGCTTTGGCGACCACCAGGCCCAGCAGCTGGCTGGTGTCGGTGGCTTCCAGCACGGTGGGCGGTAGCGAAAACTCGGTCGGGTCGAAGCGATGAGCCGGCAAGAAACCACCACGCTGACAGTAGGTCATGTCCGGCGCCTTCTGATTGGCGTCGAAGTAGTCTTCGGGGCGCCAGTGAGTTTTGGGAATCTCGGTGATTCCGTCCACTCCGGCCCGGATCAGGTGCCAGAAGCCCTTCAGGTCCGGTGATTTCGGATACATCGCGGCCATGCCAACAATGGCAATGGAATCGGCGGTGTGGTTTTTCTTACTCATTCTCTTACCCTAGGCTCCCAAGATTGCACTGATTTGGTCTTTAGTCATTGGTTGAAACGTTGTGGCTTCTTCAGGCAGGTCAGCGCCCTGCTGACGCAGGTAGTTGGCCCGAGTGAGCACGGCCGCCCCCAGCATCAGGTTGTGGGCCACCAGGCCGGCGCGGCGATTTTCCGCTTTTTCCAGCTCGGAGCCCTTGGCCCATTCGTTGAAGGCGCCCATGGCCGGGCCGCACCAGATCTGGTAATCGACCTTTCGGTCTTCCAGGCCTGCATTGGCCCAGCGCGAGGCCCGTCCTAAGTAGGAACGGAACACCAGCGCCATCTTGTGTTTGGGATCTTTGTCGGCCCGCTCATTCTGACGAGGATCGCGTTGAGCGAAGAAAGCGCGGGTGCTTTCCCACTCCTGCTCGAGCGTGTTTCTGAAGTAATCCTTCTCCAAAGTGGCCCGATCGGCTTGGGGAAGGGCTTCCAGGCTATCATAACGCCGGTAAAGCTCATAAAGTTTCTTGGCGCGCACCGGAAACATTGTTCCCCACTTGAGAACCTGAACGTTTACGCCCATTTCAAACATGTCCGCGGCGGGAGCCATCGCTACGTCAGCCTGGCGGGCCTGGGCCAGCATTCCGCGCACGATGTCCGAGCTGCCGGACTCCACGCAGCTCTGATTGACCGAGCCGGTGACCACAAAGCCCGCGCCCATGGCGAAGGCGGCGCAGACCGAATAGGGGGTGGCGAAGCCGCCGGCGGCGCCGACCCGGGGTTTGCGCGCATACTTGAACTTGGCCTGCAACTGATCGCGCAGTGCGATCATGGTGGGAATCAGGCAGACGGCGGGACGGTTGTCGGTGTGTCCACCTGAGTCGGCTTCGGCCGTAATGTCCTCGGCCACCGGGATCTGGGCCGCCAGTTCGGCCTGCTCCGCCGTCAGGAAGCCTTGTTCCACCAGCTGAGCCAGCATCTTCTCGGGAGCCGGGGTGAGGAACTTGGTGGCGACCTCCACCCGGGAAATCTTGGCGAAGACCTGGTTCGGAGTCACGATCGAGCCATCCGGGCCACGATGGATGCCGGCCAGGCGATACTTCACCAGCGGCAGGGTCAGCCCCAAGAAGGCGGCCGCTTCAATCCGGCGGATGCCCCGGCGGATGTAGAGGTCGGCGATGGCCGCTTCCAGGTCGGGCTCAGAAGGGCTGTGGATGAAGTTGAATCCGAAGGGTTTCTCGCCCAGGTTGGCCTGCAGGCGGTCAATGGCCTTCTCTACGCGTTTAGGGTCCAACCCGGCGGCTCCGAAAAAGCCGAGACCACCGGCCGCGCTTGTGGCTTCCACCAGTTCCTCGCTGGCGATGCCGTTGGCCATCGCACCCTGCACGTAGGCATACTGCAATCCGTGAACGCGGCGAAATTCCTGATCGCCCAGTGCGGAGGGATGAAGGGCGGGGGCAAAAGCCAGAATCTTCTTGCCCTGGCTCTGACCACCGAAGCTGACCGAGCCTCCTTGAGCCACTTTGAGGTCTTCCAGGAGGAAAACGGGATCGTTCACATGCAATAAGGCCTGGGCCAGGTCGCCCGATTCCTTACCGTTTTCTTGCGCTTGCCACCAGCCCTGACACGTGGACTGGGTCATTGTTGTCGTCATCTCCGGCCTCCATGCTTGTTCCCGTGCCCCTTGGGCACAGGGTCAAGCGCTATTACCCGCTTCACGCGGTACAAAACCGGACTTCTTCGGGCAAGCATGAAGCATAACGGATTTGATTGCCGGTTTATTGCATGGGCTCAGAAAATTTTTTCAGAAGGTTCCCTTTGGGGCGAAAGCAAATGCTTCCGGCCAAATCATCGGGAGGTTCGCGTGCCGTGACCGTACTTTGTGTAGCCAGTTTCTATAAAGGCGTGAAATTTCTTGAGGAATTAGCCCGACTGGGTTGCCACATCGTTTTGGTCACCACCCAGGAGGTCTACAACGAACCCTGGCCGACCTGCGTCAATGAACGATTCTGTGTGCACAAGATCGACAACTTCGAAGAGGTGCGCAAAGCCGTGGGTTACCTGGCTCGCAGCCGCGACTTTGGGGCCATTCTTCCGATCGACGAATATGTCGTGGATATCTGTGCTCAATTGCGCGAGCACTTCCGCATCCCGGGCACGGGTGTGTCGGACGCGGCTCGATTCCGCGATAAGCTGCTGATGCGTATCGAGGCCGATCAGGCGGGCGTCCCGGTGCCCGGGTTCTGTTCAGTGCTGCCCCATTCGCGCCTGAAGAAGTTTGCTCAGACCGTGCCTGCCCCCTGGATTCTCAAACCCCGCGCCGAGTCTGGCTCGGTCAAGATGCGCAAACTCGAGAATGAACGCGAACTCTGGGCGGCCGTGGAAGAGCTGGGCGACGACCAGTCCCACTACCTGGTTGAGCGCTTTGTGAAAGGCAATATTCTGCACGTGGACGGGATTGTCTGGAACGGCAAACTGGTCTTCTCTTCGGCCCACCGCTATGGCAAAACGCCTTTCTCCATCTGGCGTGACGGCGGTGTCTTCTCCTCGCGCACCATCGAGAAGAAAGATCCCACCTACGACAAGGTTCACAAGCAAAACGAACAGCTCATCAAGGCTTTGCGCCTCGAGCACGGGGTCACCCACGCCGAATTTATCGAGGCCGAAGATGGCTCCATCTACTTCCTGGAGATCGCCGCCCGAGTGGGCGGTGCTCACATCGATGCTCTGGTCAAGGAGACTCGGGGTGTGGATCTTTGGATTGAATGGGCCCGCGTGGAGCTGGCCGCCGCCGCCGGCAAGCCTTACAAGGTCAAGGCCAGCAAAGATCTGCAGGGTGGACTTTTGGTGTGCCTGACCCGGCAGAAGACTCCCGACCTCTCTGAGTATGATGACGTGGAAGTCACCTGGTCCCATGTTTGGGATTACCATCTGGCCATGACCGTGGCCAGCAAAGACAGCAAGCGTGTGGATCGGCTGTTGGAGGCCTACCAGCATCGCTTTGCCGACGATTTTCTGGCCATTGGCACGGGCGGCGACCGCCCCGCCTAGAATCTGGACGTCTAAGCCGGGCGGGGGCCGGCTGACTCGAGGGGCCTCTCGGGCAGAAACTCCTGCAGGCTTTGCTGCGGGTCGATGACTTTTTCCAGTAACTGCGGAAACCAGGGCCAGTTCTGTTGTCCCTGGCGGCTCATCCACAGGCAATCTTGACGCCAGGGGTGAAAGCCCAGGGCCGGTCGGTCCACGCGCAGTTCATAGGTGGCCAGGTCCTGCAGGCCACAGCTCAGCCAGCGCCCTGGAACGCCCCGTAAGAAGCGCTCTTCGCCCTCTTCGGCCTCGTGCAGACGCACCCAGCCCCAGTGCTCAGGACCGGGCCATAGATAGAGAGGCGCTTTGGCGTAGTGAATCCACAAGGCTGGCCGCTGTTGGGGCCGGCGAACTTCCAGCTGAGGTTGGCCTTGCAACCAGATCTGCTTGAAGCTGTGTGCTTCATTGTGAAACAGCTTGGGCGCGGTGAGGATCAGCCGGCGGGCCCGGTAGATGGTGTCCCGGGTTACGGCCGTGGGCCACTCGTGTTCCCAGTCGATCTGCCGCACCTCCGTGTCCGCGCAAGGGTCGGCTCCGTCTCGCTGCAGCTGAAGCCAGATGCGTTCGGCGATGCCTTGCACCTGCAAAAACGGCAGCTTTTCCAGATAGATCGAGCCCATTTGTGAGTCCAGTTTGAATTCAGGAAAAAGTTCGCCCTCCAGAGCCGGTCCTTTTACGCGATGGCTCTCGCAAGACTGCACCAGTCGCTCCCAGGATGGCGTTTCCCGGGGGGCCAGCGCCGCCCCGTCCTGGAAGAAAAGCGCTGACTCCTCGCTCCAGAACGGCAGACTGCGCTGGATCCACTCCCAGTGGGTGGCGGAATAAAGAAACGGTGAACTCACCCAGCGGTCGTAGGGGGTCTCCGGGTCGCGGGGGCGGCCCAGCTCTAAAAGAATCACCTTCTGACCCGCTCGATGCAGGGCGCGTGCGATCAGGGCGCCTTCCAGGCCGCCTCCAATCACGATTACATCGCCTTTTCGAGTCTGCATCCTGACGGCTTCGCGCTCGGGTCAGAGCTGCCCTGGAAAATAAAAAAGGCGCCCGTCGAGGACACCTTTTCTGGCGGAGTGACTGGGATTCGAACCCAGGCGGGCCTTTTGGACCCTCACGCTTAGCAGGCGTGCGCCTTAAACCGCTCGGCCATCACTCCAGAAGACCAGGGGTAGTATAGTGGGATGTTCCGACCTTGTCTATAGGGGTAGAAGGAACTGCCTGGCAGTGTGCGTAGGACGCCCTCGGAAATTGATTCCCTGGAGGACCCGTGGCTAAAATCCTTGTGAGTGACCCATTGCCGCAAGAAATTGTGGACAACCTGCGTAAAGAAGCCGAAGTGGAGGTGGCCACCGGCCTCAAGCCGGCTGAATTAGCCGCCAAGTTGGCGGGATTTGACGCGCTGATCGTGCGCAGTCAATCCAAAGTCACGAAGGAAGTGATCGAAGCTGCCACCGGCCTGCGGGTCATCGGCCGGGCTGGCGTGGGTGTCGACAACATCGACGTGGAGGCGGCGACCAACAAGGGCATTATGGTCATCAACTCGCCCGAAGGAAATACGATCTCGGCGGCTGAGCACACCTTTGGCTTGCTGCTCTCGGCAGCCCGCTGGGTGCCCCAGGCGCAGGCGAGCATGCGCGCGGGCGAGTGGGATCGAAAGACTTTTACCGGCTTTGAGCTCTATAACAAGACGCTGGGAATCGTTGGCTTTGGCCGCATCGGCCGCGAGGTGGGTGAGCGAGCGGCGGCCTTCCGTATGAAAATTCTGGCCTATGATCCTTTTATCAGCGAGGAGTTCGCCAAGGAGCGGGGGGCTGAGAAGGTCGAGCTGGACGATTTGCTGCAGCGCAGCGATTTCATTACTCTGCATATGCCCAAGACGGCTGAGACGGACGGCCTGATCAATGCCGCCAAGCTGGCCATGATGAAGCCCACCGCCATTTTGGTCAACTGCGCGCGCGGCGGCATCGTGGACGAAGCCGCGCTTTACGAGGCGCTCAAGTCTAAGAAGCTGGCAGCCGCGGCTCTGGACGTCTACGCTCAGGAACCGGTGGGGGCTACTCCGCTGCTGGAACTGCTCAATTTTGTTTCCACCCCTCATCTGGCTGCCTCTACTCACGAGGCTCAGGAGCGAGTGGCGGTGGACGTGGCCGAACAGATTCTTGAAGTCCTGCGCGGTGGCGCTCCTCGCAGTGCCGTCAACATCCCCTATGTTCCGCCGGAAGCCATGAGCTTTCTCAAGCCTTATCTGGGATTGGCCGAGCGCATGGGCAAGTTCGCCCAGTCTCTGGTTTCTGGTCCGGTCACGGCCGTGAGCGTCAGCTACCGGGGCGAGGTGGCCGAGACGGACACTCGTTTCCTGACTAAGGCTTTGCTGCGAGGCATGCTGGCGGCCGGGTCTCCCGAAACCGTGAACTACGTCAATGCGGCCGTGGTGGCTCGCAATCGGGGCATCAGCGTCAGTGAGGGCAGTACTCGTGGCCACTCGACCTACTCCAGCCTGATTGAAGTCACGGTGCGCTCAGCTCAGCGGTCCACCACGCTGGCCGGCACGGTCTTCGGGGCCAATGAGGCTCGCGTGGTCGAAATGGACGGACATGCCATCTCGGTGGTGCTCTCCGGCACCAAGCTGATCACCTGGCAGACCGACCGTCCCGGCGTTATGGGTAGCGTAGGTAGTCTGCTGGGCAAAAGCGATATTAACATCGCCGAGATGCAGTTGGGCCGCAGCCAGCCCAGAACCCACGCCGTCATGGTCATGTCGATCGACGAGACACCTAGCGAAGCGGTCATGGGGGAGATCAAAGGCCTGGCCGGAATTGAAGAAGCGCGTTTGGTCCAACTGTAAGCGGGGAATAGCTACACGCCATTTGAGGAGAGAACCAACAGTATGAGTAACAGCCAAATTGATTTGCGCCGTATCGCCGAACAGATCGATGTCGTCCTGACCGAGATCTACGCTGAATACGTAGCCAAAGGATCGCCCACCAAGCTCGGTGGTCTGCGCTTCCTGGACGTGCAAAGCGCGAAAACCTTCGCTTTCGAAAAGAGCACCGTGATTGGTGACGGCAACGGCCTGGTCGTGTCCGCTCCCTACTCGGAGAACAAGGACGTCATCGAGAGCAAGCTCAAGGAAGGTCCCCACGTGGACCTGCTGCGCGACATTCAGGTGCGCAACAGCCCTGACGCCGGCAAGAAGAACAAATACTTCTTCGAGGCTGCCTATTATGTCGACAGCAAGAAGTGGTTGACCGATGAGGCTATCTCGGCCGTGGTCACCAAATATGAGTGCACCGGCAACCAGGCCGTAACTCGTCTGCTCAAGGAGAATGTGCTGCCCATCGCTCGCGACGTGATGCAGTATTTCATCCAGATCGTGCGCGAAGACGAGAAGAAGCCCGAAATCGTCCAGTTCTAGAACTTAGGCGAATTTGTCAGAAAACGAGAGCCTCTAGGGGCTCTCGTTTTCTTTTTCGCCGCGCTTGACCAACAAATCAGGATGGTTTTCCTGGACGTAGCCCAGCAGCATTTGTTGCAGGCGGTTGCGGGCGCGATTGAGGCGTGAGCGCACCGTTCCGATGGGGATGTCCAGAATGTCGGCGATTTCCTGATAGGCAAAGCCTTCCACGTCGCACAAAATGATGGCCGAGCGATACTCCTCGGGCAATTTGGCCATGGCGTCCACGATCTCTTTGGACCAGTTTTGCTCAAAGAAGCGCTTCTCGGGACTGTCGTCTCTGAGGGACTCCGGGTCCTGGAGCTTGCCGTAGAGGGACCACTCTTCGGTGTCCTCCAGAGAGTCGCTGACCGGGTTGCGCGCCTTGCTCTGGGCCCGGTTGATGCTCAGGTTGCGCATGATACGGAAAAGCCAGGCCTTGCAGTTGGTGCCCTTCTGGTATTGATGCCAGAAGCGCAACGCTCGCAGGAAGGTTTCCTGCAGCAAGTCCTCGCCTTCGCGGGCGTCATTGGTGAGGCGCCGCGCGTAACGATAGAGGGCATCCGTGTGGACCAGAGCCTCCTGCTGGAAGTCCTGATACTGTTCCGGAGAGACCACTCTTAGTCCACTCTCCACATACCGTGCGGCCGTTCTTGACCCATTCTCTGGAACCCTGTGTGGCGTGAAAGCGATTCCATGTGCCAGCCATGAAGGCGGGTTCAGGTCGATTGTTGCAGTAGCTCTTGACACCTTAGCATCCCTCCTGGGCCTATCTTGCGACTCGGAGCTTAAGTCTGGCCGGGAGATTTCTGAAGCTTTTCTGAATTACTCGGGTAGCTGCAACACGTCAGACAGTTGGTACTTGACGGGTTTGGGGTAGCCACGAGAATCGTTGATCAGAATTTGTCGTTCGATTTGCAGGCGGAGCCCTATGCGGTGCAGTCGTGAAATTTTGAAATCGCTCACCTGGTAGGCAAGCACATTGGAACGCGTGGGGGTGTAAAAATCTTCCAGGAGCACCTCACGAGAACTGGGGTCATAACGGATTTGAAGCAGGATGTAGAAGGGGTCGCGAGGATCGAACGGCGGCGGCTGGGGGTTGAGCAAATCTTCGGGGCAGCAAAAGACGATATTTCCGGTCGTGAGTCCGATGTCTGGAGAGTAGATCGCGGTTTGCTGTGAGTTTGGCGGAGTCGCCATCTTCAGGAGAGGGACCATGCGCCGCAAGCTCTCTCGAGTGGAGAGCTGCAGCTGCAGTTGACTCGAGCCAGAGAGTGAGGCGAAGGTCACGCGACGGAAAAGCAACATGCCGATCGCCATAAGCATCACGCCGATGGCGCAAGCGACAATCAATTCGGTCACGGTCAGAGCTCTTTTCAAGGCGCCCGGTGCAAGCCTGTAACATGAAGGCTTTCCTCCTTGCTGCGCTCGTACCAATAGACGGTGACGTCCACCTGATAAAGTTCATTTCGGTAGTCGGTAGCGCTGCTATTGACCCAGGTCATGGTGATGTTTCGCTTGAAAATGTCGTTGGCGTAAATGTCTTGAGTAAAAGGAGGAGCGTCAATTGGCCGACGGTCTCCGGGCAGATCGTTGAGGGGAGCGATCTTGGGCAGATTGTAGAGCTTGCTCAAGTCGAGAAGCTGATTGGCATAGTGCAGAGCCTGAGTGGCTCGACCTGCCCGACCCTCCATGCGAGTGCTGTAAATAACAGAGCCGGCAATCGCCATCAGGCCAACGGCCAGAACTCCGATAGCCACCATGACCTCCGCTAGAGAAAACCCCCTTCTGATCAAAGTACCGTCTCTTTCCAGTAGCGGATTTCCATCTGGCCTTTGCTCGAGGACGGAAAGAGAGGGGGAGGAAAGAAGCCTGAATTGGGGTCGGTCACAAGGCGAAACGTGCCCGTGCCGGAGGGATGGGAAAAACCGGATGAAGGAAGCCCGGCAAAGTCCGTCTCCTGGGTGATCCAGTTGTTGTTGGAAATCAGGCTGCCGAAGACCTCAAGCTTGCCAACTCCTAGGGCCGGATTGTCATATTGCTCGGCGTAAAAGTTGTCCTGGGTGAAGATGCTGGCATAGATCCTAAGGATGCTTGAGTTTCGCGGTAGAACCGCTACGTTGTCTGTGATCTTAACGTGATTGGCGATCAGCCCGAGGTTGTCGCGTTTGGAAGCCGGTTTGGTGCCGGGAACGGTATCGGCTCGAAGGAGGCTGCCGGTGATTTCGATGTCCTGATTGTTGCTGAAGTCCGTGGCCAAGGTATTGTATTGGACCCCCGGACGGTACCGTTGACGGCGCTAATCCCATCGGTGGCGTACAGGACACCGGTGCCCAAATTGGGCACAACCGTCTGAACCGAACCGCGTTCTACCAGGCGTGTGCCAACGGGGGCGGGACCGACCGGACTCTCACTGACTCGAGTGACCTTGGTGGTGACTCCTCCCTGGGTAATGGTGTAGACGGAGTTGCCCATCAAGTCCACGCTCAGGACCAGCGAATCAATGGTTCCCTTGACATAGATGCCTCCGCTCGAATTGACGGAAACTCCCGCTGGTGGGGAAGACGGGGGGACGCTGCCGTAAGCTGCGTTTGCGTAAGGCACTGGACTGGCGGGCATGGCCATGGGTGCCGCGCCGGTTTGAAACCCGGGCCGGCCCAAGGTGCTCATTCGGTCGTAGTGCTGGGCTGTGCTTGGGGCCGCAATATCATACTCGATGCCATCCCCCACCCCGGTGTTGCCGGAAGCGGTGACCATCCCCACAAAGCCTTTGTTGGCCTGGATCGGCCCGGAAAAAAAGTTGGTGGGTATGGAGAGGCGGACTCGTCCGTTGGTGCGGAAAGAGCCGTCCACGGCCGTCTGGTTGTAGCGCATAAAGAAGCTGGTCCAGCCCGGGGGCGGAGTGTTATTGGTGAAGACCGCATATTTGGTGAAGTTGACCCCCGCCTGCAGCCAGCACAGGAGCTTGCGTTTGGGAAGGTTTTCCCAGGAGGCGACCACTTCGATTTTGTACATACGCAGGCCGGACGCCGGATTGGGGGGAGTGAAGGGGTCGGCCGTGATCTGGGCACGCCAGCTCCAGTCCTTCAGCAAACCGTTGCGTGTCGTGCTGACCGTGACCAAAGGTTCCAGGTCTTGCTTCAGTTGATAGGAAATCCAGGCTTCGCAATCCCGAAAGCCCGCCTCGCAAACCTGCGATGCTTCAACATCTCGGCGCGCCAGGCGCAGGGAGGTGGCCTCGCTGGGCAAGAGGTCGAGCAGGATGGAAGCGGCGGTGCCCGCCACAACAGCAAAGAAGAGTGCCATCAAAAGAACCGCTCCCCGCCGACGCGTCTTCATGTTTGAAAGATACCACAGGAAGATTGACAGTTTTGGATCGGCTTGCCATGATGGGGCACTTTTTTTGAGGAGGATGCTATGGCCATTTGGAAAGTCAGCGCCGAGCGCGCCGAAATCTTTCCCCACCCGAATTCTGACCGCATGGATTTATGCAAGGTCGGTATGTTTCAACTGGTGGTGGCCAAAAGCAACGGCTATCGCAGCGGAGACGTGGTGGTTTTTGCGCCCTCGCGAGCCGTTCTGCCGCCCGACCTGAGGCCGCACTACGTCAACTCCGAGACGGGTGTTTCCTACCTGGTCGGGCCTGAGCACGATCGGGTGAGCGGCATTCGCTTGCGCGGAGAGCTCTCGGAAGGCATCACCATCGCTCTGGATTACGTGCTGGCCAGGCTGGGGCTTCAGTCGGCTGAGCAGTTGGTGTTAGGCGAAGACCTGGCCCCGGCCCTGGGGATCACCAAATACGAGCCACCGCTGCCGGCCGGCTTCAGTGGCCAGCTGCGTCGCCTGGAGGTGGATGGACCTTTCCTCCAGCACGACGTGGAGCAGTTTGGGATTTTCGGTGGCGAGTTCGTGCCTGGCGAGGACGTGCTGGCCACTGAGAAGATTCACGGTTCTCAGGCCAACATGGTCTTCCGTCCCGATGGCTCGATTCACGTGACGTCCAAGGGGCTGGCCTCTAAGGGCTTTGAGATTGGTGAGGATCAGGCCAACATCTACTGGAGGGCTTTGCGCAATTGCAGGCTGCATGAACTGGTGGCGGAGTCTTATCCAAATCTGCAGGTGCAGGCTTTCGCTGAGGTCTATCCGGCTCAGGGGGTGGCCTGGAGCTACGGCGCCGACGGAAATCGGCCCTGGCTGCGGATCTTCCGCCTGGTGGTGGGCGGACAGGAGGTGCCTCGCCATGAGGTCCCCACTGCTCTGCGCGAACTCTGGGTGCCGCTGGTGTACGAGGGGCCTTTCGATGAGAACGCCCTGCGCGGGCTGGCTCGAGGCAAGGAGCAGGTTTCCGGCCGGGAGTTGCACATCCGCGAAGGGATCGTGGTGACCCCACGCCAGCCTCGGCCTTCTCGCGAAGGTTGGAACCTGGCTTTGAAGATGATCAACGACAAGTTCAAGGGCAGCGACGACGACATCAGCTAAGTCAGTCAGGGGATTTCCCTCGCCTGCAGGCGGGGGAAATCTCTTTTTTGAGAAGCTCGATTTGGCGGGAATGGGAAGGAGTCGAACCCTCCTGACCCTTGCGAGTCACATCAATTTTGAAGACTGTGGAAGCCACCGGGCCCCATCCACTCCCACCTGAGTTTATACGCCTTGTGGGCCCGTCGACGCAAGCGCTTTAGCAGAGCCGGCTGTCCTCGGGTAGATAATGCTTGAGCATCAGGTCCTGAGCTTTGCTATTGAGGAAGGTGGCCAGGCTGATGGTCAGGCACCACAGCAGCCACCAGCTGCCCGAAGGACGGCTAAAGACCAGGCAGGCCGTTTGAAGCAGAGCCAGTCCCGCTGTTTGTGAGCCGAGCTTGAAGATCTGATTCGCTTCCTGGTGATCGATAAGAACGTCCTGGCGCTTCTGCTGGGCCTTTTCGGAATCGATCCAGCGGCTTTTGAGATCGCTTTCGATATTGGTCAGCCGTGTTTCCAGCCGCTCTTCGCTTTCGCACTGCATCTGACGGTGGGCTTTGGTGTGATGCAACATCAGTTTCAGGAAAACCAGCTGCAGCGACAGGGCCGGAACCAGCAGCAACCAGTTGCTCTCCAACTCGAGCTGACCCCAGCTAGATCGCGTGAAAATCACGGCGCCCAGCAGGCAAGCGTCCAGGGCCCACTGGCAAACCTCGATCGGCCGCACCCCGCAGAGCACCATCACAAGCAGGCCGACCTGCAGGGCCAGGATTGCCAGGGCCAGAGTCGTCAAAGCGCTGCCGGACCAGGGCAGGCAGGCAAAGAGCAGAGCGGCTCCCAGGAGTTTCAGGTCGGTCATCAAGCCCCCTAAGTATAGCGCATCGAATGTCTCCGTGAAAGAAACCAGAGCCAAAAGGCGAAGGGGGTCGGGCTATGATCAAACGAGTCGTCTATCTGGGAATCGATGTGCAAAAAGCCTTCGGGCGGGAAGCCAAGAGCGCCAACCTGGCCACCTTAGCCTCCAAGCCGGAAGGCGACGAATCCACCGAGGTGCTCAACAATGCCCGTCTGGCTGAAGCGATCTACGATGCTGGGGGCACCGTGATCGTCACCAAGGACTGGCATAACCCGGTGGGCACCAAGATCGAGAGCAATGGCCAGACTCTGGTGGACAATCGGGCCGCTGACGAATTCGCCATCTATGGTGAACATGCCACCCAGGCGGACGGAGATTCTGACCTGAACGCCCCACTGGAGTCCGCGCTGAAGAGTCTGGAAGCCAAAGAGGGCCGGCGGCGCACCGTGATTCCCGTCGATCACCATGAGAAGGTTGAGAGTGGCGATTCCAACCGGATCTTTGAAGTTCACAAGAACGTTTACGACATTACGTTGCGCGAAGAACTCCAAGACGGCGTGGAAAAGGGGGCGATGGTACCAAATCAGGCCTTCTGGGACCTGATGAAGCGCCAGGCCGCCGAAGGTCCGGTGACCGTGGTGCTGGGCGGAAAAATCGCGGAGGTTTGCGTTCGCGCCGGGGCCTTCAGTCTGCTGGGCGGAATTCCGGAGCTGGAGGTGGTGGTGCCTGAAGACGCCGTCTCATCCTTGCCCAGCGACCTGGCCCGCCAGTTAAAACTGCCGACCAAAGTCGAAGTGATGGACGAGTTGCGCGAACGCGGCGCGCGCGTGGTGAAGACCGAAGAAGTCCTGGGCTGGTTGATTCCCAGCTGATTCGCTATCTCCCGGGCCAGGCCACCTCTCTGGAGGGGTGCGGACCGCGCATCCTGGCCCATGTCTGCAACAATGCGGGCGAGTGGACGCTGTCCTCGTGTCGCTGGCGGGAGCCTGAGCAGGCTTACCGACGCTGGAGTCAGGATGGAGTCTGGGAATGCGAACCCTATGGGCTGGGAGGAATGCAACTGGTCTTCGTCGAGTCTGAACGATGGGTGGCGAACCTGGTGGCTCAACATGGCCTTCCGGCAGAGGATGGCACCAGGGCGATTCGCTTCGGTGCATTGGAGACTTGTCTGGATAAGCTGCAGGGCCAGGCTCGTCAGTTGGGCGCCGGCCTCCATCTGGCCAGACTGTCTGGCTGCGATTGGGCTCGGGTGGAGAACTTGTTGAAGAAAATGCTGTCAGGATTGGATGTTTTTGTGTATGGGCTTGATTGAAGATTACTATCAGCGATTCAACAGCGCCGATTGGGAGGGCATGCTGAGCCTGCTGGATGAAGAAATCGTGCACGAGGTTTCGCAGGGCCAGGTTCAGCACGGAAAATCAGCCTTTCGCCAGTTTTTGGGCCACATGGAGCTGTGCTACCGCGAGCAGGTCAGTCAGCTCTGCGTGTTCACTCAGGCCGATCGTGCCGCAGCCGAGTTCTGGCTGGATGGAGAGTATCTGCGCACCGATTCCGGTCTGCCTGAGGCTCGCGGACAGAAATACCGCCTGCGCGTAGGAAGTTTCTTTGAGGTCCGTCAGGGCCTGATCACTCGGGTCTCGGTCCACTATAATTTGAAAGATTGGCTGGCTCAGGTGCAATGAGGGTTTGGGTCTTCCTTTACGGTAGCTACATCAATCCTAAGGTTCTGGCCGAAGTCAACTTGAGCCTCAGGAACGTCCAGGTGGCCAGCCTGAGCGGGTATGCGCTGACCATCACCCCTCGCGCCAACCTGGTCGAAGAAGATGGCGCTTCTGTCTATGGGGTGGTGGCCACCGCCACTCACGAGGAGTTGGATCGACTTTACCGGCATGCTCAGGAGGTGTTGGGCCAGCTCTATCGCCCCCAGGCTGTACTGGTGCGCAGTCAGGACGGCCAGTTCCGTCCGGCCCTGGCTTATCTTTGCGCTGACCTCTCAGGCGAATTGCCGGACGGAGACTATGTGCGGAGCATCCTGGAGCCGGCCCGGGAATACGGATTTCCAACATGGTATCTGCGTCACGTCGAAAGTTTTGCGCCTCCGGGATTTTGCTAGGGCAAGAACCCCTGGTTTAGGCTATACTGAAAAGACATGTCGCTGGCGGTGAAGCAGATGCTCCAGGAGCGCTACGAAATTGTGCGCAACATCAAGAGTGGCGGCATGGGCTCAGTTTACGAGGCCGTCGACCACAAACTGGCATCGACTCCTTGCGCCATCAAAGAAGTGCTGGCTTCGGCTCTGGAGGGCCGGGACGCATCCTATGTTCTCCAGTCTTTCGAGAGCGAAATGCGTTCCCTGGCGGGTCTCGAGCATCCGAATATCCCGCGCGTGCGCGATTATTTCGAGATTGAAGGGCGTCGCTATATCGTGCTGGATCTGGTTCAGGGCAAGGCCCTGGACGACGAACTGGCCGAACATTTGCGTCTCACTCACGAACCGATGGATCCGGCCGTGGCGGCTCTGGACATGGTGCAGGTTCTGGAGACCCTGGCCTATCTGCATCAGTGTCGTCCCCCCATCATTCACCGTGACATCAAGTCGGCCAACCTGATTCGTGACTCGCGTTCGGGACGGATCAAGCTGGTGGATTTCGGAATTGCCCGTTCGGTGGAAACTCAGAAGGTCCAGACTCAGGTCGGCACCCCCGGGTTTTGCGCGCCCGAGCAGATGGGAGGGCGGGCCGAGGTTCGCTCCGATCTCTACTCGGTGGGAGCCACGCTTTACCATCTGTGCACCGGCCGTTTGCCTCCCGCTTTCACCTTCGACTCCCTGGAGATGGATCTGCCGCGCCACCCCGGACTCGTCAAGATTGTGCGGCGCGCCACCGAGCCCAAGCCTCTGGACCGATACGGGTCGGCCGAGGAAATGGCCAACGCCTTGAAGGCCTGGCTTCGCAACGAAGGCTCCACCAAGATCGATCCCGAGACTCTGCCTGCCAAGCTTTCAACCAGGATCAATCCCCTGGCTACCGCGCCCCTGCCGCCCAACAGTCAGAACGGGCTTTGGGTGGCGGTGGCGGCCATGCTGCTGGCCGCCTTGGGTTTGCTTTACAATGATTATTCGAGCCGTTTTGGCGGGGCTACCGCGACCGCCAGCGCCAGTCCGACGGCCGCCCCGGTCGGGCGCCCAGCCACCCCCCAGCCAGTTCATTCCAAGGCCGCACCGGTGGCTCATCGTGCTGCTCCGTCACCACCCACACCGACACCCCCCCGGCCTGCACCTGTCCGCCCCCACTTCACTTCTGATCGGCCCAAGCCGCTGATAAGAAGACGGTCCAACTCTACGCCACCGGTCCCATCGGTGGAGCCCAGGAGTTCCTACCCGGTTCGCTATGCGTCGAGCGACCACTCTCAACAAACCCCGGCCAGGGAGATCGCCGGCGGCTTGAACGCCAATCAGGTTTCAACTCCCCCTCAGGCCACCTGGGGTCCGGAGCCATTCAGATTGGTCCAGCAGAATCCGGGCTTTCGACGTTATGAGGCCAGTTTTGAGCCCTACTCCGTCAATATTGGAGTGGCTTCGAGGCCGGGCCAAACCCTTCGAGAGATCAGGGATAACGTTCTGCGGCAAACCGGACCGCTCACAGAGCATCCGGAGAACGAGCAGGGTAACGAATACTGCGGATCGACGAACAACGGTCAGGAACACGTCGGAATTCACATCAGAGACGGGCAAGTTTTTCGCATCACGGTGAGGCCAGTGCCGCCGTCGAACAGTCCTATCTGGGGACCCATTCTGAACTTTATTCGGAACTACCCCTGAAGGGGTTGAAGTCCACCCCTCGGTCGTAAGCGTCCACCCCTTCGCGCCGTTTGAGCAGGCTTACCGTCCACAGGGTGACGGGCGTCATCAGTGCTTCGACCGCTACCTTATAGATGTAGCCGGTCAGAGTGTAGCTGATCAAGGTGGCCTGGGGGAGCACTCCTCCGAAAGCGATCACGCAAAAAAGCCCGGTGTCCACCAACTGTCCGGCGATGGTGGAGCCGATGGTGCGCAGAGGCAAATAGCGCCCCTCGGTCAGCACTTTAAGTCTGGCCAGCACGAACGAGTTGCAGAATTCTCCCCAAAAGAAGCCCACCCAGCCGGCAAAGGCCACTCGTGGTGAGAGTCCCAGCACGCGGGCGAACGAGGCCTGGCCTACGCTGCTCTCCCAGCCCTTTTCCCCCGGTAGCGCCACGCAGATCATCATGATCAGGTTGAAGACCACCAGCCAGAAAAGGCCCTGCCAGATCACTCGTCGGCTGACGCTGTATCCATAGACTTCCGTGAGCACGTCTCCGAAGATGTAGCTCAGAGGAAAGATCAGCGCGCCGCCATCGAAAGTCAGCCCCCCCAGCGTAAACACCTTCAGGGCGGCCACGTTGGAGATCAAGAGCACGGCCACGAAGGCCGACGAAATCAAGTCGAGGTAACGAAATCCCACCGATACTTAGCGCAGGGGTTGCAGCAGAGCGATGTCCACGACTTCGGGGAAGCCTTTGGCCTGAACCGGCGGTCGGGGCTGGTTGACGAATTCATGAGTGGGCAACAAATCGGACAGATACTTGCTCAGGATGGTTTCCCCCGGTCCGGCGGCCGAGCACAGGCGGGCAGCCAGATTGGTGGTGGAGCCGAGCGCCGCATACTGCAGGTAGCTCTCGTGACCGATTGTGCCCACGTAGGCCAGGCCGTGATGAATGCCGATCCCCACCTGACAGGGCAGGTCCGGCCACTGACTGGCGAATTCGCGCACAGCTTGATGGATTTCGATGGCGGCCCGGCAAGAGTGCAGGGCTTGCTCAGCCGCGCTCATCTCCAGGGGAGCGCCCCAGATGGCCAGCATGGCATCACCAATATATTTCTCCAGGGTTCCGCCGTGATTGAAGACGATCGGAACGATTCGGGAGAAATAGTCATTGATCCAGGCCGCCACTTTGGCCGGGGGCTGTTCGAAGCTGATGCCTGTGTAGTTGCGAATGTCGCAAAACAGAATGGTGACATACATCTCGGCCCCGCGCACGGAGGTGCCGTCCGAGCGAGCCAGGATTGTGTTGACGGTGGCGGGCGGAAAGAAGCGGGCCAGGCGATCTTTGAAGAGAGCTTCCTTTTGGGCTTTGACCGAAAGCCAGCCATTTTCAATGGCCACTGCGGCCAGTGCCGCAAATCCTCCCAAAAATTCCTGCTCGGTGGTGTTGGTCAAGGCTTTGGGCTGGAGGCTATCGAGATAGAGAACCCCCCAAATACGATTGGAGGTGGCCAGCGGCAGCCCGACACAGGTTCGGATATTTTGGAGTTTGATACTCTGGGCGTTTTCCACGCGCTGGTCGAGTTGGGCATCCTGGATGACCAGCGCTTCGCCCCGCAAGACCTGTTGCAGAACCGTCTTGCTCACCTCGGCGGGAGCCTGACCGCGGCTCTGGCGCCGACGATGATAGAGAAACTCATTGGGGTTGTCCGGGTCCACCACCCAGATGGAGGCGCGATCAAAGCTGCCCAGCCGGAGCGAAAAATCCAGAATCTCGTCCAGTTTGTCTTCCAGTGCTCCGGGGCGAGCCAGAGCCGCCGAGAGGTGCAACAAGCCTTGCTGACCCACCAGGTTTTCGCGAGTGCCCGACTTGATATCCGGAATCGGCTTGACCGCGAAGGTTTTGGTGCCCAGCACGGTTTGCTGGCTCCCGCCGCTGGGAGCCTGAGCGGCACTGCCGCTGGCCAGCTGAATGTGGTCCCCCGACTGCAGGCGGGCGCGCACAATCCGTTTGCCGTTCAGGAAGGTTCCCTCGGGACTGCCCAGGTCACTTAGAATGACGCCCAGTTCATTGCGTTCGATGCGGGCATGGGTGGGGGCCGTGCGAGGCACGATCATGTCACAGTCCTGACCGCTACCCAGGGTAATGCTGGTGGTATTGAATTTGTAGGCGCGTTGGGGCAGATGGGGTTCCCCACTGGGTGTCAGGACCAGGGTGGGCCCTTCCAGGCTAAAGATGAGCACGCGCCAATGTTTGCTGTTAGTAGGCTACGCCCTTCTTACGGGCCTCATCTTGAACCTGGCGCACCAGCACCGTGTCCAGGTTGTTTTCCATTCTGGCGTTCACCGGGCTGTAGGCAGCCGACTTGTAGCTGGCTCCCCCGCTTGCACCCGGGGCACTGACCATGCCCGAGTCGACATGGCGCTTTTCCGCGACCGCGTCGGCACCCTCGGCCCAGCGGGCCTCGGTGCTGACCTCATAGGTGTCTTTCCCCTGAAAGACCAGTCTGGCTCTGGATCCGTCCTTGCGCACGACCTCTTGCTGATAAGTCAGGAACTGAAATTGGCCGCCTCCCAGCAAAGCGATGTCGCTGAATTCTTGCTGGCCGCAGTCTTGCAGGCCGCTGCAGCCCCAGGTATTGATTTTAATGCCTTTGGCTTTGGCATCCAGAACCGGCTGGCGAAAATCGTCGCGGAAGTGGGGGCCGGCGTCTCCAATCAGAAAAATCATTCGGGTGGTGTTAGGGTCGCCATCCCAGTTCATCTCGTTGACGGCGCTATTGAGGCCTTCGGCTACGGCTTCCGGAGTGTCGCCGCCTCCACCGGCCTCGATTTGAGCCAGCGAGGTCTGAATGGTTTCGACCGCCGAGGTCAGTGGATAGACCTTGGTCAGATAGGCATCGCCGTGGTCGCGGTAGGCCACCAGGCCAAATCGAACATCCGGTTTGGGATTGCCCGACTGGATCTCATTCATCATCCTGCTGACCTTGGATTTTACCACTTCGATTTCATCACCCATGCTGCCGGTCGAGTCGATCGCGAAAACGACATCAATCCGGGGCGCCGTGACCGCGACCGGGGGCGGGACCGGATGGGTTCGATGCGAGGGGCTGAAGTGGGCTGCGCTCAGGCCCAAGGCAATACCCATCAGCGCATAGAGAGCGGGCTTGGGAAGACTGAAGAGGCGTGCCGGGCGCTGACCCACGGTCGACCAGAGTAAGGATTGCCCACAGCGTTCGCAGGTCTTCTGCGATTCGGGATTTATCTGACTACAGTGGGGACAGGTTGTACCGTTCACGAGCGTTCCTCCTCAGGTGAATGATGGCTCTGTCGTCGGTTTTGGAGATTTTCTTCCAGGGACAGCGTTCTTTTTCGAGAAACTGAATGTAGTGGAAGGCCAGACCGGTGAACTTGTACAGGATCTATCGGATGAGGCCGTTTTTGATTCCCGAGGGGAATTTCAGATTGATCTGGCTCGGGCTCGCGAAAAGCTGGAGCAGCACCTGGGTCTGTGGCCCGAAGACTATCTCGCCTTCCTGATTCAAGCTGCCTATTCGCTAGGGGCGACCCGGCTGCGCCTTTCCACAAGCTGGCATAGTCTGCTTTGGGAGTTCGATGGACCAGCTTTGACCCGGGCGCAGCTGGAAGCCGTTCTCAGCGAGGATCGCGGCCGCGCTCTGGCGGCTCCACTGCAGCGCCTGGAGATGTGCTTTTTTCTGCTCTCGCGCAGTCGCTACAAGAAATACACTTTCATGAGCAGCCTGGGTGGCAATGGGCATCAGGTCGAATGGAACCGCGGTAAACCTCAGTTGAGCCGCTGCCGCCGCTCTCCAAGCATGGCCAATGCTCTCGAGGTGATGCTTCCCTTGCGCCACATCAGCGTGCACTGGCTGGTCAGCCGACGTTCCGCCCTGAGCACTCTGCCCGAATATGCCTCGGTACGCTCTCGCTATAAGGACGGTCCCCTGCGCCTGGAGGTGCCTTGGACCTCCCCTCCCGACGCGCGACCCCCGGCCCCTCTGGCGATCTCCATGCAGGGCAAACAACGCATGGCCACCCACTCTCCCTATCCTTTTTCTCGGGTGCTGCACCAAAATAGCGAATGCGAGCATTCGTTCTGGTTTGTGATCATGGAACAGGGCCAATTGCGATGTCTGGTTAACAGCCTGGGATATGAGGGCCCAGCCTGGAATCACGGTGGTCTCTGGCTCTATCATGACGGCTTGCGCACCGACCTGGCTCAGCGGCAGTTGGTGCAAGGTCCGACTCTGCAGAAGTTGCTGGAGGAGGTGGAGGCGCAGGTGGGCGAGAGCCTGTTGGAAGCCTTCCTCGATTCCAGTTTGCGCGAGGATTGTTCCCCCTGGATCTGGCAAAAGCTCACCCGCTGGCAGACTCAAGGCTCTCTTGACGCCATCGGCCGGGCGCTGGCTCAGTTGCCGCTCTTTCCGATGGCTTTTCATAATCACTATAGCCTTCAGCAGTTGGATCAGCTCTACGCTCTAGGCGGGCCGCTCTACTGGTGCAAGAAGACTCCCGCCCGGCAGCCTGAAGGTGCTCCACCTGTGGTGGTGTTGCAGCCACGATTCGAGCAGCTGCTGCGCGCGCGCTTTGCGGACCTGCGCGACTGCCACGACCTGTTCGAAAAGCTGGATCTGAGCGAGGACAACCGCCACCAGTGGAGCCTGCGCTCTCCCGAGAATCTGGAGCTGCAGAACACACTGGCCAGTTTTCCCCTGGACCTGCCGGGCTGGCAGGGAAACGTGGGACTGTTGAGCGCGGACGTGGCGCCCAAGTTGGACGTCTTCATGGATTCGCGTTGGGTGGCATCGGTGCCGCTGGGCTCAAAGTTTCCCAAAGGATTGGTGGGCAAGGTGCAGCATCCGGATATCCAGATGAACCTGACCTGGACCGAGCCGGAGCCGACAGGATTGCTCTGGACTGCACTTCAGGAAGCACTATGGAGGTCCATTCCAGAGTGGTTTTCCCAAATTGTGGCAGATTCTTCCGAGCCTTCCGAGTGGATGCTTGACCGTGCCTATCAGCTGCTCTTGAATCACCCCGATCCGGGCCCGCTCAAAGCGGTGGCTTTGATTCCAGTGGGCACCCGTCGCGTCAGCCTGGACCATTGCCAGGGCTTGTTCGAGGATGGTCATTGGCAAAGCTGGATTTTCCAGGGCTGGCTGCCACGCGATCGCGGGTGGGCGTTGCTCAACAAGTTGTTGGAGCCGGATGAGAGGCGGGCCTGGAGAACCCGCCTGGAGCTCTATCAGAAGGGCTTCGATCTGTGGAAAGATTCGCCAGCTCGGGCGGCCACCTTACTGCAGCGTGAGGGCTTGTTTGCGACCGTGCTGCTGCCTGAGGGGAGAGGCGAGATCGGTTTGCGGGGGCTCAAATCGAATTTCGTTCAGGTTACAGGTTATCGAGAGGGCCGCCGCCTGGGAACGGTCAGCCTGCCGGGGATGCCGTTGGCCCTGGGCGGTTTGCCCGAGGGACTGGTGGCCGTGATCGACCACCCCGACCTTTGGCCCAATGGAGACTGGACCGAATTTGTAGCCAGCGGACCCGGTTGGGAAGAGGCCTTAAGCTGGATTTGGGAGGCAATCCCCGGGCTGGTGGGCCCGCTTTTGCAAGCCCGCGAGCCCTTGCTGGCGGTCAGGCTGCTGAACTGGATCCCGCAAGATCGCTGGCCGGACTTTGAGGGCCTGGGGGACTTTGCCCTCCGTCTGGACGAGGGTTGTGTGAGTCTGGCCGAGGCGGTCCGGGCGTTGCAGCAGGGACCTCCCGTTCGGGTTCTGGAGGATGCCGGAGCGGTGCGCATGTTGGAAGGCTTCGGAGACGTCTGGTTGCTCAGTAAGGAACTGGCCTCGGAGATCCGCTCCATCTGGGGGCCATCCCGTCTGGTGGACGCTCAGAGCGATTACCTGGCCGCCTGGATGGCGGTTGAACATGGTTTGAGTCAAGAGGAGCCAGCTGTTCTGGCTGAGGCCCAGTGGCTGCTGCGCCAACCTCTGGAAGTCGGAGAGATCGGTCTGCGTCTTCAGCCCGGACCGGCCAATCGCTGTCATTTGCGTTTGTTGCGCAAGGGGCATCCGCTCTTCGAGTATGCCTGGCCGCTGGTCGAGGGCGGTGAGTTCACCAGCAGCTTTCGACTTGAATGCGTGGTCGACTGGACGGATGCGCCCGTTCTGACCTGTTTTGCGCAGATGTGGGAGGACCCTGTCGGCCGCCAATGGTTGGCCGCCTTGCAACGACAGATCAGGCTTTTTGGTTTTGAGCAGGGCGCTCCTCGTGAGTTCTTATGGGAGAGGCTTGCTTTCGAACGCGACTTCAGCCTGGGTCTGGATGAGGTGCGCCTCCAGTTGCTGCGTTGCCCGCTATTTGAAATCGAAGGCGAGGTCTGGAGCCTGGAACGAGTCCTGGATTACCTGCGCGAGCAAGGTCGTCTGGGCTACGTCCTGGGTGACGCCATCGATAACCCGGGAGCCGGCCCCATTCTGTTCTTGACCAATCGTGAATTGCACTGGCTCAAGCTGCTGCTGGGTCAGTCTCAACTGGCTAATCTCTCTCACATTCGCAAGTCATTGCGCCAGCGTCAGGAGGCCAGCGAGGCGCCTGCTCTGGAGGAATTGCCGCTGCCCGATCTGGATTTTCTGCTGGTGGAGCGGCGGCCCGACCGGGTCTGGGGCTTGCAGCGCGAGTTGAACGGTCCCAGTCGCCTGCGCCTGTTTCGCCAGATGCGCCCGTTGGAGGCTCTCACCTACGATTGGCGCTATCAGATTCAGGCCAGTTTGAATCTGAACGAACTGCAGTTGACTCAGGATGGGCGGGTTCGCCGTGATGCCCTCTTCCAACAGGCTCTGGATGACCTCCGAGATGAGGTTCAACAGGCCATTGTGGAACGCGCGCCGGCTCGCTACCGACTGGAGATGGCGCTGTGGAGCTGGGGGGTTCAGGAAGATTGGGCCGACCGGTTGCACTCTCAGCCGCTTTTGCAGGACCCACGGGGCCAGAGCCTCTCGGTGGCCCAGTGGATTGAAGCCTGGGGTGAGACGGAGGGAAAATTGCCCTTTCTTTATCAGGAGGAGGACTGGAGCACCCAGCAGGATCTGTTGCCTTCCCGACCCGTGCCGCTTTTGCCGGCGGTGCTGGTGACGGCTGCCTCTCGAATGATGCGCGGCCTGATGGATTATCGAGAAGGACTGCGACTGGCCTGGCAGTTTGTGCACCAGTCGAAAGCCTCCCCCGCCCCCCCGGCCAGCTATCAGTGGGAAGGCGGCGATCTGCGGGTAACGGCCGAATTTCATTGGGTGGAGCAGCATCTGGTGGTGCTCTGGCGAGGCCGCGAGGTGCACCGCCTCTCTCGCAAGCAGTGGCCCGGTTACGTGCTGGAGGTGGATTGGAGTGAGCGCCTGTTGGGACAGGCCTGGCCGGATTGGGCCGAAGTCACCCCGTCTTTGGGCCCTTACTGGAAGTTCTTGCACGGGCTTTTGCAGCAAGCGGACCTGCTGGAGGAGCATCTGGATGTTTGGGAGGCTTTGCCGGTTGAAGCTCAGTCCGGGCCGATCCCGGTGTATTTTGAGCCGACCGAGGCCGACTTGCGCTTGTTGCTGGCTCGGCGCAAGGCAGAATGGTTGGGCCGAGCTCGCGGGGTTTACGCACCCATTCAGAGAGTCTGCGAGCACTGGTGGGGCTGTCCGGTGGAGGTTGAATCCGAAAGCGGCGAGTGGCCGCTGCGCACGGTGGAGGGTGAAAGTGGCCGGCGAGTCTACTTCAATCCCGGTCATCGCTGGTTTCGCGGTCGTAGCGTTGAGCACGTGGCCATTCGAGTTTTGCACTGGTTGGCTGGCCAGCAACCCGGACGCGAAGCCTTTTTGAAGCGCAACCTGGTGCTTCAACAACTCGGTTATTTGCAATAAAGGAGGGTACGGGGGGCTGCAGAAGGGCGCGCCTATGTCTAAGCATGCCATTATCGGAATCATCGTTCTTTGTTTTGTTAGCACTTTCATGACTATGCTCTTTCAGTATGCCTCCCGTGGCTACGCGCACGAGACCGTCCCCGCCATGGGGCCTGACGGTCACCCTGCAATCCACGGCAAGGCCGGACACGAGAGCGCCGGCGGCCACGAAGCGGGCGGAGGCGAAACCGCCACCCCCGGCCCGGCCGTAGAAACTCCGATGAGTGTGGAAACCCCGATGAGTGCGGAAACCCCGGCTCCGGTGTCGACCGAAACGCCGGTGGCCAGCGAGTCGGCGACTCCCGCTCCCGAGGCCAGCGCAACTCCCTAAAACCTCAGTTCGAAACGAACAGGTTCAAACCCGTCCGGGTTAGCCGGCGGGTTTTTTGCGTTTCTCTCGATAGGGTACGAGTTTTGGGGCTTGACAAGGATTTTTAGATTCGTCTAAAATTCGCGTCGCTGTGAAGAAAGTATTTAGATTGTGGCTCCTCTTGGCCGGCTTGGCCGCTGCTCAAAGCTTTGGTCGGCTTGAGGTGAAGGTGACTCGGGGGGATACCGGCGCGCCGCTTTCGGGAGTGCGGGTGATGCTCACCGATCGCGGTGGGCGTTTGAAAACCGTGGAGGTCACGACCGCTGCCGGAGGGGAAGTGCTGTTTCCCAGTCTGGAGCCTGGCGAGTATATCCTGGAGTTGCGCCATCCAGAGTTTGGCGGGGAAAGCTCGGTGGTCCAGGTTGTGCCCGACAAGCCCACCGTTTTTTCCACCAGCTTTGAACCGGGCGGAGGGGACAGCATTTTCTCGGTGCGCGACACCAAGTTGCTGATCGACACCAAGAACCCCACTGAAGGCTCAGTCACCAAGCGCGATCGCGAATTCCTGGATCGGCAACTGACGGAGCGTTCACTGCAGGGCATTTTGACCACCGTGCCTGGCATGCAGCGCAACAGTATGGGCCAGACCCACGTGCGCGGTGAGCACAAGTCAGTGGCCTTTTCTCTGGACGGTGTGGCCGTGCCCATTCCTCAGGCCAGCACCACCAGCCAGCCTATCGATACCGAATTTCTTCAGTCCATCAGCGTGCGCACCGGCGCCCAGGACGGCTCCCAGGGTGGACAGACCGGCATGGTGCTGGATGCTCAAACCCCCGATGATGTCGAGCCTTTCTTTTCGGCCACCAGTCGTGTGGGCAATCTGGGTCAATTGGAGAACGTGATTAAGGCCGGTGGTCGCAATGAGGATGGGGATTTTTCTTTCTTTTTGGGTGGCAAGCTGGCCCAGACCGACCTGCAGTTTGAGTCTCCGGACGCCCGCTCTCAGACCTTGAACAACCGTGGCAACAGCCAGAGTTTTATGCTGCGCATGACCGGGCGCAGCCCCATGGATACCTTGAGCGGCACCGTGTCCTATCAGAAGAACAACTACCAGTTGCCCCAGACGCCGCAGAATTTCGATGCAGGCGTGCGCCAGGACCAGGTTGACGAGAACCTGATGGGGTTGGTTTCCTGGAAGCGCAAAGTGGACGAGAATGCCGAATTGCTCACGGCCGTCTCCTATCTGCGTTCGAGCCAGCGTGTGCGCGGAAACGGGGTGTTCACTCCCTGGGTCGGCTTTGATCCCAATGTCAGCCAGGAACTGGCCGATGCGGGTTTGCCGGCCGACCCGACCAATCCGGGTTCCCCCTACATTCCCATGACCGACCTGGTGATCGAGCAGGTTCAACCGTCCATGACTTATAACGAGCGCTACGGAGACCGCTCGCACCTGTCAGTGGGTTTGAATGCCAACTTTATTCGCTCTTCGCAACAGGTGAATCTGCTCGACCCGGGCGGTGGAGGCGGGCTACCCAATGGAGAGACCTCCTTTTCCACCAACCTCGAGCGCCGCGGCCTGACGGCGGCTGTCTTCTTCAATCACACACTCCCGCTGAATGACCAGTTTACGCTCAACTACGGTCTGCGAGCCGAGACGTTCGAGAACGGGAGCAACGTGAAGACCGGGCAGATCAGTCCGCTTGTTAACCTGGCCTGGGCTCCCAACGAGCGGAATGTGGTTCGACTTTCCTATAACCGCAGTTTTCAGGCGCCACCCCTTGAACTGGATGTATCCGGTCAAACCTTTGTCTTACCTCAACGACTCAGCACCTACGAGCTGAGCTACGAGACCCAACTCAATGACACCCTTACGGCCAAGGCGGCTCTGGTGCGAAAAGACTACAAAGACCAGGTGGATATTGGATTGCTTATCCTGAACTCTAACGTCCCTTTGTATGCCCCGGTCAATTTCGGCACGGCTCGCTACCAGGGCTTGGAGTTGAGTCTGAACAGTCACAATCCCAGCGGCTGGAACGGATTTTTCACCACCACCATCAGCGAAGCTCGACCTCTCACGCCGGGAGCGTTCGCGACCGAAGTCACTGAATACAATGACCACGATCAGCGCGTCCAGTTGACTGGCGGCCTTTCCTATCTTTGGGAGAATGGACTCTCGCTGGCTGTGGACGGCTTTTACGGAAGCGGGTTTCCACAACCGGCCATCCCGCTTTATCAGTCTGTCGGAATCAATCCTTACGGCATCAGCGTCGAGCGTAACCCGCGTTTCTTAGCAAATCTTAATCTCCAGTATCGGCCCGAAGAGGACGTCTCGGCCGGCCTGCAGGTGCTCAATCTCTTCGATAGCCGACCTTTGTTGAACTTTTACTCCGCCTTCAGCGGCACGCGCTTCGTTCAGCAGCGTCGTTTTTTGCTGAATGCATCAATTCGCTTTTAGGCTGTTGAGCTTGAGTTCGAAGGCTGCGGCCCGCTTCTGATCCTTCTGCGCTTTGGCCAGCTCCAGGGCGGGCCGGATCAGCAGCGGGTCGAGGTAGCCCTGAGCCAGCGCTCTATCGTAGGCTTCCAGGGCTTTCCCTGGTTGCTTGAGCTGCTGGTAGGCCTCAGCCTGGAGTTGGAAGTTTTCCCAATTGGCGCCGGTTTTCTCTTGTTGCTTGAGCAACTTTAAAGCCTGCTCGGGTTTCTTTTGCAGCAGGAGCAGGGGGGCTCGTTGGGCGCCCAGCAAGAGTGGGTCTGCCTTTTTGAGTAATTCAGGAGCCTGGGCCGGATCAAGGGCGGCCACCTCCAAGAGCAGCCGAGGCCCGTGGGTTAAGGCTTCCGCCTGGCGGTAGCTCTCTAAAGCTGCCTCGGTATTTCCTTGATCTAGCTCCAGCCTGGCCAGCGCCCGTAAGGCCGGCACGTTGCGTCGCTGAATGGTCAGCGAGGATTCAAGCATTTCCCGGGCTTCTTTGAATTTACCATGACGGCGTAGCAGATCTCCCCAAAGGCTGCGTAGTTCGGCCGAAACGTCGCGCTGTTTGGGCTGTTCTACCTGGCGGGCGGCGTTCAGCAGCTGTTGTGCAATGTCATCGCGACCGCCCTGGACTGAAACTTGGGCCGCAAGAGTCAGGGAATAGGCGTCATTCTGGCGCTTTAAAGCCTGTTCAGTCCAGCTGGCCGCCTCGCGAATCTTGCCCTGAGCCAGCAGGGCTCGCACCGCCAGTCGCGGAGCATCCGGGCTGCCGGGCATTTGCTGGCAGATTTTGAGGACGGCCGGATATTCCCCTTGCTGGTAACGCACCCCGGCCAAGGCCAGCAGGGCCTCCGAGTTGCGCACCGGGCGAATACTGAGGGATAGGAGAGCCAGCTTTTCGGCCTTCAAGTAGTCTGCCGGACTTTCTTCTCCCTTCTCCAGATAGAGCTTCGAGAGCAGCGCCATCGACACCCAGTCGGCCGGATTCGATTGGATGCGACTTTCCATTTCCTGGATCTGATCGTCGATCTTGGTCCCGTGTTCTGCTTCGTGGGCATACTGGGCCGGGGAGGCGCTGGTCGCGGGAGGAGGGGGGCTGGTCCGAGAGCATCCGAGCAGCAACAGGCCCAGAGCGCAAAGCAGGTTGTAGTTCAAGATTTGGGTCGGCGCTTGCGACCGAAATTGCTTTGACCGGCCTGGGGGGTGGCGGAGTTGTCCAAAGGAAGGCGCTCCGGAGCGGGCAACGGTTCGCCTTCGATAGAATTCGCCTCCAGCTTAAAAACGCGCACCGAGGCTTCGTTGACGGCCGCTTTTTGGGCCAACTTGTCCAGCATGGCTAGAAAGTTATTCATAGACTGGGACTCAACTCGCGTGTTTGCCGCAGAGTTCCCGTGTGCAACAGCTATTGAGCTTGAAATTCGCGATATGCGCACTCACCAGGGTCAATCCTCCGCAGACCGTCAGCCAGTGAGCATTGTGCTCGCCGACCAACTCGTGACCGATGGAGCCGAGCAGTAGCAGAACGACCCCCATCAGCCCTAAGAAGAGGACGGATTTCAAGTGGTGCTTCAAAAATCCTGGAATGAAGGCGATAAAAGCCACCGGAATGGCGATGGCGGCAAAGAGCAGATGCACCCATTCGTCTTCGAACACGATCCCCAGCCAGGGGAGCGAACTGACGGCGATGGGAAGCAAGAGGCAGTGAATCAGGCAGAGTCCTGACAGTCCGAGGCCAATCTTGTCCCACAGCGTACGCATGTCTTGAGAATTAGTTTTCATTATCGGAAGTCCTCCATGGACCGTCAGTCGAGTTCATGGGGACAGGACTGATAGGCTGGCAGATGGTCCTGCACCAGCCAGAAGGGAGTCGCGTTGGGAATCGCACCTGTTTCCGCGGCCACCTTTCCTCCCTGAACCGGAGCCTTGCCGAGCAAAGCCCTTGTTGATAACAGGGTCTCACCATGGGAGACCATAATGACGGTTTTGCCCGGAAAACGCAAGCAGCAACCGTCAAGAAAATTTCCCACTCGTTTCATGACGTCAGCGCGGCTCTCACCGCCTGGAAATCGATGGCGAAAGTCAGTGCCCATACCCTGACTCGGGCGCCAGTGGGAAACGAAGTCGGGATAGGCGTTTTGAAGCTCAGCCAGGGGCCGGGTTTCAAAACGGCCGAAATTCGTTTCACGCAGCCGCGCGTCACTGAGAACCTGAAGCTGCTCCTCGATGATGCGTCGGCCTTCGGGACCTTTCAGTTTTTCGGCTTCCTCGGCCAGCCCCGCCTTCAAGATGGTGGCCGTGTCGATGGCCCGGCTGACATCGCTGCTGACCAGCACCGGTAACTTGCAAGGCTCTTCCAAGGCCTGATTGAGCCACTGGCTGCCGCCGAGTTGTTCATAGAGCTTGGCGGCGCAGTCTCGTGCCTGCTGGCGTCCCTTGTCGGTCAGCGGACTTTCACTTTGTCCATAAAGTAGTGGTTGGCCCAGGGTTTCAGACTGCGCATTACTTTCGGCCTGTCCGTGACGCACGGCCATGACCTGGATGTTGGCGAAGGCAAGGCGCTTACAGAGATAGTTTGGACCCGAGTAGTTGAGCGAACCGTCCACGTCCTCCACGCAGGCAAAACCGCTTGGGGCGGGGGAGAGCTCCAAAGGCGATTGCTGCATCGGTCGCGCCACTTGGGCGATTGCGCGTGGAGGTGGGGGGGAGGTCGGAAGCCAGGCCGGGATGAGCATGTCTAGAGTGTGCCATGACCGGGCCGGCCACATGTTACTTTTCGGTGAATCGTGGGGGATTTTCGCCCCTTTCTCGGAGCGTGCGCAGAGCCAGCGCGTCGTGACGCTTGGCCAGGCGCACCCCATGCTGGTCGGTCACCAACGGGCAGTGATAGAAAGCTGGCGGTTGGTAACCCAGGGCCTCGTAAATCAGGAGCTGGCGGGCCGTACTGACCAGTAAATCCAGTCCGCGCACCACCTCTGTGATGTGCATCAGGGCGTCGTCCACAACCACCGCCAGTTGGTAACTGGGGCCCAGCTGGGGCCGCCAGACCACAAAGTCTCCAAAATCTTGCTGACCTTGATATTGCTGGGGACCCTGGGCCAGATCCTGAAACGTTACGGTCCGGTCGGGCACTCGAAAGCGCCAGCAGCGGATGGCCTCGTGTTGTGGCCGGTTACGACAGGTGCCCGCATAGATGGGCTCTTCGTCGCCCAGGTTGGGGGCACGCTGAGATTCTTGCACTTCCTTGCGTGAACAAGAACATGGATAGACATGGCCGCTCTCGATCAGCCTTTGAAAGTGTTGTTCGTAGAGCGGCATCCGTTCTGATTGGTAGTAGGGCCCCTCGTCCCAGTCCAGGCCCAGCCAGCGCAAATCTTCTTCGGCAGCCAGCGCCAGTTCCGGCTTGCAGCGAGCGCTGTCCAGGTCCTCGTGGCGCAGAACCAGGCGCCCGTCGCGTTCGCGACAGCGCCGATGGGCGTGAAAGAAGGTCTGGGCATGGCCCAGGTGCAGCCATCCAGAGGGGGTGGGCGCCAATCGTCCGCGGTATTGCACGGCAGGTTTCTTTGGACATCGTCGAACCATGCCTGCATGCGCTGGTTTTTCTGGTTTTTGCTCATCTCGGTGGCCTGGTGCGAGGTCACTCCCCATCGTCCGGTGCGCTGCCTGCGCGACCGCAAGGCCCAGTTGATGACTTTCGAAACCGCCGTGACTCAGTTCAGGCATCCCCAAAAAGGCTACACGGTCGACCTGGTGGGCGCCGTGCACGTGGGAACCAGGGCCTATTATCAGGCTCTGAATCAGCAGTTCAAGAAATACGATTGCGTGCTTTATGAACTGATCGCCGACGATTCCGAAGGCAAGCCCATTCCTATGCCAAGCTCGGATGGTTCTTCGGATAATCCCCTATCTATGGTGCAGCACGGAATGAGCAATATGCTGGGTCTGGACTTTCAATTGGATTGGGTGGATTATACCCCCCGCAATTTTGTGCACGCAGATATCAGTCCCGAGGAATTCCAGAAGTCTCAGACCCAACGGCACGAGTCGTTTACTCAGCTATTGCTGCGCTCCCTGCAGGCGGGTGGCGAAACCAGTCCCGAGGCCGAGAAGGAGATGGAGCAGGTGAATATGATGGCCCTGCTGGGAAAGGGTCCGTCCAATAGCGATCGCGTGCACATGCGGCGATTTATGGCCTTGATGTTTAATCATCCTGAGCAGATGGTGGAATTACTGGAAGGCCCGGGTGGTGGCACGATTTTGAGCGTTCGCAATCAGAAAGCCCTCAAAGTCCTGGCTCGAGAAGTCAAGCGGGGTCACAAAAAGATTGCCATTTTTTATGGGGCCGCCCATATGCTGGATATGGAGAAACGGCTGGTGCGTGACTTTGGCGTCAGCTATCGGGGTCAAACCTGGATACCGGCGTGGGATCTCAGGCTCCAAGAAAAATAGTCCGAGGTTTGGAATAGGGTCCCTTTACGCAGCCGCCGAATCGGCCAGAATGCTCAAGAGAATCTTTTTTCTGTGTCTCCTGGTCGGCATGGCCGCGGCCAAGCCGGTCACGACCCGCTTGTTTGAAGTCAATGCTCCGGACGCCTGGGAAGAGCGTCAAACCCCCTCTGCCCTGTATTTTCTGTATCCGGGTAAGGATACCGATGAGCCGGAGGATGCGAACGTCAGTATCAATGCCAACAACATTAGCGGCACCATGTCCATGGATAGCCTGACCTATATGGGGAAGTTCCAAATCGAGCAGGCCATGCCCAATATGAAACTGGTCTCGTCCAATCCGATGAAAGTGGGCAAGTTGGACGGTCACCGTTTCGAGTGGAAAGGCACGAACAAAGGCAAGAAATCCGTGCTGATCCAGGTTTTCGCCATGAACGGTCGGCAATCTTACGAGATTAAATTCATCGGTAGCGAAACCGATTACAACAGTCAGCGCTCTTCTTTCGAGTCACTTCTGCGCAGTTTCCGACCGCTGTGAAGTGGGCGGCACTGGCCCTGAGCCTGCTTCTGCTGCTGGTTTCCAGCCAGCGGTTGTATGCCTGGCCGTTGCCGTTTTGTTGGGAACTCTCGGTTGGAGGCGCGGAATGGGGCCACTGGTTGGCCCTGGCGGCCCTGATCATCGGTCTGGCGGTCCCGATTACTCGTCCGTTTTGCTTCCTGACCATCGCCATCGCGCTCTCTCCCTGCATAGCGGCTTCGCGCCAACCGGGCTTTGCCTGGAGCCGGCTGGTCACAGGTTGGGGAGGTCGGCTTGAGCCCGATCGGGAGATTGAATTCAGTCCTGGCCTGAAGATGGACGTTTATGTGCCGGCTCAGGCTGGCCCTGGAGTGCTGGTGGTCCATGGAGGCTCCTGGGCTCGGGGCAGCCGGGTTGATTTTCGGGCACTCAACGCCTACCTGCGTGAGCAGGGTTACTTTGTGGCCAGTCTCGACTATCGACTGGCTCCCGGCCATCCCTATCCCGCCGCCAGTGAGGATTTGGACCTGGCCTACGATTATCTTCAGCAACACGCATCCGAACTGAAGCTAGATCCGAGCCGTCTGGCCTGGTTGGGGCGCTCGGCGGGGGCCCATCTGGCCTTGTTGGAGGCCTATGTGCGCCGACCAGCGCGCTGCGTGATCGCCTATTATCCGCCCACAGATATGCAATGGAGTTATGAGCACCCTAGTAACCCGCGAGTGCTGGATTCACGCGCTTCGCTGCGAGACTTTCTGGGGAGTGCTCCTCCCGACCCGATCTATACCCAGGCCTCGCCGCTCCAACGGTTGGCGGCCGGGGCTCCGCCCACTTTGTTGCTCCACGGACTGAGAGACGACCTGGTCTATGCCGAACAGAGTCGGCGCTTGCAGGCGAGACTGGAGGAGTTGCAGGTTCCCTGCACTGCACTCTATCTGCCCTGGGCCAACCACGGCTGTGACATTAATCTGGCCGGGCCCAGCGGGCAGCTTTGCACTTCTGAGGTCACGGCTTTTCTGCAGCGCTACCTGCGCTAGGCGGTTTTACTGCTGTTTGGGCTGCTCGGCCCGGACCTTGGCCTGAATGGCCTTCCATTTGTCGCGCTGCTCGGCCGTCATGGTGGCGGTGATCTTGCGCGAAATGTCCAGGTCCCTCAAGCGCATGCTGACCGTTGCGTCGGCGATTTCCTCCAGCTTGGCCTTGGCCTGCGCGGTGGTGGTGCTCTCTTTGGCGATCAGGCCGCGGTAGTCGTTTTCCAGCTTGGTGAGTTGATCGCGGCTGGCCTTGACGGAGGTGTTGAGCTCGCTCAGATAAGCCTTCATTTTGTTGATCTGGTCGTCGCTGAGGCTCAGCTCTTGCTTATAGTCGAAGATGGTCTTGACCTTGGGCTGCTCCTTGGGCTGCTGAGCCAGAGTGGGCCCGCCTAGCGCGGCCAGCAATCCGGCCAGAACGAAAAGTTTCTTCACGTGTGCTCCTTGTTGAGTCGACAATAAAAATAAAAGCCCTGAACGAAGTCAGGGCTTTGTGGTGGGCGCAGAGGGACTTGAACCCCCGACCCTCTGCTTGTAAGGCAGATGCTCTAACCAACTGAGCTATGCGCCCCAGTAAAACAGCCGAGATTGCTCTCGGCTGTTGTGGTGACCCGGACGGGGTTCGAACCCGTGATCTTCTGCGTGAAAGGCAGACGTCCTGACCACTAGACCACCGGGCCACGGTGGATTTTTTGGAGTGGGCCCAGCTGGATTTGAACCAGCGACCAACCGGTTATGAGCCAGCTGCTCTCACCGCTGAGCTATAGGCCCCAGCGCCGATTACTATATGCCTGAGGGAGTTGGCTGTCAACTGTTTAGGAATTTACCTGAGCGATAATCTCCTCTACATGCTGACGCAACCCTTGAAGAACGCCTAAACTACAGTCTTCGTCGGCTTTCTGGATGATCGCTCGACTAACGCCCTGAGCGGCCTCACGCAGTTTGGAGTTCTCGCCCACCACGATGGCTCTCCGCCCATCGTCCTGGCCTTTCTGGTCCAACATCATGGCGATGTCATTGCCGCCGTCGCCAGCGATGATGATGTGCTCGGCGGGCAAGTTCTCTTTGTCCTTCAGGTAGGCAATGGCGTCGCCCTTGTTGACGCTGGCCAGATCAAACATGACGTAGGGCTTGCCGTGAAATGGGTAGACCGGAGAAAGCTGGAACTCGGCCCCTTCTTTGCGCAGTCTCCTGGAAATGGCTTCGGCGAAGGCCTGAACCTGGGCGGGGGCTTTGAATCCATCGGATTCCATCTGGGCTTTGTTTTCGCCGCGAGCCAGACGCACCGAGCCGTTGTGGATACAGATGGAGGCGCTTTCGGGACAGGCGTCCGCGGCCGGGTTGCCGACCACCTGGCCTACCGAGGAGATGTCCATGCCTGCGAACTTGGGGTTCTTGAGCAGTTCCTGGGCAATCTCGAATGCACGAGCGGCGTTGAAGCCAAAAGCTCGCTTGTGATCCTCCCAGGACACATCCTTGGCGCCCGTGTAGTAAATATAGCCGCCGTTGTTCGCGATCGCCCAGTCCGAGGCGGGCAGGTTCTCAAGCTGGATACGCTCCATGGGTCGGGCACTGATATAACCAAACTGGAGATCCACGCCCTTCTCAGCCGCTTCCTGCTTGAGTTGGACCACGCCCTGATCCAGAGCTTTGCGGTTGACCGGGTCGGGCGAAAGCCAGGTCCCGTCCAGGTCGCTCAGAAACAGTACCGGCACCAGTGAGCGGGTCACTCCGCTGGCTACGTCATACTGAACGCGTTGACTGGGTAGGAAACTGGCCTTGACCGATGACTTTTCGGTCCTGGATAACGTGAGCTGATCTTGCGGGCCTGCCGCAGCCTCGGCCGCCTGTTTGCGGCGACGTCCGGTTTTGGGGAGGTGGGCGGTTTGGACGGGCTTCACGTTCATAACAGCAGTGTAGGTACGCGGGCTGAAAAGGTCCTGAATAGAAAAAGAGCCCCGCAGGGGGCTCAGGGAATGCGATAGGAGAAGGTGCGCGGGCCGGTCAGATCGCTCCGGCTGTGGTAGAGAGGTAAGGGTAGAGGTCGGAGGTCCCTGACCGCCCCGCGTTCCGAAACTAAGCCTACGGGAAAAGTGTTGGGAAACTTGGCGTTTTGGCTTTACAGTTTCCTTACAAAAATCTCAAGTTTTTTGCGCAGAGAGGGCTACAATCCCAGCATGCAACCCGCAAAAATTCTCGTCGTAGATGACGAAAGCCCGATTCGCGGTTTCGTGCGTCGCTATCTGGAACGCGACGGTTATGAAGTGATCGAAGCCAGCAACGGGCGGGATGCCCTGCAACTGGCCAAACTGGGCGTTGACCTGGTGGTGCTCGATCTGATGATGCCCGGCCTGGACGGCTTTGATGTGGCCCGCCATCTGCGATCAAATGGTGATATTCCGATTCTGATGCTGAGCGCTCGTGGGGACGAAGTGGATCGTGTGACCGGTCTGGAGATCGGTGCCGATGACTACCTGACCAAACCCGTGAGCCCGCGCGAGCTGATGGCGCGCATCAAAGCTCTGCTCCGGCGCAGTCGTCTTTCCGGGGCTCGCCCGGCCGAACCGGCCGGCCCGGTGGTGATCGATACCGATACCCGTCAGGTCTGGGTGCACGGAGAGCGGGTGGAGTTGACTCCTCGGGAATACGCTTTGCTGAAGACGCTGGCTTCCACGCCCGGAAAGAACTTCACTCGCGAAGAACTGCTCAACCGGGTCTGGGGTCCTGAATATCTCGGCGACACTCGCCGGGTGGACGTGCATATCAGCAATCTCCGTGAGAAGCTCTCGCGTCCGGGTGAGACGCCACCCATTCGGTCCATCTGGGGCGTGGGCTACCGTTACGAGTCATGAAGCTGCAGATTCGACTGACGCTGGTGGCTTTCGGAATGGTCTTACTGTTTCTGGCCTCTTTTTATCTGACCTGGAATCTGAGTGGTGGCCGCCAGGTGATGCGACCCCCGCCGCGGGGAGAACTATGTCGTCGGGTCGCACGCCAGGCCAGTCAGATCTTTCAGGAGGGCGGCTGGGAGGGGCTGGCCTCGGCGCTGCGCTTCTCGCTTTTCCCGAATCGAGCCAGCGTGCTTTACGATCTTCAGGGGCGAGAGAAACTGCACTCGGGCTTCCGACTTCCGACTGAGTCAGCCCTTTTCGAGGAAACCCTCGGGCGCGGCTCTCTGGAGAAATTTACCTGGACCGGCATGGAACTTTGGGCCCGAGTGGACGGAAAAGAGGGTCCGGTGGGCGTGGTGCGCATCGGCATGTTTCCCCATAACCACGAAGACCAACGCTGGCAATACGCTTACCTGATGTTGACCTCGGGGGCGGTGGCGGCTTTGGTCACGGTCTGTGCCGGCATGCTGGCCAGTCACGCGCTGGCCCGCCCGGTTTCAGAGCTGGTGGAGGCGACCCGGGCCCTGGCTCGCAGCGATTTTCATCATCGTATCGCGCCCCAGGGCTGGGGAGAGGTCCGTGATCTGGCCGACAGCTTTAATCTGATGGCAGATCACCTTGAGAAAACTGTCACCTCACTCACCGAAGCCAAGGATAAGGCCGAACGCTCCGAGGCCTGGCGTCGCCAGTTCCTGGCCGATGTCTCGCATAATCTGCGCACCCCACTGGCGGCCATTTTGGGTTGGACGGAGGCGTTGCAGGACGGTCTGACTCCGGGTGAAGAGCACATTCACCTGCGCAACATCCGAGAAGAGACCATGTATGTGGCCCGCAATGTGCAGCGCCTGACCGACTGGTCGCGCTGGGAAGGGCAGGCGCCTCAGCTCCGATTGGAGCCGTTTCCGGTCTCGGAACCCCTGATGGAAAGTCTGCAGAGCCTGGAAGATGCTGCCCAGAATAAGGACATGGCGATGGAGCTGGTCGGCCTGGACGACGAGCCCTTCGTGCGGGCCGACCGCATTCGTCTGCGAGAGTTGTTCCAGTTGCTCTTGGAAAATGCCATTCACCACAACGAGCCGGGCCAAAAGCTGCGGGTCGTCTTCACTCACGAAGGCAAGCGGCTGCGCTGCACGGTCAGCGACAATGGGCCGGGTTTGCCTGAGGAGTTGCGCCAGGACCTGGAGTGCCGCGTGGGTGGAGGACTGGGTCTGGCCATCGCGGTGCGACTGGCGGCGGCTCACGGCGGGAAACTGGAAGCTCTGCCCGGACCGGGCACTTCTCTAAGCTTCACTTTGGAGTGGATTTCCTTCGACTGAAGAAGACGCCCGGGTGATTGAGATTGTGGCGCAGCGCATGGCCGCCCTGGGTTTTGTGGAATCGGCCGTGGAGGAGATGCTGGAGCTTCGCCCCTTTACTTTCCGTCGCTCGATCCACCAGCCCGCCTACCGCCGTCGCTGGCGTCCCCACGGTAGCCTGGGTCTGGCGGTGGCGTTTTTTCTGCTGCAGGAAAGTCTCAGTCTGGAGGACCTCAAGCTCTTGTTGGGCGACCAGGGGATCGCGGCCATGCATTTGCAGGGGTTTCTGGAGCCTAATCGGCTGGGCATCCGCTCCAAGGTTGACCTCTACCCCTGCATGGGTTCCTATTTTTTCACGGACAGCGCTTTCGAGCTGGATCCCTGGCCGGAGCAGGTTTACTGGCTGGGCGGGGATAGCTACACCCTGGCCTACTGCACTCCTCGGCGCGCTTACGCTCGTGCCCTGGATGTGTGCAGCGGCTCGGGCGTCCACGCCTTGTTAGCCGGATGTCCCGCTCTGGGAGTGGATATCAATCCACGGGCCGTGCACTTCGGCCAGCTCAACGCTGCCTTGAACGGATTGACTGAGGTTAAGTTTGTCCAAGGGGATGCCTGCTCGGCGACGGGGTGCTACGATTTGGTCACGCTCAATCCGCCGTTCGTTCCCACCCCCGAAGGGGTGGCCGAGCTCTATCGCACCGGCGGTGGCACTGGAGAGGGCGTCACCGAGCGAGTGATGCGCCGTTTACCCGAGTGGCTGAGTCCGGGCGGTCTCTTTTCCATGGCAACCGAATGTCCTGACGGGGCTCTGGAGCGCATGCGCCGCTGGTTGGGGCCGGGTTGGGGATTGGCCGAGCTGCGCAAATTTGAGTTTCCCATCGAGGACTATATCTTCAGCAATATTCTCAGCTCGGCCACTCCGCCCGAGCTGCAAGAAGCTGAATACGAGCGCTGGCTGGACAGTTATTCGGAGTACGGCATCACCAGAATGGTTTCGGCTCAGTATTTCGCCGTTCCCAATAGCGGCACGTGGCAGTCCAGTCGCGAGCTGCCTCATCCGTTGGGTCCCAGAAGCAGCCTCACCCAGGCCTGGCTGTGCGCTCTGCAGGCTTGGAACTCGCCCTGGCCTGAAGACTTTGTGCCCCGGTTGAAGACGCCGGTCTTTCTGTCCGAAGACCGCGCCCTGGCCCAGTTTCCGAGTGAATGGGCGGCTCAGCCGCTGGCCCTGGATCGCGATGTTGTGCTCCAGATTCAGGAAGGACAGCCGATTCACCTCATCCGCGATCGCCAGCAGCTCAAATACCTCGGAGAGCAAATGGTGGTGAGCCACTGGAACGAGTGACTTCGTCGTCGACTTTATCCGTTCGTTCCGAGTCTGGGCCGGGACGCGATTTTTCCCATCCTTGAAAAACTGGCCCAGGAAGCAAAAAACCGCGATAACGCGGCTTTTCTTGGTGGAGCTAGACGGATTCGAACCGACGACATCCTGCTTGCAAAGCAGGCGCTCTCCCAGCTGAGCTATAGCCCCGTTCGGGGTTGGTGGGCTTAGCAGGACTCGAACCTGCGACCTCATCCTTATCAGGGATGCGCTCTAACCACCTGAGCTATAAGCCCGAACGTTTGGGTAAGATAGCACCTCATACTCAACCCGTCAAGCGTTCCAGGATTGTACGTCCAGGGAAAGGCTGGCTCCTCCGCCGCAATGCCCACAGCTGGTGCGACCGGCCGCGACTGTTTGCTGGCAGAAGGGGCAGGTCCATCCGCCATGATCGGACAGGTCCGGGGGGGGAACCAGGCGGAGCAGTTGGTCGCGGGCCTCATAAAGCAGCTCGCGGGGACCGCCTTTGCTATATTCTAGAAGGCGTTCCACCACTCCGCCCCAGGCCTCGGGCGGGTTGCTTTGTTCAAAGAGAGCCGGCACGGCCGGAACTGGAAGCGTATTGCGCAGCAAGCCTTGAATGACCTCAAAGTAGTGCCCGGCCGCTCCACCGCGTAAATGGGCGACCGTTCCCATCTGTTGAGCGGCCTCGCCGAAGCTGGCGGCCAGGTCTTCTACCCAGTCGGTAAGTTCGGCCAGAGTCGGGTCGGCAATTGCCGGGCCCGGTTCGAAATCCGTCAGTTCGGCCAGATCCTGGTCCACCTGTCCCAGCCACTCGCAAAGAAATTCGCACGGCAGGGGGAGCAATTCGCGCTGCTGACCCCACCAGTTTGAGATTTCGATCCACAGAGGGCGCACCACCTCAAGCCAAAAATTGGCTCGCTGGGCTGGATTCAGACGCTCCAGCTGCTCAAAGGCCTGTTCCAGTCCCGCGCCCACCATGGGTAGGGCTGACCAGCGCCGAAAACGCTGAAGCTGTTGTTCGCGTGCTTTCTTTCGCCACTCCACCAGCACCAGTAGCAGCTCGGAGCAGTCGACTAACCGCCCCATGCCCGTCTTGAGGGTGTCTAAAGAGGTGAATTCGGTGAGGACCTGATCCAGATTGCGAAAGCCGACTTCCAGATCGCGCTGAGCCTCTTCAGGCAGCATGGGTCGCATAGCCTCAAAGGCCTGGGCCAAACGCTCTCCCCAGGCCTGAAGGCGGGGCAGGCGTTCGGATAGCGCTCGCGGCAGGGCCTGTCCCTGCAGGCTGCAGGCTCCGCACAGCACCAGATCATTGATCAACGGATCGGGCGAGTAGGTGGCCTTATCTCGTTCGGCCTGCACTCCCTCCATCAACTGTACTGCTTCGAAGGCCCAGGGAAGAAGCTTTTGTAAATCGTGACAGGCTTCCATCTGGCCCAGCACATACTCGAGGTTGGCCAGAGCCTGCTTTTGCGCCTCGCTGACCCAGTAGCTGGATTCAAAATAATGCCAGTTGCGGGCATCCTGAAGCGCCTCCGCGAAAGCGGCTCGGGTGTTTTCTGCCGGAGTGCGAAAAAAGGCCAGCTCGTTCAGGTAGCTGGCCCAGGCGCTTGGTAAATGCGTGATCTCCATTATGGTCGACGTCCCCCACCTTGACATAAACGCCACAGCTCCTCAGCAGCCCTGGCGAAGCCGCATTCCCCGGCTCGAGCCGAGGCGGCGGCTCCTAAGCGGGAGCGTAAGGCCTGGTCGGATAAAAGTTCGCGCACTGCCGGCCAGACCTCCTCCGGTGTGACGATTCGACCCCAGGCTGGTTCCACGGTGGCTTCCACCCCGTAGCTGCGCACGCCCACGATCGGACAGCCGGCCGCCATGGCTTCCAGAATGGTGAGCCCATAGCTCTCGTGGCGGGAGCAGACCACAAAAACGTCGGCCAGTTCGAGCGCGGCGCGCTTCTCGGCCCCGCCCAGGTGGCCGGGAAAAATCACCCGCTTACCCTCGGCCAGGCGCCGCAGTTTGCTCATGAAGCGTTGACCCATCATGTAGCTGGGTGCACCGGCGATCACCACGCAGGCATCTCCAAAATCGCCCCGCAACAACACGTCCTGAGATTTCTCTGGCGAAATGCGCGACAGCGTCAGCACATAAGGCCCGGGCCCCCACTCTGAGCGAAAGCGCTCCTTGCAGGCCTCAACCTCGGCCCGGTCGAGGGTCAGGTTGGGGGCTCCCCAGGGCACGACTCGCACCCGACCGCCGGGCATAAACGGATACTCCTCGCGCAGGATGCCTTCCATCCGAGCTGAGGGTACTATCAGGTATCGGCAATGAGCGGCCGCCTGATGTTGCTTCTCGAAGACCAGTTGTAGCAGGTCGGGCCACTTCAACCACATGCGGGTCTGCCGGTGAAGCCAGGTCCAACAACTGGCGGGGAGCACATCGCCCAGGTAGAAACGTTGAAAGTAGTCGGCCACGTCGACATGCAAAATGGCCAGGCAATCAATCCCGGAACGGGCCAGCAGGCCAAAGCTGGGACCCTCCGAGATGTCGTGGGAGAGCACCACCGGGGACGACATCTTTAAAATGGCCTGACTGGCTTCGTTCTCAAAGCGCCGAGAAAATCGGGCATACTCAAACTCATTGAGTTGCGAGGGCACGCGATCTTGGAGACCACCTACCCGGATATCCGAGTCCGGACCGCTGCCGATGAGCAGCGCTTCTGGCCACAGTTTGCGCAGTCTCTCACAGACCGCCGCGCCGCCGCCGAGCGGGACCTTCTCGGAATCATAGCCCCCGTGTGCTGCTGTCATGACAACCTGCATGCGTGGCGCAGTTGGCCAAACAGGAGTAAAGTGCCTCCCAGCCGGGGTAAACACCCCAAAACACCAAAAGTATTTAGCAATAAGGAGACTAACCCCGTGGCAAAAGTCGTCGCTCACGACCCTTCAATGATTCTCAAGCCGGGCTGCTTCGAAGGCCTCAATCAGCAAATCGTTAACGAAATGCATGCCTCTCTGCAGTACCTGGCCATCGCCAGTTACTTCGACTCCGAAGGCCTTCCGGATCTGGCAGCCCACTTCAACCGTCAGTCCAACGAAGAGCGTGAGCACGCTCTGAAGTTCGTGAAGTACCTGCACGATGCTGGTGCTCGCCCGGTATTCAAGGCCATTCCCGAAGTGCGCAACGACTTCAATTCAGCCACCGATGCCGTGCAGTGCGCCCTGGACGGCGAACTTAAGGTCACCAATCAGATCAACGATCTGGTCGGCCTGGCTCACAAAAACAACGACTACATGACCCACACCTTTCTGCAGTGGTTCGTGACCGAGCAACTGGAGGAAGTTTCCACCGTCAGCACCCTGCTGCAGGTGATCAAGCACGCCGGTCCGACCCTTTTGCTGGTTGAGGACTACGTGCGCCGCATGCCTACTGAAGCTGGCGAAGATGCGTAAACTTCTTCTGATCTTCTTGAGCCTGACCATCTGGGCCCTGGCCGACCTTCCCGTCGGCTCCAAGGTTCCGGATTTCACGCTCACCGATCAGAACTCCAAGAAGGTCAGTCTCAGCGACTTTAAGGGAAAGGTGGTGCTGGTCACGTTTCTTTACACCCAGTGCCCCTTTCCCGAGAAGTGTCCCATGCTGGCTCAAAAGCTCGGCAAAACTCGGGACCTGCTAGATCAGGTCGAGAGCGCCAAAGGGCAGTTCCAGGTGATTTCCATCACTCTGGATCCCAAGCGTGACACCCCTGAGGCCCTCAAAAAGTATGCCCAGGGTCAGGACGAGAACGCCACCAACTGGACGTTTCTGACCGGCAAAGCGGGCGAGGTCAATAAGGTGGCCTCCTTGTTCGGGGTGATTTACTACAACGATAAGGGCGTCATCGACCACAATATGCGCACCGCCGTCATCGATCGCAAGGGCAAGCTCAGCCGCCTCTTTACGGGGAACGACTGGAAGCCGGGCGAGATCGCCTCGCTGGTGCGAGATCTGGTTGATCAATAGTTGCTGGGAGAACGGCGCGGCTGGTTCGAGCCGTCCAAGCGCTATCTAGGAGAGCGCTTGGGTCGGCTCGGACTGCCTCCCAGCTTCTACACCCTGAGTGGTCTGGGATTGGCCATTGTGGCCTATGGCGTCTACCCGGGCAGTCCCTTTAAGGCCGCCCTGATCGGCACGGTGGCTTCGCTCACGGATTTTGTGGACGGGGCCGTCGCCCGTTATCAGCAGCGTCAAAGCGCCTGGGGAAACTATCTTGAGGCCATTGTCGATCGACTGGTCGAGCTGACTTTGCTGCTGGCTATGGCCCAAGATTTGGGGCCCGTCGTGGCCTGGGCCATCGCGGCCAGCATGTTCATCAGCTACACCAAGCCGCGCGTAGCGCTGGTCATCCCGGCGGACAACCACGACTGGCCGGGAATCGCAGATCATGCGGACCGAATGGTTATTTTGCTGGTGTCTATGGCTCTGGCCCAAATTTCCCGCCCGCTGGCGCAGGCCGGAATGGCGGTGCTGGCCTTAAGCGCCTTTATTGGGGGACTGCAGCGGGTGCGCTACGCTTACGGCCTGATTGCTCAGAGTAATACCACCGACCAAAAATGACCACCAGGCTGACAAACATCACGGCCATCGCCGCCAGTTTCATCAGGATCGCTCCCGATTGCTGGTCAACGATCGCCGTCATAAAGCAGATGCGTGGTGCGTTGACGTAGGTGGGGTAGTAGCACCGGTTCATGAAAGCCAGCAAGAAAAACAGCGGGAACTGCAGGATGGCACCGGCCAGCAAGTAGATCAATTGGCCGGCATAGTGGAAGCGATGAAGCGGCCGGATCAGGGGGACCCACTGCAGCAGAGCCACTCCCATGAAGGTGGCGTGTTCCAGGAAGTGGATTTTGTTGTCGCGTAGCGCCCACTCATAGAGGCCGGGAATGTGCCAGGCATAGAAAACCAGGTTAAAGGTCAGCAGCGCTACCGGCGGCCGGCTGAAGAAGCGCACCAGCGGCGCGCTCCAATCCATCGCCAGCAAAGCATCAAAGAAGCTTTGGGGCATTCCGAACAGCCACAGCACCGGCACCGGGTAGACCAGGATGATGTGCTGGAACATGTGGGCCGTGAACAGATATTTCTCGGAGATCTCGTCCAGAGGGCTGCCCACCGCCAGGAAGACCAACAGTGTGCCCAGGTGAAAGCAAAGCTTGCGCCACCAGACCTGTCCGCGCGATGACAGCCCATAAATGACCGTCATCGCGGCCAGGCCCTCGATCACACCGGGGTCGGGGTGCCAATGCCACCAGTTCATAAAGTCGAAACGTACTCCACCAGTTCTTTTATTTCCGCCGCTGGCAGCTGATCGAAACTCGGCATGCCATTAATATAGCCATGTTTTACTTGTTTGCCCGGGTAGCGCAAGGATTCTTCAATATAAGCCTTGTCCCGCAGTCCTGCCAGGCGAGGTCCCATCTTGCCATCCATACCCGGCAGGGCAACCGTGTGACAGCGTCCGCACTCGTAGCGGTACATCAGGCGGGCACCCTTAACCTGGGCATACTCAGGCGGCATAACCGGTGGGGGCGGCTCCATTCGCTTAACCCACCAGTAGCCCAGCCCGAGTATGATCAGCCACGGACCCACAAAAGCGAAAAAGGACCGTCGCCGGTCCTTTGGTTTTAGCTGGGTCGCTGATTCTTCCATTCCAGCAGCGCGTGAGGCGCCGGGGTAGCGGATTCAACCGGAGGATGCTTTGGCTTTCCCCGGGGCTGGAGCGGATGCTCCGCGGCCGGCATCACGTTGATCAGGGCCGCCACCGTGCCTGTAGCGATGACCATTCCCACCGCGAACAAGAACGTCAGCAGTGGAGCGTCAAAGAACAGATGCATAAAGAATGCGACCACGATCGCGAACTTGCCGATCGAGAGAACAATCAGGAGAATCACGCGGAAGTAAGTGCCGGCTTCGGATAGTGGGGGATAAAGCACCCCCACCTCCAGGGCCGTCACGACGAACAGCGAGATAGCGATAATGTTGTAGAACAACACCGAGGGATGACCGCCACCCTGGTGGTGGCCGTCGTGCTCGAAATCTAAATCCGATGCGTGCTGCGACATAGAGGCTCCCTAGATGATGTATTCCAAGAGATAGACGGCCGTGAAAATCACGATCCAGACAATGTCCACGAAGTGCCAGTAGAGACCAGCTATCTCGACGTCCAGCGAGCGCTCTTTGGTCACACCTCCGATGAAGCTGTAAAAGAACAGACTCATCAGCCACAACACGCCGATCGCCACGTGGCAACCATGTGTTCCAGTCAGGACGAAGAAGGTTGAACCGAACAGGTTTTGCTTGAGTGTCAACCCGCTGTGAACGAAGTGGGTGAATTCATAGACCTGGAAACCCAGGAAGATACTGCCGAAGAAGGCCACACCCAGGGTCCACAGGCGGAACTCCCAGAGCTTGCCCTTTTGGATGGCCGAAAGGGCAAGCACCATCAACCAGGAGCTGAGCAGCAGCACGAAGCTACTGGTTGAGGTCAGCGGAATGTCGAAGATGTCTTCGGGCAGGGGGTGGTCGGTGCTGTGGCCGCGATAGACCAGATAGGTCGAGATCAGCGAGCCAAAGAACATACAGTCGCTGGCCAGAAAGGCCCACATCAGGATTTTGCGATGGGGCAAACCGGTGCAGCCCATCTCGTGGGGGTTGTCTAGAAGAACCTCACTACTCACCGGCGTGCTCCTCCTTTTCCTTGTGGATGTAGTATCCGCCAATGGGCTCCAGGGCCCAGAGGAAGATGCCGAGCACGCCCAGCACGCCGCCCACGATGGCGGTTTTAACGCCGTTGTAGCAAGCCTGCAGTTTGAGCACGCTTTCAGCGTTGACCACGTTCAGGATGTTCTGCGCGTCGGGGGTTTTGCTGGACACCACCGTTTGTGCGGTGCTGACCAGTTGATCCCAGCTGACGCCGGCTTTGGCGGCCGCATCCAGGGCTGGCTGGATGGCTTCCTTGATGTGATACATACCGCCCGAGTGAACCAGACCCCAGGCCCCGATGGCGAAACCGGCCGATGCGAACATCGGGAACCAGCTGCCGCCCGGCATGTGAATGCCGTGATCATCGTGGTGCACGTGGTGGGCGCCGTGTCCTGCCCCCGCTGCGTGGGCCGCGGAGTCCTCTTCATGATGGAGAAGTTCCGGGTGCTTGGTGATCCAGAAGTCGTCCAGAGCCTTGACGGTCGGGATTTCCTCGAAGTTGTAGACGGGCGGAGGCGAGGGGATGGACCATTCCAAGGTGCGGCCATCCCAGGGGTCGCCGCCTGCTTTCTCACCGTATTTGAGCGAGAGCCAGAACATATCGGTGAAGAGCAGCAGCACGGCCACGGCCATCGTAAAGGCGCCCACGGTGCAGAGCAGGTTCAGTTGGTCCCAGCCCTGAGCGTGAGAGTAGCTGTAGATACGGCGGGGCATCCCGTTGAGGCCCAGCCAGTGCATCGGGAAGAAGGTGGTGTTGAAGCCGATGAAGAGGAACCAGAAGGCGGCGTGCCCGCGGGCTTCGTTCATCATTCGACCGGTGATTTTAGGATACCAGTAGTAGATGCCCGACCACAGTCCGAACAGCGCGCCGCCGATCAGAACGTAGTGGAAGTGAGCGACGATGAAGTAGGTGTCGTGTTGTTGGGCGTCGTGGGCTGCGTTGGCGTGCATCAGGCCGGAGAAGCCGCCCATCATAAACTGGTAGATGAAACCGAGTGCGAACAACATCGGGGTGCGCATCCGGATTTGACCTTTCCAGAGCGTGCCGACCCAGTTGATGATTTTTACACCGGTCGGGATGGCGATGGTCATGGTGGTCAGAGCGAATGCGGCGTTGGCGATATTGCCCATGCCGGAGGCGAACATGTGGTGGGCCCATACGGTGAAGCCCATGAAGCCGATGCCCATACCAGAGCCGACAACCAGCGGGTAGCCGAAAAGCGGTTTGCGGGCGAAGACGGGCAGCACTTCGGAGACGATGCCCATCGGAGGCAGAATCAGAATGTAGACCTCGGGATGACCGAAGACCCAGAAGAGGTGCTGCCACCAGATGGGCAGGCCGCCCTTCATCGGGTTGAAGAAGTTGGTCGCGTAGGTGCGGTCGAACATCAGCTCGGCCAGGGCGATGGTGATGACCGGGAAGGCCAGCACCACCAGGAAGTTGGTGACCAGAGTCATCCATACGAACACGGGCAGACGCATCATCGTCATTCCCGGTGCGCGCATGTTGATGATGGTTGTGATGAAGTTTAGCGAGGCCGCCACTGAGGCGATACCCAGCACCTGCAGGCCGATGAGCCAGAAGTCGTAGTTATGGCCCTGACTGTATTGGAACAGACTGAGGGGCGGATAGCCGACCCAGCTGCCGTTGGGAGCCGCGTTGAAAAGCCAGCTGGCATTGATCAACAAGCTACCGAAAAGAAACATCCAGTAGCTGAAAGCGTTCAGTCGTGGGAAGGCCACATCGCGCGCCCCCACCATCAGGGGCACCATATAGTTGAAGAATCCAGCCGCCAGAGGCATCACCACCAGGAAGATCATGGTGGTCGCGTGCATCGTGAACATCTGGTTGTAGGTTTCGGCGGAGTAGAGGCGCAGGTTGGCCATTGCCAACTGGCTACGGATAGCCAGCGCTTCGATGCCTCCGACCAGGAACCATAAAAGGGCGGTCACAGCGTAGAGAATGCCGATGCGCTTGTGGTCGACGGTGGTTAGCCAGCCAATCAGGCCCTTGGGCTCAACCTGACGACCTAGAAAGTCGTAGAAGCCCTTCTCCTTAACTGGCTCTATGTGCATTGCAGAAGCCACTTGATCTACCTCACTTCAAGCTCGTCAAGTAATCGACGAGCTCGTTTTCTTCAGCATCGGTCAGTTGGACGTGCATCAGGTTTTGCCACATGTCGATGTAGCCTTGCTTATACATGATGTTGCCCGGTTTCAGGTCGTTGGGGTTGTGGATCCAGGCCTTCAGGTTGCCCGGAGTGTTCTCTTTAATGCCCGCCGCGATGGAGGTGCGACTGCCCACGTGGGTCAGGTCGGGACCGCGGTTGCCGGTTTCGCCACCAGGTAGGCCGCGCAGAGCGTGGCATGCCAGGCACTGGAACTTGTTGATCGCTGCCGGGGGCTTGGTGTTGGCCACGCCTTCCTTCTGGTGAGCGGCCCATTTGTCAAAGGCCTCAGGCTCAAGGGCGACGACGCGCATGCGCATAAACGCGTGGCTTTCGCCGCAGAACTCGGTGCACTGACCCCAGTAGACGCCGGGCTTGTCAGCCTGGAGCCAGAGCCAGTCGTCCTGACCCGGGGTCAGGTCCATTTTGCCGCCAAGGCGTGGAATCCAGAAACTGTGCAGCACATCGCTGGTCTGCACATGGAACTCGACCGGGCGTCCCACCGGGATGCCGGCTTCGTTGCCGGTGACGACTCCAAGTTCGGGGTATTCGAATTTCCACCACCACTGGTAGCCGGTTACGTTAATACGCAGCGGTTTTTGGCCTTCCGGCAGGGTGCCGGCGTAGAGCACGCCATAGACGGCGGGCACAGCCACGATTCCGACCAGTAGAATGGACACGAAAATCACGCCGATTTCCAGCAGTGGATTACCGTGACCCTGGTCAGGCAGCGGGTAGTCTCGAGAGACCTCGCCGCCGGGTGCGCGGAAATTGACCAGGCAGTATAGGAACATACCGCCGACCACCGCAAAGATGGCTACCGAAACCCAAAGCGTGACTAGAAAAGTCTCGTATTGGATTCGGGCAACCGGACCGTCCGCGTCCAGAGTACTCTGGGGACCGGACAAGGAGCAACCGCTCACCGCGAGGGCGGCCAGCATCGGTTGCCAGTATTTAATCCATCGATTCATGGAGTCTACCTTCTCAGATCTATTGCTCGAACCGAGCGACTTTGTACTGGGTGTTTGGTTTCCTGTTATCTTTAACAAAGAACCAGGGCTCCGAACAATAACGGTAAGTATGCGACGGAGGTGAGCAGCAGGCGACGGGCGCCGCGGGTGTTGCGGTTCCAGCCCCAGCTCATTCCGGCATACAGATAGGTCAGTCCCAGGGCCAGGGCCACCACCAGATAGAGGGGGCCGCCGATACCGCAAAGAGGCGGTGCCATACTGACCGGGAGGAGTGCCAGTGCGTAGGCCACAGCCTGCACGGCTGCGGTCGTCCCGGTGGGATCCTGGACGGTGGCCATCGCCATGCCGGCTTTGGCGTAGTCGTCTTTGCAGAGCCAGGCGATGGCCATGAAGTGAGGCAACTGCCACAAAAACAGAATAAAGAACAGGACCCAGCCACCGGCTTCGAGCCCACCCGTGGCGGCTGTCCAGCCCACCAGCACGGGCAGTGCGCCCGGGATGGCGCCGATCAGGGTGTTGTAGGCGGAAATCTTCTTGAGTGGAGTGTAAACGAAGGCATACAGAACTACGGCCAGAGCGGCCAGTAGGCCGGACAGCGGGTGCATGCTCAGGCCCAGATAAAGCGTGCCCAGGGTGGATAGGATGCAGCCCCAGAATTCGGCCACCTGGGGGGCGATGCGCCCGCCCGGGATGGGACGATTGCGGGTGCGGGCCATCAGGCGATCGCTTTCAATCTCCAGCAGTTGATTGAGGGCACCGGCCCCGGCGCCGATCAGAGAGACACCCAGGGTTACGTGGAAAAAGCCCCAGAAGTCGAAGCACCCGCGGCCGGCCCAAAAACTCAGGGCAGCGGTGATGACGGACATCAGAACCAGCTTGGCTTTGAACAGGTCCGACCAGTCGCGCATGGCCACGCCGCGAGGCGCGTCGTGAGACTGGACTTCGTAACCCACTTCGCTATCGGTGCGGCCCAAGGTCAGGTGGTGCGCGCTGCAGCGCATCACCCACATCCAGGTGGTAAAGGTGGTGGCCAGCACCAGCGCGCCATTGACCACGTGCCAGCTGGTGGGGATGAGCGCGCGAGCGCTCCACACGGTCAGCGCGCCCAGGCAAATTTGCAGGCAAACGAAGAAGAGCATCAGGCCGGCGAACTTGACCGCGATGGAAGGCAGGGAAGCCCGCTCTTTATAGACTCGAACGGCGAAAGTGCCAAGCACGCAGAATACGATCAGGGCCATGACTCGGTGGGTGTAGTTGATGATTACCTCGGCCGAATCAAAAGGGGGGATGATGTGCCCCAGGCTGAGAGGGAAATCCCCGATGACCAGACCGGCCCCCATGTGTCTCATCGTTGCGGCGATCAAAAGCTGCATGACCACAACGCCGACCGCCATAAAGCCGAACAGGCGCATGGCCGTGGCGCGTTCCCCGACCAGTCCGATTTTAGCGGCTCGAAAGCGGGGGCTGGTGTAGAGTGCCACCGCCGTAACCGTGAGCAGGAACATCTGGGCTGTGAAGCCGTGCGCGATCGATACCGGTCTGGGCAGTCGCAGCAGTACGGTCAGACCTCCCAGCAGTCCTTGCACGATGACCAGGCCCAGAGCTGCCCAGCTGAGACGCCGGACCGTCAGGTCCTGGCGGGAGAACTGGGCCCAGAAGGCCATCATCAGGGTCAAAAAGCCTACCCCGGAAGCCACCATGCGGTGGCCGTGCTCGTAAAAGACGCCACCCACCATATTCGGCATGACTTTGCCAAAGGAGAGCGGCCAATCGGGTACAGCCAGGCCAGCCCCCTTGGTTGTGACCAGGGCGCCGACGAAGATTAATAGCACTGTCGCTGCCACCACGACTCGGGCATAAAGCCCGAAGGGGGACAACTTACAATCCCCCTCCGCTGTAGCTAAACTAGAATGACTCAAACGTACCTCGCGTTGCCTGGATTGTGAATTATTTCACATTCTCCTGTCAAGACCGATTGCGTTGCGGGATTATTACCCTTTTGCTATCCCAGCTCCCTCAGGGAAAACCCTGAACCTGGAAGTCAGCAGGTGACCCGCCGAGCGGACCCAAAGAGGAAGGCATGCCTTACGAGGGTCCACGAGTATATCGCCGCGATGAACTCACTTATAATCGCTATCTGAAAGTTGAGGAACTGCTGCAGTTGCAGCAGCCTCAGTCCGACCCGGCCCATCATGATGAGATGCTGTTTATCATCATTCATCAGGCCTACGAGCTGTGGTTCAAGCAGATTATCCATGAGATGGAGTCTTGCATCCGGGCCATGATGGCCCACAAGGCGCTGCCGGCCTACCGACGTCTCACGCGCATCATCAAAATCATGCAGTTGCTGGTCAACCAGATTCACATCCTGGAAACCATGGCCCCGATCGATTTCCTCCAGTTCCGCGAGAAACTCAACCCGGCCAGCGGCTTTCAGAGCATCCAGTTCCGAGAAGTCGAGTTTCTGGCCGGTTTGGGCAACGAGAAGCTGATGGGCGTCTTTCTGAACTGGCCCGAATACCGGGATACTCTTCAGCGCAGGCTGGACGGTCCCACTCTGCGCAGCGCCTACTACGACCTGATGCGTGCCTATAAGTATCGCATTCCAGAAAAGATCAGCCGCGAGCCTGATGAGAAGGAGCGGGAGCAGATCCTGGACGCCCTGCGTGAACTTTACCAACACCCAAACCACAAACTACCTGTCTATTTTCTTAGCGAAGCCCTGATCGAATTTGACGAGTACCTGGTGCTCTGGCGCCAACACCACGTGCTGGTCGTAGAAAGGGTGATTGGGGGTCGTAAAGGCACGGGCGGCTCGTCTGGCGTCAAGTATCTGGAGTCGACCACCAGCAAGCGCTGTTTCCCTTTACTTTGGGAGGCACGCACTTACCTCACCAAAGAGCCGCAGTGGGAGGCGGAAGAGAACGAAGTGTCCGATTTGTGAGGTCAAGAAACTTCTTTCGAAAAGCGAGGGCCCTGTCGTCTTGTTCACAAATCGGCAATAACTTCGGCCTAATTCTGTCACATAATCATCCCAGAGAACGCGCCGCTCAGCCGGCTGCGAAGTGACCTCTCCTGTGTGTGTGTGTGTGTAAAAGACCCCCTTAAAACCGGGGTCTTTTTGTTTTTCGGCGGCTTTCGATTGGAGTTTTGAGCCCGGATGGCTGCTGAAGGCGGGGCAGACTAGCGAAACCAGGACCCGACCCATTCGGTGGCAGCTTGGGCGCCATTGGAGATGGCGTTGCCAATCGCCTGACGATTTTCGTAGATGCTGGCTGCGCCGTAAACCGCCGCGCCTCCGATGCCCAGCACGGCTCCCACCGGGGCTCCGATGACGCTGCCGGTCACGAAGGGAGCCGCACCCATCATGGTCGCGCCCAGGGCTTTGACCCCTCCAACCGTGGTTTGTTCAACGTTTCCGCTCTGCACCCCGTGCACAATAGTGCGTCCTGCATCCAGGCCGGCAGCTCCAGCCAGAGCCAGGGGAGCTGCCACCGTGGAGCCCGCCACCAGGGCCGCCCCGCCAGCTGCATTGAGCACTCCGCCGGTGGTATCCGTGACTCCGTCCAGAGTGTTGCCGTTGCGAAGTTCTTCTACTCCGTGAGCAGCCTGCACCACGCCCAGGCCGGCGGCGAGGCCGCCCCCACCCACGCGGGCTACTCGTCCCAGAGTGCTCTCGGCTGCGGCCGCTCCCGGCGCTGGCTCGGCTGCGCCAGGGGCGCGAACCTCGGGTCGCGGGGGCTGGACTTCGGGAGTTCCGGGGGTGGGTCGGGCGGGAGCTACCGGTTCCACGGGCCCGGGAGGACGAACTTCAGGCGCTGCGGCCACGGGTTCCGCAGGAGCGGGAGGGCGCACTTCCGGCTGGGCGGAGTTGGGCCGAGGAGTTCCGGTTTCAGCTTCCGGGCTGGCAGCCGGCCGAGGTTCCGAATTGGCGGGGTTGGGGCGGCCTTCGGGGGCTGCCTCGGCGCTGGGAACGCGCCGGAAGCGGTCGAGGGTTTCGGCGGGCTTGGTGGTGACCGGCCCCTCAGCAGCCTCGCCAGACATATAGAACTTGTCGGGACTACCGTCGGGTTTGAACTTACCTACGAAATAGTCATCGCCAATTTTGACCTGGGCGGTGTTGCCCTGGGGACGCACTCCGTCGAAGACGGATTCGTGAAGTTGCGCGATGCGCTCCTTATCCCAGCCCTGTCCAAAGGTGGTTTTGCTCTGCTCGGGCCAGCGCCGGCCGTCGGCCGTGGGCGTGCCATCCGGATTGGATTTGGGCAGGCTGTAGGTCTGGCGGTTGACCCCTTCCAGCCCGGTGGGCTCGGTGGTGGTGCTTCCTCCGCGAGCCTGAAGCTCGCGCATAAACTGTTCTTCATTGTGTCCGTAGTTGATCTGGCCGCGAGCGGTGCGCGGGGGGGCAGTCATGTGATCGGCGACTTGTTGGCTGCCCGGATTGGCTTTTCCCTGGAGACTGCTGGTCAGGTTGTCCAGGTGTGGGACCGAGCCTTTGGGTTCAGGTGCGCTGACGCTGGCCGTGTCCCGAGGAGCCGGATTGCTGCGGGCGGGTGCGGTCTGCTGCTTGGCGGGCGTGGGCGCTTTGCTTTCGGTTTTCTTCGGCGTCGAAGTCGCCGGAGTCGGGTGGGATGAACTGCCGATCTTTTCCATAGAGCCAAGGCTAGCAAGGCGTGGCCGATGTTACAAGGAAAAAAACCTTAAAGCTTTGTTATCTTGTTGCTGAGTTTTTGCCGAGAAGTTGCCATTCCCACGGCTTCTGCAAAAACTAATCGAGCAGAGCTCGAACTTCTGGGCTCAGATCCTCGTACCATGGGAAGTGTTCTTCGCCAACCAGGTCGAGGTGGGCGTAAGCCAGCTCCAAGACCACCTCGCGAAAGAAGCTGCGTGACAGATTGAGGTGCTCTTCGTCTTCATAGATGTTGACTCCGACCGGCTCTTCTGGGTCATTGGGATCTTCGTTGTAGGAAATGGTGAAGAATTCGCCGCGACTGAGGGGTTGCGAGTCCAGCAGTCCTTCCAGGAGTTGGACTGGCGCCAACTTCCAGGCCATGGTCAATACCGAACCGAGCAATCGGTATTCTTCGGGAGCATGCAAGGTGGCCACCACATAGTCCACTTCCACTCCAAAGGTGACCTGGAAGGCAACCCCTTCCACCTGGAACTCGACGGGAGTCAATTTCATGGTCGCGTTTTCTGGGCTGCGTCCGAAAGTGCCTGCAATTAAGCCTTGGAGTGGTGATGGTGCCAGATTTGGACGGCGGTAAGCCCGGCCATCGCCAGAGACAGAGGCAGAGCGGCGCCGGGCGCGATTTCAGCCCCGATCATGCAGGCGCCGTGGGCAGCCTGCAGGAGACCCTTGGCGGGCTCCCCGTGGAGGAGTCGAACCGTGCCGATTCCGATTTCGGTGGCGCCATGCGCGACGAGCAGGTGGCCGCCCCAGTGACCCAGAGCCGGATTGAGACCGGCTAGATGACCCGCCGTCAGAGCGCAGCCAGCCCCTAGCATCAGGTGGCTGATCCCTTCCGCTTTCTCGCCTTTGCGTATCAGTTCGGTCCCGTGCCACACAGCTCCGGCCGCCAACACGGCATTGAGTCCGGCTGCGCCGGCGCGAAGGGCCGTGTGAGGGGTGGAGTGCTCCCCCAGAAGAGCCGCCTGTCGGCCCTCGCGAGCCACCATTCCTCGCACTTCGATCAGTTCTTCGCGCACCAGCAGACCGCTGGCTTTGCCCAGATCAGAGACGTCATGCCCCAGCTGGATGCCGTTGTGCACATTGTGAGGGGGCTTTGTGGGAGGGGGTGGATTGTAGCGGTGAACCTTCACCCTCCAAGAGTAGACCCCTCGGATTGCAAGCTGGTTTCCAACTTCTTAAAAGCTGACATTATGAGGATCGCTTCAGGACTTGTGAACGTTGTGTGGGGTCAAGAAACTTCTCTCGAAAAGGGATGGATCTGTCCGGTTGTTCATAAGATGGCAACAATTTGTGAGCAAATTCGTCACATAATGACTCCAGAGAACGCGCCGCTGAACCGGCTGCGAAGTGACCTCTCCTGTGTGTGTGTTGTGTGTGTGTAAAAAGGCTCCCTTAAACCGGGGCCTTTTTTGTTTGTGCGCCAGGCACGGTCCCGCTGGCTTGCCGACGAGGTCCGCCAGGCCGGTGTGTAGTCTCCGTTCCTGGCGACAGCGCTCAACGGTAGGACCGCTCCAGCCAGGCGTCCTTGCCTGGGGGGATCCGCTTAGGGTCGTTCTTGCCAAGCCCCACCAGGATGCCTGGCTGCTCGGTCAGCGAAGTGGCCGACTCCACCTCTACCGGCTGAACAGTAACGTGCTTGAAGAACGCCGTGACCTGCTCCCTGGTGTAGCCCCCGACACGGCCCTAGCGACGGAGCATTTGACGGAGTCCGCCCGCTCCGGGCCTGGCTCGCCCTTGACAGGCCCGCTGTGAAACAGGGGCGATGGCGGGTCCTCCGGGCAGGGCATCCTCTGCACCGGCTCTCGCCTTGCGCCACCTTACCGTCAGGAGACACACGATGCGTATTTTACTTCCCTCCCAAGAGCAGCGGCTGCTCTCTGCCATCCGCCCGGGCGAGCCCTTCGGTCCGCGTGATAGAGCTCTCATTGTTCTCTCGCTCCACACCGGCCTGCGCTCTCATGAGCTTTGCAGCCTGGACGTCGGCCACGTCATGACCTGGGACGGGTTTCCCCGCCAGTGGGTTGAGGTGGTCGGCAAGGGCGGTCACCAGCGCCAAGTGCCGCTCAATGCTGTGGCCCGCCAGGCCGTCGTGGACCTGGTTCACTTCAATCACTCGCGGGGCTTTGCGGTGGCCGGTGACTCGCCGCTGCTGGTGACCCGGGCCCATCGCCGGCTTCCCACCCGCTCGCTACGGGACCTCATCCAGAGCTACCGTGAGCGGGCTGACCTGGACATCCGCTGTTCTCCCCACACTTTCCGCCACACCATGGCCTCGCGCCTGGCCACCCTCCCGGCGCCCCTTCGGGCCGCGAGACTGGGACGTTCTGAAGTGTTGGCGGCCCCGTTTGCCAGAAAACGAAGGCCTTGACGAAATGACACCATAAAGGTCACACTTGCCAAGTGCCTGAGAAGAGAAAGCCGACCTATGACCTGGAAGCATTTCGGTCAGTCTTCTCCTCGGAAGAACGAATTTTTGCGACAACTACGGCCTTCCTTTCCGCCGCAAGCCTCGGCTTTGGGAGAAGTGAGATGGTTGAGATTATTCAAACGATGAGACCGGCTCATTTCCACAAATCGATGACTGCAGTGGCTGATCATCGATCCTGGCAAGACGTCTATCATGTGCCCTCGCCGGCGGGGGTTCTCTACGTGAAATTCACGGCCGACGTGATCACCGAATTCTTACTACTTTCGTTCAAGGAGAAAGACCGTGGCTAATCCGCTCTGCCCGACCACCGGGACCCCCATGGTCCGGGGGGTTAAGCAACTGACTCTTCGCTACAAAGGGGAAAGCATCACCTTTGAGATGCCCGGCTGGTATAGTGAGACTTCGGACGAGGGCATCCATTCCGGCGAAGATATGAAAGTCTCCGATCGGGTCTTGAACCGTCTCAAAGCCCGTGTGGAGGGCTTGTTGGAACCAGAAGAAATTCGCCGAATCCGAAAGCGGCTTCGCTTGAGCCAAGCGGCAGCGGGTGAATTGATTGGTGGAGGGCCTCGAGCTTTCCAGAAATATGAAAGCGGAGATCTTCTTCCCTCTCGTGCCATCAGCAGTGCCTTGGTTCTTCTGGACCATCAGCCCAACGCTCTGACGGTGCTGGAAGCGCGTTCCGCTTCTTCAGGCCGTGCTCGAAAGCCCACACGCTCAGAGGCTTCCGGGTAATAAGGCCCAGCCCCACCTTCGTCGGAGACTCCTTACTGCATGACTTTGAAGGGCAAGCTCGAAGAGCTTGGTTGAAAACGTTGCAAAGGAAGCACGACCATGGACATCGGCTACGCCCGCGTCTCAACCCAAGACCAAAACCTCAACCTGCAAGAACAAGCCCTCAAACAAGCCGGCTGCAAGAAGATCTTCGATGACCAGCTCAGCGGCAGCCGCGGCGACCGTCCGGGCCTGGCTCGAGCCCTGGACATCCTCCGCGCCGGCGACACCTGGTCGTCTGGAAACTCGACCGCCTGGGCCGCAGCGTCAAGCACCTGGTCGACCTGGTCGGCGAGCTCCAAGAGCAGGACATCCAGTTCAAAAGCCTGACCGACAACATCGACACCAGCACCACCAGTGGCCGCTTCTTCTTCCACGTGCTGGCCAGCCTGGCCCAAATGGAACGCGAGCTCACCCTGGAGCGCACTCACGCCGGCCTGGCCGCCGCCCGCCAGCTGGGCCGCATCGGTGGCCGTAAACGCCAGATGACCGACAGCAAAATCGCCTCCGCCAAAAAGCTGCTGGCCACCGGCGTCTCACCCAAAGAAGTCGCCCAGAACCTCGGCGTGTCCATCCCCACCCTCTACCGCTGGGTGCCGGCCGGACAGTGTACCTGATCTTCTCAAAAACGAGGGTTATCGAGAACTCAAGCTGTCCGAGTTGAGGCTTTTTCTGACCCTTTACCGCTTCACCACGGGCTATCTGCGCTCGTGGACCTGCATAGGAGAGACCTTGCTCTTGGAGATGACGGGTCTCTCCTCATCGTCTTTGTATGAGGCCAAGCGGGTGCTGGTTGCTTTGGGATACATCCAGATCCGACACATGGTCAGTGGTCGCTGCGAGTATCGCATTTGCGAAGGACTGCAGACCCTCCGGGCAGAGGCGGAAAAGGGCGTGGCGGCTCGGTTTGCGCGAAAGGCCTCCGGTGGGTCGGAGGCCGACCCCTCCGGCCAGCCGGAGCCATGGAAAGAAAGCAAAGAAAAAAAATATCATCATCCAGCTCAAGCCAAGACTCTCCCGTTGAATCCCAATTTAACGAAAGCCAACACCAGTCGCGAGGGTGATGATGCTTCTCTGGATGCCAATTTTAAACGTTTAGGGCTGACGGAACAGCTCAAGTCCGCTGGAGTCAGCGAGTTTATGGCTCATAAGCTTACGCGTGAGCATCCTCCTGAGATGATTGCTCTGGCGATGGAGCGATTGAAGCAGGTTCGGCCGGAAAACCCGGCCGGTTACCTGGTGGCAGAAGTCTTGCGGGGCGGATACCAGACACTCCGCGTGGAGCCGGAGAAAGTCCAGCGCGAACAGCGGGAGAAAATCCATCAGTTGCGGGTGGAGCAACGAGAGCGGGAGCTGCAGCAACGCGATGAGGGAGCTTTGCGGGTGGCTCAAAAGCTTGAATTTTTTGAGCAGTTGAGCGTGGAACATCGGAATTTTCTGAAGTTGCGCGTGGAGAGTCAGGCCCTCTCCGAGGGATTTACCCGGTTGCCGGGTTGGGGGGTGGAGCACCCCGCTTATCGGGGCTTGTTGGCTGAGGTGCTGGCCGCCTGGCAACTGGAGGGGAAGCAGCGAGAGTAGAGCAAGAACGAAGCCTATGAAAATTCACTTCATCGGGGGCGCTCAGGAAGTGGGCGGATCCTGTTCGGTGGTGGAAGTCGGAGCCCAAAGGCTGCTGATCGACTGCGGTCAGAGGATGGGCGGGGGGGCGGAGCTGGACCGGCTGCCCGATCTGCAGAGGGTTCAGGAGCTGGGCGAGCTGGATGCCATTTTGATCACCCACGCCCACGCCGATCACATCGGGGCGCTGCCGTTGATTCACCTGGCTTTTCCGCAGGTCCCTTTGTATACCACAGAGGCCACGCTGGCTTTGATGCGAGTGATGCTGGCGGATTCGCTCAAGATTATGCAGATGCGCTGGCTGCAGGAGGCGGAGATTCCGCTCTATCCCGAGCATGCGGTGACGTCCATGTTGGCTCGAGTCCAGGTGGTGCGGCCGGGGGATGCATTTGAGGTGTGCAGTTCGATCCTGGCCACCTTTTTGCTGTCTGGCCATGTTTTGGGTGCTTGCTCGGTCACGCTGGAAACTGTGGAGGGGCGAGTTTTCTTCACCGGAGACTATTCGGTGGATCCGCAGCGAACGGTGGATGGGCTGACTCTGCCCAGGGTGAGGCCTCATGTGGTGGTGACGGAGGCGACCTACGGCAACCGGCTACACGCCAATCGCAAAGCAGAGGAGATGCGGCTGGCCGAAGCGGTGGCCCAGGTGGTGGGGGAGGGCGGTAAGGTTCTGATCCCGGCTTTTGCGTTGGGGCGGGCGCAGGAGGTGCTGCTGATCTTGCTGCGCGAGCAGCTGGCCGGTCGAATCGCCCGATTTCCCATCTTTGTGGATGGCATGGTGCGCAATGTCTGCCAGATCTATTCGCTTTACCCGGAGTTTCTCAGCGAGCGGCTCCGTCGTCAGGTGGAACGGGAGGGCAATCCGTTCTTTTATGAAGGCTCGCCGGCGCGGGCGGTGGGGCAGGGGGAGCGCGAGCTGGTGGTGGTGGGAGAGCCCTGCTGCATTGTGAGTTCGTCCGGGATGCTTAACGGCGGGCCCTCGCAGTTTTACGCGGCCGAGTTGGCGGGCGATACGCGCAACGCCATCTTTATTACGGGCTATCAGGACGAGGAAAGTCCGGGCGGCAAGGTGTTGGCGCTGGCGGATGCGGCCGAGCCGGAGTTGCGTCTAATGGACCGTCAGGTCCGGTTTGAATGCAAGATTGCCAAGTATAACTTGTCGGCCCACGCCGATGCGGGTCAGATTGCGACCCTGGTAGCCCGGTTGGGGCCGCGTCAGTGTTACCTGGTGCACGGCGAACCGGCGGCCCGGGCGGCACTGGCGGAGATGATGGCCGACAAAGTAGAGGTGGTGCTGCCGGGCAACGGCCAGGTGGCTGAGTTTTTGTATCCCTCGACGGTGGGAAGTGCGGGCGCCACACCCCAACGACCCAGGCCGGTGCAATGGAAGGCCGAGCCAGCCCGGGCTCGGCCTCAGCCGCAGCATAAGACGGAAAGCGGGCCGCTGGCGGCCGC
>JAFEBA010000039.1:93304-123409 GCA_018266105.1 bacterium | reverse complement strand
CGGCCGATCAGCTTGATCACCGAGAAAGAGAGATCCTGATAACCATCGGGATCTTTGGCTCGCTGGTCATCCAGGAACTTGCGCAGTGCGACGCCGTCCGGCTGATTGGGCAGTCGGCCACCGTGCTCGCTGGCCAGCTGCTGAATCTGATCCCACTTCTCGGGCGGGACCACCACGCGCTCCAGAGTAGCCATGCCATTCTTGCGCAGGAAGCGGCTCATCACCTGATTAGAGGTCACCATGCAGTTCTCGACCAGTTCGGTGGCGCGGTTTTTCTCCCCCACCTCAAAACCGACCGCATCACCCTCTTTGTTGGTGGTGATTTTGACTTCGCTGCTCTCGAAGTCCAGAGCTCCGTGCTCAGAGCGGAACTTCTTGAGACGCTGGGAGGCCTCGTCCTGAAGCTTGATGCTCTCCAGAATCTGGTCGTCCTGTTTCATGGCTGGCGAGGGCTCGGCTTTGCCGTCGATCCAGGCGCCCACACTGGAGTAGTCGAGCTTGGCGCGGCTGTTGACGATGGCCTGGTAAACGCTCTCATCCTTCACAGTGCCGTCGGGAGCGACGGTGAACTCAACGATGGTGGCGAACCGATCTTCACGCGGATTGAGTGAAATGACATCCTCAGCCAGTTCCTTAGGGATCAGGTTGTAAATCTTGTCGGCGGTGTAAACCGACGAGCCATTCACATCCATAAACTTGTCCAAAGGAGAGCCCTTGGGCACAAAGGCGTTCAGATCGCTGACGGCAATCTTCATGGTGATGTCGCCGTTGGGATGCTTGACCGGCATCCCCTGGAGCTGGTCCAGGTCTTTGGACGTCACGTTGGCTTCGGGATTCTTGGCCAGTTCGGCAGGGTCCATCTTGGTCCAGAGCGTGCCATTGTCGATAGAGATGAAGTGCTCATTGCGCAAGTCGCGCACCCAGGGAGCCTTGGCCACCTCCGGCAGATTGTAGACGCCGGGGGCGGGGCGAATCTGGGCCATAATGTCGGCCACCTGCTTCTTGACGTCGGCCGGATATTCGATGGCCAGGTTATTTTCAACCATGGCCTTGTCGGCCAGAGCCTTTAGATTCCACCGACCATCCGGGTAGTGCAGGCTGGCCGCGGCGATGGAGCCAGGCAAACCGGCCTGACCGGCGGCGTTGATGCTGCCGTTCTGGCTGTGCTCTTTCCAGTGCTTGCGGTTGGCTTCCTGATTGCCACGCGGCTTGTCGTTTTTGCGCACACCTTTGGTGTTGTTCGTAGGGGCTGAACCGCCCACATCCACACGATCAGCGATTTCCTGCGACTGGTTCTGGCGAGCCTTCTTGGCTCCACCGGCCGGTTGAAAAGACTGAACTGTCGGTTGGCCGTTTACCTTCATGCGCCGTTCCTCAAGGTTTCCAAGCGTAGCAGCTGGAGAGGGGTCCGCCTCGCGCGGGGTGACATGGCGCGACTTGGACCAGCCCTCTGTGCCCACCCCCAGACCGAGTCCGCTTTCCAGGGCAGTCCAGGTCCTTCGTCAGGGTTGTAACAAATTATCACTCGATCACCCCCCTGTAAAGCAAAATTTTGGTAACAATCTCTTGAGGAGATCAAACCCCCTCATGAGAACTGGGCTCAGGTGAAAAAGATGCTCCTGACACTCATGCTCAGCACCGCCGTGGCGGCCGATCCCACCTGGACGGTGCTCTCCCCCGCTTTCCCTTTGGACGCAACCGAAGACAGCTGGATTGAACTGGAAGTGAAAGGACCGCCCGGACAACATCCCCGCTTGCAAAGCTCCCGCTCCAGCCTGGAACTCAAAGAGGAGCGCCCCGGGCTGTATCGGGCTCGATTCCAACCGGCTCCCGGGGACCTCACCCTGGATGGCCAAATGCTGGGCGGCTGCCGAACCCACATTGGCCCGCTGGGCGTTTTCGAGGTGACCAAAGACAACGCCATTCTGCGAACCGGGCCCAGTTCCGACTACGACCGTCAGACTCCGGTTACGCGAGGCGTGCGCCTGGAGGTTGTGCAGCGCCAGGGGGATTATCTCCAGTTGCGCAACCCGGACGGCTGGTTACGCCTCGGCGAGGGCACCTTGCTGCCCCCCCAAACCAGCCTGGGCAACGGTCTGCTCAGCCTGATTCGGGTCACTCCGGGAGAGAATCGAGTCCAACTTCAAATGGGCTCGCCTTGCGCCTGGCAGGTCCGCCAGGATGTCGAACAGCGCAAGTTCTGGATCGAGCTCCCCGGAGTCCCCTCGGCCACCTTCCATACGGCCTACGCGCAAAATTCCAGCAATATCCCCTCCATTCGCGTTCACCCTTTGGGAGAGCGCGGAAGCATGGTGGAAATCCCTTTGCGCCGACGTCTGTGGGGCTACCACCTGGCCTGGAAGAACGACTGCCTGGAATTCACCCCCACCCCCCCACCCCGCATTGACCCCAAACACCCCCTGCGCGGCCTGCGCATCACCCTGGATGCCGGCCACGGTGGCGAGGACTCGGGTACCGTCGGCCTGGGGCTGGGCGTAAAAGAAAAGGACATGAACCTGGCCGTTGCCCGAGCTTTGCGGGAGCGACTGAGAAAAGGCGGAGCGATCGTGACCATGACCCGGGAAACTGACCATCAGGTTTCCCCCGAGGACGCTCCGGCTGACGCCGAACTGCAGTCCAGGGTGGACGTCGCCTTAAGAGCCCGAGCCCAACTGTTCATCAGCCTGCACCACAACGCACGCCCCGACGTCAAGGACGGCCGGGTGGCTCACGGTACCCACATCTATTACTATCAGCCGGCTTCGCGCGGACTGGCTCAGGCCATTGCCGCGCCTCTGGCCCGAGCCATCGGCGAGCCCAGTTACCAACATTTTTGGCGTTCCTTTGCCGTCATTCGTCAACCAGAAATGCCGGCCGTGCTGGTAGAATGCAACTTCCTCTCGAACCCCGGATTGGAGAAGGGCATGCTGCGTCAGCCCGCCTACCCTGCCAAAGCCGCCGACGGAATCGTCAAAGGGGTAGAAAACTTTCTTGTCCGTGACATGTGATCCACTTCACAGACCCATGGACTGTCCTGGCTTAAGATAATGGAGTAACGAGCCCACCGCGGGCTCTAGCGCATCATCGCCACTCCCTAGAAAGACCGGAAGGCTTCCCGCCGACCGGTTTCTTTTTTTTTAGAGCTCAGCCGCGTCTTGCTGCTTCTTGAGCCGGGCCAACTGGCGAGACTCTCTCTCCATCAACACCACGAGCGCAATCACACCCCCAAACCCGGCGGGAAACAGAGGGGCTGACCAGTAGGCGCGAAGTATTTCGTCGGTGGGTTTCACCTGAGAGATAGCCAGCATACAAGTCCCAAAGACTCCGGCCGAAAGGGCCACTCCCCAACCGCGGCTCGAATAAGGCAGCTTCCCCGTCAGAATGGCGGGCCCGAGCAGCAACAACAAGAACGCGATCACCAACATGCCGTCCATTTTCCCTTACTTTAGCAGATCGCAACCGCCAAGGGGATCTCCCCAAAGGTCGCCGAACGGGGCGTCAGCACCACTGAGGGAGGTCCCGTGAGCGAAGAGATAGGCCCGACCAAGAATCCAGGCAGCGATCGCATTCGCTGGATCACCAGCGGCGACGTCAACGGATTCTTTGGCCTGATGGTGGACAATCTCACGGTGATGGCCTTGATGGCCGGCTTCCTGATCAACATCTTCAAGTTCCCGGCCGAGATCATCTACACCAAGATGTTGCCGGGCACGGCCTTCGGGGTGCTCTTCGGCGACCTGGTCTACACCTGGTTGGCCTGGCGTATCGCCAAGCGGACCGGCAATGCCAACGTCACAGCCATGCCACTGGGCCTGGACACCCCCTCCAGCCTGGGCATTGTCTTCACCGTCCTGGGTCCGGCCTTTTTGGCCTATAAAGAGAGCGGCCTGAGCGAGATGGAGGCGGCCAATATGACCTGGTACCTGGGCATGGCAACCATGGTCAATATCGGCATCATCAAGCTGGTTTTTAGCTTTGCTGGCAAGTGGCTGCAGCGCATTGTGCCTCAGGCCGGATTGCTGGGCAGCCTGAGCGGCATCGGCCTGGCCCTGATCGGCCTGCTGCCCATGCTTGAGATCTTCCGTCTGCCCATCGTGGGGCTGATTTCACTGGGCCTGATTTTCTATACCCTGGTGGCCGGCATCCGGCTGCCCAGAGGCCTGCCCGGCGTAGCCGTGGCGGTGCTGGTGGGCACGGTGCTGCACTATTGCATGCCCGCTCTAGGGCTGCCGGGCGGGCATATCAGCGAGCTTAAATTCGAGTTCCACGGCGGACTGCCCATCCCCCGACTCGATTTCCTCAAGGCCTACGGCGATTCGCTGAAATACCTGCCCATCGCTTTCCCCTTCGCCATCCTGACCGTGATTGGCGGCGTCAACGTGACCGAGAGTGCCCGCGTGGGCGGGGACGAGTTCGACACCCAGCAGATCCTGGTGACCGAAGCGGTGGCCACATTGCTGGCCGGCGTTTGTGGCGGCGTGGCCCAGTCCACCCCCTACATCGGACAACCCGCTTACAAAGCCATGGGCGCGCGCCTGGGCTACACGGCTATGACCGGATTGTTCGTCGGCCTGGGAGGCATGCTTGGCTACGTCAGCTTCTTCGTCAAGCTGATTCCCGCCGGCGTGCTGGCCCCGATCCTGGTGTTTGTTGCTCTGGATATCGTGGTTCAAGCCTTCCTGGCCACCAAGAAAGAACATGCGCCCGCCGTGGCGCTGGCCCACGTGCCAACCCTGGCCCGTCTTCTGGCCATCAAGTATTCCGGTTTCATTTTCACCAAGGAAGCCTGGGAAGCTCAGCTCAAGCCCACCGCCGAAGGCCTTTCCGAAACCCAGGTCATCATTGCGCTGGGTAACGGTTTTATCCTCACCGGCATGCTCTGGGGAGCCTTTCTGGCCGAACTCATTGACCGGCGACTGCTGCGCTCGGCAGGCTACCTGATGGCCCTGGGAGGCCTGGCCATCCCCGGCATCATCCACTCGGCCTCACCCGACGGCAATATGTACAACCCGATGAACCTGAGCGCGGACGCGGCGCTGGTACCCAAGCTCTTTGGGATCGGCTACTTCGCCCTGGCCGGCCTCTTTATCGCCTTATCTTTTACCCCCGAAAGCAAAGAAGCGCCGGACCCGAACGCCGGCCACGGAGGACATTTTGGCTGATCGAAGACCCATCAAAGAACGCGGAACCTTCTGGGCCCGGGGCCTGGCCAAAGCGGTCGCGAAACTTGGCTTCACCCCCAATCAGATCTCGGTGCTGAGCGTTGTCTTCAGCCTGGTGGCGATCGGCTGCTTTCTGCAGGCCCGCTACCTGGCGGCCGCGCTGTGCATCGTCTCTCGCCTGATTTGCAACATGATCGATGGCATGGTTGCGGTAGAGCACAACCAGAAGTCGCCCAGCGGTGAAATCTTCAACGAACTTCCCGACCGTCTATCCGACACAGCCTCCCTCATGGGGGCGGGTTGGGCCGCCGGCTGCTCTGAACTGGGCCTCTGGGCCAGCCTGCTGGCCGTGCTGACCGCCTATATTCGCACCCTCTCCCACGGGGCCGGCGCCCCGGCTGACTTCGGCGGACCCATGGCCAAGCAGCAGCGCATGAAACTGCTGATCGGAGGCTGCGTGGCCTGCGCCGCCTGGCCCGCTTACCATGAAGTCATCCTGGCCTCGGTGCTGGTCCTCATCACGGTCGGCTGCGTAATCACCTCCTGGCGTCGAGCCAGCAACGCCATTCGTTTCCTGGAAAGCCAGAAATGATCAGTCACGCGGAATTTAGCCGAACCCTGATGCGCGGCGGGGAGGGGGCTCTGTCCACCCTGGCCGACGGCTTTCCCTACGGTTCACTGGTGCAGTATGCGGCCGACTCCCAGGGACAGCCGTTGCTTTTCATCAGCGACCTGGCCGAGCACACCCAAAATCTGCTGCTCGACCCGCGGGCCTCGCTCATGGTTTGGGATCAGGCCGGCGAATTGGACCCGCTGGCGGTCGGTCGAGTCACCCTGGTCGGTCGCGCCGTCAAGAGTTCGGCGGGATTGGACACCTATCTGGAGGCCCACCCTCAGGCCCGAGCCTACACCACCTTCAAGGATTTCCACCTCTGGCGGCTGGAGGTCGAACGGGTTCGCTACGTAGGCGGCTTTGGCCAGATGAGCTGGGTTTCGACCGAGGAATACAAGAAAGCTGAGCCCGATCCGGTGGCCAGACTGGCCGCCGGAGTGATCTCTCACATGAATGAAGATCACGGGGACGCCTTGCTTTTGCTGGCAGCCAAGAAACTGGGCCAGGAGGTCGAGCAGGCTCGCATGCTGCACTGCGATGGAGCAGGCTACTCGATCAAAGCCGACGGCCAGGTGGTGCGCATTGAATTTTCCCAGCGTTGCCGCAGCAGCGAGGAATTGCGCCAGGAGTTCGTGCGACAGGTTCAGGCCATCCGTGGCCGGTGAGGACCTTCAGGAACTGCGCCAGGAGGTGCGCTGGCTGGGCGGCCTGCTGGGCCAGGTCATTTCCGAACTGGACGGCCCCCCCTCGCTGGAACTGGAAGAACGCATCCGCAACCTGGCCAAACAACGACGCCTGGGCGATCAGGCCGCCACCCAGGAACTCTTCGAAGTCCTCAAGGGCCTGAACATCGATCAGAGTTGGATGGTATGCCGGGCCTTCACCCTCTTTTTCGATCTCTCCAACCTGGCCGAGGACCGCCAGCGAGTGCGCACCTTGCGCTCGCGCCCCCAACTCAAGGAGTCTCTGGACGCCGCCATCCATAACATGCACCAGCGCGGTCTCACGGCCGAGTCAGTGCAACAGCGCCTGGACGTTCTGCACCTGGAACCAGTTTTCACCGCCCACCCGACCGAAGCCAAACGCCGAGCCGTCCGCCTGCACCTGCAACGCCTGCGCCGCTGGCTGCAACGCGGAGACAGCGGCCAGAAGGTGGATGACTCGATCCGAGAGATCATTGAGACCCTTTGGCACACCGACCTGCTGCGGCCCCGTAAACCCACCGTTCTGGAGGAAGTGGCCCGCGGCCTGGCCACCGTCCGCAAACTGTGGAACGTGATTCCTCGCCTGCATCGAGAGCTGATGAGTGCCCTGGCTCGCTACTACCCCGAAACCACTTTTCAACTGCCGGCCTTCCTTCAATTTGGCACCTGGATGGGGGGGGACCGGGACGGCAATCCCTTCGTGACCAGCGATACCACCGCCAAGACCCTAAGAGTCTATCGCAAAGCCGCCCTCAAGATGCACTACAAGCAGGCCCGTCGCCTGTTCGGACGCCTGACCCAGTCGGAAATTCGAGTCCACTCCAGTCATCTCCTGAAAGAACGGATTCAGCAAAGCCTGTGGCAGTGGCCGGCTCTGAATCGACTGCTGGAACCCTTTTCACCCTATGAAATTCACCGCCGCTGGTTGCGCATTATCCAGTGGCGGCTCAAACAAGCTTTACGCCAGGTCAGCAGCGGCGGCGGAGTAGCCGGAGCCTACACCCAGGCCTCTCAGCTCCGCCAGGACCTCCTGTGGCTGCAAGAGTCGCTGGGAGAACGCCGCAGTCGTCGCCTGGAAGACTGGCTGGTGCAGGTGCAGGCGTTTGGATTCCACCTGGCTCGCCTGGACATCCGCCAGGAATCCGAGCAGTACCACCTGGCCCTGGGTCACATTCTAGAAAACAAGGATTACGCCGACGCCAGCGCCGAGCGCAAGCGCGAAATCCTGGCCAGCTCGAAAGCCAGGACTGGCGCTCCACAAGATCCGATGGCCCAGGAAGTGCTCAGCCTGTTTCGCTTGCTGGCCTGGTATCACGAGGCCTACGGCCAGGGACAACTGGGCTGCCACATCCTGAGCATGACCCACGAAGCAGTGGACATCCAGGCTCTGCTCTGGCTGCAAACCCAGTATGCTCCAGGGGTGCGTATGCCCCTGGTGCCCCTTTTTGAGACCATCAAGGACCTGGAACGGGGTCCTGAAATCTTGCGCACGCTCTTTTCCGACCCGGAATATCGCCAGTATCTCAAGGAATACCATCAGGACCTGCAGGTGGTGATGGTGGGCTATTCCGACAGCACCAAAGACGGTGGCTACCTGGCGGCCAACTGGTGGCTCTACCGCAGCCAGCAACGCATGCAGCAGGTAGCCGGTGAATTCGGCATCGACCTGCGCTATTTTCATGGTCGCGGCGGTGCCCTGGGTCGGGGCGGCGGTCCCGCCGCCCGCAGCATTCTCAGTCTGCCCATTGAGACAACCCGGCGCGGACTGCGCCTCACCGAACAGGGCGAAGTTCTTTCCGAGCGCTACGACTACCCCCCTATCGCCCACCGCCACCTGGAACAGCTTCTTTGGAGTCTGCTGGAAGTGGGCAGCACTCCCCCTCCCACCATTCCGGAAAGTTGGATTGAGACACTCAACGGCCTGGCCCAAACCTCACTCAAGCACTACCGAGAACTGGTCGATCATCCGGGCTTTATCGATTTCTTTCAGAAAGCCACCCCCATTCAGGGGGTTGAGCGAATGGCCATTGGATCCCGGCCTTCGCGCCGGCCCAGTGACGCCAAACCCGGACTGAGCAGCCTGCGAGCCATTCCCTGGGTCTTCTCCTGGACCCAAAACAGAGCCATTATTCCGGCCTGGTATGGCATCGGCACAGCCTTCCAGACGGTCGATTCAGCGCAGTTGGCCGGACTTTATCAAAACTGGCCCTTCTTCCGAGCCGTCATCGACAATGCCGAACTGGCCCTGGCCAAAGCCGATATTGATATCGCCCGCTGCTACGCGCAACTGGCGGGAAATGAAACGCAAATAATGGATCTTCTGGCTGCGGAATTCGAACGATCGCGCGCGGCCGTGCTGGCTTTGACCGGACGCAAAGTGCTACTGGAGAGCCAGCCCTGGCTGGAGCGCTCCATTCGTGTGAGAAACCCCTACGTCGATCCCCTGAACTTAATCCAGGTGGAGACGTTCCGCCGCCTGCGAGCCACCCAGGACGAGCAAGAACTCGACTTGCTCTGGCGGTTATTGCGCATGACCATTCAGGGCGTAGCGGCCGGTTTGCGCACCACAGGTTAGCCCCAAGCGGCTAGCAGGGGTTTAGCCTTCAGGCTGTGAAAGCGCGCCGTTGGAAGGCGAGTGCACTGTCAATGTCTACAAATGTTCAAGATCCCCCAAGTCTCCCCAGCTGGGACCTCAGCGACCTCTACACGGCGGTAGACGATCCCCGTATAGACAAGGACTTACAGAGCGCAATTGAGCACGCTCGCAAGTTCGAGGAAACCTACTCTGGCAAGATCGGGGCCGACATCAGCGGCCAGGACCTGCTCAAGGCACTCGACCACTACGAGAAACTGCTGCGAGAGCAGAGTCGGCCAGGCTCCTATGCCTCGCTTCACTATTCCACCGACACCACCGATACCGCGCGCGGCGCGCTGACCCAAAAAGTGCGGGAAATCGGAAGTCAGATCAGCACTCACCTGATCTTTTTTGACCTGGAACTGGCCCAACTGCCTCTGGCGACTTTCGAACGGCTGCTGAAAGACCCGCAGCTGGCCAAGTATCACCACTATTTGGAGCAGCAGCAAGCGCTGGCCAAGCACTATCTGAGCCAGGCTGAAGAAACCATTCTGGAAGAGACGGCCAACTGCCGTGGCCGAGCCTTCAAGCGCCTGTTCACCGAAGTGACCTCGCGCATGAAGTATAAGTTCACCCTGGAAGGTGAAGAAAAGCTCCTGACCCAGAGCGAGCTTCTCGCCTACAGCTACGACTCAGACCGTAACCTGCGTCGGCAGGCGGCCGAGTCGTTGGCGGCCGAGCTTCAGAACAACGCCCACGTGCTGACCTTCATTCACAACACCTTGCTGCACGAAAAGCAGATCTCCGATCGCCTGCGGGACTTCGACCACCCGGAATCCGACCGTCACATCTCCAATGAGCTCGACAAGCAAGTCATCGATGTCATGACCGAGGTATGCGTCAAGAACTTCGACATCGTGCATCAGTATTACGACCTCAAGCGACGTCTACTGGGCCTCGAAAGCCTGGCCCACTACGACCGCTATGCGCCTCTGAGACAGCAGAAGCAAGAAATCGAATACGACAAAGCCAAAGAGCTGGTGATTTCGTCCTTCGGGCGCTTTTCGCCCAAGATGAAAGAACTGGTCGAGCCGTTCTTCGAGAAGAACTGGATCGATGTGCCCCCCAAGCCGGGCAAGCGCAGCGGAGCCTTTTGCGCCGGCGTCACCCCCGATCTCCATCCCTATGTTCTCCTAAACTACACCGGCAAGGCCCGCGACGTGATGACTCTGGCCCACGAACTGGGGCACGGAATCCACGACCTGATGGCGGCCCGTAATCACTACCTGGATTATCATCCGGTTTTGCCCCTGGCCGAGACCGCCAGCACCTTCGCCGAGACCCTGGTCTTCGAGAAACTTCAGGAATTGTTGGAAAGCCCCGAAGAACAACTGGCCTTGCTCTGCGAAAAACTAGAAGACACCTTCGCCACCGTCTTCCGCCAGATCTCCATGTTCCGTTTTGAGCGCAGCTTGCACGCGGCTCGCCGAGCGGACGGGGAACTGACCACCGAGCGCATCAACGGCATGTGGCAAGAAGCCATGCAGGAAATGTTTGGACCCTCCCTCACGTTGGGACCCGACCATCAGTGGACCTGGCTCTATATCCCCCATATCGTGAACACTCCCTTTTACGTTTACGCCTATGCCTTTGGGGAACTCTTGGTATTGGCCCTGTATGCGCGCTACCGTCAGGAAGGCGAATCCTTCTTGCCCAAATATTTCGAGTTGCTGGCGGCAGGCGGGTCGCAGGCTCCAGCCAAATTACTCAGTGCATTGGGTTTTGACATCGCCAGTCCTGAATTCTGGCAGGGAGGGTGCGACCTGATTCGCGCCAATTTAGAAAAAGCGAAAATTTTGGCCGAGACACAGTTGAAGGCTGCTGGAAACTAAGGAATGGCACTGAACGAAGCAAAACAGTTGATCGCGCGGGAGCGGATAGCCCGGCTATTCCGTTTCATGGGCGGCATGCAGCAGCTGAGTTCGCCCCCATGCCTGAACCTGAAATCTTACCAGTGGAAGCTGCGCTGGATCGACCTGCCCATGAGCAAATACGTGCAGGTCGGGCGTCTTTCCCAGGGCGAGGAAGACCCTGGTGATGACTTCCTGTTGAAAGTTCGTAAGCCGGCCGAGAAGAAAGACCCCGCCTACGCGCTCTTCGATCACCTGCTGGAACTCAACAACATCATCGAGCGCGAATCCGAAAAGGTCGAGCTGGTCGTCGGCGACGGGGTTGTCAAAGTGGACAACGCCGACCCGGTCGAGCATCCTCTGTTACTACAGAAGCTTCAAATCGAGTTCCTGGCCGACAGCGGCGAGATCGTGATTCGGGAAACTGACCGAGAAAGCGAGCTTTACCTGGCTCTGCTGCGTCGCCTGGGTGTCAACGAAGACTCCATCGGGCAAGCCCGCAAACTGCTGCAGCAACACGCCGCCCACCCCCTCGGCAAGGAAGCCACCAACGAATTCTTCAGCCAGCTCTGGGCGCTGCTTTGGCCCAACGGCAATGCCCCGGCCACCCGCCGGGAGCCCACCGTTTATCTGGGCTTCCGGAGCGCCAGCTTCACCCAGGCCATCGAAGCCTTCCTGCGGGCGCTGCCCGAAGTCCAGGAACTCCCTCCTTCATTGGTGCGCGTGGTAGGCGTAGACCCGGGACCCCCTGCCGACGCCAAGCACCTTGAAGATCACGATCTTCTGCTCACGATGCCCAGCAACCCCGAGCAGGAACGAGTGCTCAAGCGGCTTCACAGCGCCGGAGCAGTCCTGGTCCAGGGCCCTCCCGGAACGGGTAAGACTCATACCATCGCCAACCTGATTGGCCATTTGCTGGCCGAAGGCAAGAGTATTCTGGTGACCAGTCAGGCCTCCAAGGCCTTGAGAATCGTTCGCGATATGGTCATCCCCGAGCTGCGGCCGCTGTGCGTTAGCGTGTTGGAGCAAGAATCCGAGAGCCGGGACCAGTTGGAAGCAGCCGTGAAAGGCATCGTCAACCGCTTCACCAGCAGCGACCCGGACGAATTGGACGCGCTCGCCAAACAGTATGAACAGCGCCGCACCGAATTGCGCGACAAGTTAATCGCGGTCGAGGAAAAACTCTTGAACGCCCGCCTGGACGAGTACCGTCCCTTGACCGTGGGCGCCGAGACCATCAGCCCTGGCCGAGCCGCTCAGCTGCTGGTCGACCAGAGCGCGGCCCGCCATCAGTGGATCCCCGGACCAGTGGCGGCTGGCGCAGAGTTTCCCCTCACCCAGGACGAGCTTCGCGACCTCTACCGACTCAACCGAGACGTGCCGGCCGAATTGGAAGCCGACCTGGATCAGGTTCTTCCTCCCATTGAGGAGATGATCTCGGAGTTCCAGTTTAAGGAATTGGTCACAAAAAAGAAGGCGCTGCAGACCGAGGAAGGCGTGGGCGAGGAGTTCTGGGACCACGAGTCTCAAGATTCCAAGCAACTGCAGCGTCTGCTCGACCAGGTGGAGCGGGCCGTCACCCAGATCCAGGAAGGCAGTTCCTGGGTGCTCGACTGCATGCGGGTCGGCATGCTGGGTGGCGCTCACAAGCAAACCTGGGAAGACCTTGTGGCCACCGTCGAGAACGCCGTTCACGAGTTTGCCGAGCTGGAACGAGTCACCCTCTCTACGGGCGCAACCGTGGTGGACAGCGATATGGGGGTAGATGAATCCCTGCGCGTCATCGAAGAGATTATCACGCACCTGCGAACCAAGGGCTCCATCTCCATGTGGACCTTCATCAGCGGGCCCTGGAAGAAACTGATCGCCAGCGTGCGTGTACACGGCAAGAGCCGATTGCAAAGCATTGAAGAGGCCGAGGGCGTGCGCGCCTTCTTGAAGCTGCGCCAGGGACAACAGATGCTGCGTAGTCGCTGGGATCGCCAGATGGGTTCGCGCGGAGCCCCAACTTTTGACAATCTGGGCGAGCCGGCCCACGAAATCGCCTACAGCTATCTGCCCCAGATGAAAGCCGCGCTGGGCTGGTACGAAAATGAATGGGAAGCCTGCCGCCGCCTGATGAAAGACCAGGGCCTGCGCTGGTCGGCCATCGTGGACCGCGTACCCATCGATACCGGCCTCTTTGGCGAGCTTTTCCGTATTCGCGAAACCTCTCGGCGCTATCTCATTCCGACCATCCAGTCGCGCAAGTCCGACCTGGATTCAGCCATCTACAATCAGCGCCTGCAGGCCCAGGAGCGACTGCTGACCCAGTGCCAGCCCCGCGACATGGGCGGCATTCTCAGCCGCCTGCGCCAGGCCACCCTGAGCCTCGATCCAGAAGCCTACAGCCGGGCCTGGGCCTGGTTCATGCAACTGCACTCGCTGAAGGAGCCGGTAGCCGCGCGCAACGTCCTTCTCCACAAGGTTCGAGACGTCGCGCCCGAGTGGGCGCGCGCCATCCGCGACCACCGCCAGCCACACGATCGTAGCGAACCGCCTGGAGAAGTCGGGCCGGCCTGGAAATTCCGCCAGTGGACCCAACAACTTGAAACCCGGGCGGAAGTGGATCCCGAGCAGCTTCAGCAAGACGTCATCCTGCTGAAAAATCAGCTGCGCCTGGCCACAGCCCACTACGTTGAGCATAAGACCTGGGCCAATCAGTTGCGCCGAACCGGAGTTCGTCAGCAGCAAGCTCTGGTGGGCTGGCTCGACCTCATGCGCAAAATCGGCGCAGGTAAAGGCAAACGTGCTCCCAAACTCAAGGCCACCGCGCGCGAAAAGCTGGCCGAATGTCGTGACGCCGTTCCCGTCTGGATTATGCCTCTGGCGCGCGTGGCCGAAAGCTACCACCCCGGTGAAACCCTGTTTGACGTGGTGATTCTGGATGAGGCCAGCCAGTGCGATGTCACAGGCCTGATTGCCTTTGCCCTGGGACGCGAAGTCCTGGTTGTGGGCGACAATGAGCAGGTGAGCCCTGAGGCCGTGGGTATGTCTTACGAGAAGATCGAGCAACTCATTGAAGAGCACCTGTACGACGTGCCCAACAAGGAACTGTACGACGGCAAAACCTCTGTCTACGACCTCGCTCGGCAGTCCTTTGGCGGAACCATCCGCCTGATCGAACACTTCCGCTGCGTTCCCGAAATCATCGCCTTCTCAAACAAACTCTGTTATCAAGGCGAAATTCAGCCGCTGCGTGAGACCAACACCAGCCGTCTGCGGCCTCCTACTCGTTTTCATAAAGTGGAAGGCGGCGCCTATCAGCGCAAGGTCAACAAGGCCGAAGCTGAGGAAGTTGCTTCTCTGATCGTCGCCTGTTCGGAGCAACCTGAATACAGTGGCCAGACCATGGGCATGATCTCCCTGGTCGGCGAAGAGCAGGCCCTGCTGGTCGACAAACTGCTGACCCAGCACATGCCGCTGTCCGAATATCAGTCACGCCGGCTGCTCTGCGGCAACGCCGCCCAGTTCCAGGGCGACGAGCGAGACGTCATGTTCTTGTCGCTGGTGGAAACCGCCGACGACCAAAGCGCTCTATCCCTTCGTCGCAGCGACATGTTCATCAAGCGCTACAACGTGGCCGCTTCCCGCGCCCGCAACCAGCTCTGGGTGGTGAGCGGCCTCGATCCCGACCAGCACCTCAAGGTTGGAGACCTCCGCGAAGTCCTGATCCGCCACGCTATCGACCCGCAGCGCACCATCACCGAAGTTGCCGAAATGAACCCGCGGGACAGCAAGGAGGCCGAGGCCGTTACAGCCGGCGCCCGACGCATGAGCCAGGCCCTGCAACGCGAGCTGGAAGGAGCCGGCTACCGCGTCCACCGTGACTTCCCGGTGGGAAGCTACCGTCTGGACCTGGTCGTCGAAGGAAAAACTCAGCGCGTCGCCATTCGCTGCGACGGCGACCGCGAACACGCCCCGGACCGATTCAAAGTGGTGGTGGAGCGCGAAGCCGTGCTGGAACGCTTGGGATGGCGCTTCATTTCGCTACGCGCAAGCCAGTTTTATCGCCAACCTCAAGAGACGTTCCAGATGTTGCTGCTTCGCTTGCGCGAACTGGGCATGGAGCCAGCCGTGGGCGGACTGGGCGACCCCAGCCGCGATGACGGACTGTCGCTCTACGCGCGCGTGCAGGAACGCGCGGCTCAATTGCGTCGCATCTGGCGCGGTGAAGAAGAAGATGCACCCGCACTTCAAGTTCCCAAACACGTGCTGGATGTGCCACGCATGCCTGTGCCTCCGAGCCTCGGCGGACTGGACAGCGACCTGAGCCTCTCGGGCATCCCGGCCGTTCCGAACCTGGGAGAAAGCAATTCGCTTAGCGAGCGTATGGCTCAGCGGCTGGCCTCGCTCGGAGACGGCGGTCGGGATAACCTCCCTCCCTTGCCGCCAGTCGACAGCCTTGCCCCACTGCCACCTGCCCTGCCTTCTCTGGATGCTCTGGCGCCGCTGCCCCCGCTGGGCGCATCATTGGACTCCGGACTGGGCTCGCTGCCTTCGATCCCCTCGGTGCCCTCAGCTCTATCACTGGACCTTCCCGGACTCCCGTCCACCCCAAGCATTCCGGATGTGCCTCAGGCTCCCGGTAGTGGCCCCGGCTGGAAAGAGCTCTTCTCAAAACCCAGCGAGGAGTCGGCCGGCTTTTTGCCCTTGCAGATCCCCGAGCCTCCCAAGCGTTCCGACGAACACTAGCCCTGCCTGGTGCGCGTGGGCTCAATAGCCCGGCAGGGTATCCTTGGTGCGGGTTTGAGTGTTGTAGCCAGGCAAAGAATTGCTGCTATTGTTGTTTTGATAGCCCGGCAGACCTCCGTTGGTGGCCGTATTGCCACCAGGGAACTGCAATTTGGGCAATTCCACGTGGGGCGGCTTGCGAGCAGGCTGAGAGGCGCTAGCGCTCTCGGGCATTTCCTCTGGTTCCGGCTGTCCAACTGGACTAGGATTGCGCTTCCCCACTCGATTGATCGGGTTAAAGCCTGAGCGACTTTGGGGGTATGCCGATCCCGTTTCCAGGCGTGGCACCACCACGGGCATCTGAGTGGAAGCGATTCCCGGAGATTGCTCCGGTCTCGCGCCCTCGAGAGTATGCAAAACTTGCTGCTGCTGAGGAGTCAGCGGACCAAGCTTACCTGCTTCACGCAGGCGCAACAAAGCTTCTTGGTAACGACCCTGGCGAAGGGCGATATTGGCCATAACCAGTTGTCCGGCCTGAACCTGAGTGGCCTTGCCCCGGGTGTGCTGCAGGCTTGAAACAGCTTTGCTGGCCTTAGCATAAGCCTTATCTTGAACGCCGCTGACTGAGAGTCGTTGAGCTCCCTCCAACTCTTGGAGGGCATCACCTGTGACCTGCCGATAATTACGCTGAGCAAGCCTTAAGTGACTCAGGTCATCTGGCGCCGGCGCGTGTTCCTGGAGCCAGTGAAACTGCTCCACAGCCTCACCGTAATCACGAATCTCGAGATCAGCCAGACCCAGGGCTCTACGCAGCTCCTTTTCCAGGGGCGGCTGAGAAGGATTCTGTTGCTCTAAAGCCAGTCCAACCCTGGCTTGACTCACCGCCTGGGAAAAATGGCCGGCAATAAAATGCTCCCGAGACTGAGCCAACAGTTCTTTCGGGTTGGTTGAGCCCACCTGGATCACTTCTGGCTGAGCCACAGCCGCCTGCGAATTCTTATAGACGAGGACGGCTCCAAAAACGAGCACGCAAGCCGAAAGCAGGAAAGTCGTTCCCCAGAGCAAGATCGCATCCGATTTATTCTGGGTGGGCAATTCATTGTAAGGCCTGACTTCACCGGTATTGCGGCGCTGCTTGGGAATCTGGACTCGAACCCGGCCCTGGCTCACGCCTGACTCCAGGATTGGATCATATCCAGGATTCGGTCCTGTTCCTCAAATTTCAAATCGGCGTAAAGCGGCAGGCGAATTAAGCGATTGGCGGCTTGAACCGAAACAGGGCAGTCTGCCTCGGCTCCCCCGTAGGCCAGTCCCATGGGTGAAAGATGCAGGGGCTGATAGTGATAAGCAGCCTGCACATTCTGCGAACGCAGGTGAAGCATTAGCTGCTGCCGGCTTTCAAGATCTGGAAGCAAGAGGTAATACAAATGAGCCGGGTGTTCGGCCCCGGCCGGAATATGAGGCTGATCCACGCCATTGGCTCGGCACCAGTCCGCCAGTCCTTCTTGATAGCGATTCCAGAGTGCCAGACGGTGAGCCTGGACTCGGTCCATTTCTTCCAGATTAGCCCAGAGTAAGGCGGCATTCAAATCGCTGAGCAAATAACTGGAGCCGGGGGCGACCCAGGTATACTTGTCGATCAGGCCCATGAGGAAGCGCGAACGATTGGTACCCTTTTCCTGAGCGATCTCTGCCCGCTCGACCAGATCGGGTCGATTCAGGATCAAGGCCCCGCCTTCGCCGCAGCTGACATTCTTGGTCTCATGGAAGCTCAAAGTAGACAGGGACCCGAAACTGCCCAAAGAGCGGCCGCGCAGAGTTCCAAACAATCCGTGAGCATTATCCTCGACCACTTCCAGGCGGTGGCGTGCAGCAATCTCCATAATGCTGTCCATGTCGCAAGCCACGCCAGCATAATGCACCGGCACAATGGCGCGAGTGCGTGGAGTGATGGCGGCCTCCAGACGTTCCGGGTCCAGGTTGAGACTGCGGGCATCCACGTCGACGAAAATCGGCCTGGCGCCAAACAATGCGAAGCCGCTTGCGCTGCTGACGAAGGTAAAGGAGGGCACAATGACCTCATCACCTGGCTTGATCTCCAGAACGCAGGCCGCCATTTCCAAAGCGGCCGTGCAAGACGGGGTGAGAAAAACACTGGCCCCGTGAAACAGCTCGGAAAGTCGCGTGCGACATTTTTGGGCGTAAGGGCCATTCCCGGCCCATTTACCGGATTGAAGAGCGGCCCCCAGGTGGCGTTGGCAAGTTGAAGCGCAAAAAGGCTTGTGAAAGGGGATGTGGGTAGCAGTAGAGGCCATCATAGGAAGTTTTCTGATTCCCCCCGTGAACCCCTCGGAAACTTATGAAGATCCGCCAATGGTCCCCCCGGCTTACGCCATTGATGTAGCCTTTCCAGAACAGACGGGTCCTCGACCAGTTCCGGTGCGTGATGAGGCTTGGAGCGAGCGTCGATGATCAGCGGCCCGCGGCACCCCCAGTGCTTCTGGTAGGTAGACGGTTCGACTCCATAGACATCGGCGGCGGGATTGGACCGCGTGAAGGTCACCCAGAGAAAATTGGCCAGGCTGGCGGCCACAAATCGACTGTCGTCGCACAAAACCCAAAGCGGAAAGCAAGCCAGCGGATGATCCAGAGGCATTTGCTCCAGCGGGCGCAGAGCAGGATCGGAGCCTAGCACAGAATCGAAGGCAAAGCCTGGCCCTTGCAACGCCAGCACTCCGGGCAGACAAACCCTGGGATCAGAAAAGCCCTCCGGGAGGCGAAAATCACTGTTCCACTCGAAGTCCAGCTTACGAATCGCCTCACCCACACCTGCGATGACCAGTTTGGACCCCTGGTTCAGTTGTCCACCGGAATAATCCAGGGTATCGATGGTGGTCTGGGTATAAAAATGCAAATCGCGTCGCCAATCGGCTCGTTCCAAAACATGCCGAAAAAACCCAGAGATGTCGGTGCAGTTGAGACCGGGGTCGTCCTCCTGGGCGGCCAGGAAGAGATATTTAGCCAGAGAGAGTTGACCCTGTCCCAGGATGGCGTTCGCACAGGTCAACAGTTCCTGAGGGCGCCGTCGCTTCTGAAAGGGTGTGTAGCGCTCGCTGGCGACGGCCAGCAACAGGGGGTGCACTCCGGCCGCGTCCACCGCGTGCACCTGCTTGACTCCCGGCAAAACCGTTGGCAGCACAGGATCCGTCATCTCGTGAATGAGCTTGCCGAAGGTCGTGTCTTCCTGAGGAGGTCTGCCCACTGTGGTAACCGGCCAGATTGCACCGGGCCGGTGGTAAACAGCCTCCACTCGCAACACCGGAAAGGGATGGCTTAAACTGTAGTAGCCCAGGTGGTCGCCAAACGGCCCCTCCGGCCTGGTTTCAAAGGGGTCGATCCAGCCAACCAGAGCAAAATCGGCTTCGGCCGCCAGCGGCAAAGGACTCTCCGGGCAGCCACAAAGTCGAACGGGCGAGCCGGCCAAAGCTCCGGCGAAAACCAACTCCGGAATCGTCTCCGGCAGGGGCATCACCGCCGACCAGGTTAAAGCCGGCGGTCCACCAACGAAGACATTCACCCAAAGACGTTGGGAACGATGGGCGGCAGCCTGATGATGGATACCGATCCCTCGATGGAGTTGGTAATGCAAGCCCACTTCGCGGGCCGGGTCATACTCATTTCCGGCCAGCTGGACTCGATACATGCCCAGATTCCCATGCATCCAGCCGGGGCGCTCAGGGTGCTCACTGTAGACAACAGGCAAGGTGACAAAGGGCCCGCCATCCTGAGGCCAACTGACAAATCGGGGCAAGCGACTCAGGCTGGTTTTGGAAGTCAACACGGGTCCGCGCCGGACCTGGCGCGGCAGCAAATGCGGCAGACTGAAAGGCAGGTCGGCATAACGCCAGGGCCTGCGCAAAAAGGCTCCCGGATCGGCTTTGAGCCGCATGGCCTTCTCCACCCGACTGAGCCCGTGCCGAAGCAGGTAGCGTGCCCTCTCCGGGGTGCCGTAGAGGTTGCCCACCACGGGAAAGCTGCTGTCCACTACTTTAGGAAAAAGTACGGCAGGTCCACCCTGAGCATAGACCCAGCGTAGAACCGCGGCGATTTCAAGGTTGGCCTGAATGGGCTCATCAAAAACCAGCAACTGGCCGGTCCGTTGCAGATCACGCACCATCTCTGCCGTGGCTGAATAAGGCATGTTTGCGGCTTAGCTCAGGAGGCCTAAAGACCTCCAAAGGCAAACCGGGCGCCCATGCAATTGATCCATCTTGCTCCCCAGGCCACCGAATGCGTCCTACCTGCTTCACCCGAGAACCAGGGAATTCTGGTCGGCCTGAGTGCTCATCACCATCAACTGATCACCCAGGCCTGCCTGCCTCAGGCTCACTCAGCTCGCAGCCAGCTGCTCGAGTGTCTACAAGCGGACCCGGCCGACCCTCCACACAAGTGGTTTCAAGCGCTGGATTGGCTCGAACAAGTCCCACCCGACTTTCTGGAGCGATTGACCGCCTGGGCCCGCCAACAGCGTGCCCGTCAACTGGCCTCGCAATGGTCCCTGCCTTACCTGGCCAGCCATGAACTGCGTCTGGGAGTCCCGCCAGGCTCGCCTCGCTGGGTGACCTCAGACCACGATGCCCACGGCGAGCCCCTCATGGCGGTGCTGGCCAGCGCCTGGAAACCCGACCTGTGCAAATTCTGGCTGGACCGACCCGCTTTCTTCTCGGCCGATCCCCGCCAGGTTCCGCAGGCACGCCTGTTGAGGCAACTCGACTCCCTGTGCGCCCAGGAGCTGATTCGCCTGCGCGGACTGGATTTGGACTCTTCCATCCTGGAGACCCTCGCCAGTTGCGATTTAAGCGCCGAAATCGGGTGGCTGCAGCGCCCCCACTGGCCGACCAGTCTGGTGCAACCACAAGCGGCCGGAGCCAGCGCGGTGGTCTCGCTAGCCAACTCAGCCCGGGTTCAACTGGTTACTCTCCAGAGCCAGCGAATGTGGCGACGCCCGGGTTTTTTGGCTCAGGCCTTCCAGGCCCTGGCCAGCCTGGGACTGTCCATCGATCTGCTGGCCACCTCTCAAACCAGCGTGACCATGACCCTCGACCCGGGCCAGAGCATTGGTCCCGACCAGCAACAATGGCTGGCCAGCCAGCTGGACTGCCAGGTGGATCTGCTCCGTGACTGCGCGTCCATCCACTTCCTGGGCAACAATATCCGGCAGATGCTGCCGCAATTGGGTCCCGCCTTCGAACTCTTTGAGGAGCACCCCATTCACCTGGTCAGCCAGTCCTCCAGCGACGTCAGCCTCAGCCTGGTGGTCCACGAAGATCAAGCTGACCGGCTGATTATCCCGCTCCACGCACTGCTTTTTGGCGGCAGCCAGGAGTCTGAAATCTTCGGCCCCACCTATCAGCAACTGGAATCGGGAACCCAGCAATCGCGCCTGGCGGCCGGCCGATTGTGGTGGATGGACGAACGCGAGCGCCTGCTGCAATTGGCTCAAGAAGGTCCGGCTTACGTCTATCATCTGCCCAGCGTAGAGGTGCGCGCGCGCGAAGTAGAACGCCTGAGCGCGGTTGACACATCCCTCTACGCTTTGAAAGCCAACCCGAACCGTGAGATATTGCAGCGATTGGTCGACCTCGGCTTCGGACTGGAATGCGTCTCCCCGGGCGAACTGGAACGAGCAGAGATGGCCGGGTCGCGACGCCTCTTTACGCCCAACTATGTCGGGCCCGAAGAGTATCAACTGGCCTTCCAGAAAGACTGCTGGGTCACACTCGACAATGTGGATGCGCTCAGGCAATGGCCGGAGACCTTTCGTGGCCGCGAGGTGCTGCTTCGGCTGGACATCGGCACCGGCTCCGGCCACCACAAACACGTTCGCACTGCCGGCGACAGCTCTAAATTTGGAATCAGCTCCGACCAGTGGCCGGAGCTCAAGCGCCTCTTAAAGGAACACCAGGTCAGCGTGCTGGGCCTGCATAGCCACGCCGGCAGCGGAATTACCGACGCGGAGCACTGGGTGCGCACGGCCCAATTTCTATATCGAGCGGCCGAGGACAACTTTCCCGAGGCCAGAGTCCTGAATTTGGGGGGCGGGCTGGGTATTCCCGACCGCCCGGGCAAGCAACGCCTGGATTTCGACCGCCTGCATCAATCCCTGGAGGCCTTCCTGGCCCTTCACCCCGGACGCAAACTCTGGCTGGAGCCAGGACGCTATCTAGTGGCCGAGGCCGGAGTTTTGCTGGCTCGAGTCACTCAGATCAAGCAGAAAGGAGAAAAGCGCTATCTCGGACTGGAGGTCGGCATGAACACATTGATTCGACCGGCTCTGTACGGCGCTTACCATCCTATTGTCAACCTGAGCCGTCTCAACGAGTCCCCAGCCTGGAAGGTGGATGTGGTCGGTCCGATTTGCGAAAGCGGCGATGTTCTGGGGCACGACCGCTGGATGCCGGTTACCGAAGTCGGCGATGTTCTCCTGATCGACAACGCAGGCGCTTATGGGGCCAGCATGGCCTCACTGTACAACCTCCGCCAGCCAGCTCGAGAACTGACCCTGGACTCGTCCCGCTAAGCTCGGCCCCGCTCAAAACCGGGATTTGTAGCCCGCCTCTCTAAGACCTTAGTCGAAAAGAATAATCTTCAACAAAAAATATGCTCACTTTACCTTGCAAAGTTCATTTAAAGTGGTTTATGATGTCCGAGTTTTGAGCACCATGTCCGAGTCTTGGCCTCTATAGCCCGGTAACATCGGTATTCGCTATCGCTCACGTGAGTGGTGCAAGGTGCTCTAGAAGGCAGGGGAGTTCAGGATCTGCAGCCGATTCGGTGAATTTTATTCGCCGGATTAAGGGAAGGATTCTCATGTCAACCGCCGAAGGCCGGGCGCATTGCCTTGGCCAGAGAGGCATCTGGAGGTATTTAGTGGAGGCCAATTTCTTAACTGAGACGACCAAGTACACGAACGGGAACGGCAATGGTCACAGCAACGGCAAGAGCCACATCGCTGTCATCAACGATCCCGAGCTCCGCGCGAAGGGTACGCCCGGCGTTTACGTGTCGAAGATGGTTGTCGAGACCCGCCGTGGTCCTGAGTTTATCGACATCACGGATACGGTCCAAGATCTGCTTAGCAAAACGGGCGTGAAAGAGGGCAATATCTTTGTCTACTCTCGTCACACCACCTGCGGAATCGTGATCCAGGAACACGAGCCCCTGCTCATCCAGGACATGTACAAGAAGCTTGAGCAACTGGCTTCGCCCGCAGAAGATTATCATCACAACAACTTTGATATCCGCACGGTCAACATGTGTGACGACGAGTGTGCCAACGGCCACGCTCACTGCCAGCACCTGTTCATTGGCTGCTCGGTTCACCTGCCCGTGATGGACGGCCATCTGGCCCTCGGCCGCTGGCAGCGCGTCTTCATCCTGGAACTGGATCGCCCGCGCACCCGCGAGATCATCGTCCAGGTGATGGGCATCTAGATATCAGGATACCAACCAAAAAAAGGCTCCCTCGGGGAGCCTTTTTTTGTTTACGCGCAAATCGTGCCCGGAGAGAGATTTGCCTAGGGACGACGATCGTTGCCAGGCTTCACCTTGGTCGGCCAGAGATAGTCCACCCCGATACCGGCCATGTCCACCAATCCGGAGCCAATCAGCATGCTCATCCCCAGGGCCCGATGCCTGGCCAGCAAAGCGGAGCCAGTCAGTGAAACCACACCGGACGTTAAGTCCAGAATTCCCATGGCCAGGGTCCTCGAGGAACCGGTGAGCTTCCGGTTACTCAATCCCTGCTTCACCTCAATGCTACCCGCCACCAAACCCAACACCCCACCGGCAGCCGCCAGAGCTGCCGGCAAGCCAGCCCCACCAGAGCGCAAAGCCACCAGACTGCTCTCTCCCAAGAAAGAGGACAGACACCCCAAAGAATTACCGGCCGCGGTCAGAGCCACAACATGCTCGCCGGCCCGATGCTTGCGCACCGCATTGAATCCCTCTACGCCGGCGGCCACCAGATTAAGACCGGGCACCAGCCGCCCAGCCGGGGAAGTCCCGGCCACCCTGGCCAGAGCCCGCATATTGCCCAGCGTTCCCAAAAGAGAGGCCAGCCCGAATGCGGCGTTGCCGAGGTGCTGCGAATGAGTTTTCTCAGCTCCTACCTCCTGATGACCCTGTGGCGGCGGCCCGGGGACGGAATCAGGTCGCGGAGGAGTTCTCTTTGGGGGAGGGGTGGGAAGCTTTTGAATCCGCACCTCATGTTTATAGCCAGCCAGAAGCCATCAGAAGTTACATTTTTGTGACAGTCTCCTAGGAGAGCTTCACTTCACCAAGAACGCGGTGGGCGAGATGAAATGGCGCCTGCTGCACAGCACTCGGTTCTGCTACTCCGAACCCGTTCTGCTCGGGCCTCACGAGATTCGCCTCCGTCCCGCCGGCTCCGTTGCCGGCGAACTGGAGAATTATCGACTGAAGATCTGGCCCCAGCCCTCCGTCTGCCACTGGCGCCAGGACCTCTGGAACAACCCGGTCTTTCAGGCCTGGTTCTCCAAACCCGTAAAGCAACTCACGATACTCAACAGTTTTTATTACCAACCTCGAGCGGCCAACCCATTTCATTTTACGGTCGCCAAAGAGTATCTCAGCCACCCCGTTCAGCACGACCCCGGACTACTCGAGAGCCTGAGGCCGTACCTTGAACTCCCAGAAAAAGTCGACTGGATAGATCCCTGGCGCGACTCTGGCCAAGACAGCGTCAGTCTGCTGCTGACACTCAATCGCTGGGTTAGCCAGCGAATCACGTACGAAGTCCGCCCCGAACCTGGAGTCCAGAGCCTGGCCACCACCTTGGAACGGGGTCGCGGGAGCTGCCGAGACACCGCCTGGATGCTCGCGCTGGGCCTGCGAGCGCTGGGATACCCGAGTCGTTTCGTCTCCGGCTATTGGCTGCAGGTGGAAAACACCTCGGCCGAACTCCACGCCTGGTGCGAAGTCTATTTGGCCGGGGCCGGCTGGCTGGGCCTGGATCCAGTGGCCGGCCTGGTGGCCTCTAACCAACATCTGGCCGTAGCCCGCGCGCCGCGACCCGAATTCGCGGCACCGGTCATCGGGAGCCACGACTATCGAAAGGGTGAAGGCACCACTGAATTTAGAATCACAGTGCGCCGATGCTAAAGCTGCCTCAGGAAGAGTGGCTGGAACGTCAGTTTTCCCGATATGAACCGGATGAACTCCAGGACCGCTGGCAAGAGATCGCCAGAGGAATCAAAGACGCTCAGCCCCACTTTGGCCAACGATTATGGAATCTCGATCCGCTGCCAGCCGTGTTGCCCGAGTCAGACTGGCGGCAATTGGAAGCGGGACTCTGTCAGCGTGCCCAATTGCTGAATCTACTGATTCAGGACGCCTATGGACAACAGCAAATGCTCAGAGAAGGCTGGCTTCATCCAGCTCTCTACTATAACAACCCGAGCTGGCTACAACCTTGTCACGGCATGCCCGACTCGGACCTGGGACGCCTGCTGTTCTATGCCGCCGACGTCGTGCGAGACCCGGATGGACGCTGGTGGGTGATGCGTGACCGAACCGGAGCCCCTCATGGCTTCGGCAGCGTGTTGGGCAATCGACGCTGGATGGCCCGCGCCTACCACGAGATCTTTGCTGAACAGCTCTTACAACCGATCGCGCCAGCCTACCAAAGTCTGCGCCAGGTGCTGATCGAGCTGGGACAACGGGCAGGCGAGGCGCGCGCGGTCATGCTGACATCAGCCGCAGGTTCAGCCCGCTCGGCCGATGACACCGCTCTGGCCAACTTTCTTGGTTGCGCCCTGGCGGAAGGAGAGGATCTGACCGTCCGCAAGGGACGGCTCTATTTGAAGCTTCTGGAGGGGCTGCAGCCGGTTGACCTGCTCGTCCGCCGCATCCCCGACCGCGATTGCGACCCTCTGGAACTGGCCGGACCCAACTGGAACGGAGTGGTCGGCCTGCTGCAGTCGGTGCGTTCAGGCAACTTGGTGGTTAGCAATTCGCTGGGATCCGGCTGGCTGGAGTCTCCAGCCCTGAGTCACCAGCTGGAGAGTCTGGCCCCGACCTTACTGGGCCAGCCTCTGCTGCTGCCCAGCCTGCCAGGCCACTGGAGCCCCGACCGACCACCCGGCCACAACTGGGTAGCCCGTCGCTTTGAGGGCGGCCCACCCTTGCTGCTGCCAGAAATGGAATCGGCGGACCAGGAGCGCTGGTGGAGGGCATGTCGAGCCGAGCAATGGGTTTTTCAACGCTACCAGGAGGGCTGCCGCTTCCCATGCTGGCGTCATGGAAAGCTGGAGAGCTTGCCCGGAGTGGTCCGCTGCTTCCTCCTGGCCAGCGGCGATGGCTACCGGCTGATCCCCGGGGGATTGGTGCGGGTGCGCCCGCCCGGAGGCAAGTTGTTCGCCAAAGACCTGTGGCGCCTGGCCGAGGCCGACTCGTCGGCTCAAAGCCCGCCCCCCACGCCGAACCGAAGCCAGAACGACCTTCAGCTCTCACGCTCAGGTGGCGACGTTCCCAGTCGAGTGGCCGACCAGTTCTTCTGGTTTGGTCGCTATTTGGAGCGCTGTGAGTGCCTGCTCCGCTTTGCCAGAATGTGGCTATCGCGCCAGACGGTGGAAAGCGGAAGCCAGCTTCAGGCAGATCTTGCGCGCATGCTGGCCAGCCGAGAGGAGTTCGGGCCCGATCTGGTCGCCTGGGTCAATGGCAGCGGTCCCGATCAACTCCAGTCCCTGCTCTCTCACCTGGAGCGCCTGGGCATGGCCTTGCGCGACCGGGTCAGCGCGGATATGCCCCGCATTCTGGCCGCACTGCGTCCACTTTCGGAACGCCTGGAGGGTCGCCACGTGCTGGCCTACCTCGAGGAACTCAGCGTTCCACTCTGGGGCCTGGTGGCCATCGCCCGCGAAAGCCTTTACCGAGGCTACGGTTTTCGCTTCCTTGAAATCGGACGCAGACTGGAACGGGCGGTTTTCACCTGCGAACTCCTGGAGCGCCTGCAGCCTGAGCCCAGTTGGGGAATGCTGGAGATGCTGCTCGAGGTTACCGACAGCGGCCGAACCTACCGGCGCCGTTATCCTCGACTGGGATGGCTGCCGGCACTGGATCTGCTGCTGGCCGACGAGACCCACCCCCGCTCGGTCGCTTTTCAATTGCGCTCACTGGAGGAACATTTCTCCCGCCTGCCCTCCCGCGCGCAAGTTGGACTGGCACCCCATCAGGAGGCCTTGCTCAGGGCCCGCACGCCATTGCAACTGTGGAGCCCCCCGCAGCCGGCTCCACTGGAGCAACTGAGCCAGCTTCTGAACGGAATTTCCCGAGGCTTAAGCTCGGTCTACCTCAGTCACCTCACTCCTCGCTACCAGGGAGGACGAGATGCGTTATAGAGTTCGTCATCAAACCGACTATCAGTATGCAGAGGAGGTATCCCTCTCCCAGACGCTGCTGACCTGTCAGCCTCGCAACACTGAACGCCAGCACTGCTTGAGCAGCGAGACCTGGATTGAACCCTCTCCGACCTTCTGGGAGCGCCGCCGAGACTCGCTGGGGAACTGGATCAGCTACTTCAGCCTGGAGGAACTGCATCGGCGACTCACCATCGTCTGTCGCAGCCTGGTGGAAGTGCGGCCGGCCAGCGAACCCATTTCCAGCTGTGGCTGGGAAGAGGTCCGACTGGAAGACCCGAGCCTGCACCAATTTCTTTATCCCACCCCCTCCACCACCTGCGACCAATGCAGAGACTTCGCCGCCCTGAGCTTTCAACCGGGACGGGACTGCCTGGAGGCCCTGCGCGAACTCAACACTCGCATTTACAAGGAGTTTGGCTATCGACCCGGCTCGACCGATATTTCCACTCCGATCGCTCAGGTGCTCGAACATCGCAGCGGAGTCTGTCAGGATTTTGCTCACCTCATGGTCTGCTGCGCTCGTCACTTTGGATTGCCCGCCCGCTACGTGAGCGGCTACCTGTTGACCACTCCTCCTCCCGGCCAGCCCCGATTGGTGGGTGCAGACGCCTCTCACGCCTGGGCCTCAATCTGGCTGCCCGGACCCGGCTGGGTGGATTTCGATCCGACCAACAACTGCCTCTGCGGCGAGCAGCACGTGGTGGTGGCCTGGGGGCGCGACTACCAGGAAGTGGCCCCGGTCCGGGGAGTGGTTCTGGGCGGGGGCCGCCAAAGTATCCAGGTGGCAGTGGACGTAACCCCCGAGTAAAAGATCCTTAAAAGTTTTGGGATTTCGTTCACAATGTTGTTGCTTTTTCGACACGCTCTGGCCAAGTCGGTCAGCTAAACTCAGGGCATGGCAAAGCAAGAGATTTTCAACACCTTCATCCAGGAAGCCGTCGACCAGCTTGATCATCTGGAAGCCGACGTGCAGGACCTGATGGAATCCTGGTCGCGCAAGTAGTTCACAGCGACCCACCCATAAAGAAAGGGACTCCGCCTGAGCGGAGCCCCTTTTTGGCTTTCTGGGGACTGGCCCTATAGACCCTTCAAAGCTTCACGAATCTCGTCGAGATTCGGCTTGACTTTGGCATCTTCGGAAACGAACCGGTAGCGAATCACGCCTTCGCGATCCACCACAAAAGCGGAGCGCTTGGCCACACCCTTCATACCGAGAAAGGTCTCGTACTGGGCGTCATAAGCCTTGCTGACTTCCTTGTTGAAATCCGAGAGCAAGGGGAACTCCAGATTGTTCTTCTCGGCGAAAGCATTGAGGGCGAAACGGCTATCAACGCTGATGGCGAAAAGTTGAGCATTAAGACTGTTGAGCTCCCCAAGGCTATCACGGAACTCGCACATCTCTTCCGTGCATACGCCCGTGAAGGCCAGCGGGAAGAAAATCACGACCGCCGGGCCGTTGGCCAACTTGTCACTCAACTTGATGGTCTCGCCTTTATTGGACTGAAGTTCGAAATCAGGCGCTTTCACATTTAATTCTGCAGGCATGGGGTTCTCCTCTTAGTCTGAATAGGCTTGACCTACTCCTCAGAGCACAATATTCCTATTGGGCGCGACCGGAAAAGGACTTGCTCGCCGGAACAGGTAATGCGTTACAGGTGTTCGGTTTTTTCGGACCCGAACGGGTCAAGTTTGTGGACATGCGCGAGGCTCTCATCACGTTCGTCTCGGCGCGCCCCCAAAAACCAGGAAGCGCTTGTAAAGTTCGCTTCGAACTGCCCGGTGCCAAGACCAAAAAGGTCGATATCAAGATGCGTATCGTCACCACCCGCCCCAGCACGGGAGCGACCGGTCACATTTGCGTGGGATTCGCCATTATGTCGGAGGAATATCTCCCCGAACTCGAGGACTTGCTGCGCAGCTTTGCCCCTCGCCCCGACCTGGGCATGGCCGCCCGCCGCAGCCCGCGCCTGCCCATCAGCCTCAAGACGATGGGCCGCGAACTCCCGGGCTTCAGCTGCGTCACTGTGGACATCTCTCAACACGGCGTTCGCCTCAACTGCCACGGCCCCCTCAAACAAGGCCAGATCGTCAATCTGGTCTTGGAATCGGACGTATCCAGCGTCAGTAACATCAGTGTGCGAGGCCGTGTCGTCTGGTGCCGGGAGAATCGCGAGGTCAAAGGCCACCTGGTGGGAATCGAATTCGTGGAAGTGACAGCCGCTCAGGCCGATGCCCTGGAACGCTACAATAAGTCGTTGGCGGGCCGCCTGAAAGGCAACGTGATGCACCGCCAGATCGCGGACGGAGAGATCACCGTGCGCGAAAGTACGGCCGAGGAAGAGGCGATTGTCAAACCAGCCGCCCCGATTTCCAGCACTCCTCCCCCTCCTCCGCCGCCCCAGCTACCCAACCGACCGCCGCCACCTCCTCCATCCCACTAAAGGGATGCCATGCGTGGGGGAGAATCCAGGCCTATCAACCGAGAAGGGGCTTTTGTGGCCGAGGTTCGACTACACCAAGTCAATAAAATTTATCAAGGCCGGACCCCCACTCCCAAAGCGTGGTGGGAATTCTGGAAGAGCTCCAGCGTGCCATCTCAAGTTCACATCGTCAAAAACGCTGAACTGAAGATTAAAGACGGCGAATTTGTCGTGCTTGTGGGGCCATCCGGCTGTGGAAAATCAACGACCTTGCGTATGATCGCCGGATTGGAAGAAGCCAGCTCTGGTGAGATCGTCATTGGCGATCGGGTCGTCAATAACGTCTCCCCGAAAGAGCGAGACATCGCTATGGTCTTTCAGAGCTATGCCCTCTATCCACACATGACCGTCTTCGAAAACATGGCATTTGGCCTGCGCCTACGCAACCTGCCTCAGGTCGAGATCGACAAGGCTGTTAAGAGCGCCTCAGAATTACTGGGCCTGGAGGGCCTGCTCCAACGCAAGCCCAAAGAACTCTCGGGAGGTCAGCGCCAGCGCGTGGCCATG
>JAFEBA010000039.1:0-93286 GCA_018266105.1 bacterium | reverse complement strand
TTTGATGGATGAGCCGCTTTCCAACCTGGACGCCAAACTGAGGGTGCAGATGAGAGCGGAACTGCAGAAGATGCATCGACGCCTGGGCGTGACCACCGTCTACGTGACCCACGACCAGGTGGAAGCTATGACCCTGGGAGATCGCATTGTGATTATGAAGGACGGAATTATCCAACAGGCTGATTCCCCTCTCAATCTCTACGAGCGGCCGGCCAACCTTTATGTGGCTGGCTTCATCGGCACGCCCTCGATGAACTTCATTCCCGTCACACTTCAGGAAAACCAGCTGGTCGCTTCCGGCTTTCAGGTCGAACTGCCCGAGGATCGCCGCGGGGAAGTCATGCCCTACCAGGGAAAATCGCTGGTGCTCGGACTCCGGCCTCAAGATCTGAGCGAAGCGCCCTCCTCCCTGAACCTGAAGGCGATGGTCGAAGTGATCGAGCCGCTGGGCTCGGAAAACTATCTCTACTGTTCGGTCGGAAGGGATATGGTGGCCGCCCGCGTGGATGGCCGCTCTCCTGTCCGCGCCGGCGATACCGTAACCCTGGGCTTTAAACCGGGGCAGTTTCATCTTTTCGACGCGGAAAGCGAGCAAGCCATCTCGCACGCCCGCAACAGTGAGGGGGCCTGAGTGGCAGCCGAAGCTCAACAACAGATTGCCTTTGAAGAACCTCCCGACTTTTTCGAAGTGGGTTCGGAAGAACCGGGACTGCGAATCTACTTGCGCTACGACCTGTTCCGGGCGCTGGATGAGTATGCTGTGCGTGATACCTCACGCGAACTGGCCGCCTTGCTGGTGGGACAGGTACACGAGGGTGGTCAGGGCGGCGGCAACTGTATCGTGGTCGAAGACGCCATCGAGGTGGGTGTGGCGGACGAACGGGAAGGCCGCTTCTCTCCCAGAGTCTGGCAGCATGCTCGGCGCGTGGCCCGCACGCGCTACGCAAATAAGGTGATCGTGGGGTGGTATCACACCCACCCTGGCACCGGCCTGGACCTGTCCCAGGAGGAACGAGAGGTCCACAAGACCTTTTTCCCCGAAGCCTGGCAGGTGATGTATGTTGTTGACCCGGTCAGCCGAGATCGCAACTTCTATCGACAACAAGAAAGCCGGCTGGGTGGCGTCCGCGGGTTTCGCATTTTTGGCAAAGAGACATCCAACTTCAAAGAAAAGCCGGCCAGCGCGGCCCCTCAAGCCGCTCCGCCAGCCGCTCAAGCCAAAGAAGAGGGTCTGCGCGAGCGTTACCTTGAGCGCTCTTTAGAGAAGATCATGAGGGCCCAGCGCCGCCCCCCACTGCGCCCGGTTGACCTGCTGATCATCCTGCTCTTGCTGATCAACCTGCTGGCCATGATGCTCCGCCCCGCTCCCGTTGCCAAAGTGGACATGTCTCAGGTGACCGGACCCATGGGTCGGATGTCCAACGAGGTCAATCGCATCGGAAAACGCGTGGAAGCGCTGGAGCGACATCTGAAAGATCTGCAAGTGCTGGATGAGCAGATCGCCCAGCCTACCCCGGACGCCAGCGCCACCCCGGGGATGTCATCCACTCCTGAAGTCGGCATTGCTCCAGCCGAAGGGTCGAAAGAAATTCACGAACACCTGGTCAAAGAGGGGGATACTCTATCTTTGATCGCGGAGAAATACTACGGTCCATCCGGCTCCTCGCTGGTCGGGGCACTGGCCAAATACAACAAGTTGCGGGGGAACGAAATCTTCCCTGGCGACACCCTAAAAATTCCCTCGAGAGACCACCTGCCGTGAAAAAAATTGCAATTGCCCTGCTGGCCTTCAGTTCCGCCTGGGCCCAGCCCCCCAAGAGCTACATCCGAGTTGAAGTCGCCGACGTGCGTAAAACTCCTCAAGACGGTGCCGAACAGGTCACCCAGGCACTTCTAGGCGACGAAGTGCAGTTGCTGGAACAGCGAGGCGATTGGCTCAAGGTTTACGTCAAGCCCCAGTATCGCACCCCTCAGGGCTATCCGGGCTGGCTGCGGAAAGAGTGCGTGGTGAAGGAACCTCCCCACCCCAGCAACTCGGCCCTGGTGGTCAGCGTGCCCGAGGTGAGCCTGCGCCTGAAACCGGAAACCGGCGCCAAGGTCGTGGACAAGGCTGGATTGGGTTCGGTGCTGGCGGTGGCCGGGCCGTGCGACAAGCCCGGCTGGACCGCCTTCTGGGTTCCCGGTCTCAAAGAACAGGTCTACGCGCCCAGTAAGGATTTCGAAGGACCTCCTCCCACGCCCGTCACGGATGGGCGCGTGATCGTGGAAACGGCCGCTCAGCTCAAGGGCACTCCCTACCTGTGGGGCGGAATGTCCTACAAGGGAATCGACTGCTCCGGTTTCACCTATACCGCTTACAAAGTCCACGGGATCACTTTGCCACGCGACGCCGACCAGCAGTTTGAGGTGGGCATCCCGGTCAAGCTGGACGAGCTCCAACCGGGCGATCTGCTCTTTTTCGGAGATAGTGCTAAAGAAATCACCCATGTGGGCATGTATATGTGGGATGGCAAGTTTATTCACGCCTCCGGCTCACTGGGCGGGGTCACTGTAACCAAGGTCGATCATCCGAAATACTCGGCAATCTTCCAAGGGGCCCGGCGCATGTTGGGGGCTGAAAAGACTCTGCCCTGATGGTGCGAGGCCTCTGGCCGAACGTCCTCAGGGGGTCGTGAAGCGCTTGCGCTTCATCAGAAGGCCTCGCGCCGGACACCGTTGAACCCCCTGCCCCACCCAAGCGACCCAGGAGTGCTCGATGAAGCCCACCGTTCCACCGGTTTTTGCAGAAAAGGACCTGAATTATTATCTGCGGATGATCCGCGGCGACTTTGGTGAGACCGAAGAAGAAGGCCAGATGGCCAAATCGGTCTCGGCCTCCAAGCAAAAGAACATCGTGCTGGTGCTCAACAGTCAGGGCCTTGGGCAGGGTAAGCCGGAGCTATCCCAACGGCTTATGAAGTTTTTCATTCAGGCGCTGGTGCACAACCGCGTGAAACCGCGCGCACTCATCTTGCTGAATGAAGCGGTCCATCTGGCCGCGGAGGGATCGCCCCTCATCAACGACCTGGACGTGCTCGTTCAGCAAGGCGTGCGCGTCATGGTCGACGTCATCTCGGCGGACGAATACAAAGTCGAACAAAATCTCAAAGTAGGCTGCATTGCGGATATGGACAACATCTGTGACTTTCTGCTGACGGCCTGGAAGGTTATCTCCCTGTGACCCCTAGTGTGGACATTTCCATCTGCGTTCCAACCTACAAAGAAGCCCAATCCCTGGAAGACCTCTGCGTAGCCATTGCCAATGTTTTTCGTCAGACCACCATGACTTACGAACTGGTCATCGTGGACGACAACAGCCCGGACGGCACAGCCGACCGGGCCCGCGAACTGGCCAAGGACTATCCCATTCAAGTCCTTCAGCGAGCGGGCAAACTGGGACTCTCCTCAGCCGTCATCGATGGCTGGAAAATCGCCAAAGGCGAAATCCTGGCTGTGACCGACGCTGACCTCTCCCACGACCCCACCGTCTTACCCAGCATGGTCGCCAGCATCCAACAGGGCGGCTGCGAGGTGGCGGTAGGCAGTCGCTACATTCCCGGGGGCGGCTTTGGGAACTGGCCGCTCAAGCGCCAGATTATCTCACGTGTGGCCGTGATGATGGGTTCCTTTATCTGTCCCGTGAGGGATGTGACCTCCGGCTTTGTGGCTCTGCGCCGTTCAGTCATTGACGGCGTCAAACTCAACCCGATCGGCTTCAAAATTGGCCTGGAACTGCTCGTGCGCGGCCGCTACAAAACGTTCTGCGAGATTCCCTTCGTCTTTCAAGATCGCGAGAAGGGCCAGAGCAAGCTGGGCCTCAAGGTGATCCGCGCCTACCTGGTGCAACTGGCCCAACTGGTGATCTACTCGATGCGTACCCGGCCGCGACGCCAGCGTGTGGCTCCCACAATTGTCAAGGTGGAAGGGGTTCGTCGATGAAACGCTGGGTCTGCCTGCTACTCCTGGTGGTAACCGCCTGGACCTGGGCGGACGAAGAAGCCGATCGAATTCACGCCACCGAGATCGGACGGCGCTCAGTCGTCTCCTTGCGAGTCTACCGAAACCAGTCCACCCGACCCGGAGTCGGATCCGGAATTATCCTCCGTTCGGACGGCTTCATCCTGACCAACGCCCACGTAGTGGAAGGCGCCAAAGTCGTGCGCGTCGGGTTACCCGGCGGCAAACAGTACAACGGCCGCCTCTGGAAAACCGCTCCCGACAAAGATCTGGCCCTGGTCAAAATCGAAGCCACCGGCCTACCGGTGGCTCGCATCGGCAATTCAGACCAGGTTAAGCTGGCTCAGACCGCTATCGCCATCGGGGACCCGCTTGGTTTTTCTGGCACGGTGACGGTCGGCACGGTCAGCGGTATGGGTCGAGACATCAAAATCGGCAGCGTGACCTATCCTGCCATGATCCAGACCGACGCCGCCATTAATCCCGGCTCCTCTGGAGGAGCCCTGATCAATCTGTCGGGCGAAGTGATCGGGGTCAACACCCTGATTTACAATGGCCCTCAGGGAACCCGGCCCTCGCAGGGACTAGGATTCGCCATCCCCATCACGCATGCTATCGCCGTGGCCAAGACCCTGGTCAGCCAGCGTCCGGACAGCAGCGGCAAACCCTGGCTGGGAGTGGTGGGGGACAACCTGAGTCCCGAATTGACCGTAGCCCACAATATTCCAGCCCGCCGCGGAGTCATGGTTCGCTCCATCGTGCCCGGTAGCCCGGCTGACCAGGCCGGGATGCGGGTGGGAGACGCCATTGTTCAGTGTGACGCCAAGAGCGTGCTGAGCCTGACCGACTTTCTCAGTCAGATCGCCGGGCACAAACCTGGAGACACTGTAGAACTGGGAATCTGGCGTCAGGGCAAGAAAACCAGCGTCAAGGTGACGCTAGACGTGGCCAGCCAGTAATATGACCAACACCAACGGAGTTCACCCCATCCATCATGGTCCCGTTCCGGCCAACGCGGCTCTACACGCCGTGAGCCTCCTGCCCGACGGGGAACACAGGCTATCTCAATATCTGGCCGCATTACCAGCCAGAACCACCGGTCTGACCTGCAGTTCATGGACGGCACTCGAACGTCCCAGACCCTGCACCTGGGCCGACCTGGAGGGGGAGGGCTGGAGCTTCCGGCTGGTCTTTGACCCCCAGGGAGTCGCTCCGGGTGACGCCCTGGAAGCCGTTTCGGCCGGTAACCCGAGCGAAGAATGCCGACTCGATCTGGAAGAACACCGCGCCGCCTGCCTCATTTTCCTGACCCAGTTCCCGGCCGATAGCACTCCCTGGAGCAGGTTCCTGGCCCTTTGCCGGGTGGCCTGGGGCTGGGTGGACGCCGGCGCCTCCCTGCTGGCCCTACCGGAGGCTCGCCTGCTCCTGCCCCGACGGTTGCTGCTGGCTACCGAACCAGAACATCTCACCCCCGACATGGGTTACCTGTTTCTGACCAATGGCCTGGCCGAGATGGAGAAGAAGGGTGAAGAATCCAAACTCTGGTTGCGCACCTGGGGCATGGGGCAATTCAATCTGCCCGATCTGGCCGCCAGCCTGCCCAGCCGAGCCGGCGAAGAAGAGCGCCTGGAACGTGAACTGGAAAGTCTCCGGCTGCTATTTGAAACGCTGCCTCCGGCCATGATCCGCGAAGGTGGCGTGCTACCCGTCGGAGGCACGGTCCAGGTGGGCGAACGTACGTGGACGGCGGTGGGCGAACCGGGTTCGGTGGAGTATGCTTTTCTGCGCAGCCGTTGTGGTGTGCAGCTCTTTGTCTGAACTACGGCAAGCCCTGGAAAAGCAACTGGGGTTCGCTCTCCAGGAAAGCAGGCGCCCCGATCTGGCAGACTTCGTGGGACCCCGGCTGACCAACATCAAGGTCAGCGACGGCGAACTTTTCGCTCTGGGCAAGTTGGGCCAGCAAGGACGAGCTGGACTGGCCAGCCGCCTGGCGACCGCGCTGGGAGCGCAGCTCAAAACGGTGGACGATTTTAGACCACTGTGGCTGGAGCTGGAGTGCGTTCTTTATCGTGGGCTCGACCATCCGCTCGGAAAACGAGCCCTTAAGCGGGCCTGGCAGGGCCTGGAGGCCATCTACGCCAAGGAAGCCCTGGCCGGTCGCGAGCAAGCCGCCCTGGGTTACCCGAGGTTGGCCCAATGGGCCCTACTGGCCGGCGGACTGGAGAACGCGTGCAAGACCTCAGCTTAGACCAACTGAACGATATCCGAATCGCCCTGCGGGAACGCATCAGCCAGGGCCTGGCCGGCGAGGGCGCCCAGGTGGCCTGTCTGCCAGCCTATCTGTCCCGGCCCGATTCAGAAAAGCACGGCGAGGCCCTGGTCGTAGACGCGGGCGGCACCAATGTGCGGGCCGCCTGGGTCAGATTGAGCGGCAAAGCTGAAATTCTCAAAGGCCCCCTCAGTGGAACCCTGCCCGATGGCCGCAGTCGACCCGTCCACGCCCCTGAATTCTTTGGTTACCAATCCGATCTCTTACGCCAGCTCGGCGCTCCCGAGGGGCTGCCCATGGGCTACTGCTTCTCCTATCCCGCCCAGGTCGAGCCCGGCGGGGATGCGCGCCTGACCCATTGGACCAAAGGAATTAAGGTCACCGGCGTGGTGGGCGAGCTGGTCGGACAAGCCCTGCGGGCCGCCTACGGCCAGCCCGGCCCTGTGAAAGTCCTCAACGACACCGTGGCCGCGCTGCTGGGCGGCTCGATCTTTGCCGGGCCGGACTACACACAGCATATTGGCCTGATCGTAGGGACAGGCAACAATATGGCCGCCTTTCTACCCGCTTCGCGCATTCCCAAGCTTCAGGTGGCCTGGGATGGGCTGATCGCCGTCAATCTGGAATCTGGCAACTTCCACCCACCCCACCTGCACGAAGTGGACGAAGCGGTGGATTCCATCAGCGACAACCCCGGCAAACAACGCTACGAGAAAGCCGTTTCGGGCTTCTACCTGCCTCAGTTGCTGCAATGCCTGTGCCCCCACCTGCGCCTGCCCGAAGGGGCCAGCTCCAAAGAGGTGGTGGAATGGGCCGACAAGCCCGGACAGGAGCCCGCCTCGCTGGCGGCCCGCTGGCTCCTCAATCGCTCGGCCGACATGGTGGCGGCCGGCCTGGCGGCGGTCTCCGATCATCTGGACGAGGGCAACCTGGCCATTCAAGCTGAGGGCGGCCTGTTCTGGAAAGCCACCGGCTATCGAGATCGGGTCGAGGCCACCCTTCGGCAACTCCGAACTCGGAATTTTGCCATCATTCGGGGCGAGGAAGTCAACCTGGTCGGCGCGGCCGCGGCCGCACTGGCATGACCAGAGTTCTCTACTTTGCCAGCCTGAGCGAGGCCATGGGTTGCCGCGAAGAATCCCTGGACCTCCCTGCGACCTGGACGGTGGGCCAGTTGCTCGATCACCTTGAGAGTCGCGTCCCGGCCCTCAAGGCCATGCGGGGACGCTACCGCATCGCCGTCAACCAGGAAATGGCGCCCGACGAAAGCCTTGTCCTGGGCGAAGCAAGGGAAATCGCGCTGATCCCTCCCGTCAGCGGCGGTCGAGGCAGCTGGGTAAGATTGGACCACCAATCCATCCGCTCGGACGAAGTTCTCCAGGCCGTTCAGCGCCCGGACTGTGGAGCAGTGGTGCTCTTCCTGGGCTGCGTGCGGGACTCGTTTCAGTCAGAAATCGTCGAACGCATCGATTATAGCGCTTACGAAGAAATGGCCCTGAAGGAGTTGCAGAAGTTAGCCGATGAGGCGCTGGAGCGACTGGGCCAACCCGCCGCGGTGGCGGTCTGGCATCGCCTGGGGCCAGTGGCGGCGGGCGAACCCAGTGTAGCGGTGGCGGTGGCCAGTCCTCATCGTGGTCCCGCTTTCGATGAGGGCCGCTGGCTGATCGACAGCCTGAAAGCCCGGGTTCCGATCTGGAAGAAAGAAGTCGGACCGGGCGGTGCGGTCTGGATTGAAGGCGATGCCCGCCTCCCCTCAGCCTGATCCAGAAGGATCCTTGGGCCTGATCGCGCAAACATCCCGCTCGTGAGTTCAGAGGTAGAAGAGCTAAAAAGCAAGCTGGCTAAAGTTCAGCTCGAGCTAGACAACACGCAGGCAGAGCGTCGACGTCTCTCCCAGTTGCTCCAGCAACAGCCAGACCTGAAGCGGTTGGACGAAACCCAGGCCCTGCTGCAGGCAGCCGAAGTGGCCCGCCAGGCCGGCGAAGAACGCAACCTGGAGTTGGTGCGGTTGCTCGCTCAATCTTCTGAACGCCAGCAACAGCTGGAACACGACCTCCTGGAACAGCAACGCCAGACCCATGAGCAACTGGCCGAACTCCAGACCACCCTGGTAAGCCTGCAAAACGAACGCGATGAGCTCTTTCAAAGGCTCTCCAGCGAAATGCAGCCCAATAACTCTGAGATCGCTCAAAAGCTTCACCAGCAGCTGAAGACCCTCCATCAGACCAGCAAGGACAAACTGGAAGGCCTGGCCGAGGAACTCAAGCGCCGTCACAAACTCTGGGAGAGCGAAACCCAGCACCGTCAGAACCTGGAACACAGCTTTGATACCCAGAGCCAGATATTCCGCCGCGAGATTCAAGAGCTGAAAAAAGCTCTGAGCGAGGCCCAAAGCGATCTGGCCGATCACGAATTCGCCCTGGAAACCAACGAGGACCAGCTGAACTGGCTGGAAAACGAGGTCGAAGAGCGCGAAGAGATCATCGAAAGCCTGCGCACCCAGGTGGCTCAGTATCTGGACAAGCTGCGCAAAGCCCAGACCAAGCTGAGTGAAGCCGGGCAGGCTCTCCAGCACCGCAACAGCATGCTCAAGCAATTCCAAGAACAACGATTGATGCTGGCCAGCCAGTGCCGCGCCTGGGAGGCCAGCTATAACGCCGCCGAGTCGGCCCGCGTCGAAATGGAAAAGCAAGTCTCCAAGCTGAAGGAGCGGGTGGACGAGTTAGAATGGGAACTGGACGAGACCCGCGTCTCACTGGAAGACTCACAGCATCAGGTGGCCAGCCTTCAGGATCAGCTCTTTAGCCAGTTACCAAAGGCGCACAAGCTTTTGCGAGAGGCCCAGGCCCGTGTTGAAGAGCTGGAACGCTCGATCGAAGAGACCGTCAGCGACGTTCCTGCAGTTGAGGAAAAATTAGTCTAACCATTGTGATGCAGATCACATGGCTTCCTAGTAGCTATCTACTAAACTGCAAATAGGAGGAAACGATGACCGCCAGAGGCGGCAGGTTCCTCAGTTTAGTAGGAGGGTTCATGAGCACCGCCAATCCCCAGCCCCTCGACTCCCGGCTCCTTTCCGCCATGAAACGACTACGTCTCGAGAACATCAACCTTCAACGTCAAATGCGAACCCTCCAGAGCGACTGTGAGCAGGCCAGTACACAGGCCAGCGAGTCAGGGTCACGCAAACTCCAGCTTGAAAAACAGCTTTCTCAGGTTGAAGCCCAGCTGCAGGAACTCGAAAAGCTCAAGCAGCGAGTGGAATCTCTGGAAGCCGAAAAGCAGCACTGGGAAGCCCAGCGTCAGGCAATCACCAGCCTGGCCCAGCGTCAAACCCTGGAACTCCAGGAACTCCGGACGCTGCTGGCCGAGCGCGATGAACAAATCGCAGCCCTGCAACAGAGCAATCAGGCTGCCGGCCAGGAGCTGGAGCGAGTCAAGCAACAGGCTCGCCAGGTCATCGTGCAGCACTACCAGGCAATGAAAACAGCCCAGGAGCAGGCCCAACAGGCCTTTGAGGAAGTCCGCCGCAACAAGAGTCAACTGGACGCCATCCGCGCCCCGATGGGCTCGGGACACCGCAAAGTGCTGCCTCCCCGCTCGCTGCGCCCGATGAGCCTGCCCTCGCAAGGAGTAAACCAATGACCTACGTGCACCGCGTCCGCAAACCCAAGGTGGGGTCTTTTACCTCGCTGCTGCGCCAACTCTCCCAAGAGCAACTCTTGAGTCTATACGAACTGCCTACCCGGGGCTCAGGCGAGAGCGAACCAGTTCGTTTACCTTCTTCCCGTCGACGGGCTTACCGGCAAGCTTCTTCATAACCGCTCCAACGACCGGACCCTGCTTCTTGGGATCGGTGGCGCCGAGCTGGGCAATGACCTCATCGACAATGGATCCCAGTTCCTCATCAGAGAGCCCCTTTGGAAGGTACTCTTCCAAAACCGCCAGTTCGGCCTTTTCCTGATCGGCCAACTCCTGGCGGTTATTTTTTTCGAAGACCTCGATGGACTCTTTGCGCTGCTTACACAGCTTCATAATCACCGCCATGGCGGCGGCGTCATCCAGCGTGCCGGCTTCGATCTGCGCGTTCTTGAGAGCCGACTTCAGCATCCGCAAGGAAGCGAGGCGAATCTTTTCCTGACTTTTCATGGCGGCCGTCAGGTCAGCCTGAACTTGTTCTAGCATTCCCATGGGTCCAGGCTACACTGCGGGCAGCCGGATTCCTGTTCCCCGAGCATATCCAGGGATCGAGCCTGTGAGCGAGAAGCCAGGGCAATGTTTTTCGGTTCCTCACCCATTCCGCAGCCAGTGCCGCCGAAATCTCCGGCGGATGCGGCTCTATCGCAGATGCGTGCGGCTCTCAAAGAAGAATGCCAGAACCATCCGACTCTGTTTATGATGGAATGCAAGAAGCTCTACCTGACCATCCTGGAAACCTATGAGGTGCAAGGAAAAATGCGAGCCGGAGCTCAGGCTCCAGATGCTTACAACCTGCTGATGCAGGAGTTGCGCCATCAACTGTTGGGCTTCGCCCTGATGCAGTGCCTGCCCGAGGGGGTATCCAAAACCGCCGCGCAGCAAGCCCAACATCTGGCCAGCAACCAGCGCGGCAACCGCACTCGAGCCAGCTTCCTGGTCTCGGAACTGGAAAAACACCTGGAAGCCACTCCCGAAGTGGAGGAGAAGGTGAGCCGCTGGCTGATGCTACAGCCGCTCTTTCGGCTGAGCAATCAGCAACCTGAACTCTTCCAGGAACTGGCCAAGCATTTTGGCGATCTGGCCCGCAAGATCCCGGATCTACTGCGTTCCACCAACGAGTCGCTGGTGACTCTTATGAAAACCGCCCCACCAAGTTAATTTTCTCCTTGGCGGGGGTATGAACGCGGGTATCGGAATTGGCCGCGATGAAATTCATTCAATGGAGGTGCCTATGAAGAAAACCGGAGTTCTACTGCTGGCTCTGTTTGGTGTTCAGCTCTGGGCCGCGGCTGCCCCAACCGACACTCAGGACTATGAGTTCTACAAAGTGCGCAGCGGCGACAGCGTGGAGACGATTGCCACCAGCCGGGGCCTGCGCCCGGATGTTTTGAGACAGCTCAATCCCGCTCTTGAAAATGTCGTTTTCCCCCAAGAAGGCACCGTCATCTTTGTCCCACCCCGAGTGGAAGCCCCGCGCCGCACTCTTTCGGCCCGTTCCGGCAAGCTCAAGCCGAATCTGGAAGCGGTGGCCTCGGCTGCCCCGGTGCAGGCGGCCCCGCTGGCTCCGGTCGCGCCCACTCAGCCGACCCGGACCTTCCGCTCCACCGCCTCGGGCCTGAGCGAAGACGAAGTCAGTTGGATTTTTGAAAACGTGGTGGCCAGCCGCCGTGGGCCGGTCGAGGAGAGCGAGCCACTGGCCCTGCCCGAACACCAAAATGTCATGATCACCGCCGATGGCCGCACTGTGGCCGTGCCCACCGCTGCCCCCAAGCGGATCAAAAAGAAGGAAGTGAAGGATGACGAGCCTCGCGACGTCGCCCTTTCGCCCCGTGGTCAGCGAGTGGTCAAGCTGTTGCGTGAGTCCTTCAAATACCTGGGCGTCCCTTATGTTTGGGGCGGCGAAGACCCCAGCGGAATGGACTGCTCTGGCTTTACCCAGAAGGTCTTCTGCGACCGCGGCATGCCCATCCCTCGCACGGCCGATTTGCAGTTTGAGGTAGGTCAGGTGGTCCCCCGTGGCCAGGAACAGCCGGGAGACATGGTCTTCTTTGAGACCTACTGCCCGGGCGCTTCTCACGTAGGAATCTACGTGGGTCGCAACCAGTTCGTGCACGCCTCATCGGGCGCCGGCTATATCACCTTCGGCGATCTGCGTGACGACTATTTCTCGAGATGCTATTTAGGCGCCCGGCGCAACTGGTAGCCAGAGCCTTTCCGGCTCTGGTCCTGGTCTGGCTGCTGACGCTGCTGGTTGCAGCCGAACCCCTCAGCCTGGGGCAGCTGGTGGAAGAGGCCCGGGGCGGGCTGTACAATCGCTTCTGGCTGGACGGGGTGGAAGTCGAAGACGGCTTCTCTCTGGAGCGATTAAACAACAGCCAGTGGCTCGGCCTGCAGCTGGACCATCCTCAAGCCGACGATGGCTTGCTGGCGGCCGGGGCCGCCCTGGCCCTCAACAAGAACGCCGTCTATCTAGTGCTTGAGCGTAGCCAGCTGCCCTACTTCCTGCGCCAGGCGGACAAAGTACGGCCGGGCCAGGTGCTGATCCCCGGCCCCAACGATACGGTCACCCGGTTCGGGTCAGCCAAAGAAACCCCGGTCACTCTGGACAAGCCAAACGACAGCTTTATTGGCAGCCTGATGTCCAATCTCAATAACTTCGAATACGGCGAAGCCCGTCTGCATCTACAGGCCATCAAAGAAGCCATGGTGCGGGTCGGAGGCAGCAGCGCTCCTTACTGCGAGGCCCTCAACGTGGCCCGACCGGCCGACTTCGACAGCCCGGCCAAAGCCCTGGCCCAGGATCTGGCCGCCTTGAAAAACGCTCGCAGCTGCGTGTTTTACCTCTACGATGGTCGCTCTCGACCGTCTGGCATCTGGGTCGAAGTGGGAGCAGCTCTGGCCTGGGGAAAACCTTCGGTCCTGCTCACCCCTTCGCTGGAAGCCTTGCCGCCCGCCCTGCTCCAGCCCCAAAAAGGCCTGCGGGTGGTGGTCTACCAGACTCATCAGCACCTGCTGCACCAATTGCAAAGCAATGACGCCGGCTCGCTGGTGGTGCCCTGAAGCGCGCTCTGATCCTGCTGGCCGCCTCGCTGGCGACCTACGGGCTATGGGTCATCCAGCCAACCTCTCGCTATGACCTGCAGTTTGAAGAAGCGCGTCAACGGGCCCATTTGCCCGACCTGAGCCAGCTGGCCGAACAACTGCAAACGCGTGAAAGGGTCCTGAGTCAGATCAAATGGGATGAGCTCAGCCCTGAACAATGCCGAGGTTTGCGCCAGCAGTTAGAGAACAATCAACTCCAGCCCCAACAATACGTCGAGGCCCTGGAAGCCGCCCTGGCCCTGCCCGTTCCCGCCCACACCGAGCCGGGCTGGTTGAGCCTGCCCGGCCTGAGGCAGCGAGAGCAACGACTCTTTCGCAATGACTTCATGACTGCGCTGGAGCGCACCCGCTCGGGCGAAGCCTTTGCCCTGCCCGGCCCGGATACCAACCCCGATTGGGACTGGTTCTGTGGGCGCCACGGCGTGCTCCGCAGTCCCTTCATCGCTCCCCAGGCGGGCTGCCGCGACCTGTTCGAAAAAGTTCGTCAGGCTGAGGCCTTCGCACACCTGCTGACGGCGGTGCTGGAGGAACACGGCCTGAGTCAACAATGGCCGGTCAGCTTGAGCGAAATCCCGGGCTACCGACCCCTGTCCCCCATGGATCTGAAACAGGCCCAATACGAAGCGTTGGGATTAAACCTCAAGCTGAGCTGGCGAGAATGGAGCTTTCAACGCCCCCGCTAAATGGCCACGGCGGGCTCTTCATCTTCGATGAAGGCCAGGTTCTCCGGGAAAGTGCGATCGGTGCGCACCAGCGTCCAGCCGTCAGCGCGCCGATTGAAAGTCCAGTATTCCTTGTAAAGTTCAATCGGGATGTGGTCGGGGGTCTCGCCCATGGCGCCCGAGCCCTCCTGGAAACAACCCTCCGGGCCGCGCACGAAGTCGCGTCGCCGAGTCTCGACTTCCACGGTCACGAAATCTTTCTCGAAACCCGGGCGATTCTGTAGATTGACCGGCTGCACATCTACGATTTCGAGAGGGTCCAGGACCCAGCGCACTCCGGCCCGCTCACGACGCTCCCACTCCTGGCGCCACTCTTGCAGCGGCCCGCTGGAGACATTCGCAAGCAGACCGTCCCAATCACCGGCCAGACGCAATTTCTGAATACTCCGATAGTTCTGGCGCAACTCGAAGCGCAAATGACCTAAATTCCAGTGTTCTTCTTGCTGACTCAGGCGCTGCAAGGCCTGGCGGGTGCGCTCGTGGCGATTGATACGCTTTTGCAGGCGGTGATCGGTTTTCTTGCGATCGAAAGCCAGATAAAGCCCAAAAGGAACAGTTACGACAGCGATTGTCAGCAACAGCGGTTCGATCATATCAACCTCCCCCAAAATCAGCATATCGCAGGAACAGCATGATTGCCATTTTCCGCAGCTGGGTAGGAACACTTGGGGACAAGTTCGAGTTCGGAGTCCAGCATGGCTACAATTACAGCATCATTACGAGAAAAAATTGAAGAAAAAGTCGAGCACGGCCAACGGCTGAGCCCGGCTGAGGGCCTGGCTCTTTATCAAGAGCCGGATTTGGAGTGGGTGGGAGCTCTGGCCAACAAACAGCGCGAACGGCGCTACGGTGCTCGCACCACCTATATCGTCAATATGCACCTGAACTACTCAAACCTCTGCACGCTGTCGTGCATGTTTTGCGCCTTCGCCCGCAAACGCGGCCAGGAGGGCGGCTATGAGATGTCCATGCAAGAGATGCTTGAACGCGTCTCCATCATGAAGAACGTGCCCGAGCCTGAGATTCACATCGTGGGCGGCCTGCATCCAGACTACCCTTACGAATACTACCCCAAGCTCCTGAGCAGCCTGCGTGAGGAGTATCCTCACGCCCATCTCAAGGCTTTTACGGCTGTCGAAATCGACTATTTTGCGCAACTGGCCAACAAGAGCGTGGAGTGGGTGCTGGAAGACTTGCGCGAGCACGGCCTGCAATCTCTGCCGGGCGGCGGCGCCGAGGTCTTGACCGACCGCATCCATCAAAAGCTCTACCGCGACAAGATGGGCCCGGATCGCTGGCTGGAGATTCACGGCATCGCCCACAAGCTCGGGATTCGCACCAGCGCCACCATGCTCTATGGACACATCGAAACCGATGAAGAGCGAATTCAACATATGGTGCGCCTGCGCGAACTGCAAGACCAGCATGGCGGCTTTCTGGCCTTCATCCCGCTGCGCTTTCACCCGGACAATACCCCCCTCAAGAAGCTACCCCTGCGCAGCGGTGACGAGGTGGTGCGCCAGACGGCGTTGGGTCGTCTGATGCTGGACAACTTCGACCACATCAAGGCCTACTGGATTATGAGTGGCCTGGAAAACGCGCGCCGCGCTCAGTTTTTCGGAGCGGATGACTTTGACGGCACGGTGGTGGATGAACGAATCACCCACATGGCTGGTTGTGACACGCCGGTGGGCCTGACCGAAGAGTCCTTGCGCCAGATGATTCGCGATTCGGGTCGCGACCCCAAGCGCCGCAACGGCCTCTACGAGGTGATCGAATAGCAGGGAACCCCTGAGTCGGAGGGAAGTTCGGCCCCAAATCGCCGCCCTCGGGAGTGTCACTGTGCAGTACGAAGCCGTCATCGGTCTGGAAGTCCACGTGGAGTTGGCCACCAACAGCAAACTCTTTTGCAGTTGTGCCAATCAATTCGGGGCGCCCCCCAACTCCCTGGTGTGCCCCATCTGCCTGGGACTGCCCGGCAGCCTGCCGCGCGTCAACCAGCGCGCGGTGGAGCTCCACCTGCTGGCAGCCAGGGCACTGGAATGTCGGGTGCCGGCCCTGTCCAAATTCGACCGCAAGAACTACTTCTATCCGGACATGCCCAAAGATTTTCAGACTTCCCAGTACGACCAGCCTCTAGCGGCCCACGGTCGGCTGTTCATTTCGGAACTGGGCGAACCCGAGAAGACCATCAACATCACGCGCATCCACCTGGAGGAGGACACTGGCAAGTCCATCCACTTCAAGCGAGCCGCCAATGGAGAACTGGTGCCCGACCGGCTGGCCTCTTCCGAATTGAGCCTGGTGGACTACAATCGAGCCGGAGTGCCCTTGATGGAAATCGTCTCGGAACCTGAAATCCGCAGCGCCGACGAGGCCAGTGCTTACCTGCAAAAAATGCGCGAAATTCTGGTCTGGCTTGGCATCAGTGACTGCCGCATGGAAGAAGGCTCGATGCGCTGCGACGCCAACATCTCGGTGAGACCAGTAGGCCAGCAAGAATTCGGGACGAAAACCGAAATCAAAAACATGAACTCGTTTAAATCCGTGCGCGACGCGGTGGACTACGAGATTGCCCGCCAGATCAAGGTCATTCAGGAAGGCGGCAAGATCGTCCAGGAAACCCGAGGGTGGGATGAGGCTCGCAAGCTCACCATTTCTATGCGCAGCAAGGAAGACGCCCACGACTATCGATATTTTCCCGAGCCCGACCTGCCCCCGCTGGAGATTTCAGCCGAGTGGCTCTCTCAGATCGAGAAGAATCTGGTGGAGTTACCCCGTCAGCGGGCCCAGCGCTACATGCAGGGCGGCCTGAGCCCCTACGATGCCGGACTGATGGTGCAAAGCCGAGCCCTGTCGGACTTCTTTGAGCAGTGCCTGAGCCTGGGGGCGGAAGCCAAGGAGGTCAGCAACTGGCTGGCCAACGAGGTGGCTCGCCTGTCTCAAGATCGAGGCATTCCGCTGGCCGAGAGCCGCCTCAGTCCTGGCGGGCTGGTGCAGATCATCCAGCAGTTGTCTCAATCCAAGGTCAATCGGCAGGGCGCTCGTCAGGTGCTGGAAAAACTCTTCGAGGAGGGCGGCCAGACCGAGGAGTGGATTGAAAAACTGGGACTGGGATCCATCAGCGGAGGCGAGGAGCTCAAGCAGATGGTCGACCAGACCCTTCAGGCCAACCCGGGACCCATTGCCGAATACAAAGCCGGCAAAGAAAAAGCCCTTAATCAACTGGTAGGTCAGGTCATGAAGCAAAGCAAAGGCAGAGCCAACGCGGCCGAAGTGATGCGTTTGCTCAAGGAGGCACTGGATGCCTGAGAGCGTGATGGACTCAAGCGAACTGGGGCTGCAGGAATGGCCAGCCGAAGAGGCCCTGGATCGATTCCTTTCGGAGCTTGAATTCCACAAAGCTCTGCGGCGCCCCGAGCACGAGACCATTCAACTGGCTCAGGCTCTCAAGCGAATTACCAGTCGCTCCGTCAGCGCGGCCATGGATTCACCTCACTATTATTCGGCCGCCATCGATGGACTGCTGGTGCGTTCGGCCGAAACCTTCACGGCCACTCGTGACAACCCGGTGGAACTCTCGATTACCTCGGGTAGCGCCTTCGTGGAAATGGGCGCTCCGGTGCCCGAGGGATTTGACGCAGTTGTGCCGCTATCCGAACTGGAAGCCACCAACCGTGGCACGGTCTGCCTGACCCGCCCCTCCAACCCCTGGCGCAATGTGCGTCCGGCTGGCGAAGACGTGGCTCAAAACGAAGTCGTGATCTCCAAGGACCACAAGATTCAGCCTGTCGATATGGGAGCGCTGGCGGCAGCCGGAGTGGAAACGCTGGACGTATATCAGCAACCGGTGGTGGCCATTCTCTCCTTGGGCAATCACCTGGTGCCGGCCGGCAGCAAACCGCAGGTGGGCCAGATGATCGACTCCAACAGCCTGACCCTGAGCGGTCTGGTTCAGGAACTGGGGGCCATCGCCCGAGTCCAGACCATCGCTCCGGAACGCCTGGAACAGGCCGGTCATTCGCTCAAAGAGGCCGCTCAAAACGCCGACCTGGTCCTGGTTGTGGCCGGACCTTCGCACGGAACTGAACTCGTATCCCGCCTGGTCAGCGACCTGGGTGAGCGCATTCTGCACGGAGTGGCACTCAATCCCTGTCAAAGCCTGGTGTTGGGGGTGGTTGCGGCCAAGCCGGTGATCGGCCTGCCCTTCCATCCAGTCGGCGTTTTCGCTGGCTTCGAGTCCTTTGCCCGACCCGTGCTGGAGCAAATGCTGGGGCCCTCCCTGTCGCAGGATGATCTGCCGCGGGTTCAGGCCACCCTGGCCGTGCCTTTCAAGCGTAAGTATTCCGGCAGCGAGGAGTTCGTGCGAGTCAAAATGGGCTGGGTGGACGAGCGCCTGGTGGCAGTCCCGGAAGTCGGCGGCGCGTCCACCCTCATGTCGCTGGTGCGGGCCTCAGGACTCTTTCGAGTCAATTCAGACGTAGAAGAATTGCCGGCTCGAACCAACGTCTCAGTCCGCATGCTGAGCCCACAGAGAGCCCTGCACAACAACGTGTTGGTGCTGGGAACCCACGACATTTGCTTTGACCTGCTGCGCAGCTTAATGCGCACCAGCTTTCCCGATCTGACTTTACACACGGCCGCCACCGGCGGAATGAAAGGGCTGCAGGCCATCAAGGCCGGCCTCTGTCACGCTGCCGCCATCCACCTCTTTGACGAGGAAACCGGTGAATACAACGTGCCTTTCCTCACCAGCCTGCCTGAACCGATGGTGCTGATGAACCTGTGCAGTCGGGATCTGGGTCTGATCGTAGCGCCGGGCAACCCGCTGAAGATCGAGGGCCTGGGCGATCTGGGCCGGCCCGAACTACGCTTCATCAATCGCCAGAAAGGGAGCGGCACGCGCGTTCTACTGGACTGGCACCTGCGCCGGCTCGGCCTGGATCCGGAGAAAGTGGGTGGCTTTCCGCGCGAGGTCAAAACCCATATGGCCGTGGCCGCGGCCGTATCCAGCCAGGCGGTCGACTGCGGCCCAGGCATCTCCACCGCTGCCCGCACCTTGCGGCTGGACTTCGTGCCCTGCGTCAAGGAACGCCTGGATCTGTTGATTCCTAAACGCTTCTTCGCGCGCTACCCGGTGGCCGGACTGGTGCAGGTCGTCCGCTCCAGTCGCTTCAAGAACGAAGCTCCACAGCACCTGAGCGACTATGATTTCAGCCAGACCGGCCAGGTGCTTTGGGAGAGCTCCACTTGATCCATTGGAACGAACGCGGAGAGGCTCATATGGTGGACGTTTCCGCCAAGAGCGAAACCGCCCGCCAGGCCCTGGCCCAGGGCTGGCTGAGCATGCAACCGGAAACGCTGCAGAGATTCCGCGAAGGTTCGCTAGATAAAGGCGACGCTGCGGCCGTGGCCCGGGTGGCCGGAATCGCGGCAGCCAAAAAGACCAGCGATCTGATTCCCCTCTGCCACCCGCTTCGGCTCTCGGGCGTCAGCCTGGACATCCTACCCCACCCTCCGGATCGAATTGAGGTTCTAGCCACGGTTCGGTGCACCGAGCGCACAGGCGTGGAGATGGAAGCCCTGACTTCGGTCTCGGTGGCTTGCCTCACCCTTTACGATATGTTGAAGAGCCTGGACAAAGGGATCGTGATTGGCCCGATTCAGCTCTTAGAAAAAACCGGCGGCAAGTCGGGAGATTACAAACGCTAAAACTTGCTCAGCTCGCGGGCCATGTCGGCCACGCTGGGGTAGCGATCAGCCTTTTGCTTGGACAGGCCTCGCAGACAGATTTCGGCAAGCTCGGTTGGAACCTGTGGATTGAGCTCACAGGGAGATTTGGGGCTCTTGCTCATGATCTCGAAAACCAGCGCAGCCATGGCGAGGGAGCGGAACGGCAGTTGCCCCGTGAGCAGGTGGTAAAAGATGACGGACAGGGCAAACTGGTCGCTGGAGGCATCCACCGACCCTAAGCACGGGTCGAAATGCTCCGGGGACATATACTGAGGAGTGCCCCAAACATCCCCGGTTTTGGTCAACTTTTCATTCAAATCCTCGATTTTGGCCAGCCCAAAATCCATAACCTTCACGCGGCCATCCGGGCACACCATGATGTTGCCCGGCTTCAGATCACGGTGCAAGATGCCGCGTTCGTGCACCGCCGCCAGGGCCTCGGCAATTTGCCGCACCAGACTGACGGCCTGTTTGACCTCCAGCGCTTTGCCCCGAGTGTAGTCGTCGAGTTCCATTCCCTCGACCAGTTCCATCACCAGATAGGGACAGGGAAGATCGCCGATTTCAAAGATTGTGACCACATTGGGGTGACTCACCCGAGCCACGGCTCGAGCCTCGGTCACCAGGCGCAGTTGAGCTTCACGCTTCAGCTCGCCACTGATCACCTTGATGGCCACGTCGCGCAGCAACTTTTCGTCGGTGGCGCGAAAGACTTTTCCCATCCCTCCCTCGCCCAGCAGGCACTTGAGGCGATACTGCTGCACCATCTGGCCAGGTTGCAGGCTAGAAGCCGGACGGGCCACCCCCTCACTGAGGTTACCCGATTCGCGCACTTTCAGAAGCGACTTCAGCTTGGCCAGCAAAAAATCGTATTCCACCGGTTTGGGAATGTAGTCATTGGCCCCCAGCTCCAACCCCTCAACCTTGGAGGCGGTATCGGTGTTGGCCGAAACCATAAAGACAGGCAATTCATGGAGACCGTGGGTCTTGCGAATCTCTTTCAGGACTTGAAAGCCGTCCATGTCCGGCATCTGCAGATCGAGCAGAACCACCGTGATGGGTTCCATATCCAGAATCTCCAGAGCCATAGAACCACTTTCGGCCAGCGCGATCTGGTAGCCGTCGCGGCGCAAGCGACGAGCCAACCAGGTCAAATTCTCCTTATTGTCATCCACCAGCAGCAGTTTGGGCTCGATCATGCCGCGCCATTCTGCAGATTCGGTAAAAATCCGCTCCAATAGGAGCAGTCGATCGGCGGGAGAAGCTTCGGGGGAATGCAAGCAGGCCGATCGAGAGCAAACATCAAGCGCTATTTCAAGGCGCGGGCCGGTCTGCGCTTATTCAGCCTGGGCCTGCTCCTCTCCATCTGGTTCTCCTTAAGCATCTGGACCCGGGCCCAGGTTTTGCCAGAAGAGCCCGTCAAAGTGGGTGTGTTGTTCTCCAGCAGCGGCAGCATGGCCGCCAATGAACAACCGCTCCAGGAAGCGACTCTGCTGGCCATCGACCAGATCAATCAGAGCGGACTCACGCTGGCTTCAGAAAAGCGTTTACGGCTTCAACCCGTGGTGGCCGACGGAGCCTCGTCGCCGCAGCAATTCGCCCAACAAGCGGCTGACTTGTTCGACCATCACGGGGTCAAGGTCATTTTCGGCTGCTGGACCAGCGACTCGCGCAAGGCCGTGCTCAAAGTCCTTGAGCCTCGCCGAGGCTTGCTCTATTATCCGGTCCAATTCGAGGGACTGGAGAGTTCCCCGGCCGCCATCTACTCGGGTCTGACCGCCAATCAGCAGCTCTTCCCGGCCTTGCGCTACCTCAGCAATGAAGGTCCGCCGCGAATCTTTCTGGTGGGTTCGGACTACCTCTATCCACGAGCCACCAATCAGCTTTGCCGCCGCTATCTAGGCGCCCACGGTGGGAAGATCGTGGGGGAACGCTACCGACCCCGCGGATCCAAGGACTTCGCCTCAATCGTGGGTGAAATCAAAAGCAGTGGCTGCACGGCCGTGCTCAACACGATCAATGGCGATAGCCAGAGAGCCTTCTTTCAAGCCTATAAAGACTCTGGAGCGAGCGCGCCGATTATGTCACTCTCCCTCAGCGAGTCTCAGACCGTTCAGCTCGGAGATCTGACCGATGGCCACCTGACTTGCTGGGCTTACTACATGTCTTTGCGCTCACCGCAAAACGTCCGGTTCTGTGCGGCCTTCCAGACCCGCTTCGGTAGTCAACGGGTGGTCGACGATCCCTGCGAGACCGCCTATACCCAGGTCATGGCCTTCGCCCAGGCACTGGTGCGTTGCGGACGCCCCGAACCGGCCGCCTTGCGACAGGCCACCCGAGCCCTGATCCTGGACTCCCCTGGCGGCCTGATCCGTTACGACCCCAAAAATCTTTACTGCTGGCGAGCCATTCGCATTGGGCGGCTCCGAAACGGACGCGCCCAGGTCGTCTGGAGCTCGGAACTGCCAATTCGACCAGAACCGTTTCCTGGAGTGGAGCATTGAAGCGTCCGCGCTTGATGTTCTCAACCAAGCTGATTGCCCTGGTGGTGCTGTCATGCCTGTTTCCAACCCTCTTCATGGGTCTGCAGTCTTACGTCAGCATGGGCAACCAGGTGGAAACCTCCACCATCAACCTGCTCGATTCGGTGGCGCAATCCTCAGCCTTTCAGGTGCAGTTATGGCTGCAGGAACAAAAGGCCACCGCCGAGGCGATCGCGCGCTCCACCGATGTGGTACAAAATTTGAGTCAGATCAACCAGCTCTCGGCCGCCAACCGTCAGGATAGCGACGAATACTTCCTCTCACTCTACCGTCTCAACGGAGTCATCCATCTCTGCGACGAGAGTTCGCGCTGGTTCACCGAAGTCTGCCTGGTCGATCGTTCTGGCCGCCTGATTCTGACCGACAATGGTGATGGCTTTTCCCGGGCGGTGGAAAATGGTCAGGTGGACAAGGTTTCGCGGCTCATGGAAGAACGTGGGTCCGGCTACACCAGTATCTATGCCGCAGTCCGGCCAGCTCCCGAACATATCGACTCGACTCAACTGGCGGTGGGATTTCCCACCATGTGGCTGGTTTCGGCCGTACGTGGGGAAGGCGATTCTCAGGGAGCGCTGGCCTGTCGCATTGCCGTGAGCGATGCCCATCTACTCTTTCCGACCGAAGCCAACAGCATTCCGGTGGACGTCTTTCTGGTGACCAATCAGGGCTGGATGCTGTCGGCCAATCGCAAACTCGAACGCTCTAGATTCCGCCAACATCTGCCCTGCACAGGCGATTTCAAGCAGCCCGGCCACTCGCTGGATGGATATCAGGACTTCGACGGACATACCGTGGTGGGCGCCTGGCAACCCGTCCCGGGCACCGAGTTTATGGTGCTGGTGCAGACCAACCGGGATATCATTACCGCCCCCAAGCATCTGGCCGAACGCTCCGCCCTCAGCGTCAGCCTGGGTCTGTCTTTGCTGGTGGCGACCATCGGCTTTCTGGTGGCCGAGCGCCTGCTCAAACCTCTGCGCCGCCTGACCCGAGCTGCCCGCGCCCTGGCCGAGGGGGAACGCACGGTTCGCGTGCATTTACGCAGGGGAGACGAAATTGGCGATTTGGGCGACACCTTCGACCACATGGCAGCCTCGCTGGAGACCACATTGCTGGATCTGGAGGCGGCCCGCGATGAAGCACTGGCAGCATACCGCGCCAAAAGCCGCTTTCTGGCCAACATGACCCACGAGTTGCGCACTCCGCTGAACGCCATCATCGGCTACAGCGAAATGCTCATCGCCGAAGTGGGCGACGAAGGAAAAACTCAATGGGCCGAAGACCTGGGCGTGGTGAGACGTTCGGGCAAGGATCTGCTGGCCCTCATCAACAGCATTCTGGACCTCTCCAAAATCGAAGCGGACAAAATGTCGGTTGACGCCGAAAACATCATTTTGCTTGATCTGTTGGCCGAGGTCTCTCAAGTGGTGGTTCCCCTGGTGCGCGAGAAAAACAACACCTACCAGTGCAATTACCAAGGAACCGACGAAATTTTCCAGGACCGGGCCAAGCTCAAGCAAGTGCTCCTCAACCTGATCAGCAACTCGGCCAAGTTCACTCAGGACGGTCAAATCGAAGTCAGCGCCGAGGTCTCAGAGGAGATGTTGAAGATCTCGGTCCGCGACAACGGGATTGGCATGAGTGCCGAGCAGTGTGAAAGGATTTTCGAGGAGTTTGCCCAGGCCGACCAGTCCACCACCCGCAAATACGGCGGTACGGGCTTAGGACTGGCCATCGTCAAGCGCTTCGTGGAGCTGTTGGGGGGAAGCGTGGGGGTAGAGAGCCAGGAGAATCAAGGCACAACTTTTACGGTCAGGCTGCCCGTCACCTACCTCCCCGCCTGAGCCATTCGGCCTCGGCTTTGGTCAGTTCCCTGGCTTCTCCAGCCGGCAACTCCCCCAGCTGGAGAGCGCCCACCGACACCCGTAAGAGTCGAAGGGTTGGGTGGCCGACCGCCGCCGTCATGCGCCGGACCTGGCGATTCTTGCCTTCGCGCAGGCTCAACTCCAACCAGATGGTGGGCACATTCAAACGATGCCGAATAGGAGGATCGCGGTCGGGCAGAACCAGATCTGGCACAAGCCGGGCCCGGGCCGGCCTGCTCACAGAGCCTCCAAATGAAACGCCCTTGCGCAAGCTTTGCAGTGCGGTCTCATCCGGAATGCGCTCGACCTGGGCCCGGTAGGTCTTTTCAATCTGGCCTGGCTGGGTCAGAAGAGCATGAACCCAGCCCAGGTCGGAAACAACCAGCAGCCCCTCGCTATCCTCGTCCAGTCTTCCCACCGCTGTGCCTCCCCTTAAGGCCGGGAACTCAAGCAGGGTGTGCTTGCCCGGCACAGGCTTGTATTGACTCATCACCCCATAGGGCTTGTGGAAGACCAGAATCACGCCGTACACTTCGGGGGCAGGTTCTTAAGCTCTTGCTGCAAAGGGAACGCTCGTGGTTCATCTGGCCTTAGTGGTTGATTTATCGCTGCCTGTCACAACGGCGCCCCAGCGAATGGAAGAACTCTATCGGGAGCGCCACCTGCCGTTCTTGCAGGATCTGCTCAAGTGGCCGTTTTCAGCTCTGACGTTATGCATCAACAGCTGGTTGCTGCAACATTGGTTGGACCAGGGCTGGGAAGCCGGCCTGCAGGCTCTGCGCGAGCTCTACGACTTTGGCAAAGTGGAGCTGTGCGGCACGGCCTCGCACCACGCCATTCTGCCCCTGGTCCCGGAAAGCGTGGCTTTCCGTCAGGTGCGACGCAACATGCGAATGCTGCAGCAGCTGCTGCATCCAGAGTGGCGTCCCTCGGGCTTCGCTCCGCCTCAGCTGGGTTTCGGCCATGAACTTGCACGCGTCTTGCAGCCCCTGGGCTTCAACTGGTGTTTAGCCGATGATAGTGCCTATGCGGCTCTTCACGGGACTTCCCCGGGTGAGCATATCGTGCGTTGTGCCGGTTTGTCGGTGCTGCTCTGCTCTCGCCTCTGGAGTGAGCGGCTGCAGCACCTGGGGAATTTTTCGGTCAGCCGTTTTGCCCGCAATCACCACCAGGAACTGAAGCGCTGGCTGGAATCCCCCGAGCGCGGCTATCAGGTCCTACGCCTGCCTGGAGAGGCCGTGGACCGGGCGGTTTTGCGCAAATTTGTCGAAACTCATCAGGAACTGGGCAACCACTGGCTGCACGCCAGCCAGTTGTTCGACCACTTTCCTCTTCTGGAAGGAGACGTGCCCCCAGGCTCCTGCGCGACTTCGGTTGAGGAATTCTGGAACGGAAACTTCTTCAGTCCCTGGCAGTCCCAGGGTCAGGCCTGGCTACTCAGCCAGCAGGCTATTTTGGGGCTGGAGCGGGTGCAAGATAAGCTGGATGAGCTGCTCACCTCCAGCACCTTTGCGGCAGCCACGCCTGAACAGCTGGAGTCTCTGCGGCGACTGGTGGAATGGTGCGGAGAAGTGCAGGTTTGAGCGAGCAAGATCGCCTGGCCATTGCCTGCCTTCGAGGACTCTCGCTGGATTTGCCGCGCCAGGCAGATTCGGGGAGTGGCCACAGCGGCACGGCGCTGGCCCTTGCTCCTTTAGGCTGGTTACTTTACTCGCGAATCTTGCGCTTTGATCCAGGAGTTCCCGACTGGCCCGAGCGCGACCGCCTGGTCATGTCCAACGGCCACGCCTGCGTGCTGCTTTACGGATTGCTGCACCTTTGTGGCTTCGATCTCAGCCTGGAGGACCTGCGCCAATTTCGTCGACCGGGCAGCCGCACCCCGGGACATCCGGAGAGTTGGATGACGCCCGGAGTGGACTTCTCAACCGGTCCGCTCGGCCAAGGGCTGGCCTCGGCGGTGGGCATGGCCTGGGCTGAACGGCGCCTGAGCGAAGAATTCGGGGCGGAGCTGGTGGACCATTTCACCTACGTACTCTGCTCGGATGGCGACCTGATGGAAGGGGTCAGTGCCGAAGCCAGCTCGTTGGCCGGACATCTGGGCTTGGGCAAGCTGATCGTATTCTATGACGACAATCAAGTCACCATCGATGGGCCATGCTCCCAGTCCTTTAGCGAGGATGTGGCCGCCCGCTACCAGGCCTACGGCTGGCAAGTTCTTTTTGCCGACGGAGAAGATCTACAGGCCCTGGAGGCAGCCACCCGAGCCGCTCAGGGAGATCCACGCCCCAGCCTGATCTGCGTGCGCACAATCATCGGCTACCCCGCCCCCAGCATGCAGGGCCTGAGCGAGGCCCACAGTCCTGCCTTCGCTCCCGAAGAGATTCGTGTCACCAAGCAGATCTTGGGACTGGATCCAGAGCAGCTCTATCAAATCCCGATTGACTTGAGGGAACACTTTCAAGAGCGCGGACGCGAACTCAGCCAGAATTGGCAGGCCCGGCTGGAAGCCTCCGGGCTGAAGGAGCGCTGGTCGGTTTTCCACGGGCCTCCCAAGCTACCCCCGCCCCCTGCCTGGGATCGCCCGCTGGCCACCCGAGTGGCCTCCGGACTTGTATTGCAAAGCCTGAAACTGGACCAACTGGTGGGAGGGTCGGCCGACCTGGCCGGGTCCACCAACACCAAAATTCCTGGCGGCATCCACTTCGGAGTGCGCGAGGGAGCCATGGCCGCGTTCGGTAACGGAGTGGCCGCTCACGGCGGACTGATTCCTTTTTGCTCAACCTATTTCGCCTTCTCCGACCAGATGAAACCCTCGCTACGGCTCGCCGCCCTAGCCCGGCTCGGACTCATCTGCGTCTGGACCCACGACAGCCTGGCACTGGGGGAAGACGGCCCGACTCACCAGCCCGTCGAGCAACTGGCCACCCTTCGGGCCCTCCCGAACTTCTGGGTGTTACGCCCTGCCGACGCACAAGAAACCGCCCAGGCCTGGGCCCTGGCATTGGCCCGACGAGATGGACCCAGCGGCCTGATCTTGAGCCGCCAGACTTTGCCTCTGCTGCCCCTCACCCCCCAGGTGGAACTGGGCGCATATGTGGTTCAAGATGGACCCCCAGGGAGCCCGACCCTGCTGGCGACAGGTTCGGAAGTCCACCTGTGTTTGGCTGCTGCCCGACTGTTGGAGGGGCCTGTTCGCGTGGTCAGCATGCCCTGCTGGGAGCTGTTCGAAAGCCAGGGCCCTGAGTATCAGGCGCAGGTGCTGGGCCAGGGACCCAGGCTGGCGGTGGAAGCCGCCTCAAGCCTGGGTTGGCATCGCTGGGCGGACGAAGTTCTGAGCCTGGACCGTTTCGGTGCTTCTGGCCCTGGTCAGGAATTAATGGAACTCTATGGATTCAAACCCGAGGAAGTGGCTGAAAGGACCAGGACCTTATTGGATTCCCAAGGCTGCAGGCGCTCCAGCAAGGTCTGACGCAAAGCCTCGGCGTCCTTCGAGTTACAACGAGTCAGGTTGAGCAACACGCCTTCGTCGCCGGCCACTTCTTGTTGCACAACCTCGGCCTCGTGGTCGGGGTCGAAGACCCACCACTGCTTGTCAGCAGGTGGGGAAATCGGACTTTTCACATCCCAGCAGCGACTGTTCCAATCCGTAAACTCGGAATGTCCCGTGCTTTCTCGCCGTACATCACGAAGCACTCCGCTGGCCTCAGCGTGAACGGCGACGGAAGCCTCCTCCAGCGTGGCCGGGTCGATCTTGTGACCGCGGGCGGGATCGCGAGCCAGATCCAGATGTTCATTCCAGAAGCTTTCGTCGCTGCTGACCTGAACCGGTTTCTGTGGCAATTCCTGGCCCTGCAAATTGGTCCAGCGCGCCCCGGCCATTTGGGCGAAGCGATCGTGTAAGCGCAAGGCTGAACCCGTCGTCATGGAACGAGTGTGACGGTGGGAACTGAAAAATGACTGAAGAGCAACGCCTGGGCGAGCAAAAGGCCCTGAAAAGACGTGAGGACCCTCATCGAAATGAGAGTCCTCGAATGGTCGGGGCGAGAGGATTCGAACCTCCGGCCTCTTCGTCCCGAACGAAGCGCGCTACCAGGCTGCGCTACGCCCCGAAGCCAGGCCTGATTATAGCACAGGCCTTCTGTGTGTCAACTTAAACGTTGGCCGGATCGGCCTCGAAAATCAAAGTGCCTTCGCGCTGCGTCAGTTCACGGAAAGCCCCAAGCAGCTGCTTGGTGATCGGACCCACCTTACCGTCGCCGATTTTGCGCTGACCCACTTCCACCACCGGCAGGATCTCGGCGCCCGTGCCGGTGACAAAGCTCTCGTCCGAGGTATAGAGGTCATGAGGCGTCAGGAAAGCCATCTGGACTTCAATGCCGGCCCGTTGCGCGAGCTCCATCACCACGCTGCGCGTGATTCCTTCGAGGATCCCGACCACCGAGGTGGGCGTATACAAGGTGCGGTTCTTGACGATAAAGATATTCTCCGAAGTGCACTCGGTGAGGAAGCCGTTTTTGTCCAGCATCAAACTCTCAGCCACACCGGCACCGATGGCCTCAATCTTGGCGAGAATGTTATTCAGGTAGTTCATCGACTTGATGCGGGGACTCAAGCAATCGGGAGAATTCTTACGAGTGGAGGCGATGATAATACGCAATCCGTGCTCGTAAGCGTCGGCCGGGTAGAGCTTGATGGTGTCGGTGATGACGATCACCGAGGCCTTGTTGCACTTGCGGGGGTCCAATCCGAGATCGCCCACTCCTCGGGTGACCATCAAACGGATGTAAGAATCACGCAGGTTGTTGCGCCGCAGGGTCTCCAGCACGGTGGTGCGCATTTCTGGCAGGCTCATCGGAATCTCGATCGCCACCGAACGAGCCGAAGCATAGAGGCGTTCAAGGTGTTCATCCAGGCGGAAGACCCGGCCGCTGTAGGCGCGGATTCCCTCGAAGACGCCGTCCCCATAAAGCAAACCATGATCGTAAACCGACACGCGGGCCTGCTCTTTGGGGTAGTATTTTCCGTCGATATAGACCTCTAGGTTCATCCGTTTCCTCCAGAAATATTGGAAAGCTATTATGCCTCAGGGGACAACCCGACAAACCTCTTGGGAGAGCCCAGCAAATAAGGGCAATCCATACCGGTCCAACCCAAGGGGAAAGACCCGATGCTCCAATCGAAACGACCCTCCGGGTCGGCCTGGCTGGCCATCTCCGCCAGCTCCTGCTGACTGTAGACTCGAAAGCAGGACATGCAACCGTCAAAGGTCAGTAGAAAGGCCACCAGCGGATTGAGGCGCCGCCAACGAAAAGGGCGCGCCCAGAGGATGCTGGTTAAACTCAGCAGGGGCATGAGCAATACGCTGGGCAGGCGGGTCCAGCGCCGCTGCAAGGCTTCAAAAATCGCGATGGGCTGCTGACGGTAGACCGCTTCGGACAAAACCTTGCGCGCATCGGCCGGGGTCAAGTGATGAAAACTATTGAAAAAACTCCACACGCCCTGCAGCCCGGGAGGTAGACAACGGGCATCAACCGGCGAGGATTCAAACTCCACCCAACCCGGGAAGCGCTCTTGCAGGGCCCGCCAGGCCTGAAGATTGGGATAGCGATCTGTGACCGTGACCTTCAGGGGATGTTCGCGTAAAATGCCGCCGATGGGACCAGAGGAACCGGAGCAACAGTCGATAATGCGCGGAAAGTTCAAGCGTTGCAACCAGGGCAACCAGACCTGGGCAATCGCTCGAGGCCAGCCCGCGAGGTTGAGACCGCGTACCAGAACTTCAGTGGCCTCATCGCGCAACCAGGCGGGACAGGAGCTCAGGTCTTCCAGCTCCAGTCCGTGAATTCTGGGCATCCTCACGGATTGATCGAGACCGAATCTTGGAGCAAAGGTTCGGCCAGGGACATTCCATAACCCAGCAGCCAGATTCGGTGATTCTTGGCATCCGCCTTCACCACTACCGCCCAGGGAAGCTCAGGTTCGCGCAAATAGGCGATCCGACCCGGCAGCCGGGACTGATCGGCGATGCTGAAATTGACTTCGGCCGCCAGACGGGGAGGCCAGTAGAGGCGACCACTGGCCGAGAAGAGAGCGTCCACAAGTCGATCCTCCAGCGGACCCTTGCTTTCCTTTTCGGCCAGGCTGCGCAACTTTGGCTCGGCCAGGACGCTCCGCACCTGATCGATTCCACGGCGCAGAGCCTTGGGTCTGGGATCCAGACCGCAACCAACCAGTAACCCGGCCAGTCCTAAAACGGCCAAACCCCTGCACTTTTTCACTGCTCAGGACTACCCCGCCCCGGCCAGGAAATCCTGGCTCCTCACACAAAGCCACCGCCATGAACAACCGACCCACTTACGAAGATGCGCAACATTTGCTGGCTGTAGCCCGGGGCCAAGAGAAGGCCCCCCTGGTTCTCAAAGGGGCCCGGGTGCTGAACGTGTTTACCGGCGAATTCCTTGAGCAGGACCTTGCCATCTGCGGAGACCGCATCGCCGGTCTGGGCAGTTATTCTGGAGTGGAGGAGATCCAGTTGGAGGGGCGCACCCTCGTGCCCGGATTCATCGACGGTCATATGCACCTGGAGTCCTCCATGATGACTCCCCGTCAGTTTGCGCGAGCCGTGGTGCCGCGAGGCACCACCAGCGTGGTCACCGACCCCCACGAGATTGCAAACGTGCTGGGAGCCCCGGGAATCCAGTTTCTGCTGGATAGCGCCGAGGGTCTACCACTGGATATGTGGGTGATGCGCAGTTCCTGTGTACCCGCCACCCATCTGGAGAACGCTGGTGCCAGCCTGAGCGCGGCCGATCTGGCAGCCCTGAAACATCCGAAGCTGCTGGGGTTGGCCGAGATGATGAACTTTCCCGGCCTGCTACACGGAGACCCAGAGTGCCTGAAAAAGGTTTTGCAAACCGGCGATCAGCCGGTGGACGGTCACGCGCCACGGCTGAGCGGCCAGCCTCTGTGCGCCTACGTGGCCGCGGGCGTACAGTCTGACCACGAATGCACCACGGCCGCCGAAGCTCGCGAAAAGCTGCGTCTGGGCATGCACCTGATGCTACGAGAAGGTTCGGTCACTCGAGATATCCAGGCACTGCTACCGGCCGTGGACGCCGTCAACGCGCACCGCTGTTTCTTTGTGACCGACGATCGCGAGCCGGTCGACCTGCTGCGAGAAGGACACATCGATTTCTGTATCCGCAAGGCCATCGGCCTGGGCTGTGATCCGGCCCGTGCCTACGCCATGGCCAGCTACCACGCCGCTCGCTACTTTCAACTTCATTTTCAGGGAGCTCTGGCGCCGGGTTACATGGCCGACCTGGCCGTCATCAGCGACCTTGAAGCGGTCACCGTGGAAAAGGTCATGAAAGGCGGGCGCTGGGTTGCCGAAAAGGGGGTTCTGACCTGGAATGGCAGGCCGACCGAGGTCGCCCCTCCCCCATCTACCGTTCGTCTGCCCCAGCTGAGCCTGAGCAGCTTTGAGATCGCTGGCGAGACCCAGCATGTTCACGTGATTGAACTCATCCCCCACCAGATTGTGACTGGACGGAGCCAGGCCCAACTCACCAGCCAGGCTGGCAAACTCCAGTCAGACATCTCCCAGGACGTTCTCAAGCTGGCCGTCATCGAGCGCCATCGCGCGACCGGCAACATCGGGTTAGGCTTTGTACGTGGCTTCGGCTTGAAACGCGGAGCCATTGCTTCCACGGTGGCCCACGATAGCCACAATCTGGTGATCGCCGGATGCAGCGACCAGGACATGCTGGTGGCCGCCCGTGAGATCGAAAAGATGCAGGGAGGCTGGGTTGTGGTAGCCGAGGGCCAGGTGCTGGCCGCCTTACCCCTCCCCATCGCCGGTCTGCTCTCCGATCAAGAACTGGAAAAGGTGGCTCAGATCAACCTGGATCTGATCGAAGCGACCCGCCAATTGGGGGGGTGCGCCCCCAATCCGTTCATGTCTCTGTCCTTTCTGGCCCTTCCGGTGATCCCATCTCTGAAATTGACCGATTTGGGGTTGGTGGACGTGGACCAGTTCGCTTTGATCGGCCTGCAAGCTTGAGCCTGAAGATTGGCGTAGATGCCACCTTCCTGACCCGGGACACCCGCGGAATGGGCCGCTGCGTGCGCGCAATCCTCAATCAGTGGGAGGAGGATCCGAGTCGATTCATCCTGCTGGCTTTAAGCCGGCGCCATCTCAGCTCTCTCAAAGAATACGCTCAGCGCGGCTGGGCGACATGCCTCTACAATCAAGCCCCTGATCTCTCCGTCTGCTGGTTTCCCTGGAACCGGATCGATTGGGACCCGGAGTGTCCACGCGTGGCTTTGATGCACGACGTGGCGCCCTTTACCGACTTTCATCCGCAAACCCGTCATCGCGAAGACGATCAGGCCCGCATGGCCGAAGCCGTGCGTCATGCCGACGCGGTCATGACCGTCAGCAACTTCTCCAGGGCGGAGATTCATCATTATCTGGGCTATCCCATTGAAGAGATGGAGGTCGTCTACTGGGCTCCCGATCGCCAGACCTTCAGTCCCAGTCCGCTGGTCCGCAAGGACCTGCTGCCTGAAGCCCTTCACGATAAACCATTCCTGCTCTATGTTGGGACTCTGGAGCCGCGCAAGAACCTGCGCGGACTGCTTGAGGCCATGAGCCTGATGGAGAAACAAATCCCTCATCAACTGGCCTTGTTGTGCCCACGTCCCAGCACTCCCTGGACGGATAAGATCTGGGGCAAGACCCACGCTCTCCAGGAAATTACAGACTCTCTCGAATCACGTTTGGTCTGGTTAGATCCGATGGATGATGTTCACCTGGTGGAACTCTACCGTCGCACCGACCTGTTCGTGATGCCATCCCTCTATGAGGGTTTTGGCTTACCCCTGCTCGAGGCGCTGGCCTGTGGTACCAAGGTGGCGGCCGCCCGAGCCGCCTCCTTGCCTGAAGTCGGCGGGGCGATGCCCTTCTGGTTCAATCCCAAGGACTCGGTGGATATCGCCAAGACCATCATGGACGCTCTGGAGAAGCCGAATCGCACCAGTGAAGAATTAGAAGCCCACCTCAATCAGTTCTCCTGGAGTCAGACCGCCGAAGAGGTTCTGCACTTTCTGGAAGAGGTGGGTCAACGACCGCGCCGCAGCAACTCGGGGGTTTTCCCCAGCCTGCCGGCCCATCTGCAGATTCCTGAGGAGATTTGATGTCCAAGAATACCTGGCTGCACCAATGTCTGGCCCGCTGTCCCAAGCTGGCCGTGATGGTGGTGGGCGATCTTATGCTTGACCACTGGGTGTGGGGCAGCGTCACCCGGATTTCTCCAGAGGCTCCTATCCCGGTGGTGGATGTGCAACGCTATACCTATACACCGGGCGGTGCCGCCAACGTGGTCACCAACCTGCGAGAACTGGGCGTACCCTGCTTCCAGGTTGGAGTGGTGGGCCGAGACGACTCGGGTCGAAAACTGCGCGCGTTGCTGCGTCGTGGAGGGGCCGATGTGAGTGGTGTGCTGGCCGACCCAGACCGACCCACCACCCTCAAAACGCGAATCGTAGCCCACAGCCAGCAAATGGTGCGGGCCGATTTTGAGAGCCGCGAGCCGCTGAGCGCGGAACTCCAGGCACAACTGCTGGAGCGCGTCCAAGAATTATTGCCACGGGTCGAGCTGGTTGTTTTCTCCGACTACGACAAAGGCCTGTTTCAGCCGGAATTCGTAAAGTCCCTGTTCCAGCGCGCCCACGCGGCCGGCAAACGGGTCATCGGCGGCCCCAAGCCGGTTAACCTGGGGCGCTTCCAGGGCGCGGACCTGGTCACTCTGAACGCCAAGGAAGCCACCCAGGCCTCAGGCCACGCTGCCCTGCCACTGAGCAGTCTGCTTCAGGCTGGAAATGAGTTGCGCCGCCAGCTTCCGGGCAGCCATGTGCTGATCACTCGAGGCGAGCACGGGATGTCACTCTTTGAGAAAGACGGTGCTGTTCATCACCAACCCGCCCTGGCCAGTCAGGTCTTCGACGTGAGCGGCGCGGGCGATACCGTGCTCTCGACCCTGGCCTGGACTTTGGCCGCTGGCGCCAGCCCGGCCCAGGCCATCGAGGCCGCCAGTCACGCGGCCGCGGTAGTGGTGCGCAAGGTGGGTACAGCCACCGCCAATCCCGAAGAAATTTTGGCCAGCTTCCATGGGTGAGGTGATCGGGGTTGAAGCTTTGCTACCGCGACTGACCGGCAAGCGGGTGGTCTTTACCAACGGTTGCTTTGATTTGCTGCATGTAGGTCATCTGCGCACTCTGCAGTGGGCTCGCCAACAAGGTGAGGTGCTGGTGGTGGGCCTGAACTCAGACGCCAGTGTGCGGGGATTGAAAGGTCCGCTCAGACCTCTGGTCAACCAGGACGATCGGGCCGAGATGCTGGCGGGCTTCGCCTGCGTTGATTTCGTGGTTCTCTTTGAGGAAGCCGATCCGCTCCGCCTGCTGGCACAGATTCGTCCGGCCGTCCATGTGAAAGGCGGTGATTATCGCCCCGACCAGTTGCCCGAAGCTGAACTGGTGCGCAGTTGGGGCGGAGAAGTGCTGGTCACACCTCTGATCGAGGGGCGATCCACCACCAGCATGCAGCAGAAGATCAGCCGATCGGACCTCCAGTGAAGCTTCTCATCACCGCCAACAGCCCTGGCGAAGTGGCCTGGATCCGGCCTCTGGCCGAGCAGGTGGCGAGTCGGGGTTGGAGCTGTGACATCATTCTCTACCCCTGCACCTTCGCCACCGGCCAGGAAGCCAGGGTCCTACAAAGCTATCCCGGAGTGGAACGGGTCTGGCCTAAGAGCTCGCTCTGGTCGCTCTTCTGGCGGGAAGGACGCCGCTATCCGCCAGGCACCCCACTCATCCACCTGGGTGGCGACCTGATGTACACGGCCTTGTTTCAGCGTCGTTTTGGCTGGCGCTGCTGGAGCTACCTGTGGGCTCGCCCCTGGTGGGACAGCGCTTTTGTGGGCTACTTTAGCCGCAATGCCCAGTCCAGCGCCGGCTTGAGGCGGCGGCGGGTGGCCCCGGAAAAGATCCTGGAAGTCGGCGACCTGGTGGTAGATTCAGTCAATTTCCAGGTGCCCCATCTCCCGGAGCGCGACCTTGAACTGATCACCTTCTTACCGGGCAGCCGGGATGAGGAAATTCGACACGCCCTTCCACTGTTCAGCCGGGTGGCTGAAATTCTACGCCTGACCCGGCCCAACCTCAGGTTCCAATGTTTGCTTTCACCTTTTCTCAGCCTGGAGCGACTCAACCACCTGCTGGAGCGTCCCGTTGATCCACGCATGGACCACGCTCGCGGGCGACTGCGGGGGGACCGCTACCTCTGCCGGGAGGGCCTGGAGATCCCCATTATACGAGAGCATTCGCTGCTTCAAGAATCAAGCTCAGTCCTGGCTCTATCCTTACCTGGCACCAAAACGGCCGAGGCCGCCACACTGGGGGTGCCCTGCCTGACCATCGTGCCCCTCAACTGCCCGGAAGTGCTCCCCGTACACGGCCTGCTGGGACTGCTGGACTGGCTACCGGGCGGCTCGCACCTGAAGGGCCGGTTACTGCTCAAACAAAAACATCGAGTGGGTTTGTTGGCTCAGCCCAACCAACTGATGGAGAGAGCGATTATGCCCGAAATGGTGGACTTCCTGACCGCCCAGGACATAGCCACTCAAGTGAACACATTGCTGGAGAATCCTCAGCAACTGCATGAAAAAAGCCTGCTCTTGAGGCAGGCCTTTCAGCAGCTGGCCGGTGCCAGCACAAAGATGTTGGACGCCGTCGGTTCCTAAGTGGAGGTACGGGTCCAAACGGCATTGTATTCGCGAACGCCGGCCATTCCCTGAGTATAGGCCTCTTTCGCTTTCTTTTCAGCCTCCTTGATCAGGCGCTGATGGTCTGCCCCTTCAGCGGCGTCCGCTTCTCGCAGAGCCTGAATGCTCTCAAAGACCAGACGGTGACAGTTGGCGATCTTACTATGAGCTTTGTCCAATACGTTAGGAACCTGTTGGCCGTCGAACTGCTGAATAGAATCGAGCAGTGCGTTACACAGCGTAGTGCAGTCCGACTCAAAAGTGTCACTGTGGCCTTTGTATTCGCCCTTTTTATAGTTATTGATGATGGTGCGATTCTGGTCGCACATGGCCGTGATCTGGAAAGAAAATCCGGTACGCATACGACGTCCGTACTCAAGGTAGGCCGGTATGTTCTTTTTGTAGTCAAAGGTGGTGTGATTATGGCCAGCTCTGGTGAGCGGCCGCCAGTGCACAAACTTGAAGTAGCCCCAAATCGAACCGCCAATCACAATGGCGATAAAGAGCAGACAGCCGGGTACGCTGTCCCCCAGGCGCCGACGGCGTTTATGCCAGGCTCCTTGCAATTGACCGCCATGAACCATGGGTGGCCTCACTTTCCAATCCTCTGATGTCAGGGTTATACCCTAGCCGATGTTATTGGGACACCCGCTTGCTTTTCCTGCTTTCTAAAGTGCAAGCCCTCAGACCCGAGCCAGGGATAAGCCGGGCTGCGGTAGAACGACGGATTCAGGTCCACACGCCATCACATGCACGATTTAGACCACTCTACGCAAGGTAGCTCTCCAGCGGCGCCGGCCTCCAGCTTGTCGCCTCGTTTCGCCGCGAGCTACGAACGTGTGCAACAGGGACCGCTCACGCAGGACTCTCTTTACGCCTGCCTGGACCATCTGCTGCGGCTCTTCACCGGCATGAGCGCAGGACTGGCCCGCTTCATGGACCCGAGCCGTCCGGAAATCGCCGCCCTGGCTTCCGGGCTCGACCGGCCGCTTCAATACGAGCGACTGCTGCGCTTTTCCGTCAATCTCTTGCGACATCTGGAAAGTCAGCCCACGCAACAAATTCTGCTGGAAATCTTTTTCCCGCACACCCTGAGAGAAGATCTCAGCATCCCGCTCCATACCATCTGGCTTCAACTCAGTTCTGAAGCCAGTCCCCTCCCCCCCCTTTCGCGCTGGACTCCGGGAAGTCTGGACCAGGAAAGCCTCCTTCCCCGCTATCGCGAAGTCCTGGGTAGCTGGGTCGAACTGGCGTTACCCGCCTTGCGCGGGGTGGAATGGAAAGTCGGCATCAACCCTCGCAGCGGCCGTGAGGAGATCCAATACTGGCAGGTAGGCTCGGTCCAAATTCCCATGATGCCTCCCTGCCCCTGGAGTCCCGAGCAAACCGCCGATTCTTCAGCCGACTCGGCCGAATGGAGTCCGCAGTGGTCTCGCAGCGAGTTCGATCGAGTGGTTCACCACCTGCAGCAGCGCTTTCCGCCGCTGGCTTCGCTGCACCCGCCCGACTTTCTCCTATCGCCCTTGCGCCATCAGGTAGCCAACCACGCCTCGGCTTATCTGCTCATTGATGCCCCGGCCGGTGCCGGCAAGTCCCTCTCCCTGGCGGGACTGCAGCAGGCCCTCAGTCCCGACCTGGCGGTGCTCCACTTTTCCGTTCGAAGCTGCTTTGGCGGTGACTTTCAAACTTTGATCGAGGAAGTGGACGAGGGTATCCAGACCCGCCTGGAGGGTCAGGTCACGACCATGGTGCCCCTCGGGCCGCTGGTCATTCAAGAACTCAATCGCCGCTACTCTCCACTGACGCCTGCGGAAAAGTTTCAGGCCTATCTCAGTCAACTGGTGCTGCGCAATGGTCAACGTTTTGTGCTGGCCCTGGACGGCCTGGACGAAGCCTTTGAGGGGTCAGACAGCAACCTGTCCCTGGCCGACTTCCTACCCGACCAGTTGCCGGACGGGGTCTTTCTGTTGCTGGCCTACCGCGGGGACGGATGCTCGGCCAGACTCCAGCGGCGCATCACCCAGTTGTTGGAGCGAGGTGCGATCTCGCTGGAGTTTCCTCTGGACAAACCCGTCTACACAACCTGGTGTCAGCGCATTATTTCCGCCAGCTTCATCAGCCCGGAGCGGGCCGCGCGCCTGGTTGAGTCCGGCTACACTCTGATGGAGTCCCGACTGCTGGGACAGGGCCTGGAAGCCGACCACCTGCCCCCGGGGCAGTGGCCGGCCCGAGATGAGGTCTTGCTGGAACTGATCGCCAACCTGGAAAAGCGCTGGGGCGACCCCTGGTTGAGGTTGCTGATGGTGTTGGCCACTTCTTATACGGCTGTGCCGATTGAAGAGCTCAGCGACCTGGGCTTTTCCCCTTCCATGGTTCAAGAACTTCTCTACGACGTGCCGGCCTTGTTCTTAGCTGAACGCCCCACGGCCAACTCCGGCTGGCAGTTGCAGCTGGCCCACGAAAACCTGCGGTTACACCTTCAGGAACACTACAGCCATCGTTACAGCCAGACCTGCCAGCGCCTGGCGGCTCGGGCCGCCCACCAGCTCCTGCATCGACCGGCCTGGACCGCTCCCGACCCCGAGACCCTGCACGGCGGCAGCTTTCGCCTGGACTGTCTGTACCGCTGGCTACTGGATTCCCAAAATCAAGAGCTGACCGAATCAGTCGTCTCCAGCCGGCCCCTGGGCCAGTTTCGTAATCAAGTGTGCGCCTATCTGGAGCAGCACGGACGCTTTCACCATAAGCTGTCCATTCTACAGGGCCTGAAAGGCTGCTTGGAACTGGTTCTTCATCAGCACGAATCGGTCGACTTGCGTGACGAACTGGCCTGGGCATACAACAGTCGAGGACTGACTTACCTGCACCTGGGGCAATTCACACGCTGCCTCTCCGAGCTAGAACTGGCGGAGCAGCAATTTCGCCTGCTGGTCGATCAGCGCCACCAGGTCCACTACCGTAGCGGTCTGGCTTCGGCTCTCAATCGCCGCAGCGAGGCCCTGCGCTCACTGGGCCAGGTTGGTGAGGCCTGGGAATGCGCCCACCAGTCGGTGGAGCACCACCGTCAGTCGCTGGTCGAAGGAGGCCCACAACAGCCCCGGTTGGGCCTGGCCCGAGCACTGGTCCAGCGAGCCCGTTGCGCGGCCGACCACAGCCTCTGGCCGAGAGCTCTGACCGATCTCCAGGAAGCCCTGAATCTTCTGGAGCAAAGCACCCGTCAGGCCCAGGCTCGAGGGAACCAAAGCGACGTATCCACCCATTTCAACGAATGGGTCAAGGCTCTGATCGTTCGCGCTGAAGCCTATCGAGTGGTGGGCGAGAACGACAATTCCTTGCTGGATCTGGACCAGGCGCTGTTGCTGACGCAGCATCTGGAGGAAGTCCAGGGAGTAGACTGGAGTAACACCAAATCGCCCGAAGTGCAGATCTTGCAGGCCCGCGCCTACGAGGCCCTGCAGGGCTTCGAGGAGGCTTTGGACGCCTACGATGAGGCGATTCACGGTTACAGCCAGCAAGTGCGCCAGGGGCGATTGGACCTGCGGCTGGCCCTGGCTGAAGCCTACCACGCTCGTGCTGAACTGCGTCGCAAACGCAACCGCATTGATGAATCCATCGAGGACTATACTCGCTCCCTGGCCTTCCAGGCCCAGTTGATCGAATGCGAAGAACAAAGCGACCTGCGTCCTTTCCGGGCTCAGACCTATCAGGGTCGGGGCGACTGCTTGAGCCAACTGGCCAGGCGGCGCGAGGCACTGCAAGACTATGACAAAGCCATTGAAGACTTTCTCTATGGGCTCAACTCCGGCAAGCTTCAACAGCCGGATTTGCGCCGACTTGCCTCGGTCTATTTCAATAGCGGCCAGCTCTATCTGCAGCTGGGCGAAGCCAGCCAGGCGGCCGACCGGGCTGCCAGCGCCATCCGCCTGCTGGAAGAGCGCCTGGGAGGCCCGGGCGAAGTGGTGGCCCAGGCCCATCTGTTGCAGGCCGAAGCTTTGCACCATCTGGGCGACCCGGTCACGGGACTGGAAACGGCCAGCAAAGCCATTCAGGTCCTGAGCCTGCGCGTGCGGAGCGGCACCGGCAACCTGGACCGCCAGCTGGCTTCAGCCCATCGTCTGCGGGCCGAGCTGGCCCAAACTCAGGGAGACTTGAATCAGGCCCTCAAGGATTTTGGTCTGGCCTTCCACCTCTATGGCGCCGACGCCGGGGAGGAACCGGATCGGCTGCAACAGGCCGAAGTTTTGCGGCGCCGGGCGGCCTTGCAAATCACTCAGAACGAAACCGATGCGGCCCTGGAAGATCTGCAGGCCGCCAGTGATCTGCTCAGCGGCGACCCGGACAAAGCCTGGGAAGAGCGCTTGCAACTGCGCCGACTGCGGGCCCATATCTTGAATCGCCAGGAACGCTACCCGCTGGCCATCGCCGAGCTACTGGCCGGCTTGGAAGAATTGCGGCAGCGCAAAGCCGATCCCGCCTTGCGGATGGAATTGCTGCTGGAGCTGATGGGAAATCAGGCCCATCAACAACTCTGGCAAGACTTTACCATTCTTTATGCTGAATTCCTGAAGACGCGGGAAGAGGCTCCGGATGTCCCGCTGTCTGAGCCGGTAGAAAAGCTGTTTGCCCAAATCGAGGCCGAGCGCAATCCTCAAAGTGACGAATCCACGCGACTGGCCCGCGCGGACGTGCTGGTTGCGCTGGCTCGCCTGTACGGCCAATTGCAACCAGAGGCCAGCGGCTCAGTGCAGGCTCGGGCCCTTTTTCAGCGGGGCAGCGAAAGACTTTCCTGCCAGAGGCTGACCGAAGCCCTGGAAGACCTTTCCGAATCCGTCGCCCAACTTCGTTCCGAAGAGAATTCTTCCAACGAGTTGCTGACCGAGGTCTATGCTCGTCGTGCCGAAGGCCTCCTGCGTGCTGGTTTAGGCCCACGAGCCATGCGCGATCTGGACGAAGCCACCCGCCTGCTCTCCGAGAACCCGGGCCGGCCTCGGCTGCTGGCCCAATTGGCCACGCAAAAAGCTCAGTTACTCAGGGTAGGCGGCCAGTTCACGCAGGTGGTGCAAGAATTGACCTACGTACTCTCGCTGGAAGAAATTCAACCTCTGGGAGCCGAAGTGCTGAGCTGGATGTACCTCGGTCGAGCTCTGGCGCTGGACAAACTGGGCCAGGTCGACCGGGCGGCCGCCGACTTCCGCGAGGCGGCTCAATTGCTCAGTCAGATTCCCCAGGAGCGGACCGAGGTTCTGCAGGAGCGCCTGCGCTGTCGCTTGCGACTGCTGGTCCTGGAAGACCGAAGCCATGCCAACTTTTTGCAGTTTTGCGCCGAAGATTCGTGTAACTGCCTCGGTCGACTGCGCGCGCTTTCACCCGAAATGGCAGGGGAATGGGTGGTGGCCTGGGTGCACACCATCCTGCAACTGGAGACTGCCCTGCTCAGCCCCCGACTGATTTCGGATATGGCCGAAGAACTCTCTCACTATCAACCCGGGCCGCTTTGTCAACCGCAGTGCGATCAGCTTTCCTCTCTGCTGGGGCAACTGGGCGGAAGAGTGGAGCAGCCCGGCCTGGGAGAGCGCCTGCTGAGCGCCTCCATCAACCTGGCCCTGCTGGGCGATCGCAAGCGGTTGACCGCGGCCCTGCTGGATGCCCTGGCTTTGCTTTATCGCCTTTACCAGGCCAACCCCGAGCATGTGCCGGCCCTGAGAATTGAACCAGCCCTGAAGGCACTGGCCGAGATCCAGACCCAAAACCCCCCCTCTGCCGAGCTGGGTGTGCGCTGGAACAACCTGATGCGCCACTGGCTCAATCTGAGCGACCACCAGCTGGCCGCCGCCGGCGTGGAACGCTCTCGCCTGCAGACCCTTCGACTCTGGTAGGCAGAACAAAAAAAGCCCGGGCTCGGCAATGAGGCCCGGGCTTTTGATTCGAAGTGGGCAGGCTATTTGCCGCTGAACTCCGGCTTGCGCTTGTTGACGTAGGCGTCCAGGCCTTCCTTGGCGTCGCCACTCTGAAAGAGCTGCTGCTGCAGTTCGCGCTCCAGCGAGAGCGCTTCCTGGAAGCTGATTTCCAGACCGGACTGGACCGAACGCTTGATGCGACCGGCAGCCAGGGCGGCTTTGTTGGGTGGGCAGAACTGCTTGGCGTAAGTCATGATCTGCTCCATAAAGTTGTCGCCTTCGAAGATCTGGTTGATGATGCCCATCTCCTTGGCGTCTTCCATGGAGAAACTGTCGCCAGTGACCATCAGCTCGATGGCTTTGGAGCGCCCCACGATGCGCGAAAAACGCTGCGTGCCGCCAGTGCCGGGCAGCACGCCCAGGTTAATTTCGGGCAAGCCAACCTTGCCAGCGCCTTTCTTGGCGATGCGGATGTCGCAGGCCATAGCGATTTCCAAGCCTCCACCCACAGTGTGACCGTTGAGGGCGCCGATCACCAGCTTGGGGGTCTGCTCCAGCCGATTGAGCGTCTCGTTGGCATGCAGACAGAAGTAGTATTTGAAGGTGGGGTCGACTTCGCTGAGCATTTTGATGTTGGCGCCGGCGCAGAAGAACTTGTCGCCATGGCCGGTCAGCACAATCACGTGCACGCTGGGATCGAAACGAGCCTTGAGGATGCATTCATCCAACTGGCGCATCATTTCGTGCGTATACGTATTGGCGGGCGGGTCATTCAGGGTGAACACGGCCACGCCGCCATCAACATGATAGCGAACCAGCTCGGTCTTTTCGGCTGTTTGAGAACACATTATAAGGATTTCCTCCGATGGAAAACTGGAGGGTTATCCTACCCCACCCGGAGAGCTTTGAATCGTGGGCCACTGCCCATTAAAAAACAAGAGCGGATCGGCCTCAGCCCCAATTCGGGTTTGTTCCACCTGACCCAATAAGACCACGTGATCGCCCGCCTGCCAGCTATTGACCAGGCGGCACTCCAGCCAGGCCAGGCAATCAGCCATCCAGGGCACCCCCAGAACCGGACTGCGCGTATATTCCAGGCCCAGAAAACGGTCCATCTCACCCACCGCCGTCATCCCGGCGAAGCGTTTACAAAGCTCCATCTGATCCTGCCTGAGAATGCTGACTCCATAGGCGCCACTGGCTTGAATGGCCTTGCAAGTATGGCCACCCGGGTAGGAACAAAACAAAACCAGGGGCGGGTCGAGAGAAACGGATGCGAATGAATTGACCGTCATTCCGTATGGGTGCTCCTCCCACATGGCCGTGACGGCCACCACCCCGGTGGCGAAGCGGCCCAGGGTCCGTCTGAATTCCTGCGCCTCCATCTTCATAAGGGAATGCTCAGGGCGGCGCTGCCAGGCTCAAGAATCAGTTCCCCCCCGTGGGCACGGGCCACGCGCTGGGCAACCGCCAGGCCGAGAGCCACCTGCCCACGCCAGAGCTGTGGGTCTTTGAGCCAGTCATAAATGTTGTCGGGCCATCCCTTATCCTGATCGCGAACCTCCAGCAGCAAGCGCTGACCGGTCACCAGCAGGCGCACGCCCAGGCAACCGCCCCCATGTTTGAGGGCATTGTCGTAGAGTTGGTCCAGTCCGGCCTTGAAGAGATCGGCGTCCAGATGGGCCTGGACCGGTTCCAACTGCAGGCCCGAGACGCCGCGGTCGGCAGCCCAGCCCTCGACCACGGCATGAACATTGACCAGCTCGGGGTTGGGAGCGCCACAGCGCGCCATCCAGTTCAGTTGAATCAGGCGCCGGTCCAGACAGTCCACTTCTTGCAGCAGGGCCTCGCCCAGCACGGTCAGCATGTCTGGACTCTCACGGCAAGCCTGCAGACCCATGCGCAGGTTGGCCAGCGAGCCACGCAGATCATGACTGAGCCGACGCAGAGTGGGAACGTTCAATCCGGATCGTTCTCTTCTGGAATATTGCCGCCCTGACCGATTTCCGGAGAACAGAGATGAGCGTCGCTGCGAAGCGGAAAGTTGTTGATGCGGTTAATCAGCTGGCGCAAACGGCCAAACTTACGCTTGACGAAACGGAAAGAGAGCCTTGGCAGATGAGCGATGTCGGGATCGCCAGATTCTTGCGGCAAAGGCCCGCCTTGCTCATAGCTGCTGCCCTGAGCCAGCAGATCGCTGAATTCCTGGTTCAGCTCCTGAACCTCCTCGGCGGCCAGAGGGGACTGCAGGCGAAAGACAAGTTGGTCGCCCACATAGCGACTGCTGTGATAGCGACGGTAAAAGTGGACAACTTCCTCGACGGCCCGATCGACCGAGTCGGTAACCAGATACAGACTGGTGTCGTCGGGAGACATCAGCCCGGGTTCCAACAAATGGTCCAGCACATACTGCTCCCAGGTGGTCCAGAACTTGCTGCCTTCGGGATGCACCAGCACCACCGGCATCATGTGGGACTTGCCCGTCTGGATCAGAGTCAGCGACTCAAAGGCCTCGTCGTGAGTGCCAAAGCCTCCAGGAAAGCAGACCACGGCGTGCGACTCTTTCAGAAAAGCCAGTTTGCGGGTGAAGAAATATTTAAAGTTGATCACCTTGCTGTCACCCGAGATGACGCTGTTGGAGGCCTGTTCGAAGGGCAGGCGGATATTGGCTCCAAAGGTTCGCTCACGACCGGCTCCGGCATTACCAGCCTTCATGATGCCGTTGCCCCCCCCGGTGATGGTCATAAAACCCTCATCCGCAATGCGCTGGCTGAATTCCACCGCCATCTTAAAATCGGGATGGTCTTCGGGTGTACGGGCCGAGCCGAAGACGCTGACCTTGCGGTGGCGACGGTAAGGTCCGTAGACTTTCCAGGTAAAGCGCATCTCCTTGAGAGTGGAGTTCATAATCTTCAGGTCGCCCCGGTCGGTGTCGTCCTTGGCTAACTTCAAGGCCGTGACCATCATCTGAAAGATCAGATCGCGGTTTTTGCTGGGACCATTCAGGTCGATCAGTTCCCAGATCTTTTTGTCGAGTTCTTCGTTGGAGGTAGTATATCGCGGGATCATTGGAATTTCGTCTTCTAACTGCGCAGCCCGACGCCCTTTTTCACCATGTGCATGGAGACCGCCAGGCCCAGCAGATTGAGCACCGTCAGCAGCACCACGCCCACCAGCAGAGAAGCATCGTGGATACCTAGGAACCCGTAGCGGAAGCCGTCCACCATATAAAAAATGGGGTTAGCCAGCGTTAAGGTCTTCCAGGTCGGCGGCAACATCTTGATACTGTAAAAGGTGCCGGCGAAGTAGGTCAGTGGCGTCAGCACAAAGGTTGGCACGATCGAGATGTCGTCAAACTTACGCGCCACCAGCGCGTTCAGCAAGCCAGCCAGGGAAAACAAAGAGGCCGAGGCCAGCAGATAAAACATGATGATAAACACGTTGAAGACCGGGATTTTTGTAAAGAACAGCCCCACCAGAGCCACAATCACTCCGCAAATCACCCCGCGCACAATGCCACCGGCCACAAAGCCCGTCACCATGATCCAGTCTGGCATGGGCGAGACCAGCATCTCCTCAATATGGCGCATAAACTTGGCCGAGAAGAAGCTGGAGGCAACGTTTGAGAAGCTGTTGGTGATGCAGGTCATCATGACCAGGCCGGGCAGTATGAACTGAATGTACGGGTAGTTCTCAATCTGACGGATCTGACCGCCCAAAAAAGCACCAAACACGACGAAGTAGATGCCCATGGTGATGGCCGGCGGCAGCAAGGTCTGGGTCCAAATGCGCAGCACGCGCATCACCTCCTTGCGGGTCAGGGTCAGCCAGGCGATATAGAGTCGGTGGGCATTCATACAGTCAGGCCTTTGCTTTTCTTGCCCACCAGATCGATGAACAGCTCTTCCAGTCGATTGGCCTTGGTGCGCATGCTCTGGACTTTGACCTGAGAGCGTCCCAGCCGCTCGAAAACTTCATTCATGGTGATCCCGTGAGAGACGTCTGCTTCCAGCGTCAGCTCATCCACTTCGCGATACTGAATTTCTTCATCGTCAGCCGGCACCGGCCCGCTCTCGGCCAGCTCCAGCACAAAGGTCTGCTTTTTAAGCTGTCCTAGCAAATCCCGAGTGGGAGCATCGCGCAAAATGACGCCCTGGTCGATGATGGCCACCCGGTTGCACAGCGCTTCCGCCTCTTCCAGGTAGTGGGTGGTGAGAATAATGGTTAAACCGGCCTCGTTGCGCTTCTGCAGATAGACCCAGAGACTGCGGCGCAACTCGATATCCAGTCCGGCAGTGGGCTCATCTAAAATCAAGACCTTAGGGTCGTGCACCAGAGCCCGCGCCAGCATCAAGCGACGCTTCATTCCGCCGCTGAGATTGCGCACCGGCTGCTGGGCCTTATCCCAAAGCTCCAGGTCGCGCAACAACTGCTCTGTGCGACGGCTGGCCTCTTTCCAGTCGATACCATAGTAACCGGCCTGGAAATTGACCGTATTCCAACAGCTCTCGAAAATATTGAAGTTCAGCTCCTGAGTCATCACTCCCAACTGGGCTTTGACTCGCTCTGGGGAGACGTCCAGGTCCTCTTCAAAGACCCGAACCTTGCCCGAGCTCTTATTCACCAAGCCGGTCAGAATGCCGATCAGAGTGGACTTGCCGGCCCCGTTTGGACCAAGCAGCGCGAAAAACTCGCCCTGCTCGACCTTGAGGTCCACGCCTTTGAGGGCTTCGACCCCCCCGGCATAAGTTTTGCGAAGTTGTTCAATTTTCAGGGCCTGAGACATTAATGATCCGCTCGATATTTGTTGTAGGCAGCCAGAAACTGGTGGCCAAAGCGTGGGTTGAGTGTCACCAACACATCGCCGTTGTCTAGAGTAGAGCGATAGATGCGGTCATTGAGGAAATCCACCTCCAGCACCTTGCGCAGTGCGCTACGCTGCTCCTCGGGCAGGTCCTGGGGAGCGATCAAGCAGGTCACTCCTTTCATCTGCACCTTGGAAAACAGGCCGTAACCTCCCACGCTCAGCGCGCGGGTGTTCATCAGCGTTTTGACCGGCAACAACAGCTCCCCCTGATTGGCCGTCTTGCGCCAGCGCATCACCAGACTGAAGAGGTAACCTTCCAGTTCCGGCGTGACGAAGTCGCTGCAGGCCACAAATTCGCTGGGAAATCCGCTGTGATAGCCATAGTCGGCCAGCGGCGCCCGCGACTGAACCAGTTTGCGCTCCTGGTAGGCCTTTTTCAAAGCGGCTAAAGACTCATATACGGGCAGGCCGCGGGTCTCTGCCTCGGCCTGAGGTCCGGAATAGCGCTGAATCTGCTGGTCCACGTACTGCTGGCCCTGCCGGTAGGCGGCCAGGGAGCCCAGCACCTTCCAGGGATAAATATCGCTTTCATCGCCCAGAGCCTGGGAACGGTTGTCATCGGTGGTCACCTCGCCATCCATGGTGCGCAGACCGTTGAGCATCTGGCGAGAGCGAGGGTCGTTCCAAAGGCTAATGTAGGTCACATTTCGGCGTTCCAAAGCGGCCAGGAAGTCCGTGCGGTCGGCTCCGGGGGGCACCACCTGCCCCTCGGTGCGGCTCAAATAATCGTACAGGATGTCGTCCGTATTGGCGGCGCCTTTATGATAAGAACCAATGGCGTGGTCCACCCGCCCGCCCACCTGGGAGAGCAGAAAACGAAAAAACAGCACCATATCCTCCAGATTGCACTCTGGAACAAAGCGTTCGTCCGGCAGCTTGGCCCGCTTGGCCGCCTTCTGGTGGCGAAACTCAATGCTTTCAAGATACTTGGCCATGGGTTCCGAACCGGCCGGATTGCTTGATTCCAAGCGCAGACGACCGGCCTCCTGGTGAGCATAGCGATGAGCTTCCTCGATGGCTCCGTCGGTCATCTGTCCCAGTCCAGCGGCGTCGGCGGCCGAGACCTTGCTGACCCCGCCCGAATTCTCCCAGGAGACGATGGCCATCACGGCCATGGGCGGAACCTGATAGCGCTTCGCCATCTCAACCAGGGTCTTCTCGTGGCGGCGCAGGGCCGCGTGATTGCGATCCAGTCGATGATACTGAGTCTCGTGAAAGATCACGTAGGAAAAAGCCAGAATTTCCGAGATGGCCTGACGCTTTTCGGCCGGGGTGTAGTTCGGCAAAAGTTCTTCCACGACGGACCGAACAGCCGCAAACTCCTCATCCGTGTATTTTTTGTTATAGTAAGCGCGCAATTGCCCCTTTTCCAGGGCAGGGTCGATCTCGGGTGGCAGGGGCTGAGCAGAGCCGGGGTTTGGAGTGCTGCTCTGACTGGGCACAGGAGTAGCCGGGGTAAGCGTGGCTGTAGGCCCGGAGCGTTGGCAGCCGGACAGCATCATTGCCAGAAACAGGAACGCCGGCCTCACTCTCATCCTGAGAAAGGCGTTCCTCCCGTGGCCACTAACTCCTACGAGACCGGTCGCGCCACCGAAGACTGGGCTGTTCAATATCTGGTGGAACTGGGCTACGAAATTTTAGCCCGAAATTTCCGGTCCAAGACCGGTGAGATTGACGTGGTGGCACGCCAGGGCAAGACCATCGTTTTCTTGGAAGTAAAAGGCAGCCTGCGCCAGCCTCGCGTGGAGGCGGTGCAACCCCGCCAAATTCAGAGGGTGCGCAGAGCCGCCCAGGATTTCCTCATGCGCCGCAATCTATCGCAAGAATCACTGATGCGATTCGATGTTTTGCTGGTCTGGGGGCCGCCTTATCAAGTCTCTCATTTGCTGGACGCCTTCTAACAGGGTAAACACGCCTGCTGGTGCAAGTGAGGCGTATGTCCGAGCAGACGCCTTTGCCGGGGGTGGACCGCAGCCAGGAGACGGGTGTGATGTCCAGCCTCCCCTTTGAGGCCAGGCAATTCATCTCGGCCTGCCGTATCGCCAGTGCATACTGCGTGATCGCCGTGGTGGTCAACCTGGTCGGCGGCGTCACCCCGGCCCTGCTAGCCTTAATCATCAGCCTGTTTATTTTGCTCGAATGGATGCGCTACAAGGCTCAGCGCTACGGAATCTCCTCGCTGCTACGCTGGGGCTTTGCCCTGGCCACCTCGATCAGCCTGGCGCTGGCCTACCTTCTCAACGGCGGCCTGAACGGCAGTGTGCCCATGGTTTATCTGCTGGCTCTATTTCTGGCCATGAGCATCTCCGAGTCGCAGCGAGCACCGATCTTCTGCCTTTACCTGGCCAGCGCGGTCTTCTGTCTGGTGGTCGAGGGCGTGCAGCCCGAGTGGATCATGCAGTATTCCAGCGGCCGGCTGCAATTCTTGGATAGCGCCATCGGCCTCTTGATGGCCATGTTCGCCCTGGGCTACGGGACCCATCAGTTCAAGAGCAGCTATGACCGCCAGCGGGTTCGCGTGCAGCATAAAAACGATGAAGTCAGTCGGGCCTATCTCAAAGCCCAGGCCAGCAACGATCGCCTGCAAGAAGTGATGCGTCGCAACCACGAGCATCTCCATATCATCGCTCACGATTTACGCAATCCGGTCGGCGCGGTCATCGGCCTGGTCGAGGTGTGCCGCGAGGAATACGAACTGAACGAAGGACTGGCCAAGGACCTCTCCACCATGGAACAGGCCGCCAGCCAGGCTCTGGAACTGGTGCAGCATCTGTCTGAAGTGGCCTACCTGGAAGAACGCAAGGTCATTCTGCAAAAAGGCCTGACCGAACTGGCGCCCATTCTGGAGCGCGTGCTGCGCAAACTGGAGCCATCCGCCCGCAAAAAGCATCAGTCGCTGCACTGGGAGCTGGATTCAAGCCTGAAGGCTGAGGTGGACAGCAACCGAATGGCTTCCATCCTGGACAATCTGGTCGAGAATGCCGTCAAATATAGCCCTTTGGAGTCGCGCATCGAAGTATTGCTGGAGAAACAGGGAGACAAGGCCATTGTGCGCGTGCGCGACCAGGGCCCCGGCGTCCCCGAAGATCAGAAAGCCAAGCTATTCACCATGTTTGGCAAGGTCGGTAATCGCCCAACCGGCAAGGAAAGCTCCACCGGGCTCGGTCTCTACATCGCCAAGATGCTCACAGAGCTCCACGGCGGCCAACTGGAACAGGAAAATCTCAGCCCTGGGACCGAGTTTCGTCTGATTCTGTCGGCCGGCTAGCCTGTCTATGATTGTGGCTGACTGAGCAGGTCGAAATGCAGCTCAAAAGCGGCGGCCGGATGACCCAGGCCGTAGTGCTCCAGCCACTGCGGGTGAATTTCACCCAGCAACCCCAACCGCACACTCTGCTCGCCCCGGTGCCCCCAAACTTCAGCTCCGCGCCCGCTTAAGAAAGCCGGGTCTTGAGAAGCTCGGGTTTCCAGCTTCCAGCCGAATTCACGCAGCAGAGCCTCACAGGTGGCGCGCATCTGAGCAAAATCCACCCGCGGACCGATGGCGGCGGCCGCCAGGCGACGATGCTCGCTGGCTCCCGTTTCACTGTCATCCAACAGAGAGATATTGCCGATTTCAAAGATGCGCTGAGGCAGTTCGTGGTCGGTGTTGACGCTCAAGGTATCCAACAGACCGGGGAGGAGACTGACGCGCACCATGGTCTGATCCTGGCTGATCGGCAATTGAATGACTACGTGCCGGTCTTCCCGAGGGCGTCCCAGCAAATCATACTGGGCCGCTTCATTGGAGAGAATCAAGGTCAACACTTCCAGATAGCCCAGTCCGGTCAGTGCGGCGCGAGCCGACGCGCCTGCGGTTTCAAGGGGTTGCTCGGAGCCAACCGTAAGTGTGGGCACCAGAGTGGGAACAATGTTGTGGTAGCCATATGCGATGGCCACGTCCTCGATCAAATCCACCTCGTGTAGAATATCGTTGCGATAGGCGGGAATCTTCACGTCCAGGTTGCCGTCGGCGCGCTGGCTGACCTCGTGACCCATGCGACGCAGGCACTCGATCACGCCATCTTTGTCCAGCGGTACACCAATGCGACTGGCTGCCGTGACCGGATTGAGCACTGCCTGCTGAGGCGTCAGATCGGGGGTTACCTGGGCTCCCGAAGCCGAGTCGATGCGCACGGTTTCCAGACGAGCCCCGGGGTCCAGCTCCAGCATGGAGGTCACGATCGTGTTCAGTGTTTTGTTGACGATGCGCTCTTCCAGACCGGTCACGTCGATAAAGAAATTGGTAGAGTTCTTAGAGACCTTGGTGGCCTCGGAATTGATGATCGGAATCAGAGCCATCACCTGATTGTTCTCATCGAACAAAATCGGGTAGCGAGGATGATCCTTGATCAGACGGGCATATGCCGTACCCTTGGTGTGCTCGGCCAGCACCCGGGCCGGCGTCCACTTCTCCTCGGCGCTGTAGCCCAGGGGTGCGAATTGTAACTCTTCAGGAGCCACACTGGTATAACGAAAGCGCTTGCCCTGCAGGGTATCCAGATCGTAGACCCCGATCGAAGCCCGCTTGCGGTCGCGCCCCAGAGCCCAGTGCAGGTTCTCCTGCAACTTCATAATCACGCGGATCTTGTCATCATCCAGCTTCAGGTTGCGCACCACGGCGCAGGCGATGTAAGGGCGCTGCTCCAGTCCGGGCTCGACGCTGACCGAGAAATCCGAAGCGCTGGAGGGGTAGCTGGGGGTGTCCAGCGTCTCCTTGAAATAATTGCGCAGGGTGCGGGCCAGTCCGCCCGGATCAAACATGTCGGGGCGAACCGCAAGCAGCTCCATACGCACCACGTCTTTTTCACCGGCGGCTGAGAGCTGGTCCGGAGAAGTCTTGAAGTCGGTGCCGCAGCGATCACAAACCACCGGAGGATTCTCGGTCTCGGTAATCTCCATGAGGTTACCGCAACGGCCGCAGGCGAAGCGACGCATGGTGGCATAGCCCTCCACGTCACAGCCCAGATGTTGCAGATGCTCGACCAGTTCTTGCCGGCCGGGCTGAGTTTGAACGCGCTCCAAGAGCAAATCGACGGGGATGCCAATTACCGGCATAGTGGGGTCTCCTTCAACCAGTTGAGGCGGGCGCGGTAGAGTTCACCAATGCTGCCTAATTCGTAGCGGAACATGGCCAGGCGCTCCAGGCCCAGGCCCCAGGCCAGGACCGGCACCTTACAGCCGAACGGTTCGGTCACCTCGGGTCGGAAGACGCCGGCACCGCCCATCTCCACCCAGTCTTCCTTGCGGTCCGACCACACAAAGATCTCCACGCTGGGTTCGGTGTAGGGAAAGAAGGCCGGACGAAACTGGAACTTCTGGAAGCCCATTTTGCGATAGAAGGCTTGCAGCGTGCCCAGCAGGCTGGCGAAGCTGGCCTTCTCGTCGATGATGATCCCGTCCACCTGATGGAACACGGGTAAATGCTTGTAGTCCACCGTCTCACGCCGAAATACCGGACCCACGCAGAACACCTTGCGGGGCGGGTTGGGGTTTTCGGCCAGAGCGCGGATGGAACTGGCGGTGGTGTGCGTGCGCAGCACCGGCTGTTTGATCAACTGATCGTTCCAGTCGTAGCGCCAGCCCAGCGAGCCGGTCCTACCGCCGTTGCGATGGGTGGCCCCCACTTCATCCACCCATTGCTGACGTGGCAACTTACACTCGGAAGGCTTGGAGATGTAGAACGTGTCCTGCATGTCGCGAGCCGGGTGGTCCTGAGGCTGAAAGAGCGCGTCAAAATCCCAGAAGCTGGATTCCACGTAGGGAGAAACAGTTTCCTCGAAGCCCAGTTCAAGAAAGACCTTGCGCGTCTGCTGAATGATGCTGACGAAGGGATGCTCCTTGCCGGGATAGACGGCTTCCGTGCCCAGGCTGACGTCATAGGGGCGAAAATCCACATTCTTCCAATCGCCTGAGATCATCATCTCGTGGGTCAACTGATTGACCTGGGTGCGCACCTCGATGCCGTCCTGGACGGCCGATTTGCCGGCTTCCGAGAGCTTGACCCAGCGCAGCGTGCGAGGCCGCTCTTCCACCACACCGCTTCGGCCTTGCAGCAACTTCAGACCCTCACTGGCCTGGGGCAGATGGGAGGCCTCCTGTTCGCCCTTCTCCAGGGCCTTGACCAGCTCTTCATCGGCCCCGCTGCCGCCGATGGCAGCCTTGCCCTGAGCACTGAGGATCAGATTCTTGGCCTGTTGTTCGGCCCACCCCTTGGACTTGAGGAAGCGCAAGCTCTGGCCCACATCCTGAGAGGTCAATCCGGCCTTCTCGGCTACGGCATTGAGGTCACCTTGTCCGCCCAGCTGGTCCAGCGCCTGGATGATCTTACGTTCGGGAAAGCCTTGCTCCACAAAGGGCTGGGCCTTCTTCCCCAGCCTCAGAGAAAGCCGCTCTTCCTCACGGACATCGATCCACTCCGGCCGGCTGATACAGGCGGCGCTGACCTGGCTCTGATCCTTGCCCAGTTGGGCGGCCAGGTCTCCCACCGTGATTTCCTGGGGGTTGTCCCGCAGAAAGTTCAGCAGAACATATTCTAATTCGTTGACGTGCATAGCGGCTGCCCCTTTTCTGTTGAGGGCACCGCGTCCTCCCTACACCAAGTCCGATGGGCGGCCTCAGCCACGCCCGCCAAAATGAGGTAAAGGGCGGCGGTCGCGTAGTCGTGATGCTGAACATAAAAAGCGCTGGAGGCGAGGTCAATCAAGACCCAGGCACGCCACACCTGACTCACCTTTTGCGCCGTCAGTGCCTGGGCCACCAAGGCCAGAGCCGTCAGGCAGGCGTCGCCTGGCGTCAGCCAACGCAGCAGAGGCAGGGCAATGAGCGGAGCCAACAGCCACCAGCGCCAGGTCCACGGTTGCGAACGAAAGATTGGATTCTCCCGAGCTCCCCAGGCCTGACTGAGTGCGTAGACCAGATTGAGAAAGGCCTGACCGGGAAGAGCCTGCCTCCAAAAGAAGTCTACGTAGCCCAACGAGGACAAAGTCGCCAGCAGCCAGCCCCAGCGGCGTCCCTGAGAGAGCGCCGCCAGGCCCAACAAAGAAGTGAGAGCCAGCGCGAGTTCCATACTGGAAGAGATGCCCGCTTTGAGTTAGATTGCCTGCATGGAAATTCTCAAGCTGCACGGAGCCGAAATCGAGTCCTATTTTACCGAGCTCGCCCACCTGCGCCTGCGCGTCTTCCGCGACTACCCATATCTCTACGAAGGAAGCCTGGAGTATGAACGCGAGTATCTCAGCACCTACTGGAATTCGCCCGCCAGTCGGGTGATTCTCTTGCGCGACGGGCAGGAGGCGGTGGGAGCCAGCACCTGCCTGCCCCTGGCCGATGAAGGGCCCGACTTCCGCAAGCCCTTCCCCGACCCCGCTGGATACTTCTATCTGGGAGAATCGGTTCTGCTACCGGAATACCGCGGTCAGCGCTGGGGACACCTGTTTTTCGACGAGCGCGAGGCCCGCGCGCGTGAACTGGGTGGCTTTCACACCACCTGCTTCTGCGCCGTGGAGCGCCCACCGCGGCCCGGACACCGCAGCCTGGAACCCTTTTGGAAGGGTCGTGGCTATGTCCATCATCCCGAGCTGCGCTGCACCTTCGCCTGGAAAGACGTGGGCCAGGAGCAGGAGACGGAAAAACCGATGTCCTTCTGGTTGCGACCGGTTCTGTAAGCTTCTCAGGGCTTAGGACGAACTTTCAGGCTGAGCTTCTGAGCCTCCTCGGCCGCAGAGCTGTAGCCCAGGCGAGAGAGGGCGGAGGCCGCCTGAGAGTAATAGTTGCGGCCGCGATCCCAGTCAGGATGAAGCTCGAGCACCCATTTCAAGGTGGAATAACCGAGTTGAGCCGTGGGATATTTATCCACCAGGATCAACTGAAGCTCTTCTGGCCGCAGTTTCGTGGCCAGAAGCATTTGATCCAGGCTGCGCTGGGCCAGGCTTTCGTCCATTTCACGCAGCTCGCGCCGGGCGGTGAGGATGCCGCTGGCGGCCAGGTAGCGCACCCAGGTGCTGCTGGTGGGCTGCTCCTGCACCCGCGTCAACCAGGTGATGGATTCCTCGTAGCGCTTCAGCTCGCCGCACAGGCTGCCCATTCCAGAGTAATACTCGATCAGGGTGGAAGCGAAATCCTCGGCCTTGACCTGACGCGACTTGCCCTCAAAAGGATAGCTGACGGGGAAGCTCTTAGGGTCGCTCAGATAAACCATGTCGGCTGCCGCTTGAGACCAGAAGTCGTAGGCCTCCTTGCTGTGTTTGAGCTGGCGGGCCACATAACCAATTTCGTGCAAAAAGCTGGCCCGAAAATAGCGCGCCGCCCGGGCATTCTCGTCCTTATTCTGACACAACCGATCCAAACTGGCCTGGACGCTGCTGTATTCGGCCTTCATGCCCGCCAGATCATTCTCGCTCATTTCGCTGGGCTGAGTGTCGTCTTCCAAATCGCGCAGACGGTTGTAGGCCTTCACGGCCTCTTCCAGAGGGGTCGCGGGCGCGGCCCAGACAGGCGCGATCAGGGTCGCAGCCAGGGCCAGACAGACAAAGCTTCGCATCTTCGGATTGTTCCCAGCCCGGCGCCTCGGCTCCTGGTCCCGTGCGGGGTACCGGTTAAGGCCTGGCCCTTTCAATCGCGCCGACTGCCCCTGCGGCTGTGCACTCGCCGCTTGCGCCTGGGACGAAAGCGCCGCACCAGCAGCACTCCTAAGGGGCCGAGCAGGGCGAAGCCCAGGGCGCGGAAAGCCACGTATTTGAATGCCGCCGCTCGCTGGGCGGGGTCGGGGAACCACTGGCCGCTCCAGCTATCGGCCAGAAGCAACAAAATGAAGGCCAGACCTGGGGGCAGAATGAGCAGGCCGAAGACTTGCCGGCTGTATGCCTGGCGGTCTCTCTCTTTGCGGGCCTTCAGACCAAGAGGAATCAGCAGAAAGATGGGCCAGAACGTCAGGGCGCGAGCCAATGCCTGTAACTTCTGATTGGGACTGGGGGATTTGCTTCGAGCCGAACTGGCTTTGCCCGTCCGAGCTTGGGGAAGGGGTCGGGCCAGTGGAGCTCTGAAACTCTCCAACTGCGGAGATGGCCGGAACGACTTCAGCCATTCCTTAAATTCGGGCGCGGTCGGCTGGGCCCCCATGTCCAGCCAGGCCAGGGTGGCCGGGATGACATGGGCTACCACCAGCGTGCCCTGCCACTCAGGCGCGCGAAAGGGCATCCAGTAGCTCCCCCCCAGCGGAACCTGGCTGTAAATCAATTGGAAATCCTGACTTTCAGGCACCAACTGATTGAAAATCTGACGGGTGGTGGGCGGATCGGCCACCTCTGGAGGCAAGATAAACAGATGGCAAACCCGATTGCTGCGCACACCCACGTAGTGCCAGCGGTCGGAGGGAGTATCCACCTCCTTCTCCCAGCTGACCCCCGGCCATACAGCCAGGCTGCCCCACTCGAAGTAGAAACGCCCCTGGCGCACCTGCCCGTTTCCCAAAGGCTGCCAGCGGGGCTCAGCAAAAGCTCCCCACGAGACCAGCCAGATCAGCAGCAGTGCGCGCATAAGCTCGCCCTTCTACTCCGTCTGGCGGACACCCCCAGCCTCAGGCCAGACCCTACATCCCGTAGAGCAGTGGCACCTTGTCCATCAGCTCGTGGCTTGGAAAAGGCGCAGCCCCGGCGAACGCCCGCATGGCCAGCTGGTCATACTCAGGGTCGCCGGAACTGGAATCCAGCTGCAGGTCGAGCACCGACCCATCCGGCAAGATGCTGCAGCGAAGGATGACAACGCGCTTTCCCGGCTGTGGCTTCCAGATCTTCTTCATCTTCTTGACCACGCTCTGGTGATAGAGCTGTAGCGGTGTTTTCTCTCGTACGTTACGCATGCGGAAAGATTCCAAGCGACGATTATTTTTCCTAGACGGGCTGGCTAGAAACTCCCCTGACAAGCGTAGGTCCTAAGTCCAAGGATCAACTTGGCCGCTCGAAATGGTTAAATTCCACCCGATTCAGGGGCATTGGGTCAGCCCGCCCTGCGGAATGCCGGGACCAAGCTCCTGCCGCCCGGGCACGTCCATGACCTTGAGCTGATGGCCGGTCACCTGCAGAAAGCGGCGGATGTCTTCGGCCGAAACCTCCAGAGTCGCGGTATTCACGAGCGGATGACAGCGCAGACTGCTGGCCTCGGCGATGGGTTGATCGAAGACCACCTCAACCTTTCCCTGGTGGTCGTTGGCCAAAGCCAGAATGGTCACTGATCCGGGCTCCACCCCAAGGAACTCGAGCATGCGCTCAGGAGTCCCCATGGAGAGCTTATCCACATCCAGCAAGGGCGCCAATTGCTTGAGATCAGCCGACTTTTCATAGCCGACGACCACCAGAAAGTGACGCGTACCTTTCCGATTGCGCAAAAACAGGTTCTTGGTACGAGCGGCCTCCATGGGTGGCACCAAGCGCTCGGCCTGTTCGCAAGTAAACACGGCCGGATGGTCATGGCGAGCGTAGGCGATCGAGTGTTGAGACAAGAAAGAGTAAATGTCCATAACGGAGGATTCCCCACCGATGCTTAGAAATAACCACTCGTGGACCTGAAGGGCTTCATTTCCTCGTATATTTTTCCAGGCAGTCATTACCAGCGGCCCCGCACCGGCGGCCCCGATGAGCCAAAAGTTCTGTTTTTCTCGGACATCGACGATACGTTTGTCCCCTGGAAACGGTATGGCCAGGTGGCCGATGTAGACAAGCTCGGCCGTACGAAGGAAACGCTGAATGAGTACGCCGGTCAGACCATCAATGGGCTGTGCAGCGCCCGCGGGCTTAGCCAGATCCAGGACCTGGCCCCTTTCTTCAAGGGCATACCGCTACAGTTCATCGGCACCAACGGAGGTCAACAGGTCTATATCAATTCCAAGAACCAGCCGGCTGAGCAGTGGCTGACCGGCCTCAAGGTCCACGACAGCGACCGCAACTGGGACAACGAAGTGTCCCGTCGCTCCGGCGGATTCAACACTCAACTCGTCACCAGGGCCACCCATGGAGTGTTAAAAGAGTTTGGATTCCAGCCCTGCGCTGTGCCACTTCCGCCCCCTCATCACGAGCGCGAGGCTTTCGTCGCTCCGATTCCGGGCGGCAAGCGTGGAGATGTCGCCGTGGTCGCCTTGACCAAGGACCAGACCACTTTGATGTTCCGAGCCGATTTCAAGGACGTCAACAAACCCCTGACTCCGGCCCATAAGGACTTCGCCCGCAAGCTGGCCCGCCAGTTGGAGGAGCGCCTGGCCAAACAAGGCGTACGCCTGACGGCCAAGCAGTTTGTGGACCAGAAATGTCATCAGATCTACCTGATCGAGCCCAATAACATCAGCAAGGAAAGCCTGGTTAGCTACCTGGTGCGCCGCTATCCCAGCGTGCAGGCAGTCATCACCGCCGGCGATAACACCAACGACACCATGTTGTTGCCCGACTCCTTCCTGGGAGTACCCAACCACCGAATCGTGTCGGGAGACCGCCCCGAAGTCGCTCAAGCCATGCAAGGTCACGAGAACGTCGAACGCGTTCCTTTCGGCGAGTTAAGCCCCGGTTTGAAGACCCATCTGAATGAGTTGCTCTCTCCCGATCAAACCAACGACGTTTGACCGATTGGCACTTTCCGGCCGGTCAACGCTTCCAGTGTAGCCAGTGCGGCCTCTGTTGCCGGGGTTGGCGTATCCACGTAGACGCCCAAACCGCCGCCCGACTGAAAGGGACGCCTGAGGCCCGGCGCCTGGAACACAAAGACGGGCGCGTATTTGTCCGCAAAGACGCCGAACAACGCTGCAGCTTTCTGACTCCAACCAACCGATGTGAACTCCATGATCGAGCCAAGCCGGCCGGCTGTCGGCAGTTTCCCTTTCGTTTAACGCGCACACCGGATGGCGTTTTCGTGGGTGCCTCTTTCTTCTGTCCTTCCATCCAGGCCAATGAAGGGCTGGATCTGAGCGAATTCCAGCCGGAGCTTGAGGAAGCAGTCGCGCACCTGCCAATCTGGGGCGCCGAGGGCCTCAGGGTTTGGAATGAATGTCGATTGAAGTGGGCGGACTACCGACGCCTGGAGTCTCATATCCTGGAGCATCCACTACTTGAGGAGGGTCTGGCCCAGGCTCTCTGGTCGCTGGCCCAGTTCAGCCTCAATCCCGGACGCAACCTGAATGAATATCTTCAGGGGGCCCAGGCTGCCCTGGAACCCCCCGATGAGCCTCTTGTTCTGATGGAGCATCACTGGTACGAAAACCTGATGCGACATCTGGGCGAGAAACCAGACCGGCGAACGTTGCAGGCACCCGCGGCGCCCCTAGAACGCTATCTGCGAGCGGTGCTGCAACGCAAAGGGCTGATCAACCGGCGAGCTTTGCTGGGCAACCTGGCTCTGCTCTTCCTGGTTCCTCGATTTTATCGCCACTGGAATACCACCCTCGGCAGTCCAGAACGGGCCATTCAAGAGTGCGAAAACAAAATCGTCACCCATCCCAACAACCTGGATGATCTGGTTGAGCGGATGAGTGACGATTTTCGCGAACTGGATCCTGTTTAACCTCGGTTGGAAGCAGCCAATCCGATCAGGAATGCAGCCCCGATGACGCCAATGCCGGCCATCAGTCCCAAAGTCAGGTTGTCCATCCGGCCACCGTTGTCAGTCTGATGATCAACAACAGTGGTGTGCTCAACCGTGCTGGTAGAAGTGGATTCGCTGGGAAGGCTGGGCGCGGCCGGAGCGGCTGGGGCATCGACCCTGACATTTACATTGGGAGCCGGCTGGCTGTCAGTGCTGCTGGAACTGGTGTCCTGAGCCATGGCCGGGCCTGCGAAAGTCATCGCGGCCAGAGCCGCACTCAAAAATAAATGTTTCATGTTGTCCTCCGATGTCGGTGTAGGTCTACACTAGCTCGGGACAAGGCTGGCTTCCAGGTTGCCGTAACTCCGGCCCAGGGATCCGCGTCACCCCAGGCTCTCGAGCAGAGCGGCCAGCCGATCGGGATTGCTACGCGCCCACTGAGTCAGGGACGGGCCGCTGCCGGCTTCACTGGAGCGTTGAGCTCGGGCCTGGGCGCGGGCCAACAACTGCTGCATGCGTTGCCTTTCTACCGGATCCAGATTGGACTGTTCCAGGCCGGATTCCAGAGCCAGCAAAACCTGGTCCAGAGTGATGGTCTGGTGCAGCAAAACATTCGGATCGCGCCCAGGCCTGGCAATTTCAGGCTCGCGCCGACGCCAGAAAGGAGAGCTGGGCGCGGACTGTAGAGCCCGCTTGCCGGCCGGGGTCACGCGCACCAGGAACAGGTTCTTGTCTGGACCGGATCGACCGACTGAGGGCAGCTCCACCAACTCCATGGCGGCCAGCTCCTGAACGCACTCGAAAACCTCAGCCTGATTCAATCCAGTTTTGCCCAATAAAGCTGGACCCGGGCACATGCCGACCGACGAACGCTCCTGAATCTGCTTGACCAGATTCAGGAGCGAATGCAGAACCTCGCCACGGTCACCAGTACTCATATACTAGTACATTTCTCTAAGGATTCGAACTCTCCCTGGCGCTTAACCAGGTATAGCGCCCATGTCTCCAATCCTCTACACCGTCACCGTAATGACCGCTATCCCAGCGCCCCGACTGTCCGGGAAAGTGGCAGGTGCGGCAATTCTCTGGCCGGCCCAGTTCGGCAATCATGCGAAAGCTTCCGATCAAACAAATCGAACCGGGCAATTCGCGGTCGCACAAATAACCGCCCTGGTTAGGGGTGTCGGCATCGCCGTCCAGGGGCAACCAGGCTCCGAAGGGCAAGCGCAGACCGTGCAAGCGACCCCAACTCCAGGACCCGGGATGGCCCAGGCGGCTCACAAGGCGTTCGTGAGTCAGCCGCAGTGCTTGCTCGACCAGCTCCAAATCCAGCCTGGACTCAACCTGGGTCAACACCCAGGGCTGCAGGCGGGAGAGATGCCCCCCCCGCTTCAGCAGTGGATGATGAGTCTCCGGACCCATAAACAGACCGCGCCACTGCTCCGGCAGAAACAGCTCGGTCAAACACAGCAACCCGCAGGCAGCCAGCAACGCCGCCCGGCTGTCAGCTCGCATCTTGCCATCCCAACTGCGCAAATCGTTGAGCATCCAGGGCTGACTGAAATCTTTCAACTTCAGGCAGAGATCGGCAAAGCGACGAGAGGTCTGACTGAAGATGTCCATCTGAATCTCAGCAAAACTGCGCCAATCGTGGTCACTTCGTGCCGCCAGCATGCGCTCGATGCGCTGAGCTCGCACGCCACTATTGAAATCCCAGGAAAGATCTGGCCCCAGGCCATGGTTGGCGCATACCACAAAGCCGCGTTCGGGATTGGTAAGAGCCGGCCATTCTTCAAAATCCAGCAGCCCGCGCCATAGAAACTCCTCCTGCCAGGCTGGGGCCGGAACCAGACCCGACCCCTTGCCCCGACGCGGTATATGTCCGACCACCTGATAACCAATAGTCTCCAGGTCGGCCAGCACGTAGCAGAGGCTGGGAGCCACCCAATGTCGCATGGCGGCCCTTGCCTGACTGAGATCGCTGGCAAAGTTGAGGCCAAAAAGGGCGCGAAAAAATTGACCCGGCACCTGACCCGTCCAGGCCAGAGAAAGCGAATGACCGTCGCGGACAGGCACCAGTAACGGCCCGCGCTCAGTGGACTGGACCAACTCGCGTTGCACCCCGAAGCCGCGCACTCGAATCTCTTCCCAACGTTCCTGTAGCGGGCCATCCACTCGTTCCCAAAAGAGATCTTGCACGTCGATGAACGAGTTGGTGGCCCCCCAGGCCAGGCTTCGGTTCTGGCCAATGACCACTCCGGGAAAGCCGGCCATCGTGGCTCCCAGCACATGCCCCTCCGGCCACAGCAACTCGGCCTGGTACCAGCTGTCGGGAGCCTTGGGCGCCAGGTGCGGATCGCTGGCCAACAGGGGTCGACCGGTGGCGCTGAGCCTGCCACTGACAGCCCAGGCATTGCTACCCGGGCCAGCCGGCGTCAGCCCCTCGGGTAAGCTTTGCTGAATCAACTCCCACTCTTCGCGCAGCTCCTGCAAGCGCAGCCGGGTGGCGCTGCCGTCCACTTGAGGAAATCCAGGCGGGGCCGTCATGGCCCCCCAACATTGCAGTGCCTCGGGCTGCTCCCCGGCTAGCTGGCCACGCAACAGCTCTTGCTCCCAGTTGGCGGCCAGGCCAAAAGCCATCATCTTCACCCAGAGCAGGCAATCCAGTGGCGTCCACTGAGTCAGAGGCATGGCCAGCGCTCGCATGGCCGGCGGCCTCTGGGCACGAAAATTGACTCCTTCGCAATAGGCCTCCAACGCGGAGAGCTCCTCCGCACGGTATAGCTCCAATTCGCGCCGACACAAGCCGACCAGATCCAGTTTGCGCATGAATCGATCTGCCCGCAGAGTCAGCCTGGAAAAAATCTCGGAGAGCCGGCCGGAAGCCAGGCGGCGCTGCATCTCCATCTGAAAACGACGATCACGAGAGTGAGCATATCCAAGCCCCCAGCAGGCATCGTCCCAATGTTGTGCGCGTATGCTGGGCACGCCCCGCCCGTTCCAGCGGATACGCACAACTCCGTGGCGACCGGGCAAACACTTTCTCATCCCGAGGATATCCACACCCTGGTGGAAGGAACCTCCCGCCTGCCTGGGAACCAGAAAAGCGTGGCTCACGAAGACCAGACGGTTCTGCAGAGCGAGGAAGAAAAGAAGCGCCAACGTCAGAAGCAGTCGGTCGCCCCCCAGCTGGAAGACTACGAACTGCAGCGTTCTTTAGGAGAAGGAGCCTTCGGTCAGGTCTGGGGGGCCATTCAAAAGCGCACCGGCCAGAAGGTGGCCGTCAAGTTTCTGCACGAATCAGGCAGCCAGAGCTGGTCCTATTTTCGCCACGAACTTGAGCGCCTGCGCGAGGCTTCGGAACATCCCGGTGTGGTCACGCTTATTGACGCCGATCTGACGGCCCAACCCCCCTACTTTGTCATGCCCTGGCTGGGGCGGGGCTCGCTGGCCAACCTGCCCGAGCGGGCCCCGCTATCGCAGGTGCTGGATTGGTTCGCCCAGATGGCGGCGGCGCTGCAATTCACACACGAAAAAGGCATTTTGCACTGCGACCTCAAGCCGTCCAACGTGCTCCTGGACCAGGAAGGCCGGGTCCGCCTGGTGGACTTTGGTCAAGCCAGGCTCCACGGTGAAGGCGGAGCCTATGGGACCTTCGGCTACATGCCACCCGAACAGGCGGCCGGTCAGGCTCCCGATATTCGTTGGGATCTGTATGCACTGGGCGCTTCCGTCTACTACCTGCTGTCCGGTCGCACTCCTCGAGTCAGTGGCCACGACCTGAGCCAGTTGGCCACACTCAGCGGCACCAGTGAACGGCTCAATAAATATCGCGAACTGCTGCTCAGCCGCCGGCTGGACCCCCTGCCGGTGGACGGTGAGCTCAATCACCTGCTGGCGGCCTGTCTGCAGCTGGACCCTTCCCGCCGACCGGCATCGGCAGCCGAAGTTCTGCAGGACCTGGAGCGACGGCGGCTGAGGGAGCCCCTGTTGTGCCGGCGTCCCTGGAGCTTTGGCTATCGTCTGGATCGTTTCTGTCGACGTCCCATCAATCAGGTGGCGATTGGACTGACGCTGCTGCTGGCGCTCGTGCTGGGCTTCTCTTTTTACGAGACCAATCGAAAGAATCGCGACCTGCAGTTTCAAATTTGTGAAATGCGCCAGGAACGCGGGGTGGCCCTGGCCGTCTCCGACCCTCAGCAGGCTCTGCTATGGTGGCAATCCGCCCTGCAGAACCTGCCTCCCGGTCACGGTGTCAGCCAGCGCAATCTCGCCTTGCTGATGCGCTATCATCTTTTTCATCGCCTGCAGTGGCGTCAGGCTCAAGAGCAGCGAGGCCTGGCCCTGTTCCTCTCGGAGCCCGGCCAGATCCTGGCTGCTCTGCCCGGTCAGCCCCCCAGGCTTTACGCAGCCGAGGACGGTCAGAAGCTGGGCCAACTCCAGCTGCCCATGGCCGAAGTTCTGAACGAGGCCGATCTCTGCGTTTCGCCCAACTCGCGATGGCTGGCCGTCTTTTCAAAGGGAAACCAGGTTGCGGTCTACGATCACACTCGACTGGTAGACCAGTGGCCGGTCGAAAGCGGAATCCTGGACATGCGAATCGACGAGACCGGAAAAGTGGAAGTGCTCAGCCGCGCCGGTCGCCACCTGCACCTGCCTGAAGTCGATGGCGCCCGACAGGACCTGCACCAGGGTGGCCTCTTCCCAGGCGGCTACTGGCTGGTGAGCGGGACCCACCAGTTGGTCGTGTTCGACGGTCGGGGCAGGCAACTCGGCCGCTGGCCTTGTTCGGTCGACTGCTCGGCGGTTGGGCACCACCTGGCCTACGGGCTGGGCAAATCCGCCAGCCTTCTCGATCTGAGCAAAGGCCGCCCGATAGGGCCTGGCCTGGCTCATCCGGCCGAGGTGACCTCGGTCTGCCTGAGTCCTGACGCCAGCCTTCTGGCCACCACTTGCCAGGACCACAATCTACGCCTGTGGCAAATGCCCGAAGGCCTGTTGCGAGCCTCGCGACCTTATACCACCGATTGCACCGCCCTCAGCTTCAGTCCTGATGGCAAGAGCCTGATTCAGGCCTGCGCCGATGGCAAAAGCCGACTTTGGGACTGTCGCAGCGGAAATCTTTACGAACTCTGGCGCGACCCTCAGCCGGCCTGCCGCATCCTCTTCAGCCCCAAGCAGGATCTGATTTTATCCCAGGCCAGTCTGGGGGGTCTGAGTCTGCGCAAGTCCGTGCCGGCCCCCTGCCAGGAGCTCGACTGTCCCGCTGTTCCCCAATGCCTGGCCTATCTGAACGATGGACGATTGCTGGTCGGGCACGACCAGGGTCTGGCCAGCTGGGACGGTCAGCAACTGAAAGAATTGAGCCAGGGGGCAGTCACCAAAATGACGCTGGCTGGACGGTGGGTCTGGCTGCACGGAGAAACCCAAGACCGACTGCACAACCTCGACGGCCAGCCGGAGTACCGTTCGACCACCCCCTGGCGATCGGTCGATTTTCGAGACGACTCACTGCTGGCCGCTTCTCAGAGCGAGAAGTTCCTCGAGTTTGTCCCTCTCAATCCGCCCGCTCCCCAAACCGTGGTCGGAATGAAGATGCCGGCCATCGACTGCGCTTTTCTAGGCCGCGCCGGCCTGTTGGCCCTCAGCAATCCGCAAGGCGAAGGTCTGCTGCAATATTGGAAGGATTCTGACGACAGCACTCCTCTGGAGGCGCGCCCCCTGGGTCACGAGCCCGGAGTCTTGGTGGCCGCCAATCCAGACGGTTTGCGACTGGTGGTTGGAGGCCAGCAAGGCGGCCTGACGCTACTTGATGAGAGGCTTCAGAAAATTGCCGAGTATCGATTCACCCAGGTGATTCTGGCCATGAGTCATAGCGCCAGCGGAAGATTATTGGCGGTGGCTTCTCAAGACGGCACGGCCAGAGTCTTCAATGCCCAGGACCTGAGTCTTCAGTTCAACGAGCTGGCCCACGCCCAGCGCTCCCCGATCAACTGCCTGGCTTTCAGCCCGGACGAGAGCTGGCTGGCCACCGGTTGCAGCGACGGAACCGCCCGCATTTGGGACAGCACCAGCGGTCAGTTGCTCACGAGCTGGCTGGTGCACGACGGTCCGATCACTTCACTGGCCTTCTCTCCGGACGGTCGGAGGCTTGCCACGGCGGCCCGAGACGGGAAAGTTCGGATCTGGGACTTGAGCGGTTCGGGAACACCGGAGCAGCTCTCCGCGGTTACCGGGATGGTTTTAAATCCTGACAATGGGAGTATCAAGCTGGTAAATGGGGGACGCTGACAGAGCATGAATGAATTTCAAGTCATAACCCTGGTGGCTGGACTGATCGGATTCTCGGCCACCGTTCTCAATCTGGTTGCTTTTGTTCGTGAAAAGGACCGAAGCCACCTGAAGATCGGACTGCGGGTCCTGGCCTTCATGGGCCTGGCCAGCGCCCTGCTCTTCCTGCCTCGGCTGGCTCCAGAGCGGGCCAAGGCCCTGGCCGAGCATCTGCCCTCGCCAGTTCGCGGCCTGCTGGGCGGTTGGCTGGCTCCGCCGGCACCGGCAGCGGCCCGCCCCCCCGCCCCGGCACCCGCGCCGGTCCAGGCCAGCTTCACCCTGGAGCTGAAACGCAATCTGCTGGGCGGAGTGGACTGCCTGATGGCCCACTGCCAGTTCAGCAACCTGTCCACCGAAGGGGCGCGACTGACCGCCTTCCGGGTCTCCTACCTGGACGCTCAGGGCAAAACCACCCGATCCTTCTACCGAGTTCTGCCGGCCGCGGTCAACCTGGGGGGCCAGGGCCATTTGCAATATGACGTTGAGCTGGACCCCGAAATTCGGGACATTTGGGTGAACGATCAGGACCAGGAAGAAAGCCAGCGTCAACGAGTGGAGATCAGCTGGGAAGGCCAGGATGCCAGCGGCTCCCTGTTTCAGGTCTCAGGCCATTAGCTGACGAAAGACATCCTGCAATCCCGGCGGCAGAGCTGCCGCTTTGTCCGGCTTGAGTCGAGCCTCCAGTAACAGTAAGAGCTCTTCCTGGGCGACCTTGCCAGCCTGAACATAGTCCACCATCGACTGAAAGCCGTTGCGCGAGACGGCATTGCCTTCGCGGGGAGGCATGCTGGCCACGTTGCCGGTCTTTTGGTAGTGGGCCATGCGTTCGTACACCTTGCGGTAAGCCACCCCCATGGCCTGAAGCGCCTCCTCGGTGGGCGTGCCGGGCAGCTTCAGCCAGCCCGCTTCCAGCTTCTCCAACTGATCCCAGAGCTCCAGTGAAGCTGACTTGCTCAGACCACGCGCGCGCAAAGAAACATAGAAGGCCTGCAGCACCTTCTGCTTTTCCACTTCCAGCAGACCCAGCATTCGCTGCACTTTCTGGGCCTTAGCCTGCTCCATGAGCTTCATCGGCCCGGCTAACAAACCGCGCAGGCCGGCCAGGGGGGAAAACTGGCGGGGTGGCGGATTCAGCACTCGATCCACCACCTCCATCAAAACCGGCAGCTTGATGGGCTTGTGAACATAGTCATCAACCAGAATCTCCACGGCCCGCCGGGCCGCGTCTTCATCGGCGTAACCGGTAATCATGACGATCTTGGCTTTGGGCTGAAATTTCTTGATCTTCTGCATGGCCCCGAGACCGTCGGTCGGCCCTCCCATGCGAATGTCCGACAGGATCAGCTGGAACTGCATAATCTTGGCCAGTTCCATGGCTGTCTGGGGATTGTCCGCCGCACGCGGGTCGTAGCTATGAAAGCGTAGCACGCCGCAAAGGGTCTCCAGCATATTCAGGTCGTCCTCGAGTACCAGGACGCGGGGGGCCTCTTTCATCGCCGGCCCTTTTCGCCCCGAGTCGAGTGCTGCCTTCCCGGGTCAGTGAGGATCAGTGACCGGGATCTGAGTTTGCCAGAAAACTCCCTTGCGTTTGCCTTCGAAGATATGCTCGTGCGCATTCTTCTCGGCCGCGTGGTAGCCAGCCAGCAGACGCAACAGGTCGGAGCCGAGTGTGGCGGAGTCCGGATCTAACCAACCGATCTGCTGACTATCCTGGCCGAATTTCCCCGGAGCCAGCACCACCAGTCCCGGTTTCGAGACCTGCCGGCGCTCCAAACAATAGACCGCCTTTCCCAGCAGGGCAGGCTCCCATGCCACCGCCGCCAGCCGACTCTGCCAGTTTCGCAACTGGGCCGGGTCCTCAGACACCAGTTCCACTACGGGCAAGCCATCGCAGGCAGCCACGTTCACGGCCAGGCGCAAATTGACCACGGTCGGCAACTCGCCGCTGGACCGACCCCCGAAGTGTCGGGCGATACGTCCCATCGTGTCGGCCATCTGCTGTGAATTCACAAAAGCGAAGTCGGGACTGCGGCCAGAGTACACCAGCGGAGTCTTACCGTCAGGACTGAGAAGGGCAAAAGTTGTGTTCTCGACCTGACCCGATCCCCCCAAAAAGATGCCGCGCAACACCTGCGCTTCTTCAAAACTCTCGTAGGTCGCCAGTCGAATGCAGACAAATTGTCGCGAGGCCTGCACCACCTCGGGTTTGGACAGGAAACTCCTGTCCATGGCTTGCTTACCGGGTCACCAGATACCGGACACGTTATGACAGTGGGGGGCGGCCGCGATCAGCAAGATCGGTCGGCCACTTACCCTGGCCTGACGAAGGCCCATGTCCCAGCTGGCATACCACTGGATACGTTCCTGGGCCAGGGCCGAGAGAGTGAGCAGAAAAAACAGCAGCAGAGTCTTCATGCTCCCAGCTTAGGTCAGGATTGTGGAGACATGATGGAGCTGCGCAGAGCCTGGGCGAACTCGCGCGCGGTGGCGAAGCGCAGACGCTTCTCGCGTCGCATCCCCCGCTGAATCGCCAGCCATAAATCGACCGACACATCCAGAGGCTCTGGTTCGTGGTGAGCCAAGGCCATGATCAGCTCACCCAGATTCTTGGCAGGAAATGGGTGCTCGCCCTGCAGGCACTCATAAAGCATCACAGAGACGGCGAAGAGGTCGCTCTGAGCATCCACGTGGCCCAGGTCTGGATTGAAAGCTTCCGGAGCCATGTAGTGGGGAGTTCCGTAAAGGCTGTCGCCTTTCATGGGATCCACCTCGGTGCGGGCCAGGCCAAAATCCATGACCTTGAGCTGGCCATCCAGAGTGACCATCACGTTATGCGGCTTGAGGTCGCGATGAACCACGCCCTCGAGATGAATGGCCTCAAGGGCTTCGAGCAACTGGATAAAAAGCTTCACGATGGTGGGGATGTCGGCAATGACCTTGAGAGCGTCCGAAAGCAGCTTGCCCTCGATCAGCTCCATCGCAATAAACCGACAGGGCTGCAGGCCGATCTCGTAGATTTTGACCACTCCCGGATGATCCACACGGGCCAGCGCGCGTGCTTCGGTGATGAAGCGCTGCAAGGCCTGCCCGGGCTTGGGTTCGTCGGTGATCAACTTGAGGGCCACCTGGCGCAGTAGACGGGTATCCTGAGCGCGGAAAACCTCACCCATACCGCCTTTTCCCAGCGAGCCTTCCAGCCAATAATGGGCAACACGCTCACCCGACTGGTAGGATCCAGGTAGCTCCAACGGCAGGTCTTCCTGGGGGTCGAGCACCACGACCTTAGGTCGCAGCCGCAAAAGATGGCGAATTTTGGCAAAGAGCAGCTCAAACTGAACGGGCTTGGTGAAGTAGTCGTTGGCTCCGGCATCAATGGCTCGAACCATCGTATTCACGTCGTCGGTGGATGAAATCATCAAAATGGGAAGCTCAATCGGGGTGAAGCGTCGACGCAGCACCTCCAGCACTTCTATGCCCGAAATATCGGGCATATTCAAATCTAACAACACCAGCTCCACGGGGTGCAGAGCCACCGCTTCGAGAGTTGAGTTGCCGCATTCAGCCACCACAATTTCGTGACCTTCGCGAATCAGACGGCGATGCATCAATTCCCGGCTGATCAGGTTATCGTCAACCACCAATAACATCCCGTTCATCGCCGCCCTTTTTTGCATTTCCCACACCATTCCTGTGGCAGGTAGATCAAACTACTAGAGGGAAATTCAGCCAGGTGAACAGAGAGACATTCCATCTTATCGGTTACGGTGCCCTATTCGTGCTGGCGCTGGTGCTGATGATTATGGTCTTGGGCAATCTCCTGGGTCTGGCTGTGATGGTGGGGATCGGCTGCGGCATCGGGCTGTTGTCTGAATCCATTTATCCCTCGCCTTTCAACAACGGGCGCTTATCCGCGACCGCCATTGGTCTGACCGGCGCGCTGGTGGGCAACGCCATCTTCGGTAAGTGGGGCCCCAGCCTGGCCCACGTCTATTTCATCCCGGCCCTGATCGGAGCGCTGATTGTAAGCGCCATTCTACGGGCCAAGGTTCGCTATGATCGCCTGCGCAGAATCGAGGATCTGACCGCCTCGGCGGGCGAGGAGCCGCTGGCCATGTCCATGGTCGAACAGTATCGCCTGATTCGGTTCGTGGGTGCGGGCGGATTCGCCAAGGTTTTCCAGGGGGTTCCTGACCGCACCCTGCGTGAAAGCGATTCCGTCGCCGTGAAAGTCTTCTCGGATGGCGCCATGGAGCAGGCCGACTTTGTGGCCCGCATCGATCGGGAGGTCGCTCTCTGCCAGAAGCTTGAGCACCCCAACATCGTGCGCATCTACAAATCCGCTCAGCAAAATAAACTGCGCTACATCATCATGGAGTTCATCAAAGGCGAAACGCTGCGCAGCCGCCTGCAAAAAGGTCGGATGGACATTCCCGAGGCCGTCAATTTACTCATTGAATTGGCCGAGGCCCTGGCCCACGCCCACTCCCACGGAGTCATCCATCGGGATGTGAAACCGGACAACATCATTCTGACCGCTCAGGGCTGCAAGGTGATGGACTTCGGACTGGCTCGCCAGGCCGGCACTTCCGACCTGACCCAGACCGGCTCCGCCATCGGCACCCCCCACTATATGCCGCCCGAACAAATTCTGGGCGAGAAACAGTTGGACGGACGCTGCGACCAGTATGCTCTGGGCGCGATGGGTTTCGAGATTCTGACGGGCGAGAAGCTCTTTGACGGTGATGAAGCCATTCACGTGGTCATCAAGCATGTCCAGGATGAACCGCGTAATCCACGCGAAATCAGACCTCAGATCTCCGAGGCCCTGGCGAACTGCATCCTCAAGATGATCTCCAAAGACCGTGACGACCGCTTCCCGGATATGGACGCGGTCGTCAAGGAGCTCAAAACCCTCAAACCCGAGGCTATCGCCCTGGCCCGCCCTATCGGCACCTAGATAGCCGGTATTCCTGCTGAGCGCCCAAGCCCCTAGAAGATCACCGTCGCGATGGAGTGGGCTGGCAGTTGCAGCCGGGCCACCTTGCCGTGAACCCAGAGTTGAGCGGCCTGGGCTTTTTCGGTCCGATTCATCATCACGGCGACTTTAGAGCCGTCGGTGTTTTCGAAAGCGGTTGCTTCCAAATCGGTCTGGGTGCTGGTGCAGGCCAGGCGGCGCGCGCCCGGGCGCACGAACTTAGAAAAGTGGCCGATGTAATAGTAGCTGTTTTGATAGTGCAGCGTACCCTTGCGGGTGTCGGCATGAACCGGGGCAAAGCAGAAGTTTTGGACGTGGTTGGGGCCACCCTGTTCGTCTAACAACACGTTCCAGTCGGTCCAACCGGTGGACCAGTGGTTGAAGTCGTGGATCATAGAGTGGCCATAGTTCTCACCCCACTTCCAGTCTTCGAAGGTGCTCCAGTTGAACGGGTAGTTGCAACCTTCGCTGAAAAAGATCGCCTTATCCGGGAAAGCATCGTGCAGACGCGACAAGGTCTCAAACATGTCGCCCACATACCAGTGGAATGCGGTGCCCCATACGTAGCGAGCGGCCTCGGGGTCACTGAGCACGGTTGCCCCCCGTTGGTAGGCCAGACCGCGATTGTGATCCCAAACCATCAACTTGAGGTCTTTCATACCGGCCTTAAAAAGTGCCGGCCCCAGGAAATCCCTGACAAAGTCGCGCTCTTCCTCGGCGGTATAGATACAGGACTCCCAGGTCTGGGCTGCCATCGGTTCGTTCTGAACCGTCAGACCCCAAATGGGCACTCCTTCGTCCTGGTAGGCCTGAATGAAGCGAACATAATACTGGGCCCAGCTGGAACGAAACTCCGGCAACAGCTTGCCCCCGTGCAGCATATCGTGATTGTTCTTCATCCAGGCCGGAGGAGACCAGGGCGAAACAAACAGAGTCAGCCGGGGATTCTTCTCCAGCACGCGCTTGATAAAAGGCAACCGATAGCGACGATCAGGTTCGATCGAAAAGGTCTTCAGCTCTCGATCGCCGTCAGCACAGTAAGTGTACATCTGGCTAGAAAAGTCACAGCTATGAATGTGTGTGCGGCCCAGCGTGTAACCCAGACCCTTTTCCGCATCGTAGTATGCGGTCAACAACTCTTCTTGCTTATCGGAGGGCAGTTTGGCGAAGGTTTCGGCCGATGCATCGGTCAGGGCACCGCCAATCCCCACCAGCTCCTGAAACTTCTGTTCGGGGTCAACCATGACGGTGAAACTGGACTCCTCCGGCTGTTCCAGGTTGCGAAAAATCAGAGGCGCCTGTTCGCTGAGATGAAGCGACGGCTGCTTGGAGGTCAGAATGAAGCGCGCCTTGTCTTGAGCCATAGAAGGTAGAGTAAGCGAAAGTGCCAGGATAAACAAAGATCGAATTTGCATCCGGGCAGGTTCGCGAAGACTCCAGGAGGGACCCTGTTTTTCGGGAAGCCCGAGACTATGATTAACCTGATTGGACTGCTTCTGATTGGCCTATTCGCCTACAGCGGATACAAGCGAGGGCTGGTCAGAATGTTCGCCTCGCTGCTGGCGCTGGCCGTAGCCGGTCTACTCTGCCAGCCCTTCAAGGGTCTGGGCGCGATCTTTCTGCCCTCGAGCGTCCCCAAAATCTTTGCTCCTCTCGGCGGCGCCCTGGTCATCGGAGTGGTCCTGTTTATCGTTTTGGATTTCGCCATCGGCATCCCGATTAAGAAACAGGCCAAAGCTCGAGAAGAAGCCGGACAGCCCAAAGTCCTGCCTTGGGAAGCCTACACCGGACTGGCATTCGGCGTGGTTTGGGGTCTGGGAATCAGTGTTCTGATTTTCTCAGGTATCGCCGCCATTGGAAGAGCCCAACGCGTCGTGCGCCGTTCCGACGCCATGGTGACCTACCGCGAAAAACATCCCGGTCCCTGGGGCACCATCAAAGAGACCGAGCTTCGCCAGGTGTTAGAAGTTGGTCCCCCGCCCGAGCAAGGTGAGGTCTGGGCAGAACAGGTGGAGAATTCGATCTTTGCGCCGGTGGTCCACCAGGTGAATCCGCTCGACGAAAAGATGGAGAAAACCCTGACCGATCTTTCGGTCGTCTGCAACGACCCTCAACTGTTTACCCTGTTCCAAGCACATCCCAAGGTGCAGGAGTTCATGAGCAACCCGATCATGGTGGGACTCTCTCAGGACCCTCAGATCGCCGAGGCCATTCGGGCCGGCAACTACAAAGAGGTGATGGACAATCCCAAGATCTCTCAGGTGGCCCAGGACCCGGTGTTGCGCCAGAAACTCAAGGAGTTGAAGATCGACCAGCTGCTGACGGAAATTCGCGAAGAAAGCTACAAGTTGCCTCGTCATGCTCAGAGAAGCCGTTTCCGCTGACGCGGAAGCAATCGCCACGATTCAGCGGCAATCGGTGGAAGCAATGGACTCCACCATGGCTGCGCCCGCCACGGGACAGGAGATTCGAGACCAGCTGGGGGCCATGGACCCTCGAGAAGTCTGGCTGGTTTTAGAACTGAACGGGGGCGTGGCGGGCTGGGGAGTGGTCAAAAGATACTCGCCCCGTCCAGGCTACGACCGCTGCTGCGAGACCTCTATCTTTCTGAATCGCAGCCTGCTGGGCCGAGGCATAGGGCGACCACTGCAACAAGAACTTTTGGATCGGGCCAGAGCCCTGCACTATCACCACGTGGTGGCCAAGATCTGGGCAGAAAACACCGGCTCAATTCGATTTCATAAGCGATTTGGCTATGAGATGGTGGGCGTTCAGCGCGAGATTGGCTGGGTGGGAGGTCAGTGGAGAGACGTGGCCATCATGCAACTGATCCTTCAAGGAAAGACCTGAGTGGGAATGGGCTCGGGACTGACTAAAACCGTTCCTGGATAATAGTGCATCAGTAGCTGTCGGTAGTTCTGACCGGAACGAGCGCGTCCGGCCGCACCTTCCTGACAGAGTCCCACTCCATGGCCCCAGCCGCCGCCGCGCAGACGGATGATCTTGGCCTCGCCTTCGCCCGAAATGTCCAGGTAGAACAGGCTGCTCTGCAACCCTCCGGCTCCGATCTTGCCGGCGCTGGTCAACCAGCGCACGCTATCCCCACCCAGGGTCAAATCCGTGGGCTCGGCGCTGAGCTTGAGTTCAGCCACCCGTCCCGAACGATCACGTCGGGTGACTTCGACGTTCTTCAAACTGGTCAAAGTGGCGTTGGCCACCATCACCGGCACCGACTCTTTCAGCTTGCTCTCGAACTGCGACCATGGCATCGTTTCCTCCCATCGGAAACGCCCGGCGCTCGAGCAGTAGGCGGGATAACGACCGTCCAGCCAGCCTCGAAAAGCGGCCTCCTGGGTCAAGTCGGCCTGAGGCGAAGCCGGCAACTGATCATAGGTGCCCGCCAGGTAGCTTTTGTCGGTCATCCCCGGCCATGTGTCTTTGGCGTCCACCCCGTGGCCACCGCAGCAGGCGTGAAAGGAACAATCCGCCGGCTTGTCTCGAAACTTCAGCAACTCTCCCCGGGTGGACTGAATGGCCGCGGTGGTGTAGGGATGCTCGGCCGCCAAACCGCGATAGACCTGGCAATGCACTTCGCTACAGACGTCAAAACCCTCAGCGTTATGACGGCCAAGATGGCTCAATGCGTAGGTTCTGGCTACAACCGCCATGGCTTTTAAGGCCTCACCAGGAAACGTGAACGGAACCTCGCTGGGAATCACGCCGGCCAGATAAGCGTCGGCCGGCAACTGGTTGATGGCGCTGATGCCGTTCTCGCCCGCCTTCAAGGTCAACTTGCCGCGGTAGGCCGTCCAGCGCACGGTGTCGTTGGCGTTCTCCTGCCAACAATTCAGATAAGGCGAAGCCGATAGGGTCAGCTCTGACCCAAGTTTGATCTCCTTCTGAGGCAGGACCTGGACCAACTGGCCATCCTTTTCCAGGATATGCAGATGCTTGCCCAGCGGCTTGTTTTTGTCGCTCAGAATGGTGCGATTCGCAGAAAAGTCCAGAGCCCCATCGGGTGCCACCAAGGTGCCCAGGCCTACCCTTACGGTTGGCTCTCCGGGTTGGGGGGGCAGAGCCGAAAAGGCCAGCTGAGGATCGACCAGCGGCGGACTGGTCTTGGGCAGGCTCAGGCGAAGCTTAGAATCCAGACGATTCAGGAGTCCAGCCAGCAGTCCCAGCACCTGTTTGCTGTGGCTATTCTCAGGCACCAGCAAATCCTCGCCCAGATAGATAGCGCCGCCCTTCTGCACAATGCTGGGGGCCTCAGCCGGCTTATCCCACTGGGCCAGAACGTAACTCTCGGGCGAAGCCTCAACGATCATAGCCTGATGGCGGGCCAGCGGAATCAAACCATAGGGAGGGGCCAGCTTTAAGGCCTCGGTTTCACCAGCGGTGCCGTTCCAGCGAGTGAATTTAACGCCCAACTCCGGCCCCAGCGCCAGTCCATTGGGATCCCAACTGGTGTTGTCGGCTTTCCTGTAGGAGGTCTGATAACTGGCCAGCAGCTTCCCCCCACCGGCCAGATGCTTGCGAATGGAATTGAGGCTACTCTCCTCCAAATTGCGGGCATTGCACATCACCAGCACCGGCGTGGAGATTTTTCCCAACTGGTTTTCATTGACCACCTCCACCTGCAGGCCCAGGTGTTCCAGCGCGGTCTTGGCTCCCTGCCATTCCCAACGGGCCTTCCAGCCCAGCTGCTTAAAAGTGTTCTCACTGCGCAGCAAGCTGACTTTCGGTTTATCCGCCCAGGCACCCGCGGCCAGGGCCAGCACCAGCAGCCATTTCTTCATGGCTGCGCCAACGAGCGTGCCAACACTGGACTAGACATCCGCGTGCGACTGCAGCGCTTTGCGCAGATCTCCCCCGGCCTCATCCAGCCGCCGCTCGGCCTCTTCCCAGGGAATACCGGCGCTCTGAGAGAGAATGCGCACACTACGGATCTTGAGTTTCTCGCAGGTCGGGGTCAAATCGGCCATAAGGTTGCCCAGGGTCTTGCCCAGCAGCACCATGACCCCCGTGCTCAACATATTGAGCGCCATCTTGGTGGCCGTTCCGGCCTTCAAGCGAGTGGACCCGGCCAACACTTCGGGACCAACTTCCAGCAGAACCGGATACTGAGCCGCCATCTCCAGGGGTGACCCCGGGTTGCAGTAGATCGAACCGGTCAGAGCCTGGCGGCTTTGAGCCTCTTCCAATGCACCCAGCACAAAAGGGGTGCGACCTGATGCCGAGATTCCCACCACGGTGTCCAGCTCCCCGACCCCACGGTCGTGCATTTCCTGGGCACCCACATCGCGCCGATCTTCGGCGTGCTCCACGGCTTTCAAGAACGCCTGGGGTCCTCCAGCCAGCACGGCCTGCACCATTTCAGGAGGAGTGCTGAAGGTTGGGGGGCATTCGGCCGCATCCAGCATGCCCAGGCGTCCGCTGGTTCCGGCACCGACATAAAAAAGTCGACCACCTCGAGACATACGCTCCGCCGCCGCCTCTACCAGAGGAGCCAGGTTGGGCAAGGCTCGCTCCACTGCCGCCACCACCGTCAGATCCTGACGGTTCATCAACTGCAGAATCTCTTGCGCACTCATTTTGTCGAGATTGGCGCTCTCGGGATTGGCTTGCTCGGTAAGAGCCCGATTCAGGTCCACGATTACTCCTCTTGCCACTCCAGCCAGGCCAGGCCTCCGGGCGGCAAAACTAAATATTCTTTACGACGGCGCTTGTCCGCAAATCGCTCCAACTTGGCCGGCTGAGCTGTCCCGTCGACGCAGTTGATGTTCTCGGGAGGCCAGTTGTGTACCTCCGGATAGGTCGTTTTTGCCTTCTGCTTGGACAGGTTATGCAAGACCAACAAACGGCGCTTGCCGTTACTGAGAAAACGCCGTTCTACCACCGGCCAGGCCAGCACCGAATCCAGAATGGCGGGCTGGGTCATCAAAAGTCCGGCAAAGCGAATCCCGAAGCTGTGGGGTCCCGCCCGTAACGGACGGGGACCGTCCACGAAATCCATATCCACGTAAGGATCGCTGGCACCGCCCAGATTCACCTGGAAGATCTTGTCTCCGTCGATGCGCATCAGCACCGAAACCAATCCGCCTTCCAGGTGGCTCTTGAGAAAGAGCAGATAGAAAAAGTAATCGTCCTCGCGTTCAATATCGAAACGCATCCAGAACATCTGGTCACGGCCGACCTTTACGATCTTTCCCGGTTCTCCATCTGGGTAGTTGACATCGATGACGTCGAAGGCTTTCTGTACGGCGCGACCTTGCTCAGCCTCCATGATCTGGTAGCTCACCGGCTCGGCCTGATTGCTGTAGCCCAGGTAGCGGTTGCTCTTGGTGTGGCTGCGCACCCAATCTTGGGCCGCCTTTTCGTCCCCGTTCTTGGGCGTGGCCGCCAGACAGTCACGTGCGGCCAGACCGGCCAGCAGATTGTAGACGTCACCGTGGGTGATGCTCTCCAGCGTTAGATAGTTATCGACGGCGGCGGCTGGAGCGAAAACTTCAGACTTGCCCGTAGGCCGAGGCACAAAGGCCCAGATCCAGCGGCCCGAAGTCACCAGATGAGCCCAAATACCCAACGCCTCGGTCTGGCTCTCTTCCAGCAAACTCTTGTCGCCAACATACTGCGAAGCCGCCGCCAGAGCCTTGACCTGATAGCTACGTTCGGGGCGCCATAAGGCCCCAGGCGCTTTGGCTTCACCAGCCGGGGCATAAGCGGGGCTGTCCAGGCGTGCGCTATCGAAGGATGTGTGAGCCCCAAAAGGATAGCTTTGGGTGTTCAGGTGGTGCAGTTGGGCCAGGCCCTGCGCGAACTGCGAGATCTGTTCGCGTCTCTTTGGGTCAGGGCTGGCCCGATCGAGATCGATCAGAGCCAGCGTGACCAGGGCGATTTGATCGGCCTCCCCGTGCAGCCAGGCCGGTTCACGCTGGCCGTGGACCTCCTGCAAACGTGGATAGTCTTGCAGCCAGGCCAGGTAAGGTGCCACCAGTTGAGTCGCCAGTGGCCGGTTAGAGCCCGATTCGGCCAAAGAAAAGGCCAGGAAGGCATTGGCGTAATTTGTCTGGCCAGGCCTGGCGGTAGCAGCAGCTGATTGAGGTTGAACTCGCAGGCTCCAGGCGGTCTCCTGGGCCAGGGCCGGGGCACTGAGAAAGAGCGCCGCGGCCAAAAGGAACTTCTTCATTCATCCACTCCAGGCAAGCGCGGCGGCGGAGGGGTGGTGGGCACGGCCATGGGGAACGGAGGCTCCATCGGCACGGGTTCAGCCGGGGTGGGAGTGGCTGGAGTCGGCTTGGGCTTATTCTTCTCTTCCAGCAGAGTGCGGGCGGTCACGCCGCCATCGGCTTCAATCACGTTGGTAGCCAGATTCATGCGGGCCCTCTCGCTGGTAAGCCAATCGCCATCGCCACGTTCCACGCGCACATTGCCCTGCATATAAACCATCTGCTGGTCGCGGTAGTAGGTGGCCTTGTCGCAAAAGGCGTGACGATCGCCTTGATCCACTTTGACGCCTCCGCGCGCCTCGCCGTAGCCCCTGTCCCACTGATACTCCAGCTCCTGGCCGGTCATGATGGTGGGCGTGCCGGTGGTTCCTCCCGGACCTTTGCTGCTCACGAGCTTGACGTTACCGGAAAGAACGGCCCTGCGGTCCGCATAGAACACCTTCATTCGCTTGCCGGTGGCGGTGGTGCCTTCTCCGGTAATCTTCACACCCCCCTGGAACTCACCGATCTTTTTGTCCGTGAAGAACTCAGCGTAGGGGGCCGTCATCGTGTATTTGTCGGTCGTGATCTTGACGTCTCCGATGAGGCGAACCTTCTTGTGCTTTTCGTCAAAGTCCAATTTCTTGGAATACATCTGCACTTCTTTGGAGCTGGGGGCGGCCTGCACGGCCGACAGCAGCAGGGCTGCGCCCAATAAAATCGGGACTAGTCGCTTCATCATTGCCTCCTTCGCCCGGCTTTTGGGCAAGCCCCCCGGGAAAATGAAAAAAGGCTCGCGCTGGAGCCTTTTCCCTATTCAGTTTGTATGGTTGCTTGTCAGCTGCCTGAGCGGGAGTCCAGGTTCTGTCTGTAGAGCAGGTATGCTTCGAGGGAACCGGTGGACTGAAAGAGTTTCCAGAACATTTCAGTGGTCATCGTCATGGGGTCGTGCCTCCTGTAAGTCTAGACGCGGCAGGCTCTGCGCTCAGGCTTTTGCAGCGTGTTTTTGCTTGGGAAGAACTCGGGAAGCCCATTGTTACGGGCTTTTTTATCCCGGTCTTAGGTCCGGTCGGAGTATAGCACAGTCATTTTTTCATGGCAAGCACCCCGTCGAGACCTTTTTTAAATACTCCTTCCGAATGGCGTAATTCAAGGAACTTCAGAATTTTTTTCAATTAAGCCAGGGGCTTCTTCATAGCAAACGTGCTCCACCGGGGTTCAGTTCCCAGGATTGAAGATGACGCTACGGTGGGGCGGCTCGGGCCCCAACTGCCACCTGAACATGATGCGCGGTTGAGCGGCAGCCAGGCGAGCAAATACAGCCTCATCCCAGCTCTCGGGGGAAACCAGCACGACGATGTTGCGGTCAGTCTCTCCCAGCCTTAGTCCTGCCAGGTGGCGCTCCAGCTCGGTTGCGTCGAGGCACTCCCGACCCAGGGCCTTTCCCAATCGTTGCAGGCAGGCCAGGGTGGTGCTGGCGCGCGCGTCAATCGGCCCCCTGGACTGGAATCGATTCCAGCGGTGCTTCTTCCCGGCCCCCGCCCTGGCGTGAAGATACTCTCGCAGAGAGGCCGCGCTGTATCCTGAAGCAACCAGAGAATAATAGTCCCCATCAAACAGGTCAAACTGCAACTCCCCCAGACCCCCCTCAGCGAGAGCCAGAAGCAAGAAGTAGTCCGCTTCAATTTGATCCGAAGGCGGGGTCAGGAAACCGCGACTAAACCCAAGGAAGCCATCCCGCCATTGCATCCGGCAGTCGTCACTGAGACGCGAGCGCAAAGTCCCGTCTGGAGCAACCTGCCATAAGCCCGGGCAGAGTTCTTCCACCCACCTTGAAATTTCCAACTGACTGCGCTGGAGATAGATACGCAAACAAACAGGTCCGCAAGTCGGAACCCAGGCCCAAGCCCAGTCGCGCGCGCGGGGACTACAGGCGCTGGCCAGGCACAGTCCATCCCAATGCAGCTCGGGCCAGCCCAGGTCGCACCAGCCGAGGCAGACCGGATCGAGAGGCAGAAGTGGAAGCCCTGGAGTCGGTTCCGCCCCCAACTGGAGAGCGAGAACCCAGGCTTTTGAGCCGGGAACCTGCTCGAGTGGGAAGCGCTGTGAACCCAGGGCGGCCCGACTTCTGGGAAGCCGCAGCAGGAGCAAAGGGCCCGAGTCGGCCGGAAGAGCCAGCACGGCTTTTTGCCCCAGCACCGCCTGGCGCAGAGCCGGAATCTTCTGCAACCAGGGCAGAGCAGGCACCAGGTTCCAGCTCCCTGCCAGGCTCGAGATCTCTTCCAGTGTCAGCGGTTCCCAGTGGCGCACGCTCAGATCTATTCGAAAGGCTTGCGAGCTTCTCATCTTGCCACCCAACATGAAAAAAAGCCCGGAAAACGGGCTTTTTTTCATGTTGGCAGTGCCCAGGTTTAGACTTTAGCTGTGGCCATGCGCTTTTTCAGCTCGGCAACCAGCTCCTGGGTGGTGTCCAGCACCGGCACGCCCGCCTTCATGAAGGCGTCCACCTTACCCTGAGCAGTGCCCACTCCGCCCGAAACGATGGCGCCAGCGTGGCCCATGCGCTTACCAGGAGGAGCGGTGCGGCCGGCAATCATGGCCACACACGGTATGTCTTTGCCCTGCAGAAAGGCGGCCGCTTCTTCTTCCTGACCGCCGCCGATTTCACCGATCAGAACCAGGGCTTTGGTGGCCGGGTCGTCGATGAACATCTTGACGCAGTCCAGGAAGCTGGTGCCGATGACCGGGTCGCCACCGATACCCACGCAGGTGGACTGGCCCAAACCGTTGCGGGTCAGTTCGTCCACAGCCTGGTAGGTCAGCGTTCCGGAGCGGGAAACAAAGCCTACCGGTCCGGGACTGAAGATGTGAGCGGGCATGATGCCCAACTTGCATTCTCCGGGGGTGATCAGACCGGGACAGTTGGGTCCGACCATACGAGCACCCAGGCGCTTCACTTCGGCCGCTACCGGAACCATGTCCTGGATGGGCACGCCTTCGGTGATACAGACGATGGTCTTGATGCCGGCATGGGCTGCTTCCAGCACTGCGTCGGCGGCACCGGCCGCAGGCACGAAGATGATGGAGGTGTCGGCACCGGTGGCGGCCCGACCTTCGGCAACGGTGTTCCACACCGGGCGATCGAGCACGGTCAGTCCACCCTTGCCGGGGGTGCAACCACCCACCACCTGGGAGCCATATTCGATCATCTGCTTGGCGTGAAAGCCGCCTTCTTTGCCCGTGATGCCCTGCACCAGGATTTTGCTGTTCTTGTTGATGATAATGCTCATTTGTGTCTCCTTCCGAGGGCCGGCGGCAGGCCGGCCCGGTCACATGGTCATGCTGAAATCGCGACTCTATCTGAAGCTGATGACCCAAGCGGCTTGGCCGCGAGGGTCTTCAAGGAGTCGGAGCGATTTCAGCGGGTGAGGGCCACGATCTTTTTGGCGGCTTCTTCCATGGTGGCGGCCACTTCGTAGCCATTTTCAGCCAGGATGGCCCGGCCTTCTTTTTCATTGGTGCCGGAAAGACGAATCACCAGGGGAACCTTAAGCTCCACCTGCTTGACGCCCTGCACAATGCCGTTAGCGACCTCGTCACCGCGGGTGATGCCACCGAAAATATTGAAGAGCACGCCCTTCACGTTGGGATCGGACAGCACCAGGCCCAGCGCATTGGCCACCAGGGCCGCGTTGGCGCCGCCGCCTACGTCCAGGAAGTTGGCGGGCTTGCCGCCTTCGCGAGCGACGATATCCAGCGTGCCCATCACCAGGCCGGCGCCGTTTCCGATGATGCCCACTTCGCCGTCAAGACGGACGTAGTTATTCAGGCCGCGCTCTTTGGCGGAACGCTCCAGCGGATCTTCCTCGGCCACCTCACGCATCGCCTCCAGTTCGGGGTGACGATAGGTCGCGTTGTCGTCGAAGTTGATTTTGGCGTCAGCAGCCACCACCCGGCCGTCCTTGAGCACGGCCAGCGGGTTGATCTCGGTCAGCACACAATCCCACTTGCGATAAAGCTCGAATGCCTTCTTGCAGAACATGTGGATCTGCTTGATCATCTTGGCATCCAGGCCGGTTTTGTAGAGCATCTCGCGAATTTCGTAGTCCTGCACGCCCAACCAGGGGTGAGTGTGGCACTTGAAAATCTGGTCGGGGTGGGTTACGGCCACCTCCTCGATGTCCATACCGCCCATAGGGCTGAACATGATCACGTGGGTGCCGGCGTCGCGATCGAGGGTGATGCCGAGGTAGAACTCTTTCTCAATCTCCACGCACTCTTCCACCAGGACCTTGTTGACTTTGAGGCCCTTGATGTCCATCCCGATGATGGCTTTGGCGGCTTCTTCAGCCTGCTCGGGGGTATCGGCCAGCTTAATGCCGCCGGCCTTACCGCGACCTCCGATGTGCACCTGGGCTTTGACGGCCACCTTTTTGCCGATTTCAGCGGCCACGGCCTTGGCTTCGGCCGGAGTGGAGGCCACTCTGCCCTTGGTGGTGGGGATGCCGATGGCGTCCATCAGCTCTTTCCCCTGATACTCGTGGATGATCATTCCTAGACTCCTCTCGAACTTACGGGTTGGGCGATTCTTGGCTTATTTGGCGCGTCCTTCAGCAGCGGGCCGGCGCCAGCTCTCTCTAGAGACTGGAGGCGCTGACGTGCAACACGCCATCGCATTTTTGCAGAGCGGTAACGACCTGGTCTGAGACGGCGTCCTCGACCAGGATGCGGGCGCTGGCTGCCTTGGCTCCCGAGAAGACGAGGTTTTCCATCTCCTGAACATTGACTCCGTTCTCCTTCAGAACTCCGAATACACCGGCCAGCACGCCCACCCGGTCCTGGTGACGCACGGTGATGGCCGAAGCACTGGCGGGAGGCTTGCGCAGATTGACGCAGTTGGGGACGGGTTGACCCTGAATGAACGCATTCACGATCCGCACTCCCTCCAGACCGGTATCCAGCTCGGCCTGGTCAGTGGACGCACCGATATGATGGGTTCCATAGCAATTGGGGTGCTGGCTGACGGCACTGGCGAAGTCCCCATCCTTGCCGGAGGGTTCGTTTTCGAACACATCCGTGCCGTAGCGAATATTCTTGGTGTTCATCACCTCGAGCAGAGCCGCGTGATCGACCACTTCAGCCCGACAGGTATTGATGAGGAATGCGTCTTTTTGCATGGCGCCCAGGAAGTCTTTCGAAATCAGGCCTCGCGTATCACCCGACAAAGCCAGATGAAGGCTGATGATGTCGCAACGCCCCGCCAGGTCGACCAGATTGGGCACATACTCCAGGCCGTGAGCCTCGGCTTTGGCCTGAGTCAGCGAACGTGACCAGGCCAGAACCTTGACACCGAAGGACTTCAGCCGCTCGGCCGTCTCCTGGCCGATAGCGCCCAGGCCAACTAGACCCACGGTGCGCCCTTTGATTCCCAGAGCCTTGCCGTATTTGCCTTTGTTCCACTTACCGGCACGCAGATCGGCCACATTGTCGGGAATATTGCGATCCAGGGCCAGAATCAGACCCAGCGCCAGCTCGGCTACAGCCGTGGAGTTCTTTCCAGGGCAGTTGGCGACATAAATGCCTTTGGCCGAAGCCCCTTCGACATCGATGGTGTTGTAACCCGACCCGGCCCGAATAATAAGACCAAGGCGATCAGCAGCCGCGATGGTGGCTGCGTTCACCTTGGTCGATCGGACGATCAGAATTTCCACGCCGGCGATGGCGCCCGGCAAATCGTCGGGTCCAAGCGACGGTTGATTGATGACTTCAACGCCGCTGATGGCCTGTAGGGCCTGCACCGACTGGGGATGAAGCTTATCGGCTAAGAGAATCTTCACTGGGGAACCTCCGCTGTGTTGCCCTGTTGGCAGGGGCTGCGGGGGTTCTTGCGCCAGGCAGCAGGGTCCTCTTATTTGTAGCGGTAGGTAATGCGACCGCGCGTGAGATCATAGGGCGACAGCTCAACAGTCACCTTGTCTCCCGGAAGAATACGAATGAAGTGGCGGCGGATTTTCCCGGATACGTGGGCCAGCACTTTGTGGCCATTCTGAAGTTCTACCTGAAATCGAGCATTGGGGAAGGCTTCAACCACAGTGCCTTCAACCTCAATCGCTCCCTCTTTATCTGACATCCATTCACCTCCTAAAGCGGGGTTCATACCCCGCCGGGCAGCATACTACACATTCTTAGTTATTGCATAGGCCCTGAGGCAGGAAAAGGGCCGGCCGGGAATCCCGGGCCGGCCCTTGCAGACGGTGGCGAGGACTTCTAAATATCGTCCCGTCGAGGCGCCTTCAACTGCTTGGCGGCCACCACACCTCCCACAAAGCCCCAGAAGTGGCCAGCCCAGGAGATTCCGCTGTGGGGTATCAGTCCGGCCCAGGCCACGCTGCTAAAATAGCTGAACGTGATCAAGGAGATGGCAATCGCCAATGGCTTGCGGGTATAGATGCCGCGAGCCAGGAGAAAGCCCATAAAACCAAACAGCACGCCCGAGAAACCTAGCGCGGGGCCGGTGGAGAACGCCCAGGTCCCCAATCCGCCGACCACAATCGAGATCAGCATCACCGGCAAGAAAGCCCGCTGAACCAGCATCAGAGCGCCCAGTGGAATCAGGGCCAGGGTATTGCCAATCAGGTGGCCCCAGCCGCCGTGCAAAAAGGGCGCGCTGAAGATCTGAGCCAGACCGATCTGGCTGCGTGGCTGAAGAGCCCCGTAGTTGTCCAGCAGGTGGTTGGAAAGGGTGTCGGCCACCTCAATACCCCAGAGCAGGGCTACGATGCCGAACAGGAAGAGAACCTTGGACTTCAGCAATTTCATCATAGGTCAGATTATACTCCGATTCGTTGCATAAAAAAACAGAGCCGAAGCTCTGTTTTTGGAATCAGTCTTCCAGGCCCGGGGGTGGACCCAAAATCATCATCATCTGTAAAGCGTCGACCACCCGTTGCCGATCCCACTGCTGGCGGGTCGTTGCGACCTGCTTGGCGGGCTCCCAGTCGTCCGCTCGAGCGGAGTCCTGGTTGGCTTCTTGCATCGACTGCTGCTGGGCGGCTTCGGCGGCCGCGCGGCGCTGCTTGCGCGAGGGTTTCTGTTGCTGTTGTGGAGACTGGCCCACCTCACGGGAGGCCGCGCTTTGACGCTCGATCTCCTTGAGTATCTTCATCACCGCATCCATGGCGCTTCAGCTCCTAGGCCTTTGTGGCCTTGAAGCGGCCGTGGCGCATCGATTCGGCCAGAGCCTTGGGCACACGAGCTTCGGCTTCGACCACCTTGGCGCGCATCTCCTCGACCTTGGCTTTCATCTCTTCCTCGGCCGCCACCGCTTCGGTGCGGCGCTGCTCGGCGCGAGCCTGGGCGATCTGCTTGTCGGCCTCGGCCTGGTCTTTCTGCAGCTGAGCACCGATGTTGCGACCGATATCCACATCCATCACGTCGATCGAGAGAATATCAAAGGCGGTTCCCTGGTCCAGTCCGCGAGACAACACCGTTTGCGAGATAATGCTGGGATTCTCCAGCACCTTCTTGTGGGTGGGAGCGCAACCGATGGCGGTCACCACACCCTCGCCCACACGGGCCAGCACGGTCGCTTCGCCCGCGCCACCAACCAGGTTCTTGATGTTGGCCTTCAAAGTGATTCGGCAGGTGGCCGAGACCTGAATGCCGTCCTTCGACATTCCCGAGATGGAGGCGGTTTGAATAACCTTCGGGTTAATCATCATCGAAACGGCTTCCAAAACGTCCCGACCGGCCAGGTCGATGGCGGCGGCGGTTCTGAAGTCCAGGTCGATTTTGGCTTTATGAGATTCCACCAGCGCCCGAACCACGCGTTGCACGTTGCCACCGGCCAGGTAGTGGGCCTCCAGGTCGCGCTCGTGAAGATGATCCACGCCGGCCTGACGACCCTGAATCAGCGGATTGACCACCGCTACCGGGTCCACGCGCTTGAAGCGCATGGCCAGCAGGTGGAAGAGGTTGATATTGACGCCGTTGGAGATTGCGTTCATATACAACCCCACGGGGAAGTAGTAAGCCAGGAACAGGAAGCCGAAGAAGCCTACGACTACAATAAATCCAGTCATTGTTGTGTTCCTCCTCAGGCCAACCGGGCCGTCTCGGGCGCGGTGTTGCCGGCCAGACCCTCACGCATCCGGGTATCAGCGATGAGGTTCTGCACCTTGTAGTAGTCGCCAACGGTGAAGTTGCCATTGACCAGAGCTTCGGCCAGGGCGGCCGGAACTTCGGCCTCAGCCTCGACCACTTTGGCTTTCATTTCCTGCACCTTGGCGCGCATCGACTGCTGCAAGGCCACCGCTTCAGCGCGGCGCTGTTCGGCCCGGGCCTGAGCGATTTGCTTGTCGGCGTTGGCCTGGTCGATCTGCAGGCGGGCGCCGATGTTGCTGCCCACATCGATCTCACAGATGTCGATGGACAGAATCTCGTAGGCGGTGCCGCTGTCCAGTCCGGTGGCTTCCACGGCCTGGGTGATGTTGTCCGGGTGCTCCAGCACTTCGCGATAGTCGCGAGCGCGGCCGATGGCGGTTACGATGCCTTCACCCACGCGGGCCAGCACGGTGTCTTCACCTGCCGAACCAACCAGGCGAGCGATATCGGTGCGAACCGTCACCAGAGCGATGGCCTGGACCTGGATGCCATCCTGAGCCACCGCTTCGATCAACTTGGTCTGAATGACGCGCGGGTTGACCGAGGTCTGCACAGCCTGGAGCACGTCACGTCCGGCTAGATCGATGGAGGTGGCCGTATTCCAATCCAGTTCGATATTGGCTTTGGACGCGGCGATCAGAGCCGCCATCACGCGGTCCACATTGCCGCCGGAAATCTTGTGCTGCTGAATCTCCGACAGACTCACCTTGACGTCGGCGAACTTGGCCGTGAGCAGCGGGATAACCACCTCGTGGGGGCTGATGTTACGGAACACCCGCATGGAGAACAACTCCCACAAACTCACGTTCAAACCTGACAAGAAACAGGCGATGGCCAGTGGAATGGGCACGAACTGAAGAAAGATGACCAGGCCGATCAAGCCTCCGAAGAAGCCGAAAAACCCGAGTCCTGCTATAGTATCTGCTGACATGACTCTCCTCTCAACGATGGGGGACAGTAAACATTGAGGCTGGCGTGGAAGTTTACTCGACGGCCTCGACAATGAGTTGATTGCTCTCGACTCTGACCACGCGAATCGGGGTTTCAGCCGGCACGAAAGCCTTGTTCGTGCGAGCCCCAAGGATCTGACCCTCGACCATCACCTTACCGCTGGGCTTGAGTGCGGTGGTGGACTGACCAGACTTGCCCACATACTGCTGCAGGGCCGCTCCCGGGTCAAAGGCGGACTCAGCGGCCGTGGGAGGCTTCAGCGCTCCCAGACGACGGCTGGGCAGATACTTTAAAGCAAAGTACAGACCGCTGCCCAAGGCCGCGTAAGCGACCAGCAAAGCCTGCAAGCCCTGCTGATGATCTGGATAGGACTTTAGAATGGCGGCCGTAATGCAGACGGCGCCCAGCGCGAAGGGTTTGCCCAGACCCGGGACCAGCAGCACCTCCACGCCCACAAAGAACCCGCCGACCAAAAAGATCAGCAAAGGGATTACGTCGTGGGTCGCCTGGAAGCGACCCCAGAAAAACATCGCGAAACTGAGAGCCGAAAGACTCTCGATAAAGCCCGTGCCCAGACTGATGAGGGCCGGGACCAAAGTCAGCATGGCCAACGCCAGGCTCAGAAGGGAACCCCAGTAGCCCTGGGACCACCCCGCCAGTGTCTGAATGCCCGGCCAGTCAATCGGCGCGTTGGCGACGACGAGAATCAGGAGGCCGGATGCGATGAGACAGGCTTTCTGCAACATATGCAATTTTTGCCCTACCTTCTGTTCGGATAATACTCCTCTGTAGGCCTAAAGTCCAGTGTCTGTGAAATCGATCACTGCGGCGACCAATTCTCGATATCCACCGGACTCTGCACGCCGCTGCGCATATCTTTAATCTCCATATCCGCCTCGAACAACACATACGGGATTTGTTTCCGATTGGCATACTGCAGTTGCTTGTTAAGCTTGGCAGGCTCATGAAAGGACTCCGTGTTGATGCCGCGCGCCCGAAGCCTGGAAGCCAACTGGCGAGACTTGGTGGATTCGGGTTCGAGCCAGGTAACCAGTACCTGGGTGGGGGTGGGCGGCGGCAGCTGAGCTTTGAGCTTGGAAAAAATACGCGTGAAACCCAGAGAAAGGCCAACCCCGGGCAGATGATGGTTGGTGTAATTGCCGGCCAGGTCATCGTAGCGTCCACCCGCCCCGATACTGCCGAGGCCCGGGTGTTCATTCCAGCGGATCTCATAGACAGAGCCGGTGTAGTAATCCAGACCGCGGGTGACCGAGAGATCGACCAGAAAACCCTGTTGATGCTCGGCGAAAAGCCGCTGCATCACCTCGGTCAACTCTTCCAAACCCTGGGTCAGGGCGGGATGCTCAATGCCCAGTTTCTGCACCTTGTCAGCGAAGGAGAGGTCGCGAGTCTGAATCTGAGCCAGGGCCAGAGCCTTGTCGGGCTGCTCCAGTCCCAGATTGACCAGCTCTTGCTTGACTTTATCGGGCCCAATTTTCTCAAGCTTGTCCAACCAGCGCGTCACCACTGCCAGCGGCACGTTCTCGGGCAGGCCCAACCCCTGAAGATAACCCTGGGTGACCTTGCGATTGGAAATGCGGAAGTCAAAATCGCCAATCTCAATCTTCTTGAGAATCTCGAAGGCCACCAGCGGAATCTCGCTGTCAAAGGCGAGCGCCAGCTTGTCCAGCGCCACCACGTCGATGTCACACTGCATAAACTGGCGGAATCGCCCTTCTTGGGGACGCTCACCGCGCCAGCAAGGCTGCATCTGATAGCGTTTGAAAGGAAAAGTCAACTGTCCGAAGTGCTGAGCCACATAGCGAGCAAAAGGCACGGTGAGATCATAGTGCAGCCCCAATTTGGCTTCGGCCTCGGCATCCGGGTCCAGACGCTGCAAAAGAAACATCTCTTTGTCGGTGTCGCCACCCTTGGCCAGCAGGACCTCCAGCCGCTCTACCGCCGGCGTTTCGATAGGAGTGAAGCCGTAGAGCTCAAAATGGCGGCGGATCTTATCCTGCAGTTGCTGAGCGGCGCGCTGCTCGGCCGGCAAGTATTCGGCGAAGCCGCTGATGCTCTGGGGACGGACCAGGTTCTTGGACACGGAGGACACCTCGTTTTTTGATACTGAGGCGTTGCCGTTTCGCCCTAAGCCAGGGGTGACCTACCCGCCTCGAGAATCCGCCCCGCGATCTCGGCGGCGCCGTCCTGGGGCGGCGGAGGTTGGGCGGGCCGTTGCCGCCGGGCCCATTCCAAACTCTCCAACCAGCGGCCAGCATAGAGATCGTCTGGCTGGATGCGCGCAAAGGCCGTGTATTTTTGAATGGCCTGCTCCAGTAAATAGGCCTCGTTGAAGTCGTCGCGAGGAACGTAGACCAGGGGCTTGCCATTGGCGATGCAGTCAGACAGGATGCCGAAGCCCGGCTTGGTGATGACCACGTCGGCGGAGGCCACCTGATCCGCAAACGGGAGGCTGCTGCGCCGAGCCTGAGGCCAGTTCATGCGGGTCAGCAACTCGTAGCCCAGGCCTTGCAGCAATTTGGGGTCCATGTCCAATTCGTGAAACCAGACCAGAGCCCAGGGCTTGAGCGGGTCGGCACCGGTCTCTTCGGCGATTTCGAGGCGCCTGTCCCGACCGGGCTTCGAGACCAGCGGCACGGTTTGGTGGTGCGCACAGATGGGAGCGGAGAAAGGATACTGCAGGGCCAGGGTGGCCTGCTGATAACCGGCCTGAAACCACTGGCAAACCTCCAGCCAGGCCCGATCTTGCCGAGCAAAAGGCTCATAGATATAGTCCCAGCCGAAACTGGTCAGAGCCACGCCTGGAAGGCCGGCCGCTCTGGCCGCCTGCAGAGGCAACGAAGGCGAATCCACCACCACCAGTTGATAATCCTGAAGAAAGACGCGCTCTTGCTCCAGTAATCGGTCCGACTCGGCCATGATGGAGCGAATGCGGGCCAGCGTGGCCGGCACATCGCCCCGCACCGAGTCTTTTTGAACCAGACCGCAGTCAAAAGCCTTAGGCCGGTAGAGGCCCTGAAAGCGCGGCCGAAAGAAGGACTCCGGCACTTCACTTACCACCGTCACCGGTAGGGACTTTTGCAGCTGACAAATGACCTCCAGGCTGCGCCCAGCATGTCCAAAGCCGTGAGCCGTAATATAAAAGGCGATCATTGGCCGGGCCGATTTCCTGGGTGGACTGAAAACCCTTCTTGCCTGCCCCACGCCCCTGTGCTATATTGCGACGGTAATTTTGCAGGCCGTCGTAGCTCAGGGGTAGAGCAACTCACTCGTAATGAGTAGGTCGGGGGTTCGAATCCCCCCGACGGCTCCAATAGCAGCACCGTTTTCGCGCGGTGCTGTTTTCTTTTAGCTGCGCTCCAGCTCCAACAAGCGGTTGCGGGCTCGCTCCAGAAAGTCTTGGCGAGACTCTCCCGGGTCCAGAGAAAAGGGCTCCCCGAAGACCACTCGACAGGGGCAGGGGCGGGGCAAGAAGGCGCCCTTAGGCAAAAGCCTGTGCAAGTTCTTCAAATATACGGGCACCAACTCAAAGTCAGGCTGATTCTGACACAGGTAATAAATACCGCTCTTGAAAGGCGCCACCTGAGTCCCATCCCCACGAGTGCCTTCAGGAGAGAGCACGATGGCCTCGCTCGGACCCACCTTGGAAATCACCTCGGACACCTGCTGCTGCCGTTCCTCCCGAGTCTTGGGTTGCCGCTCCAGGAAAATGGCGCGAAAGCATCTTTCGGCCACGAAGCGTCGGAAGGGATGGGTTTCCCAATAATCCTTAGCGGCGACAAAGCGCATCTTGCGTCGCTGCCATTTGGGCATTGTAGCCCAGAGCAGGACCGTATCGGCATGCGAGGTGTGATTAAAGTAGTAGATGCGGCGGCGCTGGGAAAGTTGAAAGCCTCTGGATTCGACTCGAGAGAAGCTTAAAGTGCGAGCCAACCTTCCCAGGGATCGGGCCAGAAGGTGGGCCGCGCTATCCAAAAGAGGTTCGTGCCAGTTCATAGCGCGCCGGATTTTCTCCGAGTCGGCCCGAGGACTCCTTCCGGCTCGCTCAAGAACTCAGCAGATCAGACCGCGGCCCAAGAGCCGTCAAGGGCGATTCAACTTCCTCGCCGATGGGTAGCAAGGGACAAATGACGCTTACAGCTACTCCGACTGCGCCCTCTGCGGCGAAATTCAGCCACCCGATCCGCCTGGTGACGGCGGCTTCTCTGTTTGACGGGCACGATGCCGCCATCAACATCATGCGCCGCCTGATGCAGAGCGCGGGCGCCGAAGTGATTCACCTGGGTCACAACCGCTCGGTCCAGGAAATCGTCAACTGCGCCATTCAAGAGGATGTGCAGGGCATCGCCATCACCTCTTACCAGGGTGGGCATGTCGAGTATTTCAAATACATGATCGACTTAATTCGTAAAGCGGAAGCCAACATCAAAGTTTTTGGCGGAGGCGGGGGCACCATTCTGCCCGAGGAAATCGAGGAACTGCACAACTACGGGGTGACCCGCATCTACTCGCCCGACGACGGACGTAAGATGGGTCTGGAGGGCATGATCGAGGACCTGCTGCACAGCTGTGACTTCGAAAAGCGGGACAGTAACTTTCGCCCCTTCCTGGAACAAAAAACCCAGTCCGATACGGCGGCTCTGATCACCATCACGGAGAACCACCGCGAGGTTTCTCAGGACCTGCTCAATGCCCTGAAGATCCGTCAGGTTCCGGTTCTGGGCATCACAGGCACAGGCGGTTCAGGCAAATCCAGCCTGGTGGACGAATTTGTGCGTCGCTTCCTGGCCGACTCGCCCGATAAGCGGGTGGCCGTGCTCTCGGTCGACCCCTCCAAACGCAAGTCCGGGGGCGCTTTGTTGGGCGACCGCATCCGCATGAACTCGATCGACAATCCGCGCGTGTTTATGCGCTCGCTGGCCACCCGCCAGTCCAATCTGGCTCTCTCCCGCCATATCGGCGATTCGGTGCAGATCTGCAAAGCCGCTGGCTATGACCTGATCATTTTGGAAACCTCCGGCATCGGCCAGTCGGATACCGAGATCACTGAATTCTCGGATGTCTCCCTCTATGTCATGACGGCCGAATACGGAGCCGCCACCCAACTCGAAAAAATCGATATGCTGGACTTCGCCGACATTGTGGCCATCAACAAGTTCGACAAACGGGGCTCGCTGGACGCCCTGCGCGACGTTAAAAAACAATGGCGACGCAATCACAACCAGTTTTCACTCCAGGACGAGGAACTGCCCGTCTACGGCACCATCGCCAGCCAGTTCAACGATCCTGGCATGAACCGACTTTACGCCGAGATCATCAAGGTCATCGACCAGAAAACCGGGTCCAGCCTGACCGCCACTCCTCCCGAGCCAGGCACCAGCGAGAAGCACTGGATTATTCCCCCTGAGCGCACCCGATATCTGGCCGAAATCGTGGAGACCTGCGAGGCCTACGACGCGCGCGTCAAATCCCAGGTCCAGATCGCGCGGCGCATGTATCAGCTCAGCGGCACCATCCAGATCATTCGCGCCAGTGTGGGCCAGAAGCGTCTGGAGATCGTGGAGCCCAAGGGACCGGATGACACAGTCCATGTGACTCAGCGCATCGAGGGTGAGCCGGAATACCTCAAAGACCTGGAAGCCCTCTACCAGGACCTGGAGAAACAACTGCACAGCGATTGCAAGCAATTGCTCCAGGAGTGGCCGGCCACCAGACGTCGCTATGCCGCCGCCAAATACCAGTATGAAGTGCGCGGCAAGGTTCTGGAACTGGATCTGACCAGCGAAACCCTGAGCCACCTGAAAGTGCCCAAGGTTGCCCTGCCCAAATACGAGGACTGGGGCGATCTGCTGAACTGGCTGATGCGCGAAGCACCGCCCGGCCAGTTCCCCTTTACGGCCGGGGTGTTTCCACTCAAGCGCGAGAATGAGGACCCGGCTCGCATGTTTGCTGGCGAAGGTGGCCCGGAACGCACCAATCGACGCTTCCACTACGTTTCCAAAGGGATGCCGGCCGCTCGCCTGTCCACCGCCTTCGACTCGGTGACCCTCTACGGCGAAGACCCCGACCCTCGTCCGGACATCTACGGCAAGGTCGGCAATTCCGGGGTGAGCATCGCCACGCTCGACGACCTCAAGGTGCTGTACTCGGGCTTCGACCTGTGCGATGCCGCCACCTCGGTGAGCATGACCATCAACGGCCCGGCGCCNNGCTCTACTCAGGCTTCGACCTGTGTAACCCAAAGACATCCGTATCCATGACCATCAACGGCCCCGCCCCCATGCTGCTGGCCTTCTTCCTCAATGCCGCCATCGACCAGGCCTGCGAGAAATACATTCGCGCCAATGGCCTGCAGGTGGACCTGCCGGCCAACGCCCCCACCTATCAGGGACAACTGCCGGACGGCAACGATGGACTCGGCCTGATGCTGCTGGGCACCTCCGGCGACAAAGTGCTGCCCCCCGAGACCTATGCCAGAATCAAGGCCGAAACGCTCAAGGCTGTGCGCGGCACGGTGCAGGCCGAC
>JAFEBA010000038.1:204-12748 GCA_018266105.1 bacterium | reverse complement strand
CACCGCCCGACTCTGGGACGACGGAGTCATCGACCCCCTGGACACTCGCAAAGTGCTGGCCCTGGGACTGGCGGCCTCACTGGAAGCACCTTTCCCCACCCGCCGTCAGGGCATTTTCAGGATGTGATGCAAATGAAACGAGTTCTCATCGCCAATCGTGGAGAAATCGCAGTGCGCGTGACGCGCACCCTGCAGCAGATGGGCTTGGTGGCCTGCGCCGTCTACTCGGAGGTGGACAAACAAGCTCTGCATGTGCAAATGGCCGACGAAGCCTATGCCCTGGGTGGAACCACCTCACTGGAGTCTTATCTGAACCAAGAAAAAGTGCTGGCCCTGTGCAAGCAGCACCAGATCGATGGCGTTCATCCTGGCTACGGATTCCTCTCTGAGAACGCCAGCTTCGCCCGTAAGTGCGCCGAGCAGGGGATCATCTTCATCGGTCCCAGTCCCGAAGTCATCGACTCCATGGGCGACAAACTGCATGCCAAGGAGACGATGGTCAAAGCTGGCGTTCCGGTGGTGCCTTCTTTCAACCCCAGCGGTGAAACCAGTCCCGAAGAGTATGCCCGTGAAGCCGAGGCCATCGGTTATCCCGTCCTGGTCAAAGCGGCCGCGGGCGGGGGGGGCAAGGGCATGCGGCGAGTGGACAAGGCCGAGGAACTGACGGCTTCGCTAGAAAGCGCCCAAAACGAAGCCCGCAAGGCCTTCGGGGATGGACGCGTGTTTCTCGAGAAATACCTGGCCAACCCGCGCCATATCGAGATCCANNCGTGGTGCATCTGGGCGAGCGCGAATGCAGCATTCAGCGCCGCTATCAGAAGGTGATTGAAGAGGCGCCCTCTCCTGCCGTCTCCCAGGAATTGCGGAAGGAGATGGGCGAGACCGCCTGCCGGGCAGCCCGGGCCCTCAACTATAGCAATGCCGGCACAATGGAATTCCTGTTGGATGATGATGGCAAATTCTACTTCCTGGAAGTGAATACGCGACTGCAGGTAGAGCATCCCATCACGGAGTGCGTCTACGACGTGGACTTGGTGCGCGCCCAGATTCTGGTGGCCCAGGGCGAAAAGCTCCCCTTCCAGCAAGAGCAGCTTCAACCCCGAGGTTGGGCGATGGAGTGCCGCCTGTACGCCGAAGATCCGGGTCGCAACTTCCTTCCCTGCACGGGCACACTGGCCGTCTATGAGCCCCCCGCCGGTCCGGGAATTCGCTGCGACAGCGGAGTCCAACAAGGCAGCACCATCAGCGTTCACTATGATCCCATGCTGGCCAAGCTGGTGACCTTCGGACACAATCGCGAGGAAGCCCGACAGCGCATGGTCTGGGCTTTAGCCCACTTTCCGGTCCTGGGTCTGCGACACAACCTGCCCTATCTCAAGGCTGTCCTGGAGCACCCCGAGTTCATCGCGGGCCATACTCACACTCATTTCTTACAGCAGCACAATATCGAGACCGGCTCAAGCCAGGTGCCCAAGTCGGCCCTGGTGGCTTTAGCCCATCATCTGCAAAGCCAGAAACAGACCCTGGCCGTCGGTCCGGCCCAACTGACCTCGCCCTTCCAAGAGCTGGGTAACTGGAGGCTCCAATGAAACTGAACCTCAGCAGCGGTCCGGTGGACACGGACGAAATTCCCTGGGAATACGACGCCGGCAACGTTCGCAATCAAAAAACTGGACGCCAATTGCCGGTTCGGGTGGCCCACCTGGAAGGCAATCACTATCAGATCTGGCTGGCGGGTCAACTCTATGAGGTCGAGCTGGCCCAGAGCGGCCCCCGCCGGGCCGGAGCCGACGCAGCTCACTCCCATGAGCACGTTCTGAAATCCAGCATGCCCGGCACCATTCTGGCGGTGAAGGTGAAAAAGGGAGAGGAAGTCCAGGCCAACCAACCATTGGTGGTGATGGAATCGATGAAGATGGAGCTGACCCTGGTCAGCCCGCGCGCCGGGAAGGTGGCCAGAGTGTTGGTGCATCCAGGCAAAATGGTGGAATTGGGAGCCCTCCTGCTGGAGCTGGAAGTATGATCCGGCTGGTGGAGGTGGGCCCCCGAGACGGCCTCCAGAACGAGAAAGAAATCGTTCCAGTTGAGGTCAAACTGGAGTTTATCGAAGCCCTGGCCCAAGCCGGCTACCGCGAAATCGAAGCAACCTCTTTCGTTTCTCCCCGCTGGATTCCACAGCTGGCCGACGCTGAGGAAGTGTCCCATCAGCTGCGCCCTCACCCGGGGCTGGTCTATACGGCTCTCATTCCCAATCGTAAGGGGCTGCAGAGGGCCCTCGATTGTGGTTATCAGCGGGTGGCGGTTTTTACCGCAGCCAGTGAAGCCTTCTCCCAGAAAAACACCAATCGCAGTATTCAGGAGAGCCTGGAAGAGTTCAGGCCATTAATGGTTGACGCGGCCCAGGCCCAGGTCAGCGTGCGCGGCTATGTCAGCACGGCCTGGTGGTGCCCTTACTCCGGGCGAATCTCGGCCGATGAGGTTGTGCGAGTCACCGAGCAGCTACTGGAAATGGGCATCCAGGAAGTCTCACTGGGAGATACCGTCGGGCTGGCCGTTCCCAGCCAGGTGGAGGAAACCCTCAAACATCTCGAGCCTCACCGCGCCCGGATTGCCCTGCACTTCCATGATACCAGCGGCACGGCCCTGGCCAACGTGCTCAAGGCCTACGAGCTGGGCTTCGAAGTCTTTGACTGCAGCGCCGGCGGCCTGGGCGGCTGTCCCTACGCGCCCGGCGCCAGCGGCAATCTGGCCAGTGAAGACATCATTTACATGCTGGAGCAAATGGGCGTTGCCACCGGTGTCGATCTGGAAAAAGTCGCCCGCGCCTCGCTCAGGCTGGCAGAAAAACTGGGCCGCAAGTTGCCGAGCCGAACGCTGGCCCGCCTCCAGGCGGGATGGCAAGCCGTTCAAAGCTGAAAGGTTGCTGGGCCCCAGCCTAGAAGCGGCTGGCCGACCCGGGCCACCCTGAGCCCGCCGAGAGGACCAAGAATCGTTGTTAAAGGCCGGAATCGTGGGCCTGCCCAATGTGGGCAAATCCACTCTGTTCAATGCGTTGACCTCGTCTTATCAAGCCGAGAGCGCCAACTACCCCTTCTGCACCATCGAACCCAATAGCGGCATCGTTAAAGTTCAGGACCCGCGTCTGCTGGTGCTGCAAGAGCTGGTCAAAACCCCCGTGATCGTACCGGCCGTCTTCGAATTTGTGGATATCGCCGGCCTGGTGCGCGGCGCCAGCCGTGGCGAGGGTCTGGGCAACCAATTCCTGGCCCACATCCGCGAAGTCAACGCAGTTGTGCACGTCGTTCGCTGTTTTGAAAATCCCGATATCGTGCACGTGGACGGCAGCGTGGACCCGATTCGAGATCTGGAAACCATTCACATCGAGCTCTGCCTTTCCGATGCCGAATCGCTGGGCCGCAGACTTGAGCGCCTGCGTAAATCCTTCAAACAGGGTGACAAGAAGGTCGCCTTGGAGCTGGAAACCTACGAAAAGATCCTACCCGTGGTGGAAGCAGGCGGCGTGATCGACCTGGACTCGTTCCCGGAAGAGCAACAGGCCATTATGCGCAAATCCCAGCTGCTCTCGACCAAACCGGTCGTCTATGCGGCCAACGTGAACGAGGACGAACTGGCCAACCCCGACGCCAACCCCCACGTCAAGAAGCTCAAAGAGCACGCCGCCAAAGAAGGACGCGAAGTTGTGGTCATCTCGGCCCAGATCGAAGCCGAACTTTCCCAACTGGACCCGGCTGAGAAGGCCGAATACTTGGATTCGCTTGGGGTCAAAAGCTCCGGCGTGGACAGCCTGATCTACGCAGCTTTCCGCGCCTTGCGCATGGTGACCTACTTCACCGCCGGCGTCCAGGAAGCCCGAGCATGGCCCTTCACCAAAGGCATGACCGCTCCTCAGTGCGCCGGCATCATTCACGGCGACTTCGAGAAGGGCTTCATTCGAGCCGAAGTGATCAGCTACGAAGAATACGTGGCCTGCGGGGGCGAAAAGGGGGCCAAGGACAAGGGCGTGATGCGCCTGGAGGGCCGCGACTACCTGATGAAAGACGGCGATGTAGTACACTTCCGCTTCAATGTTTAGGAGCTTGGACGGATAGCCGGCATTTCTGCGGGGCGGGCGCTCGAGCGCGGGAAATCGTCACTACAAGGTCGGAATTGTCCAGATTCGCCCCAGATTCGATATCAGGAGTAGGATTCACGCCTGTCAAGGGAGTTTCCGGCCAAGCTCCTGGAGGCCTTAAATTGCTCTACGTCTAGACGAGGCATCCTAAAATCGAACGGCGAACAAAGCGTAGCCTTGGGGGAACAAACTCTCACATCGAACACGGATGACAATCGCCGCGGCAACCTGCGGGTCAGTTGCAACGTTCCCGTGCGCTGCGAACTGAATGGCGAGAGCTTTGATGGCGCCCTGAAGGACGTCAGCCCGCGAGGGATGAGACTGGAACTGGGCCGACGCCTGGCTCGCAACGAAATCCTCAAGATCTCAAGGCCCGGCGTAGATTTGAAACCGGTCGCCGCCATCGTGCGCTGGTGTCGCCGCCACGCCCATCGCGAAGTGCTGCTGGCCGGGTTGGAGCTGGAAATGTCCAACGACGACCTCCAGGCCACCTGGGCCCAGCCCATCCTGGCAACGTTCGACTTCCTACACCCGGTGGCCATCGAACTGATCCCCGAGCCTGTGCCGCTGCAATTGGGCGAAGCGGCTGACCCACTACCCTCCGAAGCTGCGGAACCAAGCTTATCTGAACCGATGACCGTTCCCGAAGTGATTCACGCCGAAGAAATGGAAACGGCCGCGGATACCGTCGAGATCTCCGCCCTGGAAATGGAGATCAAGCCCTCCCCGGAGGAGTGGAACCAGATGTTGGGAGAGGCCCAAAATCGTCTGGTCAACAAACCTCAACCCTTGATCAACAAGATTCTGAAGGGCTTCCGAGAGTTTGCATTCGAAGACAAGGCCAGCGTCGAGGAACGCCGGCGCGTCAGCCGCCTGACCTGCCTCTACGAGACCAATCTGGGCAAAGGCGGGACCGCCGAAGTTCTCGATCTTTCTCCGGCAGGGCTGGGGCTGGTCACCAGCCGCAAACTTTCCCGTGGCGTAATCGTGCAACTCAACCCTCCCGCTCAGTACAGCGATTTCACCGCTATCGAGGGAACGGTCCGTTACTGTCGTCCCTACCGCGACCGCTTTCGCATCGGCCTGGAGTATAAGGGTTCGCTGCTGCCCACCTGGGTCAACCCCGCCTTGCGAGACCTGGGCTTCACCACCAACCACCTGGACCAGAAGCGACGCTATGTGCGTGCCCAGACTTCACTGCCCGTGGAAGTGCGGGACTGGAGAGGCGACTTTGAGCTGGCCACCTTACTGGACCTCAGCCGAGGCGGGACGTTGCTCCGTACAACCAAATCCTGGGAAATCGGCGAAGCTTTGCGGCTGATCCTGGGTCCTATCGGTTATCTTCCCACCCTCTTTCTATCCGCCGTGGTGCTGCACCAGCGACCCGATCCGGACGGCTGGCTGGTGAACCTGAGCTTTATTGACGCCAGCGGCACCAACCTCAGTCGTCTCGACCTCTATATCAAGACCATTCTGTCGCGTCCTCAAGTTTGATTTTCCTGGGCTTACTGGTCGTGGCCGCGGCCGTGGTATTGCTGGTGCGCCGGGTGGAGGTGCGTCTGGTGCTCTTCAGCTCGGGCCTACTGCTGGCCGCCCTGGCTGGCCAGCCACTGCTGATTCTGGATACCTTCGGAAAGGCCATGGTAGCGGGCGTGGTGGCACCCATCTGTTCGGCCATGGGCTTTGCCGCCGTGCTGACGGCCTCAGGTTGTGACCGTCAGTTGGTGGTGGCGCTCACTCGCTTGCTGCACGGGACAGGTCCCTGGTTGGCGCCTGCCTCCATCCTGGTGGCTTACTTCTGCAACCTGGCCATTCCCAGTCAGGCCGGCACGGCCGCAGCTCTGGGTCCGGTGCTGGTGCCACTGCTGCGCGCCGCCGGTCTGACTCCGGCGCAAGCAGGCGCGGCCCTGGTCCTGGGATCCAGTTTTGGCGGCGAGCTGCTTAACCCGGCCGCCCAGGACGTCCTGGCCGTGGGCGCGACCTGCGCCGGAGGCTCCGGGCCGATCACCGCCCTGATCGTCCCCAGCGGGATCGGAGGCGCGTTGGTAACCGCCTTCGGCTACTGGTTCTTCACAGCCCGTCGCCTGCAGCACTCCCCCGAACCGCCCAAGCGCCTGCCGGTCAACTGGCTACGTGCCTTCATGCCTCTATTCCCGGTGAGCGTACTGCTGCTTTCCTACGCCAGAACTCCCGGCCTGGCCTGGCTTTCCCAGCTGCCATCGGAGCCGGGCTATGGTAACGTAGGCTCCGGACTGCCGGTGGTTCGGGCAATGCTGTTAGGTACAGCTCTGGTTTGTCTGCTCTGCTGGCGCCAACTTCAGGCGACTTCCAAAGAATTTTACGAGGGAATGGGCCGTGCCTACGGCTCCGTCATCTCGCTCACGATCACCGCTCAGTGCTTCGGGGCCGGCCTGACAGCGATCGGACTGACCAGCAGCCTGCTGACCCTGGTCGGAGACAACCGAGCCCTGGGAATTCTGCTGGCCATCATTTTTCCTGGGCTGCTGGCCATGCTGTCAGGCTCGGGCTCGGGCCCGGTTCTGGCCTTTGCCCAAAGCCTGCTGCCTCACATGGACGAAAGCCACCAGCCCACCCGAATCGCCGCCCTGGCCTGTCATTCAGGTAGCTTCGGACGCACCCTGTCACCGGTGGCGGCGGTGGTGATCTACACGGCCGGACTGGTGGGGGTCGATCCTCGCGAACTCCTGAAACATGTGGCGCGCCCATTGCTTTTGGGCGGACTGACTTCTTGTGTACTGGCGCTGATCTGGTGAGAGACCCCAATCCCTGGAGGCGATTTCTCAACCCTCACGAGCGTGCCTGGCTGGAAGACACGGAGCGCACCTGGTTAACACCGCCCCCGCCGCGTTCCAAGTGGGGAACCTGGGGTGAACAGAAACTCAATGCTCTGGTGGAGAAAGTGCCGGAAAACATCAAAATGGGCCTGGTGGATGGCGTTCAGGCCGCTCTCGAGCAGATGCGCCAGGGCTCCACCTGGCTGGTTTCAGCCGAGGCCGTGCGCCAGCGCCTGGGCACAGGCCTGAGCTTACCTGAGCGAGACGCATTCTGCGCCGATCTGATTCAGACCAATACCACCGGACTGACCCTGGAAGGGGCGGTGGCCGGCGCGGGCGGACTGGTCGGTCTGGTGGCCGATATCCCCATTCTCTACTGTTGCCTCTTTCGAATCATCCAGGAGGTGTCGATCGTTTACGACATACCGGTGGAGCCACCGCAGGAGCGGTTCCACGTGGTTCAGGTGCTGGAATTAGGCCACAGCTTTTCCAACCGCGAACGGCCGGCCCTGACCACCCAGGTCTTTCAACTGCAGGACGTCATCCGGCGGGGAGCCAGCCTGGAGGAGTTGGAATCGCTGCTGGCCGAGGGGGTCCGTAGCAGTGGCCCCCATACCCAGGCCATCGTGCGCAATCTGCGCATCGCTCGCCAACTGGCCTTGGACCTGCTCGAACGCAAGCTGCTGCAAGGACTCTTCATCCTGGGCTCAGCCATCGGAGCAGCCGCCAACTATCAGCTGGCCCGAGACGTGGGGCTGGCGGCTCGCCATCTTTACCGTCGGCGTTTTTTGCAAAACATCGCCCTACAGCGCCTTCAGAAACCATAGCGCGTGCTGTTCCGAAGCCAGTTGCCGAGCCTCGATTCGCAACTGCTCGGCCTGAGCCGGGTCAGGAGTGAGTTGAGCCTTCAGACGCAGCAACTCGGGCCAGTAAAAACGCTCTTCATGCTGGGCCAGAGCCTGCTCCAGGACCGCCAGGGCCTGACCCAACTGGCCACCGGCTGCCAGCACCTGAGCCAGGCTGGCCAGCATCCAGGTGGTGCCCAACTTAGCGCCGGTGGCGGCACCCGCCTGCAGGCCCCTGTGAAACTGCTCCGCTCCCCCCGGGTCTCCCAGATTGAGGCGACACAGTCCGAGATACACCTCAGCCATTGAAATCCACAACGGGAAAGCCTGCAGTCGCGCCAGCTGGAGCAAATCCTCGGCCAGCTCGCGAGCCTCCACCAGGCGGCCCAAGCTCAGCAACAACCAGGCTTCAAAGGCGTAAGTGTGAGCTAAGGTATGCGGATGGCGCAACTGCTCCGCCCAGAAACGAGCCTGCTGGCTCAAAGTCAGGGCTTCAGCCTCATCCCCCAGCAGCAGCCGGTTGTAGGCCAGATAGGAACAGCTGGCAATGGAAGGCTCTGTCAGCAAATAGGAGAGTGTATCGCCGCGGGCCTGTTCGGGGTCATAAAGCGCCAGCGCCTGGCGCAATGAAATCTCGGCCTCTTGGAAGGAACCTCGAAAAAAACAGGTCTGACCGTGGGTTGCTCGGGCAATCCGACCCCAACTCAAGTTCTGCGGGCTCAGGTCCAACAGACGCTGGCTTAAATCCAGGGCCTGCTGCAATCTTCCTTGCACCAGATAGAGGGCCCAAAGCCCGGCCAGCACGGGGAAAACCGCCGGGCCGTCTCCGAGTGCTCGGCACAGCTCGCGGGCGGCCTGGAAAGTCTCCTCAACTTCCGGGGCAGCATAGCCCCGCAAGCCAATCCAGGCTCCCCCCTGCAGTGTCAAAAATGCCAGTCGAAGCGCCTGAGCCGGGTGAGCAGTGGGCAAAGTATCCAGTAGTCTCAGACCTTCGCGGCTGGTCTCCACCGCTTCGGTGAGGGCGCAGTTGGCCAGGCTGCGAAGCAACGAGCGATGAAGCCAGGCAGCCGCCGCCGCGCTTTGGCTGGAGCGCAGGTAATGGTGGGCCACAATGCCGGGATTCTGCTCGGCCCAGAGAGGGAATTGTTGTTCAAAGACCTGGGCCAGTCGCAAATGATAGCGCTGGCGCACCGACTTGAGGAGCGAATCGTAACAAGCCTCACGCACCAGGTTCTGAACGAAGAAGAGTTCTCCGCTCTGGGCCCGAGGCAAGACCATGCCTTCGTGAATCAGTCGGTCGATTTGAGAACCGACTTCTGACTCGGCCAGCGCCGCTACCAGTGGCCGGGAAAATCGATGGCCGATGGTGGCCGCCTGCTGGGCTGTCAAGCGGGCGGGCCCCAACTCGTCTACCCGGGCCATCAGAAATTCGTGCAGCCGCTCAGGCAGGCCGGTCAGCCCGCGCCGGGCCCAGGCAGCACGAGTCAGCTCGGTCAGGTAAAGCGGTACGCCGTGACCCCGCTCTAGCAAAGGAGCCAGCTCGGGCTGGTAGGGCTCTGTCTGTCCACGGTTCAAGTCGGCCAGCAAGAGGTCAACCAGCTGGCGGCTGGCGGCGTCATCCAGCTTATCCAGGCTCATCTGCTCGATCTGACTCTGGGACCACTGACGAGATACCAGGAGAATCAGAACTCTGGCCTGACTCGCCTGCTCGGTCAGTTGCAGTAAACACTCCTGAGAACTGGGATCAAGCCACTCAAAGCCGTCCACATGCAGAAGCAGCGACTGTCGTCTGGAGAGAGCAAGAAACAATTGGATCAGAGTGTTCATCAGCTCGCTGCGCTTGGATTGAGGCGACAAGGAAAGGCGGGGATAATCATCGGGCGGCTCCAGTCCCAGCAAATCGCACAGGGGAGGCAGACAGACGACCTGGTCCAGGCCTGGTGCCTTTTCAAGCAGATGTTGCAACTTCTCAAGTGGGGCCAGCTCTGGTGGCGAAAACTCAAGCTCGCGCCGAACCAGGGCGGCCATTCCCGAAAAAGGCGAGCTCGCCCCTTCACGCTGGCAATAGCAGCTCAGCAGGAAGGCTCCGGTCGGCCTGATCTCATCCTTGAGGGCCTGAGCCAGACGGGATTTTCCAATTCCTGGTTCGCCCAGCAGATGCAGAGCTCCACCCTGACCGCAGGTGGTCCGCCGCCAGGCTTCGCGTAGCCGAGAGAGCTCGGGCAGCCGTCCCACCAGAGGCACGGCCAGGCGCCGTTGCCTGCGCAAGTGGCGCCGGGTCTCAATCTTTGTCCAGCCCACCGCCCGAAACACCGGCACGGGCTCGGCCACGCCCTTAAGAACGTGCAGGCCTCGATCCTCCAGCTCGAACTCATCCTGGACCAAAACCTGAGTGGCCGCGCTGAAGACGACTTCATTGATGCCTGCCAGGTTCTGAAGGCGGGCGGCGACATTGGGCGTCTCACCCAAAGCCAGATGTTCGCGATGTTCACGACTGCCCATCTCGCCGACCACCACCAGACCGGTGTGAATCCCGACCCGCAGATCCAAACGGGGACGAGATTCAGCCTCTAACCGCTCATTCAGCCGGGCCATGGCGGCGATAATCGAGAGGGCCGAACCGACGGCGCGCTGACCATCATCGGGATGGGCTTTGGGAAAACCGAAATAGACCAGGATTCCATCTCCCAAATACTGAGCCACGTGACCCTGATAGCGAGCCACCACTTCGTTGCAGACTTCCTGGTAGGTCTGAACCAGATCACGCAGCTCCTCCGGGTCCAGCTGACCCGAGAGCGTGGTGGAGCCGACCAGGTCGAAGAACATAACCGTCAATTGACGACGTTCAGCTTCTGGCGTACGTTGCTCGCTCAGCTTCTGGCCGCAATGACCGCAAAATTTGAATCCTCCCGGATTGGAGAACCCACAGCCTGGACAATTCACCTGGCCAGACTACGCGGCTCCCCCAAACTGTTCCCCCAAAGGGCAACTTATTACCAAACGTGAATCTTTGAAGCCTCCATGTGAATAGACCCGCGGTTCGTTCCATGTTACCTTAGAGTCGTGATCCTATTGTCGATTGACGGATGTCGAGCTTGACGGTCTCCAGCAGCGGGTCGTCCAGCAGCAAAGCCAAGGAGGTGCGCAGCAGCAAGCCACGCACGTCAGCTCCCGCATCCAGTTCCTCGACTCCAAAGACCAGTCCCACCCCCAGCAGCCCGCCCAAAGCCAGTGCCAACGCCCCGGTTTCAGCCACTCAGCGACTGCAAAGCTCCACCATCTCCACCGCCCCCAGTTCGCGCATCCTGCCCACTCAGATCGAGGCACCGGCTCCGCGTGACGACGTCCAAATTTCCGCCGACGCCAGCCGGGACGACACCGATCTCGGGCGATATGAACAGATCAAAAATCTGACCGGAAGCCTGACGCAGGCGACCGTCAACAAAATTTCCTCTACCGCGCCCTCCCTGGCTCGCAGAGATGAAGCCCAGGGCATTGAAAGCACCTCGCGTACTTCACAGGCCTCCAAGGTCAAGACTCAACTGCTGGACAATTCTCTCCCACTCACCAGCACCTCCGCCAGCGATAGCCAGACCCGCTGGAAACTCAACTATCCCAATCAGAGCGCCACCAACACTTCGGCCCCTCCCAAGTCGAATCCGAGCACTCCGTCCAACACCAATCCGAATCAGACCCAACTTCCGGCTTCCAACCCGCGCGCGGCCAGCCCGCTCGATCCTCTGAGTGGCTCCGCCAACTCCGGCCTCTGGTCGAAAGACCCGGCCTGGCAGGGCCTGATGCCCAAATCGGGTTCCAACCCGGCCGCGCCTGGTGAAGTGGGACAGGCCGTCTCCTCAGCCGCGCAGGGGATCAAGAACACTGTCAACCCGACCTCCAAAGGCGCCACAGAGGGAGCCATTAATTCCGCCGCTGCCTCCGTCAAGGAGAACCTGCTCAAGCCCGGCGGAGACTCGAAATCCAGTCCGGATACTCGGTTTCCCGGTGATCCCAAACAAAGCACCAATCCGGACGCTCTGGGGGGGCTCAGTAAAACCCTGGACACCAAGGGAATTGCCGACAAGATCCTGGGCAAGCTGCCCGCCTTCGGAGGCTTTGGCGCCGGCCAGGGCGACCAGCAGCCCTCCTCCAGTTCCACCGTTCCGAATCGAGTCATCCAGCCCAAGAGTGCAACTCCGGAATCCGACCCGAATGGGAAGGCCAAAGCTGACGGCAACGCCCAAAAGCCTCAAGGTCCGGACCAGGCTAAATCGAATTCAAAAGGCGGTTTCTTCGGCTCAATTGCGAAAGTCGGACAGGACCTGGGCAAGGTCGCTGGCGACGCGGTCAAAACAGTCGGTGGAGAAATCGCTAAGGGCGCGGGCGAGCTCGGCAAAATTGCCGGAGACGCTTTCAAGGGCCTGCCCGAACTGACTCCGAACTCCTCCAAACCGAAGACGGACGCCACTCCTGGTGATCTGCGGGGGGGCAACCCCCAGGTTGATCCGAAGATCGGCCCCAAGCCGACACCCAAACCCGGGGTGCAGGACTCGAACCGCACAGGTCAGACCGGCAAACCGCAGGTGGATCCCAAGGTTGGCGCTCGTGACCCGGCTGCCAAGCCTGGACCTCAAACTCAGGACACCAACCGCACTCCAGTCCCGCAGGAAACGTCACGCCCTCAACAAGGCGGCGGCGACGTGGCTCGCAGGGGCCAGACCGAGCCCGCGACCCGCACGGGTCAACCGCAGGGCGGCAAGCCTCAGGTCGATCCC
>JAFEBA010000038.1:0-145 GCA_018266105.1 bacterium | reverse complement strand
GGCCGACCCCGCCACCCGCACGGGTCAGCCGCAGGGCGGCAAGCCTCAGATCGATCCCAAAGTCGGCGCTCAGGACCCGGCTGCGCAGAGCGGCGACGTGGCCCGCCGCATCCAGACCGAGCCCGCCACCCGCACGGGCCAGCCG
>JAFEBA010000037.1 GCA_018266105.1 bacterium | reverse complement strand
GGCCGGGCCTGGGCCAGTCCCGAGAGCGAGGCGCCTAGAACGGCGGCGATAAGAATTTTCATATGATTCATAGATGGTCTTCCCTTCCGGATTTACATGCCCAGTCTAGGCTTTCGGGCTGAAGGGCATCCCCGTGTTGGCTGAAGCTCCGCTTAAGATTGGCCCAGAGCCGCTCGCTCGCCGCGAGAGGGCTGGGGCGGGGACGCGCCTAATTCTAGCCAATCCGTGGACCAGTCGTTCAGCGGTCGGTCAGGCGATTTAGAGCACAGGCGAAAGCGGGGTTCATCAGGGTGGATAAAGTCGGCGGCCAGGCAACCAACGCGCTCAACTATATTGTTTATACCCCTCCCACTTTGAGCGGGGAGGTGCCAGCGCAGGGACTGACGCCGGAACTCTGGCACGGTCAGGTCGAGCATCTGGTGAGCTTGTTTGACAGCGCCCCGGGTGCGCCGGCCGCTCCCACCAGACCGGAGGTCCAGACCACAGCGGCTGCGAGGGCGCAGCACTCCTGGAAGAAGACTCCGATCCCTGAAGTCCCCAACCGACACGGCAAGGTTCTGGCTCACGATACCTTCCTGAAATTTGACCAGTACCCGTTTCTGCGCGACACCGCCGAGGTGGCGGGCGCTCCACACTATCGCGAGGCCGGCGAAGGTATTCACGGAGTGGCCCAGCCCAGCGTGGACGGCATCAAGGCGGTCTTGGAAAAAGCTGGTTGCGGGCCGGGCGGTCCCAGCAAGAAACCGGCCATCTGGACCAACCTGCGTGAAGAACCGGTTATCTACGTCAACGGCCAACCTCTCAACCTGCGCAACGTCAAAGCCCCGGGCTTCAACCAGGAGCATCCGGGCCGCACTGCGGCAGAGGTCGAGAAGTTGGAGAGACAGCTCAAAACCGACATTCTCGACGAAGTCAAGCGCAACGGCGGCAAGCTGATCGTGCACGACGAAGAAGGCAGCCCCCCCAATGTCCGGGTGGTGTCCCGGGAAGTGGAAGTCAAGTCGGTCCAGACGGTTGAGGAAGTCTACTCCGATCTGGCCAAGAAAGGGGGCTACAAGGTCGAGTTCCACCGAGTGCCGGTGACCGACACGAAGAAGCCCACCGACCAGGACATCGACGATCTGGTCAAGTCTCTCAAAGACGCTGACCCTTCCCAGCCTCTGATTTTTAACTGCCATGCCGGGGAGGGGCGCACCACCACCGGCATGGTGCTCTCCAGCATGTTACGAAGGGCCAAACTCGGCGAAGAAAAATCGGTCTTAAAAGACAAGGCGCTGCGCGAAGACGTCAAAGAGCAGGGTCACCATAATCCCGGCAATTACCGCGGCCTCTTGCAGTGCTTAAAAGATGCCAGGAAGCTCAGCGGTGGGTCGCAGGAAGAGGCCGACCAGGTGATCGAGCGCTACAACAAATTCCATGACCTCAAGAAGTCCGTGGGCAAGGCGCGCAAGGCCTCTGAAACCGAAGCCCTGGAAGATGACCGCGTGGAAAATCTGCAGCACGCCAAAGACTACCTGGACCGCTACCACACCATTCTGTCCTTTGAGCAGTATGCTCAAGACCAGGCTCCAGACTTTAAGCTGACCTACTCACAGTGGAAAAAGAGGCATCCCGAAATCGAGCAAAACCTCGAGCGCGTGCAGGTGGCCCTGCTGAACCGCCAATCCGCTTCCAACCTCGCTTGAGCGAATTCGAAGTTCATCTTCAATTTGAGCGGGGCGAAGCGCGCCAGCGTTCCCACCACGACGCATTTGAAGGCAGCCTGGAGGAGCTGGCCCAGGAGTTGCCCGCTCAGGTGCAGGTCAATCAAGCGGAACCGGAGGTCCACGACCCGACCCTGGCCAGTTTCCAGAGCGCCGAAGAACGGGAGCGGGCCATCGAAGCGGCCATGCGTCGGCTGGGAGAGCGCAATGAACCTCGAGTTACTCGCCAGCTGGCGGAGATGATCCAGCAGGGCTGCAGCCTCGAGCAGTTGGACGAGCTGGAGGTCTGGTTGCGCCAGCAGTTGGTGGGCTGGCAAAAACGCGTCAGCTTGCCTGAAGGCGAGAGTCCCGAAGCCAAAGAGGATCGGGAACTGGCTGAGACGTTTAACCTGGCCACGTCTCTGGCCTGTGACGGGCTCAATCTGGCCCTGGAACTGGTGGGTATGCTGCGACAAGGCACCCCCGCGCAGTCACTGGCCGAGGCTCTGCTGGCCCAGGTCAACGACAGCCTGCAGCAAGCCCGTCAATTTCTGCTCGCCTCGGAACCCTACATCGATTAAATCCATGGTATATTTAATCTATGCGTCAGCCTCGCCGTGCCATCTTTCTGATCAGTATGATGTTCATCGCACTGCTGGTTGCCATGTTCGCAACCGCCGCCCTTTCACTGGCGCCCGCCAGCTTGACCCAGGGGCGCCAGCTGGCCGACCGACAGGTGGCCGAACGTGCTGTGCGCACCGGCATGGATTACGCCATCGCTCGCCTGAGAGCCAACGGCGGCGCCTGGCGGGCCCAAACCGCCCAGACCGTCGGGAGCCTTAGCTCAGGCCTGTGGGTTCAAGAAGGGGATGGACAGGTCGAAGGCTGGGTCAAAGAAGGCGAGCGCTGGAGCCGCTTTCGGATTCGATTCAACTATTTGGACGGGCCCGGCGGTGCCGATGGAATGAACGATCCGGCCTACCCCTGGACGGAGCTACACCAACTCAGCTTTAACAATCTCCAAAGCAACAGCAGCCGCCCTCTGCCCGCTTGCGATTCTACGGGCTCGGTCAGTTCCGCCAGCGGCTCACGTTTTGACGTCCCCGCTCACACCGTGGTGCTGGCTGTGGAAGGCTGCTGCGGCCGCGTGGCCCTCACGGGAGGGGCTCCGAGCGGATTCAGCTACACTCCCAGCACTCTGATGGGTGAAGGCGTGCTGCAGATCAGCAATCCCAAGAACGGCGCTTCCGACGCCGTGGTGATGGCCGCGGGCAGTCTGAACTTCAGCGTAGACAAAGACCAGGAAGTCAACTTTAGCAACTCGCGCTCCCAGATTGCCCGATTGCGCAGCCGAGGCTCCATGAGCCTGGACTCTCAGGGCATGCTCACTTCGCCCAACGGCGAAGTGGAAGGCGGTTGGTCAGGGAGCAACTACGACTCCAAAAAGATCACCATCAAACCCGCCGACCCGAAAGTCTCGTTTTATTCCATCAACAAAGACTCCACGCCCACACCCAGCGGAGCCAACACCGTCAAAGGTGGGGTCTATGAAATCGACTGGGACCCCACCACCCAAACACCCCAGGTTCGCTACTACGACATGACCTACGCCGACTACTGGGCCCAGCGCACGGCCGGAGCACTCATCGAGGCCACTCCAGGTCCCCCACCGGCCGGCTTTGATGTGGTGGACGCCAAACCCGGGGCCAAGCAAGAGATTGAAGTGCAATTTCACAAAGACACCCAGGTTACGGGCAGCGGCAAAACCAAGGACCTGGCCATCATTCCGCGCCAGGGTGCTCCCACCGAAGTCGAAGCCGCGGCTGCAGCCGGTGCTCCTTCACCCCCGGCGGGTGGCGCTGCTCCGGCCGCCACGAACGTCATCGGACTGGCAAACTTGCTTCAGGCCACACTCTTTCAGACCGTCCCGCCCACTCCCGGTTGGGACTTTACCAACAGCACCTGGCTGCCCAGTCCCTACTGGCAGGTCAGCGCCAACCAGGGCACGATGCTCTCAGCAGCTCCCCTCCCTTCGGCTCTAGTGCCCATTTTTCAATCGGTCGTCAGCAGCGGTAGCAGTATCCCGGGCATGCAGTTCAACGGGTTGTTCAGCAGCAACCCCACCGTGAAAATTCAGAACTGGGACGTGAGCTGGGACGGCACTTCCAAAGACAATTATCAGTTTGGATCCCTCCAGTTGGCCCAAACCTTGATGACTCAGGCCCAAAACGACCCCGGCCTGAACGCCGCCCTGAGCAGCTACTCGGGAGCACCGCTCGACCCGGTCGATCCAACGAAATCTGGCGGCCTGTCGGTCCAAGACCTCACCATTCGCCTGATCGATGACAGCACCAAGGGCAAAGACAAAAATGGCGCCGTCACTCTGCGCACGGAAGGCAGCCTGCTGCTGGGAGGCAAGCTCAAAGGCAACGGCGCCTCGTTGATCGCCGGCAAGGACATTCTGCTACGCGGCAATGGCGTGAGCCTGAGCGCCAACCAGGATAACGGCCTGAGCATCTATGCCCAGGGCAATATCGACATCAATTCCTTTGCCTACAAGTTAGGCGGATCAAAATACGAGAACGTGGACATCAAAGGCGTCATCTACGGATGGGGCAATATCGGTATTCGCACCGGCGGGATGGACAAAACCAAGTGGGCCGACTTCAAGCTGACCGGCGCCATGGTCTCCTATGGCAAAGACCCGGGCGATCCGACCAGCCCGACCAACCCAACCGAGGTAACCCTGGCCGCCAAGAGTGCCAAACTTGTGTTCGACCCAACCTATCTGCAGAACTTGCTACAGAACCAGGTCGGCCTGGACACTCAATTCAACTTCATCGCCTATCACCAACACTAAGGCTTGCAGACGTCACAGGCACGGCGGTCTTTGGCGGCGGCAGATCGTTCGTCACCCAGGGATTGCAGGTTTTCGCTCTTGATGTGGCCGACCTCGGAGCAAGTCGACCGGTGGAAGACATCGCTCTTTCGGCTGGAAACATAGTGGACGGTCTGGGAGCAGCCGGCCAGAAACAGGCTTGCGATCAGGAGTCTTCTCAGCATCGACAAGGGTTCGCCAGGCGAGGAACTGATTCCGTCCATCGCCAACTGCTCTGAATGGAAGATTATTCCCTGGGGTTAACTAGCCTTAAGGACGAACAGCAGCCAGTCCGAGCTGAAATTCAAGGCCGGATGCCGGAATGGCTGAAAGGAACCTTGATTCGCAACGGGCCCGCCCAGTGGGATGAGGTGCGACACTGGTTTGATGGAATGGCCATGCTGCACTCCTTCAGCATGGATGAGAGCGGAGTGGTTTACCGCAATCGCTTTCTGCGTGGACCGGATTGGTGCGCCTTGAATCAACAGGGAAAACTGGCCTACCCTCAATTTGCGACCGATCCCTGCCGCCACTTTTTTAAGAAGGTGGCCAGTCTGTTTATCAGCGACCTGGGCTGCAACCCCAATGTGAATGTGGTAAAAATCGGAAAAACCTGGTTGGCCCTGACGGAAACGCCGCTGGCCCTCGAATTTGACCCCGAAACGCTGCAAACGCTGGGGCTCTACGACTACGACCGGGATGCGCTTCATCGCCACATCACCAGCGCTCACCCGATTGTGGAAAATGGTGTGCTCTACAATTTCACCGTACAAATGGGAAAAACCAGTCGCTATAACGGCTATCGTATGCCAGCGGGCGGAAGTCGCCAGACCTTTGCCCATCACCTCAGCGCCAGCCCGGCCTACCTGCACAGTTGCGCTTTGACTGCCCACGAGATGCTCCTTTGGGAAGGGCCCTTCGTGGTCGATCCATTGCGTCTGCTCTGGCGAAACCGCCCTTACATCGAGAACTTCCGCTGGCGACCAGAACTCGGCAGCCGATTGGTGCGCCTGGGTCGCGACGGCACAAGTCAAGCCTACGAACTGCCTCCGCTGTTTGTCTTTCATCATGTGAATTCGTTCTATCAGGAGAATTCACTGTGCGTGGACATGTTGGCCTACCAGGACGCCAGTCTGGTTGGACAGCTCTACCTCAACAACCTCAAGCCGGCTGGGGGGGAGCGGGTGGAAACGCCCCACCTGGTAAGGGTTCGAGTGGAACAGAATCGAGCCCGCCTGGAAACTCTGAGCCGCACCCCGCTGGAGCTTCCTCGCATCCTGGAAGGTCAGGGCCAGGCTTACCGCTACGTCTATGGCATTACCCAGCAGCAAAGTCGCTTCTACGACGGACTGGTCAAACTGGACACCTGGAACGACAGCCAGCTGACCTGGAGCGAGCCGGGCTGCTTCGCCGGAGAACCGGTGCCTCAGCAAGCCCCTGACGGGGCAGAGGTGGTATTGCTTTCGGTGGTTCTGGACACAAAGCGAAGTCAGAGCTTTCTACTGGTGCTGGATGCCGAAACCATGACCGAACGCGCCCGCGCCTATGTGCCGGCCGTGGTGCCCTTTGGTTTTCACGGCGGATTTACTGGCGCGCTCTGATCTCGGCTGCCCAGTGATGCAAATCGTTGATGCGCTGCTGAGTGGGCGGGTGGTCGCTGATAATCTGCTCAATCTTAATGGGAATCTGGTGCTTTCCGGCGGTCACGTCCATCAAATGCTTCATGGCGTCGGCGGCTTTATCAGGATCGATCCCCATCCGGGCAATGTGCTCCTGGCCCAGCTTATCGGCTTCTGATTCCTTCACCTGACTGTAGCGGTTGCCGATCAACTCATCGCCTGCATCCAGCGCCACTTTGGAAATATTCCACTGGCGAAAGACCAGGGGCAGAGTCACAACCTTACGCAGCACGGTTTCCTGGAGCTTGGCCACGGAATGGCGCTGCTCCACGTGCGCGATTTCGTGACCCAGGACAAACGCCAGCTGATCGTCATCCGGGAACTTCTGCATCAGAGCGCGAGTGGCGTAGACATTGCCGCCTGGCAGGGCCATAGCATTCACCATGTCGGTATCCAGCATCTTGAAGCTAAACTGAATGTCCTGACGGGTGGACGTGCTGGCCAGACGCTGCCCCAGAGCTTCCAGCCGGGCCTGTTGCTGCGGGTTGTTCCAGACCTTAAACTCTTTCTCCAGTTGAGCCGAAGCCTGCTTACCCAGTTCCACTTCGTCGGAGGTGGACAACCATGTTTGACTGGGAATGTTTTGCAACTGAACCTGAGCCTGAGGCGCGTGGGCCAACAGGCCGCCTGCAACCCCGGCTAAGGTTAGGCCCAGCATCACACCGGCACCGATCTTGACCCGAGTGGAAACGCTGGCCTTGTCCCCGTTCTGGTCAGGGAGTTGGGGCTGCTGAGGATCCGGCGCTTTGCATCCCGCAGGTCGAGAAGCAAGCGGCGAAAGGCGAGCCAGGCCAGGATTTCGCGAGATGTTCATGATGTCAGAAGTAAATCCGGAGGCCCTGAAAAGGACCTGAAAAGCAACTTTTCAGGTCCTTTTCAGGGCGCTCCGTTTAGTCTTTGCTCACTGTGATCATCGCTCGTAACCATGCCACGCCTCCTCGGCGCCTACCCGGTCTCGCCGGCAGCCCTCTCCAAGACCCGGATCAGGCTCCCACGCCTCCTCCCGGCAAGGGCGATGTTTTCCTGCGGGCCAGTTCCCAGGCGGCGCGGAAGCTCTCTGAGATCGGCGGTTTCACCAACGGTGCTTCTCTGGGTTACTTGGGAGGCGCCCTCGCCGGCGCTTCGATGGGTGCCTCGGGACCCGTCTGTTGGGCCGTGGCCCTGGCTTCGGCCGGTGTGGCCGGCGTGGCCGGCTACAAAGTCGGCGGTCAGATGAGCGACTGGGCTGCCAGAACGGCTGTCAAACTGAGCCCTCAACATCCCCTGGCGGCCGATGTGGCCGGTCGCACCACTCTCAATCTGGCGGTAGACCTGCTGACAGGTTCGCCCGTGACGGCCGCACTCGACCTCTCGGTGACGGCCGGCTGGGGAGCTTACAAAGCCATCCGCGCTCCCAAAGCGCCTCAACCTTAAGATGCGAATGACCCCGCGCGACGTCCCCTTCATCTTGCACGAAGGGGTCCGCTACGATGCCCCCCATGACTATCAGTCGGAACAACTGCAGACTCCCGAACTCTCGGCTCGCGACCGTATGATGCAGGTCCTGCAGCGGGCCGGCTCCGCCGATCTCTCCGCCCTTATGAACGACTCGGCTCGTTGCCGTCAGGTGCTGCAGGAGGCGGGATTTGCGGCGGACGACATCGAGCAGATGGAACGCTATCTCGAGAGTGAACGGGTCTTGCGCAAAGTCATCACCCAATCGCTGCAAGAACTGATTTTCAAAAGTATGAGCCAGGGTGGTCCTCCCAATCCGATGGCTGCGGTCTCGCCCGAATGGCTGCTGGAAGCTCTGGAAAAAGATGGAACTCTCAGTGCAGATCAGCGTCAGGAAGCGGTTGTCCGCTGGCAAAGCTCACAGCAGGCTCTGAAGAAGGGCCTGCAAAGCCTGGGTGCGCAACGCGGAGGCTGGCTGCTGGCCAGCGACCCCAACCGCGGCTCCATTCTGTGGAGCCTGCGCGTCTACGAACCCTCTGACGGAGAAGACATTTTCATTACTTCTCTGGAAATAGACGGTGAAGATCTGGTTGTGCGCGACGAAAAACGCAGAGAATATCGAGTCGACCTGAAACTTCGGCGCGTAGTGTGACCGCCGACCAGGAGCTCTGCACCGCCTTCCTGGAGGCGATGAAGCAGGGAAAGCGACCTGACGGAGGCTTTCAAGACGGCGCGGTGGTAGACTTACTTGCTCCCTCCGCGCCTCCCAGGCTGTACCTGGTGGGCGACGTGCATGCTCGAGCCGCCCGCATCCACGAAGTGTTTCGCCACGCCAACCTGCACCAGCAACTGGCCCAAAAACAAGCGGTGGTGGTCTTCCTGGGCGACCTCTTTCATCGCGAAGAGTATGAGCGAGCCGGAGAGATGGACAGTTCGCTGGATACTTTTCGTTTGATGATGAGCTTGAAAGTGGCCTATCCCAGACACTTTTATGTATTGCTTGGCAATCACGAGTTTACTCGAACGTTGCGTTGCAAGCACGGGTATTTTCAGGGCATACTGTTCGGCAAAGCGCTCGAACGGGCGGGGTTGCGTTCCACCTACGAAGCCTTTGTTCGCGAAAGCCCGCTGGTGGTCATCCACCCTCAGGCGGTGGGAGTGCACGCAGCTCCCAGCCGAAGCCTGGGCAACTTGGACCAACTAAAAGAAGTGCCGGTAGCCGACCTGGAGCAAAGTAGCCTGCATCCGGCAGTGATCGAGCTGACCTGTGACCGCCACATAAAATGGAGTCCCCAAGCCAAAAAGGCCTACACTGACTACGATGTGGAGCGCTTTCTGGAATTGTGCGGCGTGCCCCAGGGTCACCTGTTTACCGGTCATACTCCCCTCAGCCGGGAAACCGGCTGGGAGTGGACCATGGGACCCCGAAACACCGTCATTTTTGCGGCTGGACGAGAGCTGGGTTATGCCTGCGTTCAACCTCAAAGCATCCAGCTGGTGCGCGTCGGTCGCAGCAGTGAGGAGGCCCAGGATGAAATCCTGACCAGCCAGGCGGGAGGCGACTGGCACGGCATGCGGCAGTTCCAGCTTTGGGAGAGCGAGGACGAAGAACTCGTTCAGGACCGACTTTACCGCTTCAGTTACCAGAATCGTCCCGTCAGAATTGCAGGCGCTCGAGAGGAACCGCTAGATATCCGCAGCTACCGACACTTGCCCCCGGCCGCTCAAAACTACTACGGGGCCGGTTATTTCTTGCTGGGTCAAGAACATCGTAGCGAAGTGCTGGCCTTGCGCCGGGACCAGCGGATTGTTCTAGGGGGATTTGGGCTCTGCCAGGGGGTGCGCTTTTTCTGGCCCGAGCATGAGCTGGCCCTCCTGGGCCAGCTTGAAGACGGAGAATTCGAGTTGCGCCCACTGGTGGCCGGGCTGCGACTCCAGCGAATATAAAAAAAGCCCCGACAGGTTGCGTCTCTGCCGGGGCGGACTATGGGGTTTTGGGCGTGACTGATCCGGGGGATCTACCCCCGTGATAAGCTCTCTTAGAAATCGCGAAACTTGAGTTCGACCGGCTTCCGAGTGGGAGCGGGCTTTTCGGTTTGGGGGGCGGCTTTTTCGGCCGGATTCTCGTCCTTCTTGAGCTCGGGCTGAGCCGGGGACTGAGTGGTGGCTGTGGCCGTTGTTACAACCGGAGCGGGGCTGGGTTCGGTCTTAGGAAGCTTCTCGACGACGGGCTCAGCCGTGGCGGCCATACCCAGCACGACAGTCATCAGAGCGGCGGCAATCAAGTTCTTCATATTCAGACTCCTTAAAGTGTAGACCAGTCTACATAAAGCTTGCAGGCTCCGGGAGCGCCTCAGCGACTTCAGATACCTGGCGAGCCTTTTGTCCGGCTCGCTGCTACACCCAAAATATAACGACTGGTCTAATTAGACGCCATAGGACTTAGGTCCAGTCTCTAGACAATCGCCGGGTACGGTGGGACAAATTAAAAAACCCTTAAGGTGGAATTTCTCATGGATCCCCTGCAGCTGCCAGTTCGAGTCCCACAATCCTTTGCTCCGCTACGCTCCAACGCTGTAGCTCAGCCGAATGGCGGCTTGCCGGGTCCTGCAATCACGGGCGAGAATCTGATTCCCAACTTACAGGAGGCGGTCGGCGACCAACGCATGGTCGACCACGCTGAGTTTCCAGCCTGGACCGCTCCCCACAACCGTGGCGCCGAGGGCACCCCAAAGCCTGGCGAGACCCCCAGAGACCAGCAGCCGGCCGAGAAGAAAGAACTCACGGCCGAAGATAAGGTGGTCCAGGAACTGGGCCTCAAAGGTCCGCTCGACCAGAAAACCAAGGGCATGGTGGCCCAACTGGCTCAGTTGAAACAAGCCAAGGAAGCCCAGGATAAAGAAAACGCTCGTGACCCCAAAGTTCGACTCCAGGAGGCGATGGGAGACAACAACAAGGCCACTTCATTCATGAGCTGGCTGACCAGTGACATGAGCGCCGCTCCCGGCGGCATGAGCCCTTCGGCCGCGCTCCAACAACTGATGGGAGAGCCGGATTCCGCAGGCCAACTGCTCAAACTGCGCGGCACAGCCGCGTCGGGGCGCACCGCCGGTCTGGAGGCACGCTTCCTGGACGTCATCGGCAAGAATACCTCGCTCTCGGCCGCCAACCAGAAAGCCATGGCTGACAACATGGCCGGCGAAGGCGTGAACTACCTTTCGGCCATTTCCAATAATTCCAAGCTTTCCGCCAAATACACCGAAGTCCAGGCGAACGCCGCCAGCAGCGGTGAAGGCAGAGCTGCTATGAAGGATTACTACAAGGCGCTGGCCAGCAATCCGGGAGCCGCCGCGGCCGACGCCAAAGTCCAGGAGAAAGCCAGTGCCAGCGAAGGTGGCAAATCCGCCATTGCTACCCTGCAGAGCAATCTGGCTCAGGACCCTTCGACCGCAGCCGCGGCTGTTGAAGCGCAGGCTGCAGCCAGTCGTGGCGGGGCAGCCAGCTCCATCGCGAAAACCAATCAGGCCCTGGACAGCGACGTCACCACCGCGGGAACAGGAGTGGCTCTGCACGCAGCCGCCTCGCAGACGCCCGAAGGCCGCTCGGCTCTGGGCGAACTCTACAAGGGCGATGCCGCCAACGGCGGCCAATTAGCCCAATCCTGGGCCACCGCCAGCCGCACCGGCAAGGGCTCTGGCGCGCTGGGTGAGCTCTTCTCAAACCTTTCAAAAGATCCCCAGGCCTCAACCGCTGCCCTGGAGGTCCAGACCAAGGGCCCCGGCTCCGGCGAGCTGATGAAGAATCTTTCCAACAGCGCCACCGGCTCGGCTGGCGAAGTGGCGATGATGGCTTCGGCCAGCGATACCGACCAGGGCAAGTCGGTGGTCACACAGTTCAACAAGAAAATGGCGCAGGGTGAGGGTGCGGCCGCGACCGTCAAAGTTCATGCCATGGCCACCACCACCGCTGACGGAGCGGCCGCAGAGCGCAAGCTCAACGAGAATCTCTCCAAGGACCCCCTGGCTGCCACCTCGATGGTTGCACTGCAGAGCCAGGCAGCTCAGAGCAACGCCGGCCGGGCGGCCGTGGGCCAGCTCAACGGCAACCTGGCCAAAGACTCCAAAGACGCCGGGGCGGCCATGGCGGTCCAGGCTGCGGCCAGCTCCACCGGCGAAGGCAAGCAAGCCATCGAGGGTCTCTACAAAGGCCTGGCCAAAGACAAAGCCGCAGCCGGCGCCACCATGGCCATGCAGGCGGCCGCCAGCCAATCGCCCGAGGGCCTCAAGGCAGTCACGGAATTCAATCACAACGTATCCAAAGACGCTGGCGCCTCCAGCGGAGTGGCTGAATTCCAGGCTACCGCCACCAGCACCGGTGGCGGAATGGCGGCCTACGCCCAGCTCAATCGCAACCTGGCCAAAAACCCCGAAGCGGCAGCCTCGGCGGTGGAGCTGCATGCCTCGGCCAGCAGCACCGACTCCGGACGCAAAGCGATCACCCAGCTCAACAAGAACCTGGCCAAGAGCGCCGACGGCGCGTCCAGCCAGGCCGTGCTGATGGGCACCGCGGCCGAATCCGCCCAGGGCCGCGAAGCCTTCAAGACCCTCAATACCAATCTGGCCAAGGATCCGGAAGCAGCGACGGCGGCCATGCAGATGCGCGCCACCGCCTCCACCACCAAGGAAGGACGCGCCGGCCTGGCTCGCTACAACGAAGGCCTGGCTCAGGATCCCAAGGCGGCCGCCAGCGAAATGAAGCTGCAAGCCTCGGCCAGCGACACCAAAGACGGTCTGGAAGCCATCGCCAAGATGAACGAAAACCAGGCCAAATATGCCACCTCGGCCGGGCCCGCCATCGCCATGCAAGCCGCAGCCACGCGAACCCCCGAAGGTCTGGCCGCCAAGATGAAGCTCAACAACAACCTGGCCAAAAACTCGCGGGCGGCCGCCTCTGAGGTGGCCCTGGAAGCCACCGCCGCCAAGAGCAAGGGCGGACGCAAGGCTGTCAGCGATCTTTGGGGCAACCTCTCCAGCAACCCACAAGCGGCCACCTCTGAGGTCAAAATGCAGCTAGCTGGCGCCAACGGTCCCAAAGGGGGCGACGCCATCGGCAAGCTCTACAAACGCATGGCCGGAGATGAAAAAGGCGCCGCCGCCGCCCGCCAGTTGCTGGACTCGGCCGCCAGCACCAAAGAAGGCCGCGGTCCCACCGAACAGTTACGTCAGGTCATTGACCAACGGATGAAGCAGCCCGATCAAGATGAGGCCGGCCCCCGTGGCACCGCCGGACAGCCCCAGCAACCAGCCAGGACCCAGAACGCCCAGGGCGGCGAACTGACGCAGTCGGAACAGAATCAGCAGGCTCACGAGCAGGCCGAAGAAGCCGAAGAAGGCGGCGAAGGCTAACAGCTCAAAGTCAGGCCCATGCATCTTTTCGTGGATGGCCGCATGGCCGACACGCCGCACTTACACGGCATCGCTCGCTATCTCTACACCATTATTGAGTGGGGCACGCGCAATCGTCCTCAACATAAAATCAGCGTGGCCGCACGCAATCCGGACCGCTGGCGGGCCCTGCCCGTGGAGGTGGTCAAAGTCCGCTCCAAGCCCTTCAGCATTCACGAATGGGTCGAATTCTACTGGTTGCTGCGCAATAGCCCCTACGATCACGTTCACTTCCCTTCGTTGGCCGTGCCCATCTGGTGCCCCAAACGTTACTCGATGACGGTCCACGACCTGATCCCCTGGCACTACCCCAGTTCTCCGCTGGTGCGCCTCTATCTCACAACCGTGGCTCGTTGGACGGTGCGCCAGGCTCACACCGTGCTCTCGGCCTCCCGACATACCGCCAAGGATTTGCAGAAGTACCTTGGCTTCCCGGCCGACCAGGTGCTGGTCATCTACCACGGTGGGCTGGAGGGAGATCCGCTCGAACCCGACGCCGTCACCCGACCTTATCTACTCTGCGTGACCAACCCCAAGCCACACAAAAATCTGCACACCTTGCTGCAGGCCTTCCGCGGCCTGGAAGACCGTTGCCGCCTGGTGGTGGTTTGCTCGGACTGCCCTCAGCTCAACCCGGCACCGCCCGGAGTAGAACGCCTGAGCGGTCTCAGCGATGAAGAAATTCGCCGCCTTTACGCCAACGCCAGTGTAGCCATCGTGCCCTCCTTTCAAGAAGGCTTCGGACTGCCCGCACTGGAGGCGATGTTGCTGGGAGCGCCTTTGATCAGCTCTTTCGCCACCTCCCTGCCCGAAGTCACGGGGGACGCCGCACTCTTGTTCAACCCGCACGATGCCGACGAATTACGCCAAAAGATCATTCAGGTTCTGGAGAATCCCGAGCTGGCCAACGACCTGCGCAAGCGAGGTCGCGAGCGGGCCCAGACCTTCAGTTGGGAAAAGAGCGCTCGCCAGCACTGGGACTACTTTGAGCAGACCGCTTCCAATCGTGCCGATGAGCGGTCGGGGTCTCGGTGAGCAGACGGCCCGCTCCCCCCAGCCTGCTCGACTCGGACGGCTCGCCCACCGTCAGACGGATCGGCGCTCCCAAAGACAATATTCGCGACCTCTACCACCGACTGCTCGCGCTGCACTGGGGCCAGATGGCACTCTTGCTTTGCGTCCTCTATTGCGGACTCAGCCTGCTTTTCGCCGTCCTCTACATGGCCGGTGGCGATTGCATCAACGGCGCCCGTTCGGGCAACCTTTTGGACTACTTCTTTTTTAGCGTGCAAACCCTGGCTACGATCGGTTACGGAGTCATGCACCCGGTTGGCGATTACGCCAACATGTTGGTGAGCCTGGAAGCCTTCTGCGGCCTGCTGGCCTTTTCTCTGATGACCGGAATGCTCTTCGCCAAGTTCTCCATTCCCAACGCGCGCGTGCTCTTTTCCGAGAAAGCAGTATTGGGACTGCGGGACGGCAAGCCGGCCTTGATGTTTCGCATGGCCAATGCTCGCGGGAACCACATCCTGCAGGCTCAGATCAGTCTGACTCTGAACCGCTGTGAACCCATCGAAGGCGACCCGGGCTATCGACGATTCCACCGTCTGCCCCTGGTGGTTTCAGAAACGCCGCTATTTGTGCTGACCTTCATGGCCACCCACATTCTTGACGAGAACAGCCCGCTTTATGGGATCGATCTGGAAACGATGGTGGAGGAGGGCTATAACTTCACCATCACCCTGATTGGCCTGGACGGCCTGGTCTCGCAAACCGTCCACGCTCGCCGCAACTACAATGCCGACCAGATTGTAGCCAATCATCGATTTGCCGACACTCTCACCCGCCTTCCAGACGGAAGCTTCGTGCTGGACTATACCAACTTCCACGAAGTGGTTGCTTACAAAGACTGACTGAACGCCAGCAAACGATTGCGCACGTCCCCGGCGCTGCTGAGACGATGCTCAGGATTCTTCTGTAACAACAAGAAATCCAGCTCCACCAGCCAGTCGGGCACATTCGGATTGTAGGTCTTGGGGTGGGCGGGCAAGGTCAACAGCTGGGATTTAACCACCTCTGCCGTGGTGCGACCGCGAAAGGGCGGGATTCCCGTCATCAATTCGTAGAGAATAACACCCACTGCATACATATCCGCCCGCGGGTCGGCGCTGGATCCCTCAAACAGCTCGGGGGCCATGTATTCCACGGTGCCCAGCAAGACTCCGGTGCTGGTCATGCGCACTCCGTCTTTGACTTTGGCGATGGAAAAGTCGGTCAGCGCGATGGCATCGCGCGTCTCATCGATCAAAATGTTGCCAGGCTTCACGTCGCGATGCACGATCCCGTTGGCGTGGGCGTGTTCGAGAGCGCTGAGCAACTGCTCCAAAATGGTGATGATGCGCTTGTTTGAAAAGGGACGCTTGTGCTCGTCAATCACGTTCTGGAGACTGCGAGGGCTCAGGCACTCCATGACCAGGTACACGAAGCCATCGCTGACGCAGATATCCACAACCTGAATGATGTTGGGATGACGCAGCGAGGAAGCCACCTTGGCCTCCATTTGAAAGCGCTGCAGAACGCTGGCGTCCTTAATCACCTCAGGCGCCAAAATCTTGATAGCGTAGGTGAGATCCCAACTGGTGTGACGCCCCAGATAAACTCGGCCCACCGAGCCCCGACCCAATTCCTTGAGCAACTGATAAGGTCCAAGCTTGCGACCGGCCAGATCGGCGGGCAACTCACGACAAAGGTTGGCGGGCAGGCTAAGCTTCTCGCTTTCGTCCTTGGAGGCGTTGGCGGTGGCCTTAAGCACGGGCGGCAAATCCAAAATGTTGCTGCGAATATGGTCGGCTTTAGGAGCTTTCTGAACTTCCAGGACGAGCTTACCCATCGCGATCCGGTCGCCCAGTTGCAAGACCTGTTCCTGGATCACTTTGTCGTTCACCCGGGTCTGATTGGTCTTGGAGAGATGCTGAATACGATAAACCTTGGCCCGGTCATCCCAGAGCAACCGGGCGTGCGTGCCGGAAACGGTGCCTTCGAAGAAAACGAAAGCGGAGGGAGTGCAAGGCTCACTTGCATCCACCGCCCGGCCCAAACGAATCTCCTCAGTGCTCAGGGGGAGGACCCGTCCATAACCCGGTCCCTCGATCACCTTCAACTGATACCCGGAATTGAACATTGTTGCCTGACTCTTCTCAGCGAATGGGGCGTGAACCCTTTCGGGTCCACGCCACCACGATGGTCACGAATTTCGTAAGTTATACGCCCGTCGTGAACTGGCCGCAAGGATCAGGATCACAAACCGCGGACTACTGAAGCTCGGGGGGCCGGGCTCCGCCGATAAAGGTGTTCCAGTTGATCGGCTCCACTTTGGCGCCCTCTTTGGCATTGTCGGTGCCCATTGTCATGCCGTTGCCAAGATAGATTTCCACGTGACTGGCCTGCCCGGGCGGAATGCCGCGGTCGTTGGGAGACCAGAAGAAGACCAGATCGCCCGGCTGCAACTCTTCCTTGGAGACCTTATTGTTCTTGTAGTGAGCCTGGAGCCCACGAGCGTTCATGTGGCCCACACCGGAACCAGCCTGGCCCAAGGCCCAACTGACCAGACCCGAACAGTCGAATTTGTCGGGACCGGCAGCTCCAAACACATAAGGGGTTCCCTGTTTGGAAAGGGCCGCGTCGATCAACTTCTGCACCTTAGGATTAGCCACTTTGGGGCCATTGGTGACGTTCCCGGTCGAACTGCTGGCGCTGCCGCCAGAGACCTGGCCTCCGCCGCCCGCGCCGCCCGCGCCGGACGAACCGCTATCAAATGCCGAGATGGGCGAAGCTCCACTGGAGGCGGAGCCACCTGCACGATTGGCCATCAGGCCCAGCAGCAAAGACATCATTCCAAGCAACAACTGGTTGGTCTGCTGACTGAGGGCCAGCATCTGGGCCGCCCCCGGGTCAGGAATCCCGCCAAAGTTCAGCGAAGTCGCGGTCAGCCCGGGCGCCCCCAGACGCTGCTGCGCGCCGAAACCGCCGACCCCTGGGGGTAGCATGGTGGGAGGGAAGCCGAAGCCACCCAGAGTGTCGAGGTAACCATTGGTGGGTTGTTGAACAGCGAACATACTCTAGTTTTAACCTTTTAGCTATAAACACCAATAAAACAATCCGCCGAATTTTAACAAACTGGATAAACTTTTGCGCGAGTCTTATCACTATCAGGGAACCTGTCCAGAAACCGGACAGATGTTGAGTCTCGAGCGTTCGGAAGCGGCCGAAGCCGAAGCACGGGCACTCATGGCCTGCCTGCCGGACCTGGCCGAGGGAAAGATGTTCGGAGTCCTGCTCACGGCCGAAGGTCCGGTTCTCAAGGCCTACTCAGGCCAATGGCTGGAGCACCAGGACTGGGCGCCACCCATTTTCACTCCCTCCCCCAGTTTGGTACCGGCCCAGCTGGACCAACTCAAAGCAGAATTGATGGAAGCGAGCGCTCACCCTGCCTTCAGTCAACTTCGCCAAATGCAAGAAGCCTGGCAGGCACGGGTGCAAAGTTTTGAAGACCAGCGTCGCCAGGCCAGGCTCAGAAGAGCCCAACAGCGGCAATCGGGCGGCGGTGCCGAGCTGGACCTTGAAAGCCAGCGAGAGGGGACCCGTTGGCGTCAGATGAGGGCTCAACGCCAGAGCGAACTGGCCCCACTGCAGGCCCAGGTGCGGGCTCTGGAGTCGCGCATAGTGGCCTTAAAACAGAAGCGCAAGCAGCTCTCCCGTGCCTACCAGCAGGAACTCCACCGCGAGCTTTGGATGTGCCTTTCGGCCGGCCAATCCTGGTCGCTGGCCTCACTGTTTCCCAAAGGCCCTCCCACGGGTACGGGTGACTGCGCCGCCCCCAAGTTGCTTTATCAAGCAGCGCAATCGGGCCTGACTCCGATCGCCATGGCCGAGTTCTGGTGGGGACCCGAACAGTCCGGTCGCCAGCCCGGCCGCTTCTATTCGGCCTGCGCCCAACGCTGTCAGCCCTTGATCGGCCCGCTGCTTTCCAGAGCCCGGCCACTGGAAATTCTCTATCAGGACGAGGAGTTGCTGGCGGTGCTCAAGCCGGCCGGAGTGCTGACCGTGCCCGGGCGCCAGAACTGGAATCAGGACAGTCTGTGGCAACGTCTGAAGGCTCGTTTTCCAGAGTTGCGAGCAGTCCACCGGCTGGACCTGGAAACCTCTGGAGTCTGCCTTTTCGCCCTCACTCCCGAGTGTCAAAGAAATCTGCAGCGGCAATTTGCCGAGCGCCAGGTGGTGAAGCGCTACGAGGCCATCCTGACTCGAGACCCGAGAGTGGACGAGGGAATCATTGATCAAGCCCTCGGTCCTGACCCCCTGCGGCCCGGCTGCTACCTGCTGGATCGCACGGGCAAACCGAGCCAGACTGAATTTCGAAGAGTGTGTGAGCTGCGCTACGAATTCCGTCCGCGCACGGGCCGCAGCCACCAGATCCGAGTGCATGCGGCTCAAGCACTCCTATCCCCAATTCTGGGCGACAATCTTTACGGGGGAGGGCCGGGTCCTCTGCACCTGCACGCCCGCAGTTTAGAGCTTGACCACCGGGGAAGCCGACTCCGTCTGGAGGCGCCAAACCGCTTCTAGAAACCAGCCGCGGTTTGCTGCTCGTGGATCTGGGCGATTTCCAATCGCACCCAATCGTTGAGGGATTCAAAGAGCGGGTCTTTGACCAGCTTCAAGCCGGACAGGTCGGTCTGAGCAGCGTCCAGGCCGACCATAGCCAGCCAACCCAGACGGGAACCGGCGCCGAGCTCAAGGGGCTCGGGGTCCAGACTGATTCCGTGCTGAACCACCGCCCAGTAGTCATTGTCAGCTCCGCCGCGCTGAAAAGCCGACCGGACCAACCAGCGATCGGTCGTTTGAGCCACCTCCAGCGGCTGAGCGTAAAGTTGAGTGGCTTCCTTGTCTGTGTGCCAGGCCGCCACTGGCCGTCCCGCGGTGAGCGACCAATCCACCTCGGCCGGCAGCTCACCGGCCAGAGAAAAGGTATGGACCGCCACGCTGGGCAAGCAGAATCGAGGACGAGGCCAACCCCGCGGAATACCGGCAGCTTCCAAACGATAAAGATGAGCGGCGGGTGGCGGGGGCACGGCCAGGCAGTTGCTACGGCCCGGCTGCAAGTAATAGCGGAGATAAAGAGGCGTAACCGACTCTTGAAAGCCGCGATCCAGTCGCTGACCATCCAGCCAGACCGGCATGGGACTGAAGGCTGCCCGCACCGGCACAGAAGCAGCCAAAGCTTGCCTCTGGGCCAGCATGAATGCAGTCTGCGAGCGCTGAGTACGAGGCATGAAGGCCAGGCTGAGCTGGAGCTTTTCCCCCAATTGGGGCTCTTGCTGGCGGGTCACCCGATCGGCCTCAAGTCGTAGAGCCCAGAGCGGCTGACCGGGCTCCTCGAGCAACAAAGTCGCCCCAAAATCGGGGTGCATTCCCAGCCAGGCCTGGGCCCAGAGCAAGGCCGAGCGTAAGTAGCGCAGCCCGACCTGCCCGTTTTCCAGTCCGTCCTGCAGATAACCCTGGACCGGCTGGCTGGAACTGAGGTTGAGTTGAGCCAGCAGGGCGTTGCGACCGGTCGTGATCTCACAACTGTGACTCTTGAGGCTGACTCCGCAACGAACCAGCCAGTAGAGCCAGCTGTTGGCGTCCTCCCGAAGAAGCTGAGCTATTTTCTCACGATTGCGCCCGGGGTCCAAAGTAAACTCGCCGCGTGAATGAAAGCGGCCTTCTGCTTCCAGCAGCCCGAGCAGACCCTCCAGATCGCTCACGAGATCTCGAAACCGTGCCCCTTACGCACATACTGGCCCAGACAGTGAGCGTAAAGGCTGGCGAAAAACAACGAAGCATACTGGATGAAAGACTGCTGGGAGTTCACCAGCAGGGGCTGGCAGGCAACGAGCGCCAGAAACAGCAGGACCAGGCGCAGTCCGCTGCCGTCCAACGGGGGCGAGGCTAGAAACCTGAACAGAAAGCTGAACAGGCCATTGAGCGGTCGAGAGGCTTGAGAGTGAGAACCGACGCGGACGCAAGCAAGGTAAAGCGCCGCAAACATGCTCTGGGTGATCCAGACCATCAAAACCGTCAACAAAGACTGGATCACTGGATGATCCCAGCTCGCCAGCGGCAGGTAATCTTGCCATCCGAGAGGTTGAAAAATAAGAGACAACGGGACAATGGTCAGGACGGCGGCAACCCAGAGCCCAAAGGAACCCAGACAACCCAGATAGGCGGTGCGGGGCAAATTCTTCGAGCGAGGCGGAGGTGCCAGATCAGCCCGAAGGGCCTGCTCAAAAACCGAGACGCAGAAGCCCGCCGCGACCAGGTAGGCCAGCCAGCCCCAGGAGTGCATCTGCAGAAAATGGCAGGCCAGCACGGTCAAAAGGAATGGAAACGGGTCGCGGGCCAGAGAGGTAAAGGCGCTGGATATTCTGATCATGAAGGGTCCTCTGCTCCCGGCGGCAGCTTGGCTCTGTCACCGCGCGGAGCTTTCTGGAACTTCAGGGTCTTCCAGCGCGGCCGGCCACGAAAGTTCCTATCGCCACGCAACGAGCTGGGGTCCGGTTCATAGTCCAACGGATCATGCAGGAGATTGAGCTGGAGGCTCAGGCGTCGACCTAGATTGTGGCTCTCCTCACGGGTCAGACACATCGTGTCCAGCTCCAGCGGCTCTTGATCGGGCATGACCGCATAGACTGCGTAAACCGGGTCCTCCCCCGGCCGATTCAGCTTCAAGCCGGAAACCAGGCCTACGGCCTGCTCCAGATTGGCGCCCTGGCGAGTGATCTGCAGACCCATGAAGGTACGATGATGATACACACGTCCAGCCACCAGATCGAGCTCGGTCCAGAGCCGCGAACAGAGACGGAATACAATCAGGGGCGAGAAGAGCAACAGTAAACCAAGATTGTTGAATGGACCCCCCGCCCAGGCCAGCATCAGGACCAGACCCACCGCCAACAGGTCCATGGGTTCCTTACGTGGATTGACCAGATTGCCAGGCTGGCGGGGAGTCGCGGGGCGCCCGCTGAACTCGATTCGGCATTGGGCCGGATGGCCGAGCCGCCCATTAGCTGGAGCGACAGACCAGGCCACCATTCCCGGTGCCAGGCCGATGGCGAACAGCAGGCCGATCCACTTCAGGGGATCCTCGGGCGCGAGGCCGGCCAGGCAACCTCCGGCCGCGATGGTGCAGGCGCCACCCCAGAGCAGCAAGTTGCGCAGGCGCAGGGTCAGCTCGTAAAAACCGCCCCCTCGGCAAAAATCACTGGCGACCGGCCATGCCTGGTCTGGGTGCATCCCCAGGTTTTCGACTCAAAAATTGGGAGGCCTGCGCCTTGGATCGCAGGCCTCCCAAACCTCCTCTAGGGTCGCTGCTTAGCGATGGCCATGGTGGTGGTGATGATGGCCGCCGTTGCCGTTGTTCCAATTGCCGTTGTTCCAATTGCCGTTGTTCCAACCGTTGTTATTCCAATTGCGGTTGTTATTCCAGCCGTTGGTGTTGTAGCTGTAGTTGTAGTTCCGATTGGCGTTACAGCTGCCGTTGTTGTAGGCGGCGTTGTTATAGTTGTAGTTGGCATAGGGCGCGTTCTGATAGCCGTTGTAAATTCCATTATTGTAGCCATTGTAGCCGTTATAATAGCCGGCGTTGTTGTAGCTATAGTTATAATTGCCGCTGTTGCAGCGAGGCTGAGCCGAGACGGCTCCGCTCAGGGCCAGACCGGCCAGGGTAACACAAGCGAGCTGCACAATACGCATCAGGGTCGTTCTCCTCCATTGTTTGCCCAATCCGGGCTGGTCTTCAACATAACCCAGAGGCGAGCTCCCTTCCTGACAACTTCTGACAGGCTAAGGCTTAAACCGACGCCGAGAGAGGGCCAGCAGGATGGCGCTGGGCGGGGCCAACACCAAACCGCTCAGAAAAGTAGCGAAGGTCAGACGCGTGGGTCGATCCTGCGGTTCCAGCAACAGTTCCTCAAGGGCCGCCCTGAGGCGTTGCAAAAATCCATCCAGAGTTTCGCCTTCCCGCCAGTAAAGAGCGGGACCAAAACGCAATGTGACCGGACCGGGCTGAGCATAGAGATGCTGATGGCTGCACAATGGCAGGGTCCCCACCACTGCCACCGGCACAACCGGCACGCCAGGCACATCTCGGGCCAGCACCGCCACTCCCTTCTTAAAGTGACCGAGAGCGGGCGAGGCGGTTGGAGCAGCTTCGGGGTAAATCCCCAGACAGGTGCCGCCCATCAGAGCCTGGCGCGCATGGCGAAGACTGAGGCTGCCGCGTTCCACCGGAATGGAGCCCAGCGCCTTGAGAAATTGGCCCAAAACGGGAATGCGCAGAACCTTGGCGTCGATCAAGAAGCGCACCCTGCGAGGCGAAAAAACTCCCAGCAACCCCCCGTCCAGCACAGTGGGATGATTGCCGGCCAAAATGGCGGCTCCCTGGCGCGGGAAATGCTGCAGTCCTTCAAGCCGGAGCGGCCAGTAAGGCCTCACCAGCCAGCCAAAGAAGCGCTGGCCCAACCGATACCAAAGGGCGTCCATCCAGCATGGCTGGCCCGGCGGCAGGGAAAGTCCTGCTGCTCCGGCAACTTGGTGAGATGCTTTTACGCCGCCAATTCCTTGCGGCAGCTGCCCTCTTACCCTGGGCAGCGCGCGCTTCTTGGGGAGGAACCGTGAAACCCTGGAACGTGGCCCACCGTGGGGGGGCCAAACTCAATCCTGAAAACACCATGGCCGCCTTTGAAAAGGCGATTGCCCTGGGTTGCGACGCTTTCGAACTGGATATCCACTTCAGCGCGGACCGCGACCTGGTAGTCATTCACGATGATACCCTGGACCGCTGCAGTCACTGTCCTGGCACAGTGCATGAGCTGACCATGGCCCAGCTTAAGCAAGCTGATCCCAAGCTGCCCAGCCTGCGGGAAGCGCTCAGAGCCGCCCGTGGACACTGTCAGGTGCTGGTTGAAATCAAGCATCCGGCCAAAGGTCCACGCTATGAAGGCATCGAGACGGTGCTGTTAGGCCAGCTCCAGCAGGAGAAGATGCTCAATCAGGTGGTGGTGATCTCCTTTGACCGCGAGTCGCTCAAGCAACTGCGCCAACTCGATGCGCACCTGCAAACCGGGCTGCTGATCGCCGGAGCCACTGACGTCCAGTCCGACCTGCGGGAACTGGGAATCAACTGGATCGCACCTCACTTCAGTCAGGTCGACCAGCAATATGTCAAAACCGCCCATCAGCTGGGTCTGAAGGTCAACTGCTGGACCGTCAATGAAGAGTCGGATATGCGCCGCCTGCTTGAATCAGGCTGCGACTCCATCACCACCGACCGACCGGATCTGCTCAAGGCATTACTTCTGAGCAGCCAGTAGATCGCGGATTTCGGCCAGCAACACTTCCTGGCGGGGTGGCTCGGGCGGGGCCGCGGCCGCTTCCGCCGCTTGCTCTTTGGCCTGAGCCTTCTTCAGGTGATTGATGGTGCGCACGCATAGAAACACCACGAAGGCCAAAATCAATGTATTGAGAGCAACCGTCACAAACTGACCGTAGCCCAGCACCACCGCACCGGCTACTTTGCGGGCCTCGGCCAAAGGGACACCCTCCGGCACACTACCTTTGAGCACAAGGTAACTATTGGCAAAGTCGGCCTTGCCCAGTAACCCCGTGAGTGGAACCACCAGTTCATCGACAAAGGACTTGAGAATCGTGGTCATGGCGCTGCCGATGATCACACCTACAGCCAGATCGACCGCACTACCCTGACCGATAAACTCTTTGAATTCTTTAAACAGTGACATGACCGGGCCCTTTTACGGAGCGCTGACGTACTCCTTGGGAATCTGGCCCGTCAGGCTGGTGAGAAAATCGCAGAGTTCGTTCACCTGTTGGGGTGTAAGCTGCTGACCGCACTCGTGACGGCCCATCAGAACCACCGCTTCCTCAAGCTTCTGCACCCTGCCATTGTGATAATAGGGAGCCGTTTCGCAAACATTGCGCAGCGAGGGCACCTTGAAGACCCCATCGTCAGCCGAGGAGTGAGTGACTTGAAAACGTCCCCGGTCCTCACTGGCGAAGGCCTGCTTGCTCCCCAACTTACGCAACTGGCCTCCACCCAGGGCCGCCCCCTCGTGACATTCGGCGCAGCCCAGACGCATAAAGTGCTCCAGACCCCGAAGCTGGCTGGAGTCCAGGGCTGTCTCGTCCCCTTGCAAATAGCGATCAAAAGCAGCCGGAGTCACCAGACCCCGCTCAAAGGCACCGATGGCCTTCATTGCGTTCTTCCAGGTTACGGGCTGAGTCTGACCGGGATAAGCTTCGGCGAATCGGCGCACATAATCTGGATTGGAACGCAGCCGCGACTCGACTTCATCCAGAGAGGGCATGCCCATCTCCACTTTCTCCAGCATGGGAAAGCGAGCCTGATCTTCTACATCCGGACTGCGGCCATCCCAGAACTGAGATACGTGCAGGGCGGCGTGGTAGACGGAGGGAGCATTGCGCGTGCCTCGACCGCTGACCGCCCCGGGCGAAACCGGGCGCCCATCCGCCCCAAAGCCGTAGCGCAAATCGTGGCAACTGTTGCAGCTCATGGTGTTGTTCTGAGAGAGTTGCTTTTCATAGAAGAGCCTCCGACCCAGATCGATTTGAGCAGGCGCGGGCACGGGCAAGTTCCCGTCCATCCTTGTGGGCAGCGGCTTGAACATCCTTTGAGCGCGTTGGAGCAAGGAAAGTGGCTCGCACAAAGCCGGCAACAGCAAAAGGCAAACGAAAATCAGTGGACGCATGCTTTCGGGGCATTATCCAAGGGGCGGCGCGCGCCTGCAAAGAAAGCTCAAGTCGTGTTGAAGTATCTCTGGCTCTGTCTTTTGCTGGTCTATCCCGCTTGGGCTCAGGAAGTTTGCGACCGCCAGGCAAGCCAGATCCTGGCCATGATGCATCTGGCCGAGCCCAACCATCAGGTTTACAAAGAGAACCTGGCCACCATGCTCTTCAACCTTCGCGAACCACTGCCGGAGAGCTCCATCCAATCCCTGGAGTCCCTGCGCAGTTGGCTGCGAGAACGCGAGCAACACTACCGCGAACAGCGAACGGTGGGCAGCAACGAATCAGGACGTTGGCCCAACAAAATCGAGAGCGCCCTGGTTCACCCCTACACGGATTCTCAGGCTGCGCGCCACCTGGATGAGGTGATCAGCGCCTTCCGCCAACGTTGTCTAAAGCTCAATCAGACGCGGCCAGGCTACGCTCGGCGCTACTACGCCACCGGGGGCCTTGTTTTTGGGCGTTTCGGCGCCTTCTCTGAGCTAGACTACTTCTTTAACGATCCGCTCTCCGGTACGAAACCACTGGTCGTGACCGGTCTTTGTCGCGGCGTAGCCTACGACGAGCTGACTTTTCAGCAGCGCGTGGAGCATCCATTAGTCGCGGGCGCCAGTTTGGAACTTAGCGGCCCGGAGCCCTGGGAAAAGGTTCGCGAGCTCGTTTACGGACGCTTTCAAGAGCGTGGCTTGAAGATTGAAAAAATCGCCCTGGGTTGGAAAGTCCAGCGGGCCGGATATCCGGCCCGCCACTACGAGGATCCGACCCCCGAGGCCGAACGGCTTAAACCTTTATAGCACGCCTGAAGCCGAGACTTTGAGAACGGCGCTGGAGTCTTTCTCGACAAAATAGAGCTTGTTGCCCAGCAGAACCCAGCAGGCCGGCTTGCCTTCCTGAGAAGTTGCCGTCACCGACCCCGGTGCCAACCCGTCCGCCTTCAAGGGTCTGGCCAGGCTCAGTCCCAAGCCCATCCCCGCCAGTAAGAGTGCCGTGATCATGAACGCGTTTCGCATAGAAGGACCGCCTTTTCTAAAGTACAGGCTGTCCTACGAGCCGGAGATCAGATTCTCTTGCTCGACCTCCACGGCTTGCTCCCTTGCCTGCGCCACCGTCTCCTCAGGAAACTCCAGCGGCATGGGCTGGCTGCGATCATTGTCTGATCCGCGAATGTCCAGGGGATCGGCCAGAAAGGATGCCTGCTTCATTTCCATCTTGCCAGCCTCTTGAGCTTCCGGACCGCTCTTGAGGTTCGACATTTTGCTAACACCCTGCTTCATCTGGTTTTCCAGAACCCGCTCGGCCGCTTCCAAATTGGCATCCGGGACATCTTCCAGAACCCGCTGGTAAACTGTGTCAGGATCGTCGTAAGCGGCCAGCTTAGCGGCCGTCAGGCGAGCTTGAACCTTATCAGCAGAGTCGGGCGAGGTGGGAGCCTCTTGCTGTGGCGCCGGGCCGGCCATTTTCTCGCCGACCGTCTCTTGGTAGCGTTGATTACCCCGCTCCACCTTTTGTTCGTGCCGCGACTCGGGTTTCAGCTCCTCGCCCAGGCCCGCCTGGTGAGCCAGTTGCTCCTCTTTGCCGTGAATGTTCTCATCATGCTTGGCCTGCAGAGATTTGCGGGCCGCATCGGAAAGATGCACTCCCCCACTCTCCGCCTCGGGACGCGTGGATCTGGGCGCTGAAAACTTGGTCTGATTGGCGGCAGTCCCGCCCGTCTGTCGCAAATTCTCCAAAGTCCCGGGATTAAAAAACTGATTATTTCCGCCGATCGAATTCGCCATACTCTATCCTATCACGCCGGCTCAAGGAACAGACAACCCCCGCGCGAAGCTGGCGCGGTGCTTCGATTGATCTTGCTGGCCTTACTCACTCGCCTGGTCGGCGCCCAACCCAACGGCGATGTGGAGATTCCCAACCTCGACCTGAGCAAAAGAAGTATCCGTAGCTACCACGATAGCGGTCGCTACGCGGCCGAGGTCGAGGCCGTGGCCGATCGAGCCCGCCAATATTTAGAGTTGAATCTGCCTCGCTACCAGGGACAGAAACCCGCCATCGTGCTCGATATCGACGAGACCAGCCTGACCAACTACAGCTATTTCGACGAATACGACTTCGCTTACGTGGAGCACTTTTGGAAGGAATGGGTCAACAGGGCGGCCGCCACCCCTCTACCCGGCCCACAGCGGCTCTTTAACTACGCTCGCGACCAGAAGGTGGCCGTCTTCTTCCTGACCGGCCGTCCTGAACGTGACCGGGCCGCCACCGATCTCAACCTGAGACGCGCCGGGTACAACGGCTATACCCGTCTCATCATGCGGACAGCCGGATACAAGGGCACCACGGGCAGCTTCAAAACCTGGCAACGACAGCAAATCATTCAGTCCGGCTACAAGATCGTGCTGAACATGGGCGACCAGACCAGCGACCTCGAAGGCGGTTATGCCGACGCGGTTTTCAAAGTGCCGAATCCGATGTATTACGTGCCCTAACGCCCGTAAGCGGCCAACACCTCGGCTTCGCGCCGGGGAGTGATGCCGGCCCGCAGCGGGGACTTATCCCGGTCGCGCCAGCTCAGGGTATCGGCCGCAGTTCTTGTGGCCAATCGCAGGGTCAGCCCCGCTTCCAGAGCCTTGCGGTTGTCCACCCGAGAAAATCCGGCGTTGTCTCCCGAACTGGGAACCCAGAGAGGCAGGTCACGCCAGGGCTCGAGGCCGGATTTTTCCAGAAAGTCCTGGCGCACCCAGACCGCCTCGTAATCCTCCTGAAAGGACCTGAAGAAAGCCCCAAACGTGGTCGAATCGCCGGCTACGTTGTAGATCCCAGACAGTCCGCCCAGCAAAGAATCCAGGCCAAAAATGGCCAGGTCGCGGGCGTCGATCCACTGCAGGGTTTCCTGGCGGGAGACGGGGCCCAAAATGGGCCCGGGGCGACGCATGCGGTCGGCCCAGTAGGTGAAACGGTCGGTGGCATCATAGGGACCGGCGATGACGCAGGGGCGGAAAATCAAAACCCGCTCACCCAGGTTCCTGCGAAGGGCGCGCTCGCACTGAATTTTGCGGGCAGCATAATTGCCCGGCTCCAGAGTATCCACCTTGACGCCCTCGGTTGGCGCCAGCGGCGAATCTTCGTCCATTCCCTGACGAGAATGAGCGTAGACGGAAATGGTGGAGATAAAGAGATAACCGCGGCAATCGCGCAGGCGAGCGCTGGATTCCTCCAGCCAGGCCGGTTTTTGACCGGAGGTGTCGACCACGAAGTCATAGTCTTTGCCATTGAGGCTGGCCGGTAAGCCCTGATCCCGGTCGGCCAGGATCTGGTTGGCGCCCTGCACCAGGTCGGACTTGTCCGCGTGCAAATGCACCAGCGTCACCCGCCAACCTCGTCGAAGCGCCTCTTCAGCGAAATGCCTGCCCAGAAAGCCGGTGCCGCCCATGATCAGCAGTCGCGGCAGCGGTCCGGCCTTTATCTGACTCAAAGGCACCGCCATCGCGGCGGCACGCAGAAAATCCCTGCGCCTCACAGAGGCATGTAGATGCCGGCAGACTTACCGTTCAACTGGCTGCGAATGCGGCCGTTTTCCACCGTAACCGTCTGACCCGTCAGGACCTCCTTGAGCACGGTGCCGTCGCGAATCTTGCTCTCAGGTCTGACCGGAATCTCACGGGTCTGGCTGTCGGGGCTGTTGTTGAGCACAACCACTGCTTCACCACCCTCAGCCACCCGGCCGAAGGCATAAATCTGGTCGTCCTGCCACATCTCCAGACGCTTGCCCTCGCGCAGGGCCACCGAGTCATTGCGGATGGCGCCCAGCTTTTGAGTGAAGGCCAGAAGCTCGGGGTTCTTCCCGAACTCCATATCCCGTCGGCTGGTCTCACTCCAGCCCTCGGCGTCGCTCTGCATTCCCACTTCCGTGCCGTAGTAGAGAGTGGGGATGCGGTTGATGGTCATCGCGAAAGTCATCGCCAGCTTGAGCTTGCTCTCGTCGCCCCCGGCTTTGGTCAGGAAGCGCTTGGTGTCGTGGTTATCCAGGAAAACCGACATCATTTCAGGATGAGGGTAGCTGCGATCGCACTCTTCCATCCGGTTGGCCAGTTGACGCATGGAGCCGCCCTTAGCAAAGACGTCATCCAGAGTATAGTAAAGCGGGTAGTCGACCAGGCCATCCATGTCGCCGTTCTGGAATGGGGCAAAGCGGCTCGGGTCGCCGTGGTAGTACTCACCGACGAGATAGAAGTCCTTTCCGGCGAACTCGTGGATCTCTTTGTTGAACTTGTTCCAGAAAGAAATGGGGACGTTCTTGACGGCATCCAGACGAAAACCGTCCACGCCGGTCTTGGCCCAGAACTTGCCCACGTCGATCAGATATTTCTCCACGGCCGGGTTTTCCTGAGCCAGGTCAGGCAGGCCAAAAATCGAGCAATTCTCCGACTGCCAGTCATTGTTCCAGTCGGTCACGTCACCGTTGTGGTGGAACCAGTCCTGCTTGTTGGGATCATTCTTGAAGGGATGCTCCCAGGCCACGTGATTGAGCGGGATGTCCAACAGAATTTTGAGACCCTTCTCGTGTGCCTTCTCAACGAACTCGGTGAACTTCTCCATCGTGCCGACGTGCTTGTCGGTATTGAAGTGATCCACCGGCCAATAACCGTGGTAACCGTCGGAATCGACAAAGGTGTCCTGGTTGGCCATGGGAGGCGTGATCCAGATGGCGGTTGCGCCAGTATCGCGAATATAGTCGAGCTTGTCGATGACTCCCTGGAGGTCGCCGCCATGCCAGCGATTGATGTCGTCCTTGTTGACTCCCATGTTGTTGCTGGGATCGCCATCGTGAAACCTGTCCGTCAGCAAGAAGTAGATGCTGTCATCCTTCCACTTGCGAACCTTGGGGTCAAACTCGACTGGAGTGGGATTGGGCACACCGGAGAGCACCGCCGTCGGCAGAGCCTTGGGCATAAAGAGCGACTCGGGCTGACGATTGAGGACGACATCATCTTGGGGCTGTGGCGCCGCCGTCGAACCACCGGGCAAGGCGGTAGAAACGGGGGGAGTGGACAGGGCTCGAGCTACACTCTGGATCAACACGACGGCAGACTCCTCGACTTTGATTCCATGCAAGCATGGGGGAAAGCCCCTAAAAAAGTCTGAATTCTCAGGTCGCCCCGGGGACACCCGGGCACAAAGAAAAAACCCGCCAGACGTCTCCGGCGGGTCTTTTCTTTGTCAGATCAGGTTTGTTTTCTGGAGCAATTGTCAGATTGTCAGATAAGCAACTACTTTGGAGCTTCTCGTCGCCGCTTATTGGGCGGCTTCGATGGACTTATCTTAACTTGCAATTTCAAAACAGCGGCGAAACGCGCCACCCAAATGTGAACAGCCGGTTAACCTCTTGAAACAGTTTTGTGCGCCTGTTTTAGAACTGTCCAACCTCAGGGCATGCGGTCGTAACGGTCGTAGCCCTTGGGCATGGGCGAGACGTCCGGCTTGAGCACAACCACCTGGTGTGGCTGCAGACTCAGCTCGATGGAGCCACCGTAGATGGTGGGGGCCACCGCGCTCCCCAGCAAATCCACCATTTTGGTGACGTCCTGCAGCTTCCCGTCGCGCAGCTGTAGAAACTCCTGAATCGGGGTGTCCCCGGGATTGGCCACCACCACCACCGTTTCTTTGGCGCTCAAAGTCTTGCGCAAGAAGGCGAAAGCCTTATCCGAATGCAACCGGCGGAAATCGCCAATGCGCAGAGCCGGCTCCTGCGAGCGAATCTTGAGTAGCTTACGGTGCAAGCCCAACAATTGATTCTGATCGGTGGCCAGATCCCAACGCATGGGGGCACGGTTGGCGGGATCGTCTCCTCCGGCCATGCCCAGTTCGCTACCATAGTAAATGACGGGTGAACCCGGCAGAGTAAACTGCAGGATACGAGCCATCTCAACTTGCCAGCTCTGCTTGAGAATATGATTGAGCCGCGGAGTATCGTGATTATCCAGCACCAGCCAGGCCTTTAGCAAGTGCTCGTAACCAGCGTCGGCCACCATACTTTCCCACATCGCCGAAGCCAGCGGCCCTCTAATCTTACCCTCTAGCAGACGAATGAGCACGATGCGGCCATGCATGTTCATCACGCCGTCCACGGCTGGATACCAGTCCTCCGGATAGTTCCAGATCTCACCGATAATCTCGCAGCCCGGGCGAGCTTCGTGGGCAGCTTTGGTCAGCTCACTCAGATAGCGGAAACCCAGATCGAAGGCCACGTCCAGTCGCCACCCGTCGATCTTCTCCTGACGCAGATAAGACTGCACCACCGAGGTTGTGGAGCCATAGATGAAGTCGCGCACCTTGGGATTCTCCATCTGCAGTTCAGGCAGGTTTTCCACGTCCAACCAGCAGACGGGCTGGTTGTTGAGCCATTTGAAAAAATCAGGATGGTCTTTCAGATAGGGGCTACGCCGACCCACATGATTGAAAACGCCATCCAGCATCAGCTTCATCTTGCGTCCGTGCAGATCGCTGGCCAGGTCGGCCAGATCCTTGCGACTGCCATAGACCGGGTCTACCTTGTGGTAGTCCCAGGCGTCGTATTTGTGATTGGTGAGCGACTCAAAAATCGGATTCAGGTAAACCACGTCCACGCCCAGACCCTGGAGATAATCCAGCCTGGAGCGCACCGAATCCAGATCGCCTCCCCAATAATCGACCTCGTGCGACCAGACCCCGGCTTCTTTCAAGTAGCTGCCCGGAACCGGAAGCTCGTTCCAGTTCCGCAATTTACGAGGCGCATCGTATTTTTTATCCTGCAAATGACGTGAAGGAGCGAAGCGGTCGACAAAGATCTGGTAGACCACGGCACCGTTGCGCCAATCCTTTTCCCGCTCAATGAACTCCTGGCGACGGCCAAGGTCCTGTTCAGGCAGCCACTCGGGAGCGGGAACAGCCCAGGCCATTCCCATAAGTGCGAGCGAAAGAAGGGCGCGACGTAACATTGCGCCCTCTTTGTCCTGGCCCAGTTGCGGTCCTTTCGCTGGACCGGGTTACAGCTGAAGCTGACGGGTCGCTTGCGGGGAGGACTGAACGGAAGAAGCCGGTAGGCCGATCTCCCCCATCATCTCAAGCAGAGCGGCCTGCTCCATAGCGGCTTCTTCCTCCGCTTTCATCTTCCAATCGCCGCCAGCTATGTTGTCGGCCGCGACTCGGGCTTTGCCCTGAGCCTGAGCCACCCGATCATCGAGCTTCTCCTCCAAGCGTTCCAGGGTCGCCCCGCTGCCCGCCAAATTGAAGGAAGTGGCGGTCGCAATCTCGGCCAGCTTGGCCTGACTCTCAGCAATTTCTGCCTGGGACAACTTCTGCTTGATTGTATCAATCCGACGTTGGGCATCGCGGATGTAGACATCACGCTGCTTCACCATGTTCTTGTACATGCCATCGGTGTTGGCAAACTGCGCTTCCGACTCCGCCAGAGCCTCAGACAGATTCTTGGCCTGCAAAGCCAACCGCCCCGCTTCCTCGGTCTGACCGGCTTTGACCAGTGTCGCGAGCCTGCTCTTGAGCTTCTCGAACTCAGCCCTCTGACGGGCAATCTGATTCTGAAGCTTCTGCACTAACGCGGCCTGCTGAGCCAGGCTCTTGTTGTAATTGCCCACCGCCTCCTGGAATGAGGCGATTTCAGCTTCGAGCAGCACTTTCGGATTGGCCGTTTCCAGATTGGAGATGAAGAGACTGAAGAAGCCTTTGATAAGTTTTCCTAGACGACTGAACATGCACCCTCCTGTTTGGCGGAAACTTCCGCCCCAGCCGCGCGGCAACCTGCGATCCGAGGTCAAGGTTTGCTCAATCACCAGGAAGGCGGCTGACCTGGAAGGAATCGCCACCGAAAGGAGCGTGGTAATACTCATGAATCTTCAGTTAACGGACTTCAATGAATCGGACCGAGCCGACTATATGATGGTGGTGGCCTCCATGGCCGGCCAGGATGGGGCGGTCACATCAGAGGAGGTCTACGCCGTTCGGCAACTCAGCCTGCAGTATGTACTGGGACCAGATGCCCGAGGCAGAGTCATGGCTGCCGCCGCGATTCCCCCCGACAATATGGACGAAGTGCTGGAACGTCTCTCGGGCACCGATTTGCGCTACAGTTTATTGCTCGACCTGGCCGGGATGGCCTACCGCGACGGAGTCTTCACCGAAGCCGAAGCGGCCGAGTATGACCGACTCTCCCGTCAGCTCAATGTCTCTTCCGAGCAAGCCAAAGCGATTTTGGAATTCGCGGCGCGGGTCTTGAATACGGGCGGCAAGCCGGTCAAACTCGGCGACCACACCGCCATTCTGCAGAAGGCCGGAGTCCCCGAGGGAATCGTATCCTTATCGGCCATCCTGATGGCTGCAGGACTGACGGGCAAAGACACTGCCAAGAATTAGACTCAAACGCTCATGAAGAGACCTGGCAGCGGCTTGCTGCCAGGTCTCTTTCATGTCCGAAGCATGTCCGAAGCAACTCAGTGCAAGGTTCTTGCAGCCACTACTACGAATCACTCGGCATGTTTTTTCGCCGCCTTCTGACCCCAGGCCTGACTCTGATCAGCTGCACTGCCTGGGCTGGCCCGGCCACTCTCGACTTAGGAATCGGCAAACAGCCGTCGCTGGCAGCTGGCCCGACCGGTCTGCATCTGGTCTATGAGAGCCTGGACGGCAACAATGATATCTACTACCGGGGCAGTCTCGAAGGTTCGGTCTGGAGTCAACCGGTCAATCTCTCCCACTCCCCCGGCATCTCAAGTGAACCGACTCTCTGCCTGGAAGCAGACGGCTCGGTGGATGTGGTATGGAGCGACACCAGCTCCGGCAATGACCATCCCGACATCTACTTCGCTCGCTCAGCCGACGCCGGAAAAACCTGGACGGAACCGCTGGACATCTCCCAGACCCCTCGACTGTCGCGCTCGCCGCGAGTGGCTGCCGCCCCCGACGGAAGTCTTGCGGTGATTTGGACCGACACCAGTGGTGGAAGGTCCGCTCCAGATCTTTTCGGAAGTTTTTCCCAAAACCACGGGAAGTCCTGGAGTAAACCGGAACTTCTGTCGGCCCAACTGGGAACCTCCAGCCAGGCCGGACTGGCATTCAGCAGCGACGGTCGCCTCCATTTCAACTGGTGCACGGCCGCGACCCGACCGCGCACAGCTTACCGGTGCGGCCAACCTCAAGGCTGGTCACCCATTCGCCAGTTGGCCGCCGGCTCCAGTTGCTCACAACCTTGCCTGGCCAGCTCGGGCTCCAAAGTATACCTCAGCTGGGTAGGCCAGCCGGATCGACAGTCCAGTCCCAATATCTATCTTTGGAGCGGAGCGAGGGCCGAAAACGTGTCCAGGACTCCTGGTACATCCAGCGACCCAAGCCTGGCGGTCTCAGCTCAAAGACCGGTTCTGGCCTGGATCGACACGACTGCCGGGGCTTTTCATCCTGACGTCTGGCTGGCGGAGGGCCGGCGTGTTCAGGACCTGTCTCATTCCCCCGGCATCTCGCGAAAACCATCCTTGACGGCCGGCTTGGGCAAGCTCTGGGTCGTTTGGGAAGAACTGGATCGCGGCACCTGCCACCTGAAACTCATGTCAAGGGAGGCAAGGAGTCGATGAAAGCGTTTTGGATCACCTTGTGGCTGGCCCTTCCGGCTGCAGCCGACAAAGTAGAAGGCACGCTGGTCCAGGTCCAAAACGAGAACGCCGGGCGCGTCATCCTATGCCTGAAGAACGGTGATGCGCCCGCCGAACCGGTCTCGGCCGAGTTCAGTCGCTGCCAGGACATCTTTAATCGAGGCTTGGGCTACCGTTGGACCCTGTTTTGCAATCGCGATCCACGGGGCACACTGAGCCTGACCTCGGCCTCCGGAATGGGACCAGACAGCGCGACGGGAGGCGCCTTCGAGTTGATTAAACGTCAGATCAAGCTGGTCAACGAAGAAAATTGGACCCAGGCTCTGGCCAATCTGGCGCCGGATGGACGCCCGCAACTGGCCTCTTTTAGCGAGCAATGGAGAGGAACTCTGCTCTCTGATCAGCCGACAGACTGGCAGGTGCTTTGCTGCAACGCCAATCGTGTCACTCTGATGATCGGGGGAAGCCACGCCTCAGCGACACGTAGCCGCTACAGCTACTCCGCCCGGCGCAGCAGCTGCAATATCGATTGCCAGTTGCAGGGCTTCCGCTGGGTGATTTCCTCGATGAATCCTTGACCTGACCAGGCTCATCTTGTCCTCACTTTGACCCTCCCCCTCTTAAGCTAAGGGCATGCACGATGGAATTTTTCTGCTGTTTCTAACTCTCTTTCTGTGCGGTTGGGCGGCCTACATGCATACTCTGGACTCGGCCGCTCAGCCGACCGACAGGTCGCACACCACGTGACTTCAACAAGTTGAGCCGTTCTTGACGCGCCCGATTCAGAATTGAGGTCCAATTGACGAATTCTGAATTAACTCTAGATCATCTTTTTGCGGGATCTAAGTCTTTCTTGGCCTGCATCCTGGAGGTCTATTTTGCGCCCGCTGTCGATTCTATTCATTCTGGCAATTTCTGGTTTGGCCTGGCCAGAACCTGAGCCATCGCCAGAGAACCAGCCATCAGAACCGGAACTCATCTTCCGTGGTTTCGCTGCCAGCAGCTACAATCTGGATTTCCCAAAGCCCGCCAACAGTCGCAATCTGGTTAGAGGCTACGCGCTGGACGACCGTAAACTCAAACTCGACGGACTGAACCTGGACTTTGAATACGGACTGAGCGGTGACGACCAGCTGGGATTTCGCCTTGATACTGTGCTCGGCGGCAGTTATCCGCGAATCGACTCAGCTGCCGGGCTCTTCCGCGACCCCTATACCGGCTATTCCAATACAGACTTTGATATTCGCCAGGCTTTCGTGCGTTATTCGATCGACCCCAACCTGAGCATTGACGCTGGGAAATTTGCGACCCACGTCGGCTACGAGATTATGCCAGGAGTGGACGGCAAAAATCCGCACGGAACGCCGGCTTATGGCTACAGCTTCAACCCCTACACCCATACCGGAGTGCGCCTCAACTACAATCTAAACGACGAGGTTTCTCTGCTAGGAATGGTCGTGCTGGGAGCGGACAATTTCCGGGACACGAATCGTTCGGTATCCTTCGGCGGTCAGATCAACTGGCATCCAACGGCGGATTTTTCAGTGGCTTTCAATGTCCTGGATGGACCGGAGCAAGCCTACAACGATTACAACCGCCGCCGTTATTACGACCTGGTGGCCAACTACAAGGTCATACCCGAGGTAAACCTGGGCTTACACGCCTTCACCTCAACCGAAGAAGGACTGGCCCCCTTGGGCGGCACCGCCTGGGTCAACGGTTTCTCCCTTTACGTCCAGACCCAACTGACGGAGCAGTTCTGGCTTAACCTGCGACAAGAATTTTATAATGATCCGTTCGGAATTCGCAGCGGAAATTCGGCCCGCATTCGCGCCTTCACTTTGACGCCAGAATACCGAATCACCCCCGATTGGGCCGTGCGCGTGGACATCCGCTTCGACAAAGCCAGCGCTCCCATCTTCGACGGACGTGATTACCAGCAGGCTTTGTTCTTTCAGCAAACACTGAAATTCTAACCTGATGAGTTTTTAACGCAGGCATAGGAAGTGAGGCCGGTTGACCGAGTCGGCTTAAAGGAGAGTAAGGCCTGGAAACAAAGGGACCGGAGTGAATCTACCAACCGAAGTCGCTGCTCTCTATCCCTTTGAGTCGCAGCACCATCAACTGGGTAACGTGCGCATGCACTACCTGGATGAAGGAGCGGGCAAGCCGCTCCTGATGGTGCACGGCAACCCGACCTGGTCTTTCTACTTCCGCAACCTGATTCAGGAGTTCCGGCCCCGGCGCCGTTGCGTGGCCCCTGATCATATCGGTTGTGGGCTCTCAGACAAGCCGCAAAATTACCGTTACTGCCTGGCCCGACACGCGGCCAACCTGGAAAGTCTGATCCTGAATCTGGATCTGCGCGACATTGACTTGCTGGTGCATGACTGGGGTGGACCCATCGGCCTCTCCGTCGCCACACGTCATCCGGAGCGCTTCGACCGTATCATGATCAGCAATACCGCCGCCTTCCGCTCCAAGCACCTCCCCCGTCTACTCTGGGCGGCGCGCATTCCGCTTCTGGGTGAGTTCCTGATCCGCGGCTTCAACGCTTTCGTGCAAACCACGCTGGTCACGGCCACCGCTCATCCGCACCGCATGCGCGGGGCCGTGCGCAAGGGCTTCACCTTTCCCTACAGTAGCTGGGCCAACCGCATCGCCACGGCCCGTTTTGTGCAAGATATTCCCATGGACGCCAGCCACCCCAGCTGGCCTGATCTGGTTCAGCTCGAGCAGGGCCTGCCGCGGCTGCGCAACAAGCAGATGCTGCTGCTCTGGGGTGAAAAAGACTGGTGCTTTACCACCAAGATGCGCGACCAGTTCCTGGACATCTTCCCCCACGCCAAATCGGTGGGATTGAGGAGCGCTCACCATTTGCTTTATGAGGACGAACCCGAAACCACTCTCCAGGTCATCAAGGAGTTTCTGGAATGAACGTCGCCCACCTACTGAGTGAACGCGTGCAGGCCGACCCGGAAGGGCGCTGCCTGGTCTACAGCCAGAACGGCATTGACCGTGTACTCACCTTTCGCGAGGTGGAAACTCAGTGCGACGAATACGCCCACGGTTTCCGCACCTTCGGTCTACGCCCGGGCGACAAAGTGCTTCTGATGGAGCGACCCGGTCCCGTCTTCGTGGCCCTGACCTGGGCCCTTTTCAAGCTGGGCTGCGTGCCCGTCTTCCTGGACCCCGGTATGGGCGTAAAACCTCTGCTCAAATGCATCGAAAAACTCAAACCGGACGCTCTCATCGGAGTCCGACGCGCCCACATCTTGCGCTCTTTGCACAGCAAGGCGTTTCAGTCCGTCCGCCGCGCCATCTGCACCGACAGCCGCTGGATTGGAGCCAGCCCGCTCTGGAGAGTCAGCGCCCCCGGCTCAGGACCCTTCGCCCCGCAGGTGGTCAAGAAGGAGCAGTTGGCAGCCATCCTCTACACCTCAGGCAGTACCGGCCCGGCTAAAGGAGTCGAGTATCGCCACGGAATCTTTCACGCACAAGTGGCCGCACTCAAGGAGATGTTCGATTTCCAACCGGGCGAGATGGATATGCCCGGCTTTCCTCTCTTTGCACTCTTCTCCACTGCTCTGGGCCTCACATGTGTGCTACCTGAGCTCAACCCCAGCCGACCGGCCAACGTGGAACCCGCCCGACTGGTGCGGGCCATTCAAGACTGGAAAGTACAAAATCTTCAGGGTTCTCCCGCCATCTGGGATAAACTGGGTAAATATTGTCGGGACTACGGCATCAAATTGCCCAGCGTGCGCCGCGTGATCACCTTCGGGGCCCCCATCTCCCTGGATTTCATCGAGATGTGGACCAAATTGCTGGACGGTGGCGGGGATGTCTATACCCCCTACGGCGCCACGGAAGTGCTCCCGGTCAGCCTGATCACCGGCTCGGAAGTGCTGGAGGAGACCTCAAGTCACACCAAGGACGGTGGCGGAACCTGTATCGGGCAAGTGATTCCGGGGGTGCAGGTTCGGATCATGCGCTGCACCGAAGACCCCGTCAGCGAATGGAACGAAGAGCTGATGCTACGTCCGGGAGAGGTGGGCGAGATCGTAGTCCACGCCGAGCAGGTGACCTGGGCCTACTTCGATGACCCCAGCGCCACCCAGAGCAGTAAGATCAGCCAGGGCGACAAGATCTGGCACCGGATGGGAGATCTCGGCTACCTGGATGCCCAGAGTCGGCTGTGGATCGTCGGGCGCAAGTCACACCGAGTGCAGGGCAAAGAACATGTCTACTACCCCGTCTGCGCCGAGGGTATCGCCGATCAACACCCGGACGTGCTGCGCAGCGCGCTGGTGGGCCTGGGCCTGGCTCCAGAGCAAAGACCGGCCATCGTGCTTCAGTTGCAAAAGCCCAAACTGGCCCGCGACGTGGCCGAACGCAATCGCATCGCGCGTGAGGTCAAGGAAAAGTTGTCCGGGCATCCCATTTACGGCGATGTGAAGACCGTATTGTTCCACAAAGACTTTCCGGTTGACCCGCGCCACAACGCTAAAATCGACCGCGAGGCTCTGGCCGAATGGGCCGCGACGCAGAAGGAAGCCAAAGAAGAGTGAAGATTCTGGTCACTGGCATGGGGGGTTTTTTGGGTGGCGCCCTGGCCCACCGGCTGCTGGAACAAGGTCACCAGTTGCGCACGCTATCGCGACGTCCTCTGCCCGAATGGGAGGCCCTGGGTGTGGAGGTTCAACGCGGAGCCCTGGAGGACCGTCATAGCGTCATGCTGGCCTGTCAGGGCCTCGAGCAGGTCTTCCACGTGGCCGCCAAGGCCGGCGTCTGGGGCACCTTCGCCGAATACTGGGACTCCAACGTAGAAGGCACGCGCAACATTGTGGAAGCCTGCCATACCCACGGTATTACCCGCCTGATTCACACCAGCTCGCCCAGCTCTACCTTCGATGGCAAGGACTGCCTGGGTGCGGACGAGAGCAAACCCTACCCCGAGAACTTTCTCAACTACTACTCGGAAACCAAGGCGGCCGCCGAAAGGGTGGTCAAAGCCGCCAACGGTCAGCACGGCCTGGCCACCGTCTCGTTGCGCCCCCACCTGATCTGGGGGCCCGGAGATCCACATATTCTGCCCCGCGTGGTCAAAATGGCCGACCTGGGTCGACTCAAGCGGGTGGGAGCGGGCGACAATTTGGTGGACATCACCTACGTCGACAACGCCGTGGAAGCTCATCTTTGCGCGGCCCGCAACCTCAGTCTGGCCAGCCCTCAGGCAGGCAAGGCCTATTTCATCAGTAACGGCTCTCCGGTTCGGCTCTGGGAATGGGTGGACCAGGTGCTGCGCGGACTGGGCCGTCCGCCGGTGAGCAGCCACATCAGCACGGCCAAGGCTCGGCTGGCCGGCGGCTTCCTGGAATGGCTCTACCGAACCATGCGCCTTCCCGGCGAGCCCCCTATGACTCGCTTTGTGGCCTGCCAGATGGGCACTTCGCACTATTACGACATCAGCGCCTCTGAACGAGACTTCGGATACCGGCCCGTGGTCGGTTTTGACGAAGCCATGGAGCGAACCCTGCGCCACTTCTCCGAGATTCTGCCGCCAAAGAACTGACCTTCAGGGCCAGCCCTTAGCTGGCGAAAACGCGGGTGGCGATGGCGCAGGTGATGGCACCCATGACGGCCGAGGCCGGGATTGTGAAGACCCAGGCACCCAGAATGCGCTTGGCCACGCCCCAGCGTACGGCCGAGACCCGCTTGCTGGAACCAACACCCATAATCGAGCCGGTGATGACATGCGTGGTCGACAGCGGCATCCCGAAGTGGGCGGTGGTGTGCAACAGGAATGAGGAGGTCATATCCGCGGCAAAACCGTGAACTGGCTGCATCTTGAAGATCTTGGAGCCCATGGTCTTGATGATTTTCCAGCCGCCGGCTGAAGTCCCGAGTGCAATCATCAGGGCACAAGAGGCTTTGACCCAAAGTGGAATAACCAGTTTGAGATGCTCGTGGTCGGCGTGAGCGTTGGCGGGATTGGCTGCAAACAAAGCTAGAGCGATGATGCCCATCACCTTCTGAGCATCGGCCATACCGTGGGAGTAAGCCATCAAGCAGGCGGAGACGCGCTGCAGGGTGCGAAAGCGCCGATTGACCTTATTGGGCGGGGTCTTCAACCAGAAAAGGATCCAGAGCAGCACGGCCATCACCAGATAGCCCAGGATGATGCCCAGGATGGGCGCAATTAACCCCGGCAGCACCACCTTGCCCAGTACGCCATGCCAGTTGACGCCTCTCTCGAGGGAGCCGGCAAAGTAGCCGACCGCCCCAATCAGGCCTCCCACCAGCGCGTGGGAGGAGGACGAAGGCAACCCCCACCACCACGTTAGCAGATTCCAGATCAGGGCTCCCACCAGAGCGGCCAGAACCACTTCCAGATGGCCCGTGGTCATTTCGGCCGGAATCAGGCCTTTGGCCATGGTACCGGCCACTGCCTCAGAAGCAAAAGCGCCGGCGAAATTCAAAACACCGGCCATCATCAGAGCCTGACGCGGGGACAGGGCTCGGGTGGAAACCACCGTAGCGATGGCGTTTGCGGCATCGTGAAAGCCGTTGACGTAGTCGAAAGCCAGGGCGATGATCACCACCACCACCAACAGCGGACTGACCCATTCAGGCATGTTTGACAACCACATTTTCGATGACGTCGAAAACGTCCTCAAACTTGTCGATGGTGTCCTCGGCGTTCTCGATGATTTCTTTCCATTTGATCAACTCCACCACGTCCTGCACAGTTTTGCACTCGCGGAACAGGTCGGCGACGGCCTGACGATTCAGTCGGTCGCCCTTGGTCTCCAGCGCCTTGAGGGGCTTTCGCAAGTCGGAAAGGTCGCTAAATTTGGGCAGTCGCTGAATGCCCTGACGCAAGATCGCCGAGCACTCCACCATGATGTCCGCCATCTCCAGAAGAACCGGCTTGACATGGTCGATGGAAAACATCTGCATGCGGTTGGCTGAGCCCTGAATCAGGTCCAGCACGTCGTCCATGGCCGAACCCATGGCGTGAATATCTTCGCGGTCAATCGGGGTGACAAAAGTTGCGTTGAGGCGCTTCGAGAGTTCTTGAAAAAGCGCGTCACCCTGATGCTCTCTTTCAGTAATCTCGTTGATGCGTTCGTTCATGTTGCCGATGTCACCGAGAAAATCGCGGTAAACCTTACAGGTTTCCTCGATCAGTTCGGCCTGTTTATCAAAGATGCTGAAAAAACGGGCATCCGACGGGAATAGATTGAGCTTCACGGTTACCTCCCGGAGAGCGTATGGCGCGCGCGGCTTCGGCTACCCTCGCCAGCCCCCCTTCCTGGCGGCAAGCTATTGGGCCGCGAATTTCGCAAAAAAAGGCAGAATCTGTCCCTTTCCTGTGCCTGGTTTAACGCGAGCATCCAAAACATAGAGCCGATTCGATACCAGGAAAATCTGACTCCAACCTTGTCGCCTGGGCGAGCGGTAGGCGAGCTCGTAGCCACCATTCAGCGGGGTCCAACTCACCTGCTGGGCACCTGCATCCTGCAGAATACCGTCTCGGGCATCCGTCACGATCCTGTCCGAGGCAAAACGAACTGCCGCACCGGGCAGCTCCGTATAAGCCACCGAAAAACTGCCCGAAGCAAAGGTGCTGGTGTAAACGACGGTGGTGACCGCGCCGATGGGCGAATCGGTCTGGCTGGTGCTGATCTTGGGGGGAGCCGGAAAGACGGTGGTGTAGTGCGCCGACGGAAAGCTATAGGGCTTCCAGGCCGGCGCGGCCAGGGCCGACCAGACCAGCAGCAGAGCCAGAATAAATGTTCGCATTCTGTCTATTTGGGGCTCGGCCCGGCAAGATCCTCCAACACCTGCTTCAGACCCATCGTAACCAGAGCCATGCGGTCGTAGTCCAGCGTGTCAAAGGTGTCGGTGGACTGGTGGTAGTTCGGATTGCGAAAGGGTGCTGTGTCCGTCACCATCACCGAAGGGTAGCCCACCTGGCCAAAGGACCAGTGGTCCGACCAGCTCACCCCAGGAATCAGCTCAGGCAGGCAGGCGCCTTCCGAGGGGAAGTGAGTGCTCTCACGGAACTTCGCGATGACCCGATGATTGAGTTCCCGTGAAGGCAGGTTGCTGACAAACCCGATGAAGTTGCCCGTGCTGGGATAGAGCAAACCCAGCGGGAAGGGGTATTTCTGGCTACCAGGTTCGCTCCGGTAGTAGCCCAGAGTTTCCAGGCTGAGCATGGCCACGATTTGTTCGTTGGCACGACGGCAGGCTCTGGCGTAGACCAGGCTTCCCATCTGCTCGGTCTGAAAATACTGGGGTTCTTCGTTGGTGAAAGCCACGAAGCGGACGGTCCGCTGTCCCCCTCGGTAGAGCCCGGCCAGTTCCAGCAGAATGGCCACACCACTGGCATTGTCATCGGCCCCAGGGGTACCGGGGACGCTGTCATAATGAGCCCCGATCACCACGATCTCGGAGGAAGAAGCACCGGCTCGGGTGGCGATCACATTAGAGAACTTTGGTTCATTGGGGCTCAACTCATAGGTGTCGCGCACCACCGAGTAATCCATGGCCTTGAACTCACCCTCAAGCCAGTTCGCAGCCGTTTCTAACTGGGCCGGACGGCCGGTCTTTTGGGCTTCATAAGTATAGTGATTGCGTTCTCCGATATCACGGGTCAGGAAGGAAACCTTGGCCTTCAAAGACTCGGCCAGGGTGGGATCGCAGGCCGCTAGAGGACCGGACCAGCTTCGTCCGGGCAGGACCAGACAGTAGCCAAGAAAGGCGACCGTCAAGGCCGGCAAGAGGCACCAAAAGATCAGGCGCAGCTTAGTTTTTCGTGACATGACCCTCCCAGGAATCCAGAGGGTATTTGGGTAAAGCAGCATACTTGCCTGCACGCGAGAAGAAATACAAGGTTTCCCTTCACCACCTGGCCAGCTTTGCACGCCAGTTCGTGACCATGCTCAACGGTGGCGTGCCGATTCTGCGAGCCCTGGAGTTCTACTCCGAGGGGGACCCCAGCGACCTGGGCGAGATCATCAGCCAGGTCTGCAACAACGTCAACAGCGGAATGTCCCTGCACGCATCCTTTTCGAAGTATCCCAAGGTCTTCACCCCGGTCTTCCTTGGACTTGTGAAATCCGGTGAAAAAACCGGCGAACTGACCAAGATGCTTTCCCGCCTGGCCACTTTGTTGGAACAAGAAGACCACCTTATGAGCAGAATCCGCTCGGCCGTGACCTACCCGTTCTTCCTGGCGCTGGTTAGCTTTACGGTGGGCTGTATCTTCATGTATGTCATCATCCCGGCCATTGAGCCGCTGCTTACAGGCCTGGGCGTGGAGCCGCCCTGGCCGACCAAGGTGCTGATCCTGCTGGGTAAGATCATCCGCCATCCGGCCACCTTGATCGGCGTGCCCAGTCTGCTGGTGCTGACCTGGTTCCTGGGCCCGACCGTCTTAGAAAACGCCCGCAAGCATCCGGTCTGGGGCGAGCGCCTGGATTGGCTGCCGATGAACATTCCCATCGTCTCCGACCTTTATCAGCGCATCACACTGGCCCGCATCCTTTACTCGATGGCCACCACTCTGGATTCCGGACTCAACATCCTGAACGCGCTCGATCTGGGCGCTTCGGTCACCGACAACCGATACTTTCAGAGAGCCCTGCAGAAAAGTCGGATGGCCTTGACGGACGGAGAAAACCTGGAGGAAGCTCTGTTGGCGGCCCAGGTCTTTCCGGCTGCCATGGTGCAGATGCTGACCATCGGCGAGGAAACCGCTTCGCTCAGCACGGTGATGGGCAATGTCTCAAACATGTACGCCGAGGACGCGACCTATCGAATGGACACTGCGGTTCAGTTAATGGAGCCGATCATGCTCTTCACAATGGGAATCGTATCAGCCTTCCTGGTGCTGGCGGCCATCCTGCCCCTGGTCAAGATGATCGATTCGCTATAAACTGGGCCCCTATGAAACAGCACTTTCAAATCAAGGGCATGACCTGCCAACACTGCCGTCAGGCGGCCGAACGAGCTCTCTCCGAGGTGCCCGGAGTGCAATCAGCCAGCGTGGACCTGGACAGCCATTCAGCCGCGATTGAAGGCTCGGCTACCCTTGAGCAACTGAGGGAAGCTGTGGAAGAGGCTGGCTTCGAGCTACTTTCCGCCGCGGAATAGCTTGGTTTCGATCATGCAGGCCAACCAGGCCAGCAGCAAACCTTCGACTGCGCCAATCAAGGCCCCCGAGTAGCCCTTTCCGACCATGAAAGAGAGCACTCCGCCTGCCAGTGCGCCCAGAATGGCACCGGTTCGACTGGCCTCAAACGGAAAGCAGAGCAGATTGGTCAGGCCCAGCGCAACGCCGATCAGCAGTCCCAGAATCAGATCATAGCAGACTGTGTAGCCCATGATTTGGGAGCCGTGCTTGTCCATCTTGGGATACTTGCGAATGGCCATCCGAGTCAGATCGTCGACCTGAGATTTACGAAAGCCGCACATGATCGCGCCGGTGAGCAGCCCGGCCGGAATGCCCGCCCGCAGACCGTGTCCAGCATTGGCCTGAGTTTTGGGCACGGCGCGAGCCTCGTAGCGCGAGGCCAGGTCCTTAAAGCGGCCCTTGCTGGGATCGCCTCCCTTAGCCGGACTCAATGGTTGGACCCGAATATCCAGGTTCGCCTGCCAGGGGTTTTCCTCAGGAAGAGGTTCATTGCTGACCGGAGGCGGAGGGGGGGCGGCCACCAACTCCTGGCCACAACTGTAGCAGGTAGCCTCGCCTTCTTTATTCAGGTTTCCGCAATTAGCACAGGCGACGTACATAGTCGCAACATTTCTCAAGCTCGCGGGCATCCCCTCTCAAGGTGAGTTGAAAAGCCGCCTCGCTCCCAGGGCTGCCGAGATAAAATGTTGAGAATAATCGATGCGCACCTCGAAGTTGGTCAAACTGCGCGGAATGGCCCCCAGGGGTCGCTCCGGCTTGGGAAAATACACGCAGCTTTCCGGCTGCAACTGAGCCTGGAGCTGAAAAACCATCCCATCCAACAGGGATTGCCGGACGATCTCCTGCTGAGACTTCTGCAACCATGGCCAGGCGGCGGCCATCCCCTCGCAACGGATGGCGGTGGGACCGGTACGCGGCGGCCGGTAGAATCCGCCGTTCCAGTCCAGTTCCGGCTGATGATGCAGTTGAGCGCTGCAAATGGCAGTGCACAGTTTCTGCATGTGAGCGGGATAAAGGGGGTCGGGTTTCCTTTGCTGCAACTGATCAAGGGCCAACAACAACCAGTGATCGTGGGGCAGCTTATCCGGCCCCAGTCCGTGGTCTCTCTCCAAGATGAGATAGCGCGCGCCTCGCTGAGCTGCCGCCAGCCAGGGCCCGGCCGGTTCCTGACGATCAAGATAAAGAAGAGCCAGCAAGGCTTCGCCAGGATAGTAACCGGAGGTGAACTCCAGATTGGCTCCACTGGTAAAATCGCTCTTGTGCACGGGGAAAGCCCCCGAGGGGACCTGGGCAGCCAGCAGAGTGCGACCCAGCCGGCGAGCTTGAGGCCACCAGCGTCGGTCTCCCGTCGTCTGCTGATACTCCAGCAAGGCGATCACGGCCAGCGCATTCCCGCCCAACTTGACCGAGCGCTGTTCCACCAGGGCCAAACCACCGCCCGCCACCGGCTTCAATTGCCCGACCAGGTAACCCAGACCGCGAGCTGCCGCCTGGGCGTAGGCGGGTTGCTGGCTGGCCCGACTGAGCTGACACAGCGCATAGCAAGCGCCGGCGTGGCGCAACGAATTATAACTATTTTCAGAATGGTCCTCAGCCGGGTGATAAGCGTAATCGAAGTGGCCCCGGGCATCTAGTTGGCGCACCAAAAAGTCACCGGCCAGTCGGGCAGCCTTGAGGAGCTGAGCGGAGGTCAGGTCCTGGGCGCGATAGAGGCGGTGTCCACGGAAAAGGGGCTCCACCGTCTGACGAGTCCAAAGCGCTTGCTGGGTCTGAAAACGAAAAGCTGGAGGCTCGGCTCGCTGAGCCGTGTGCAGACGCTCGCCGTAGTCCTTCCGTAGCTTCCCGCTCTTCAACAGTGCGCGGTGGGAAATCAGGTCGGGCAACAAGGCTTCGGGCGGCTCGGACCAGGCCAACCCATCCATTCCTGTCTCCAGCTTTTCGCGACGATTGTCCGAAAGGCTGACCAGGTCCAGCTTGAGCCAACCGGACTGCAGCGGCCCCTTCTGACCCAGGGCGCTCTCCAAGGCCGGGCGGAGTCCCGGACCCCGGCCCAGGGTGATCTTGCCGTCAGGCCAGGTCAGCCAGAGCACCCGGGGTTGGCGGTCCTTCTGAATCGGCTCGACCCACCGATCGGGCGGCTGCCCGAGGCTGCCAGCCAGCTGCTGAAGCAACTCGGGCTTGATGGCCGACTGCACAGGCAGCTTCTGCATCCAGACGCCCACCTCAGGCCGAGAACAGCCCACCAACAACAGACCGACCATCCAAAACTTGCCGCTCATAAACCCAGTCCACTCTGCAAGAATTGATCCACACGCTCAGCCAGCAGGCGGCGATTGGCCGGACCCAACAGATGGTGGCCTTCATCCGAAAACTCCAGCCACTCCAGGCGCGTGCCCTGGGCCTTTAAAGCCTCAGCCATCAGCTGACCTTGTGCAAAAGGCACCCGACTGTCGTGCCGACCGTGATAGAGAAAGACGGGCATTTTAAGACGATTGACCTGAGTGATGGGAGACAACCTGGGGTCCAGTCCAAGACCATACTCAGCCCGACGATTCTCCACCCTCCAGGCGGCGGTCGTCTTAAAGTAGGCGGGCGGATCGCTGATAGCGGAACCCACCACCAGGCAGCTCCAACTCTCGGGATGCTGCTCGGCGCTGAGCCAGGCCAGATAACCTCCGTAAGAGTGCCCCATCAGGGCCAGGCGCTGAATTCCCCGGGAGCGCAGATACTCGGCGCCGGCCTGAACGTCCCCGACCGCCTGTAAGCGTCCGGGACCGTCATCCAGGGAGGCGAAGCGACGGCCGTAGCCGGTGCTGCCACGCACGTCCAACTGGAGCACGGCCACGCCACGACGAGCCAGATTCACATACAGAGGGGAAAAGGTGGGCCGCGCCTGGTTGGCGGGGCCGCCATGCAGGACCACCAATCCGGCCCGCGGCCGCTCCGGCCAGCTCAACAATCCGCCCAGCTCGATGCCGTCGGCGGCCTTGAATCGGACCGGAATGGGCCAGACCAGAGGACTTGCAAGCGCCTGCTGACCCAGCAACCTCTGCACCTTTCCGAGAGCCGGCCAGACCTGCCAGACCGAGGAAGGCTGAGTCGGCCCATCAACCTGCAGAGTCAGCGAGCCATCCGAGCGAAAACCCAGCTGGGTGTAAACACCGGCCGGTAAGCCCTGAAGCTTCTGAGGCGGATCGAATTGAAGAGAAGAATAGCCTTGTTGGTTAACGGCCAGCGCCAGCATGCCCGACTTGCGGTCATAGGCCCAGTCTTCAATGTCGGCCTGGCAGCGCCACAAGCTGTGAAAGCCTCCGCCGCGACGCCACTCCACCAGACCTAGATAGTCCGATCCTAAATTAGAGAGCATCCACAACCGACTCCGACCCTGGTAGGCCGCGTCCAGATAGAGACTATGTCCATCTGCGGGCGTCAACTGCTGGCGACGCCCGCTGGCCAGGTCGATCTCAAAAAGCTGTTGCTCTAAAGTGGAAGGCTGATTGTAATACAGCAGCTTGCGTCCATCCGGCGCGAATCGGACCGGCACATTGTAGCCCTTCAAGGACTGGCTTGGAGCCCCGTCCAGCTGAAGATCAAAATCAGCCGGGCTGCGTTCGTTCTGGCTGAAAGCCAGGTGCCCGGTCCGAGAAAAAGTCCCAAAATGGTGAACCGCTCCCGGCTTGACGGCCAAAGGCCGGATCTGTCCGTTCTGGGGAGACCACTCCGAGAGCTGAAAACTCTCCGTTCCATCCGGGTCATATTGCAGAGCCAGAGTGGCTCGACGAGGATCCCAGGCCGCCAGAGTCACGTTGGCCAGCGGCACGATTCGACTACTTCCCCCGGCCTTGAGCATGACATGGGCACGCCAGGAACCGCTCTCATCGCTCAGGTAGGCCAGATCACCGTTGCGATTCCAACGCGGACGCGCTACCTCATAGAAGTTTTCCTGAAGGGGGCTTGCCTGGTGGGCGCAACCGGCCAGGCAACCCAGCAGCATAAGCCCGGCCCGGCGCGTCGTCATCCCAGGACTTTAGGGGAGGCTTTGAGAAAATCCTTGCGTGCGGCTCTGGACGCGACTGGGGGAATGGCTGGGAGCCAGCGAGGTGGACGCCGATCCCCGGCTGCGCCTGATTTGCGGCGCCTTGCTGTACTACTTCCACATGACGTTCTTCGACTGGTGGAGGTCTGCCGCGGCCTTGTCCACCAAGGGCACCGAGACGGCCAACTACGTACCTTTTTTTCTCTTTGAGCACTCTCGCTGGCTGATTTTTCTAAACCATATCCAGACCAAATACTATCTGTATGGCCTGGGTCTGACCGCGCTGATGGCCGCGCTCTCTCTTTTGTATTTGAAAGAGACCACCCTACCGCTTCTGATCATGGCCATCCTGTGGGTGAACAAGCTCTTCTTTTACCTGAGCGACCTGCGCCTGTTCGCCAACTTTCACCATCTACATCTGGTCTATACGCTGGCTTTTCTGCTGGCGCCATCCGGCAGCAAGCTCTTTTTCATTCGCGTCTCGCTGGTCGTCAGCTACCTGATGAGCGGCTTTATCAAACTGACCCCATCCTGGCTGCTGGGCGAATACTTCAACTCGGTGCCCGGCAAGCTTCCGTTGTTGCCGGAAGATCCCACCTTTGTGATGGTCGCGCAGCAGGGCATCATCTTCATGGAACTGGTGCTTCCCTGGGTCTGGTTTATGCGCTGGCGAACTCCGCGTCTAATCGTCTGGGGTATCTACATCGTCTTCCATCTCTATTCGGGCTTGCTGGTTGGTTTCAAATACACCAGCTTGATGACCCCGATCGTAGTCGGTTGTTTTCTGGACTTCGATCAACCCATCGCGGCCGGCTATCGTTTCCGGCGAGCGGACATACCCGCCTGGCTGCTGCAACTGCTGCTGCTGGCGGGCGGGCTCTGGCACTTTCTCATTCCCGGCGACGCCCGCCTGACTCACGAAGGCAAGTATTTCGGAGTCTTTATGTTTGATGCCAACCGGGCCGTAGACTTCCGGGCCGAGTTCAGCAAGGGTGACCGCAGCTATGTCTTTAACCTGCATCGCCCCTGGCGCAACGGCGCCATCCTGGAAGACGGCACCCTGGAACCACTGGAGGAGACCGAGGTCGAGGTCGAGGTTTATCAAGGTCCCGATCTGCTGCGCAATTATCATCCAAAAGGAACCGTAAAAGAAGGCGACGAGCAAACCCTGGTTTTCAACCCCAGGATGCTGACCTCGGCCCAGGTGCGCACCTTTGGCGATCCTTACATCTACTACTTCTGGGCCCAGGAGCTCTGTGCTCGCTACCAGCCCGACCATCTAAAAATCGAAATGTGGGAGCAGCTTGACGGCCATACTGAGCGGGCCAAGCTGATCGACATCCCCGACTTCCAACCCGAGCGCTACCGCTACAACGGTTTTTTCCACAACTCCTGGATCAATCTCCCCGGTCCCGAAGCTCCCTCCAGCTATCGTTGGCTGTGAGCAGGTTTTCTGACCATTTTAGCTGTATACTTTCGGGGATGAAACGTTTGGCGACTTCGCTGTCGACCCTCACGCTGCTGGTCCTGTGCCAGACTGCCCGATTTATGCCGCATTCTGCGGTCGCCCACACCCACCCGAAGAAACATCCGGTCTTCGCGGCGGCCAGCACCCAAGAGCATCTGGTTCCACTGAAGTTGCCCATTGCGTTGATGCGGCTCGCTCTGGTTCCCCTGATGGCTGCTCCTCCACCTATCCCCGTTTACCCGGATCAACCTGTCCCCACGGCCGCCTGGTCACTTTTGGGCATCGGTAGCGCGGACATGGAAGGCGGCGGCGAGGACGACTTCGGCTACTATGTGGATTCCGGCGGCGGCGGCGACGACGACGATGATGATGATGACGACGACGATGACGATGATGACGACGATGATGATGACGATGACGACGATGATGATGATGACGACGACGACTCTGACCCGTTCTGAGGGCGTCGCAAGCGAATTATAGCGAATCCCAGATGGAGTAGCTGCGTTTCAAGGCATCCAGGGAAGGAAACCTTAGCGAGTGCCCTAGGGGATTCGCCTGTATTCAGCGGTCGCTACGGTTCCATCCGGGCGCGTATGTGTGATCATCAGCTTATCGTGATCGACCCCGGAGACCAGCTGGAACTGCAGTTTGCGGCTCGCTTTATGTTTTCGGAAGGTCGTCAGGTAAATAGCGTTCCCATCCACACGGTAGGTCCCGGCCTCGCGTAACTCCTCCAGCTCACCTTTGGGCCTCCCTTTGGAGCCCCCTTGACCTTTCGGATGAAGCCAGCGAACGGAGATGAAACTCCCAGAAGGCGTAAACTCAAAAGAATTGACCTTTTGACTGCCTTTGCGAGTCCACTCCCAGCGTCCCAACAGGGGGGAGTCCTTTAACTCCGGAGGCCCCGGAGAGCGCCTGTAATCATCGCTTCGCTGATCGGGATTGGTCACCCGCAACTGGTCACCATCTAGACGCATCTTCCAGACACCGGCTGACCGGCTCGGCTTGCTCGAATTGAGAGCGGAAAATCGCGGCTCGACTTCATTCCCCCTGACGACGTAAGTCCCAATCAGGGCCTGTTCCTTGCTGACCACCGCCACCGTGCCCTTAGGAGTCAACTCCACCCACCGGCTTTCATCGGGACTATTCCACCGACCCGGGGCACTGCCGGTCTGACCAGGAGTGGGAGAAGGCGTTACTGCCCCTCCCTTTGCGCCAGAGCAACCAGAAAAGAGCAACATCGTAAGACACAAGGGAACCGACCATCTCATGCGGATGGCTTCCTCTCAAGGAAGCTCGATCCCTGGAGCGAGGAGACCTTGTATGCATAACGAAATCCGCACTAATGCGCTACCGGTTTATTGCCCGAGGGGAGGATGGGGGACAGAAGACGGGGTTCCTAGAAGCTGCCGATGAGCAGGGAGCCCGTGAGCAGCTTCAACGCAGGCGCCTGCAAGTGACCCGTTTGGAAGTGGACCAGTCTGGTCCGCCCCCCGCTCGACAAGCTGTAGCTACCAAGCCCACCTCGCCAACCAAGCCCACCCCACCCGTTCCGCCGAAACCGGCGTCAGTGAAAAAGAGTGAACCTTCGCTTCTAAGCATGTTGGATTGGCGCAGACTTGGGCTCGCCTTTGTAACTCTGCTCGTTCTGGCGGGGATTGGGGCCATCCTTTGGAAACGTGCTGCGCGAGACAAAGATTATCGCTTACATCTGAGCGGCCACCTGGCTCTGGTCAGTCGCCAGGAACTGGGTGCGGATTATCCTGACCGTATTCAGCTTGGTTTGCGCCTGAAACGACCGGAGTGGCAGATCGACCGGGACGGCTCCATTCAGGAGCGCGGCGAAGATGGCAAGTTCCACCGCACCCAGAGACACGCCAAAGTCGCCTTTCAATTAGGCGTGGAAGGCGACTACACCATGGAAGTCCAGACCTCACTGCCCTCAACCCCCGACCAGATCACGTTCCTGGTAGACGCCCCTGGCTTCCCACCCAAGCAAAAAGAAGTAAAACTGACTGCCGGCCCGGGTCAAGAACTACAGGGTCAGATCGAACCCATCACTCTGCATCGACTGAAAAAGCGAGAAACCCGGGCCAGCGCGGCGACTCAGGAAACGACTCCCAGCCTGGACTCCAATTCGAGCCTTCCCAAGTATGATCCGGAAGGTCCAGAGCCGGACACTTAACGCCAACAACCTCAGGCGCTTACCCCTGCCAACCCAAGCGCGTAAGAAGTCGCACTGACTTCCACGAACCGGCGTGCTCCCAGGCGACCTCCACGGTAATGGTTTTGAGGCCCGGATTGGTCGGGGTAGGGTTATCGGCGACGTAGGTCCGATAATAGAAAAGTGTCTGGACGTCCTGACCATCGACGATGTGCTTGGCCACAAATGGGGGATTGGCGTAGAGATCCGACTTGACGGTATAGCCCTGAGAGAGCTTCTCTTCCATTACCTGCTCTCCCCAGAAAGTCGCCACCATGGCTTCGCGACTCTGAGCGGAGGCCTTGGCGTGCATCGCCCACACTCCAAAGAGTGCCACCGCCATGCCGCAAAGCAGGACGGCTGCGATCAGACACTCAGCGATACTAAATCCGCGGCGCATAAAGTCAGGTTTCTTGAGCCTCGTCAGGATTCCTCGCCCAGGGAATTTGACGTTCAACCAGAATTGGCTTGGTCAGGATGAAACGTCGGGCATACTCATTGATTGAACTGATTGCCGCTCAGGCAGTTCTTGGGGTTTGCCTGATGGGGATCGCAGCCCTCGTTAAGGCTGGTTCCCGCTATTTGCTGGTGAGCAATGCCAAGTCCGACCTCCAGAAAGAAGCGATTCTGACACTCCGCTCAATTGCTCAGCAGTTTCAAGAGACCAACGACGACTGCTTCACGGTCGGAAACAGCACTCTTGATCCCAATAGCTCCACCAACTATGGGGTCGTCTTCGCCAGCCCACGCGACGCTAAAACCGGCGCGATCGAATACGATTCCGCGGGCCGACTGCTGTGGTGCAAGTACGTAGCCTTCTACAAGCGAAACGTGGGCCCCGATACCTGTGTGGTGCGCTCAGTTGCGCGACTCGACCCCAAGCTTCCTTATCCGCCTCCAGCGGATCCCATCGACCTCTTTCTCACCAAAGGCTACCCCATGAGTGTGGTCTCGCGACATGTCACCAAGTTTGAATGCACCAAAGAGAACTCGAACCTTACGATGGTACTGCGCATTGACCTACCCTCCAACTACGGCAAAAACTACGGATTCGAGATGGAAACAGAGGTCTTCGCCCGCAACTAGCGGAAAGTATTATGGTGAGCAAGAAGCGCGGTCCTCTAGGTTTTGCTGTCGTGGCTCTGGTCCTGGTCATTGCCTTTATGTTTGTCTTGATGACCGCGGGAACAACCGACTCCGTCAACCTGGGATTGCGTAACACCACTCGCGGCACACTCGAGCGACGCACCAACTATGGTGCCTACGGCGCTATGCAGCTGGCCCTGGACGAACTGAATACATCCTATGTCTACAGCTGTGACGTTCACGGGGCTTCGGTCCCGGGTGATCCGGAGCTGGTTTATGATCTTCGCATTTGCAACAACTACAATAACGACCTGGCTCCCAATCCTCCCGCGGGTGTGACCAGCGCGATCCCGAAGGGAATGGTTTACATCGAAGCCAAGTGTGATCTTCGCGACTATATTGGTCAGTACACCACCAAGGTCTACAGCAAAGCGGCGCTGGGTAGCTACACCAGCAATACGACCATTATCGGTACCGACCAGGTTACCATTACCAACTCGACCATTGACGGCTATTCCGTTCCGGTCAATGCCGGAGCAGGCTCACTCAAGCCCTATCTGTCTGGAGCCATCGTCACCAATAGCGTTCAGGCGGGAGGAATCACTCTGGCCGGCCCCAACACCGTCATCAAATCAGGACTCTTTTGGGGACCCAAAGGCCCGGCCTCGGTTCTCAGCAATCCCGGCCCCCCAGGTGTGACCTGGACCTCCACCCCTCCGGGCTGGGCAGCGCCTCAAGACCCGACCCCCTCGAGGGTTCCTCGTTTCCGTCCTCCTCGTGACCCGAGCGATGCCCTTTCGCCGGCCGGAGTAGTGAAGAACATCACCTCTCCCGACTCGCTCACGCCAGCAAATTTTAAATCCATCAGCGTCACCGGGACCACCTTGAGCCTCGCCAAAGGGGAGTATTTCATTGCTGGCAACTTGACCGTCACCAATGCAGAGGTCAAGTGTCCGGACGCCACCGGTAGCCAGCCTTGCGACATCTACGTGGGCGGCAATGTCACCATCACCAACAGCAAGGTCAACTGGGACAATCGTCTCGGGTCCTCCGATCCGGCCGTCTATCCCACCATGATGACGGGCGCCCCCGGAGATGTTCCGCTGGTCCTCGACCCTACCCAACTTGCCACTCAAGCCTTGCTGGGCCCTCGCACGCTCCGCATCTTTTTTGTCGGAAGTGGTGCGCCGCGGTATAAGGACTGCACTTTCATCGCCCAGAACAATTCCAAGATCTCGCTGGTGGCGGCCGGCAAGGCCATGAAAGTTGAGCTACTTTCAGGAACCGAGGCCTGGGGAGGCTTTAAAGGCTCGCGCTTCCTGGCCACCAACGCCATTCTGCATTACCACCGCACCGGCAAACCGGCACCTCCGCCCCCCTGACCATAGCGCGATAAGGGCTAGCTCTCGTGCAGCACCAGTCGGTAACCCACCCCCGGTTCGGTCACCAAGAGCACGGGACGAGCCGGCTCATCCTCGATCTTGCGGCGCAGGTTGCTGACGTTGACGCGCAAGGTGTGCAGATCTTGCTCCAGATGACCCCAAACTTCCTGAATCAACTTGGCGTGGGTCACCACTTTGCCGTGATGTCGGGCCAGCACCCGCAAAATATCATACTCGGTGGGAGTCAAGGCGACCGTCTGGCCATGTCGAGTCACTTCACGATTGGCCAGGTCCAGCTTTAAAGGGCCGGTGCTCACGGTCGGTTCGTCGGCGGTGTTCTGCACCCGGCGCAACGCGGCCCTCAGTCGAGCGGTCAGTTCATTCAGACCAAAGGGCTTGTTCAGATAATCGTCCGCCCCGGCGTCCAGAGCCGCCACCTTGTCACTTTCGCGGTCGCGCACGGACAGGATGATGATTGGCACCGAGCACCATTCCCGCAGCACCCGCGTCACCTCGACTCCGTCCAGATCAGGCAGTCCCAGATCGAGAAGAATAACGTCCGGACGGGATTGGGCCACCATCTCGATGGCTTCCTGGCCGGTGCTGGCCTCGCGGACTTCATAACCGCGAGGAGTCAGGCTGGCCTTAAGAAAACGGCGCACCGCCGGTTCATCATCCACCACCAGAGCGCGAATCAAGACGCTCAATGGCGGGCTACCGGCAGAGTAAAGCAAATCTTTGCCCCGCGCTCAGCCTCAGGGTCAATCCAGATCCGTCCACCTTGAGCCTCGATCAGGTCCTGACAGATGGACAGGCCCAGTCCGCTGCCGCTCTCGGCCGGAGAATTCTTGGCCCGATAGAAGCGTGCAAAGACTTTATCGCGCTCGTTTTCGGCCACCCCCGGCCCCTGATCGTGAACGGAAATCATGACGAAATCTCCCTGATCCTCGGCGACCACCTCGTACGGCAGGTTGGGCGCGTATTTGCGTGCGTTGTCCAAGAGATTATAGAGCACCTGCTGAGTGAGCAGAAAGTCGCAATGGACGAGCGGCAGCTGATCCGGCAGACGCAAACTCGCCACCGGGACCATCGAGAGAAGATCCTGAACATCCTGTGGCTGACCCTGGATGCGCAGAACTCCAGAATCAAGCTGACTCATCTGCAAGATATTACCCACGATGCGGTTCAATCGATCTGCTTCGCCGAGGGCATTGTCCACCAGAGCTTTGCGGTCCTCAACCGAAAGGGGCGCCTCTTCTTCATCCCGCACCGCTTGCAGCGCCCCCACGATCGACACCAGCGGGATGCGCAAATCGTGAGACACCGAATTGATCAACGCGCTCTGCAAACGCTCGGTCGCTTCGAGTACTTCTGCCTGAGAAGCGCGCTGAGCCAAACCCAGCCGTTCCAGCGCGGCCGCTCCCTGCAACAGAAAAGAGTCCAACATCTCCTGCTCGTGCAAGAGCAGAGGTTCCTTTCGAAAAAGAATCACCACCGCAAGGGTCTGAGGAGGCTGGCTATGGCGGCCCACTACCGGCAGACAGGTGAGCTCGCACTGGGGCATCGTATCGGTGCCGCGCCCCCCAGGCAACTGGCGCTGCCAGGCCCATTGCACCACGTCCGGGTCGCTCTCTTCAGGCTGCAGGCGCACCTGAGCTTTTGGGTCAAAGCGCCTCTGAACGTGAGACTCCAGCGCCAGGCGGACCTCTTCAAAGGAGCGGCTGGAACTGAAATCGCGGGACAGGTCGAGCAAAGCACTGGTCTGACCTTCACGCTCGCGGGCCGCCAGGGCTTGCTCGCGGGCTCGGGCCGTCAGAGTGCTGATCACCAGCGAAACACTGAGCAACGCGATAAAGGTGACCACATACTCGCCGTCCTGGACAGCAAAAGTATAGTATGGGGGCACGAAATAGAAATCAAAGGCGGCCAGGGTCAAGGTAGAAGCCCAAAAAGCCGGCCCCCTGCCCAGACGAAAGGCAATGGCACAGACCATGGCCAGGTAGGCAACGATCAGGTTAATGGGCGCCAGATAGCGGCTCAGTTCAGCATTCACCAAAGACAGGATCAAGACCGCCAGTGTAGCCCACAGGTATGCCGAACCGGGAGCGGTGGGCTTATCCACCAGGGGAGCCTCAGGCGCGACATCCGCACTGATCACGTAGACGTCGATCGACCCGCTGCGCGCGATCAACTCATCCACCAGATCCGGGCTCAGCCTTTGCCACCAGTTCCTTCGCGGAGGTTTGCCGGCCACAATCTGGGTGACGTTGTGCTCGCGCGCATACTCGATCAGACGAACCGGAATACTGCTGCCCGTCACCTGCTCACTGTAGGCGCCCAGCGAACTGGCCAGACGCAAGTGGGCCGCTACCCGCTCGCGGGCGTCGGGGGTTGAGGCCTCGCTGCCCTCCACCGAGATGGCACGCCACTCGGCCTTGAGTGTATCGGCCAGGCGGCAGGCGGCCCGAATCAGACGTTCCGAAAGTGGACTGGGACCGACCGCCACCAACAGCCGCTCCCGCACTGGCCAGGGTCCTGAGATTTTGCCGTCCGACATGCTGGCCAGGACTCTCTCATCGATGCGGTTGGCCACATAGCGCAGGGCCAGTTCGCGCAGGGCCGATAGAGCAGGTTCCCGGGTGGGCACATCCACCAGCTGGAACTCGTCCGCCCGCTTGAGCCAGGCGTCAGGGACCGTCTCGCGCGGACGCTGCCCGGTGATCTGAGCCACCGCGTCGACCAGGCTCTCCAGGCGCTGCACTTCCAGACCGCCGTAGACCGACACCCCGGCCGCCAGCAAGTCTTCCACATCCTGGTAACGTTGCGGATGACGAGCGCTGGATGGATTCACCCTGGCCAGATGCGGGACCACGACCAGATCTGCTTTCAGGTCGGGCTGCAGCTCCACTTGTTCAAAACTGGCCCCTACACTCTCGTGCTCCCAACCCGCCAGAACGACCCGGCCGTCTGCCTCCTCGGCAGCCTGGAGCAGAGCCTGGTTGACTCCAGCATAGCCAAAGAACACCTTCAATCGCCCGCGCGCCTGACTCACGTGGGCCCTATTCTGGGGCCGACCCGGAGTTACTTCAGCTGATCCAGAGCCAGGTTCAACTCCAGCACATTGACCCGTTCATGACCGAGCACACCAAAGGTCTTGCCCTGCACCTTAGAGCGCACAAGTTGCTCCACCCGAGCCGGCTCCAGGCGGCGCGCGGCCGCGACTCTGGGCACCTGGTAAAGTGCGCCCTGAGGGGTAATATCCGGGTCCAACCCGCTTCCCGAAGAATAGCGCAGATCGGCCGGGGCATCGGCCGGGAATCGGCTAGTTTCGCTCTCGCGCTTGGGCTCGTGCGGGCCCCAATTGGAACCCGAAGAGGAAGCCGCATTGTAGTTGACGGCCGAGGGACGAGGCCAAAAATAGCCATCCCGGGCGAATTCCTCCCCCACCAGTTGGCGAGCCTGGGGGGCGGGCAGAGAGCCCGCCAATAAGGTCACTCCCACGGGGTAGAGCAGGCCGCAGACCAGTGTCCACAGCAAGATTTGGCGTATAGCGATCAGCAACATCTTCAGCAAATCCTCTCAGGCCAGGTGCATGGCCACGACCAGCATGTCCACCAGCTTGATGCCGATGAAGGGACAGACCAGGCCGCCCACTCCATAAATCAGCAAATGGTCACGCAGCAGGGTCTCCGCCCCCACCGCCCGGTAGTTGACTCCACGCAGAGCCAGGGGAATCAAAGCTACGATAATTAACGCATTAAAAATCACCGCAGAGAGAATGGCGCTCTGCGGATTGGCCAGCGCCATAAAGTTCAGACGACCCAGCTCCGGATGAGAAACCGCAAAGGCGGCCGGCAAAATCGCGAAATATTTGGCTACATCGTTGGCAATGCTGAAGGTGGAGAGAGCCCCTCGGGTGATCAACAACTGCTTGCCGATCTCCACGATCTCGATCAGCTTGGTGGGATTGCTGTCCAGGTCAATCAGGTTGGCCGCCTCTCGGGCCGCCTGCGTGCCGCTGTTCATAGCCACGGCCACGTCCGCCTGAGCCAGTGCCGGAGCGTCATTGGTCCCGTCCCCGGTCATGGCTACCAGTCGCCCACCCTGCTGGTAATTGCGAATCAAGTCCAGCTTCTGTTCCGGCGTAGCCTGGGCCAGAAAGTCATCCACCCCCGCCTCAGCCGCGATGGCCGCGGCCGTGACCGGATTGTCGCCGGTAACCATCACCGTCTTGATGCCCATATTGCGCAGACGCACAAAGCGTTCTTTGATCCCGGTCTTGACCACGTCCTTGAGGTAGACCACACCCACCGCCAGGCCGTTGCGGGCAATCAGAAGCGGTGTGCCCCCCTTGCGGGCAATCTCGTCCACCGCCTCCTTGAGTCGCTCGGACACCGGAGAAGTGGCCCAATTGCTGATCGAATCAATCGCGCCTTTGCGGATCTGTTCATCGCCCAGATTGACCCCGCTCATGCGAGTCTGAGCCGTGAAAGGCACAAACTCGGCGCCCTCGGGCGGGGTCAGGTGAACCCCAAACTTCTCGGAAGCAAGAGTTACGATGCTCTTCCCTTCAGGCGTCTCATCCGCCAGTGAGGCCAGGCTGGCCAGGCGAGCCACCTCAGCCAGGCTGACCCCATCGGCCACGAATTCGGCGGCCTGGCGATTGCCGTAGGTGATGGTGCCGGTCTTGTCCAGCAGCAACACGTCCACGTCCCCGGCCGCTTCCACGGCCCGTCCGGACATGGCCATTACGTTGCGCTGAATCAAACGGTCCATGCCCGCAATTCCAATCGCGCTGAGCAATCCACCAATGGTGGTTGGAATGAGGCAAACCAGCAAGGCCACCAGCACCACCACCGAAATCGCCCCGTCCGCCATCGGATAAAGAGACACGCAGACCAGCAAAAACAAAATGGTGAAGCTGGCCAAAAGGATGTTCAAAGCCAACTCATTGGGAGTCTTCTGACGACTGGCCCCTTCCACCATGCTGATCATGCGGTCCAAGAATCCCTGCCCGGGATCGGCCTCAACGCGAATGACCAGCCAGTCCGACAGCACGGTGGTGCCACCAGTGACAGCGCTGCGATCGCCTCCCGACTCGCGCACCACCGGCGCGCTCTCGCCAGTGATGGCCGATTCGTCCACGGAGGCCACCCCCTGGATGATCTCTCCATCGGCGGGGATGGATTGTCCGGCTTCAACCCGCACTACATCGCCCTTGCGCAGCTCTGATGAGGGCACCTCCTCAAAGCTGCCGTCGGGCTTGCGACGCCGGGCCGGAATGTCTTTGCGGGACTTGCGCAGAGCGTCGGCCTGAGCTTTACCCCGACCTTCGGCAATAGCCTCGGCAAAGTTGGCGAAGAGCACGGTAAACCACAGCCAGAGCGCGGTCTGCCCCACGAACAGGTCGCCTGGATGGCGGGCCCAGAGGACGGTGGTCAGCAGGCTGCCCACCTCGACCACGAACATCACCGGATTGCCCGCCATCTTGCGGGGATTGAGCTTACGAAATGAATCTTGCAAAGCCCGTTGATAGATGGGTTTCATAGATACCTCAAATGTTCGGCCATCGGACCCAGACAGAGCGCGGGAAAGAAGCAAAGGGCACCGACCACCACAATCACCACGCACAGCCAGACCACAAACAGGGGGGAGTGAGTGGGCAAGGTGCCGGCGCTCTCCGGCACACGTTTCTTAGCACCCAGCGAACCGGCAATGGCCAGCACCGGGATCAAGATCCAGAAGCGCGAGATGAGCATGACCAGCCCGCCCACCAGGTTGTAATAGGGCTGATTGGCGGATAGACCCCCAAAAGCGGACCCGTTGTTGTTGCCCATGGAGGTGCAGGCATACAGAATCTCTGAGAATCCGTGAGGACCCGTATTCAGCATGGCGGCCCGGGCCGAAGGCACCAACATGGCTCCCGCGGTCATGAGCAAAACCAACGTTGGCATACAAAGGATTCCCAGCGAAACCATCTTTATTTCGAAGGTCTCGATCTTCTTCCCCAAGTACTCGGGGGTGCGCCCCACCATGAGGCCGGCCACAAACACAGCCACTAACACGCACAACACAATGCCATACACGCCGCAGCCCACGCCGCCAAAGACCACCTCGCCGAACAGCATCAAGACCATGGTGACGAATCCGCCGAGCGCAGTCAGTGAGTCGTGCATGCAATTCACCGAACCATTGCTGGCGGCGGTGGTGGCGCAGGCCCAGAGCGCAGAAGCAGCCTCGCCAAAACGAACCTCTTTGCCTTCCCAGTTACCCGCCTCATAATGCATGCAGAGCAAGGTGAGCGGCACGAAGAGCAAAAGCATGGCCGCGAGCAGAGCCCAACCCTGGCGTCGGTCGTGGACGGCGCGACCATAGGTGTGACATAAGGCCGCCGGCAACAACAGAATCGCCAGACATTCCAGGAAGTTGCTCAAGGGAGTGGGGTTCTCTAAGGGATGGGCCGAGTTCACGTTGTAAAAACCGCCGCCATTGGTGCCCAGTTGCTTGATGGCCACCTGCGAGGCCACTGGACCCAGCGGCAGGAGCTGAGACTGGGACTCGATTGTTTGCACGGCCGCGGGTTGATGAAAGGTCTGAGGAACCCCTTGGCTGACCAGAATCAGCGACAGCAGAACCGAAAGCGGTAGCAATACGGTCAGTGTTGCCCGGGTCAAATCCACCCAGAAGTTGCCCAGTTGACGCGACTCGGTGCGCAGTAAACCACGACACAAAGCAATCATGGCTGCAATACCGGTGGCCGCCGAAACAAAGTTCTGAGTGGTCAGAGCCAGCATCTGCGTGGCCCAGCTCATGGTAGTTTCCCCCCCGTAGGCCTGCCAGTTGGTATTGCTGGCAAAGGAACTTGCGGTATTGAAGGCCAGGTATGGATCGACACCGGCCAGCTTGAGAGGATTGCCAGGAAGCATCCCCTGCACTCGCTGCAGGGCATACACGACCAGCAGCCCTAACAGATTAAAAACCAGCAGAGCTTGCAGATACTCACGCCAGCCCATCTGTCGATCGGGTTGGACGCCGGTCAGCTTGTAGATCAGGTTCTCCAGACCAAAGTGACGCTCGCGTTCGAGCATTCGAAACATCCACTGGCCCAAAGGATAGGCCAGGCCCACAAGGACCAGCAGGTAAATGACAAATTCCGCCATCTCAGTCAAACCTCTCTGGGTTGAGCAGGGCGAACACCAAATAGACCATCAGCAAACCGGCCAGTGCGCCGGAAAGCCCTAATTCAAAGCTCATCACTGCCTCGCAACCGGGCGCATAAGGCGATGTAACCCATCGATAGCGCCAGGAAGGAAAGCACGAGCAGCACCGAAACTATGTCTTGCACGAACTCCTCCGTCTGTGGGATTCACCCGCCAAGGTAAAAGAATCCCGACCCAGACTAGCCTCGCTCCCGTCACGGACCGGTCAAGCCGGTCCCGGGAGCGATCAAGAAAAGGTCAAGGCGAGGAGATGCAACGACAACGCGACGGGCGGCCCAATCCCCAGGCGTTGCTGGCCAGGCTGGAACACGGCCAAACCGGCACCCAGGGCCGACTCAAGCTATTTTTGGGGTACGCCGCTGGTGTGGGCAAAACCTATGCCATGCTTCAGGCTGCCCATCGAGAGCTGGCTCAGGGGCGCGACGTCGTGATCGGCTACGTAGAAACCCACCAGCGCCCCGAAACCCTGGCTCTGCTCGACGGTCTTCCACTGCTTCCTCGCCAGACCATCACTCACCGAGAGATCTCGTTGGAAGAGTTTGATCTGGATGGGTGTCTGGAGCGTCATCCCCAATTGGTCTTGGTGGACGAGCTGGCTCACACCAACGCCCCCGGTAGCCGCCATCAGAAACGCTATCAGGATGTGGAAGAGCTCCTGCAGGCCGGCATCGATGTCTACTCCACCTTGAACATTCAGCATCTGGAGAGCCTGAACGATGTCGTCCACCAGATCACGGGAGTGAGGGTGCGCGAGACCCTTCCGGACAGCGTGTTGGAAAGGGCCACCGCTCTCTCACTGGTCGACCTCCCGCCCGAAGAGCTGCTCACTCGCTTGCAAAAGGGGCATGTCTATCAGGGAACCAAGGCCGACGCCGCCGCACGCAACTTCTTCCGCCCTGGCAACCTGACCGCCCTGCGCGAGCTGGCCTTGCGTCGAGCCGCCGACCGGGTCGACGACGATGTCATCAATTACATGCAGCGTCGCTCCATCGCGGGACCCTGGCCGGTAGCCGAGCGGTTGCTGGTGGCGGTGGGTCCAAGCCCGCTCTCCGAACGACTGGTGCGAGCGGCCCGACGGTTGGCCGACGCGCTATCAGCCGAGTGGTGGGCGGTCTCCGTGCGGAGCGGTGCTCCCCTCTCCCCCGCCGCCGAAGACCGGGTCTCGCGCCATCTGCAGCTGGCCGAATCGCTGGGTGCTCGCACCGAAGTGGTGAGCGGACTCTCGATTCCGGAAGCGGTCACCGAATTCGCGCGCAGCCACAATGTAACCAAGATTGTGGCCGGAAAGCCGCTCCAGCAACGATGGGCCCGTGTGGACCTGGTGGATCAGTTGATACGCCTGTCGGGCGATGTGGATGTCTTTGTGGTCTCCGGCCAGAGCGACAGCCCGACCCTGAGCGAGCAGAAATCGCCCGGTCACCGGCCCGTCTCCCGCTATGTCAAGGCGGTTGCAGCCGTGCTTTTAATGACCGGCGCCTGCTTTCCCATCAGCGCTTTGCTGGCCCCCACCAATCTGGTGATGCTCTACTTGCTGGTGGTGACGCTGGTGGCCTACTGGCTCGGGCGGGGACCCTCGGCTGTGGCCAGCGCCCTGTCGGTGGCGCTTTTCGACTTCTGCTTTGTGCCTCCATATTACACTTTCGTGGTCAGTGATAAGCAATATGTTGTGACCTTCCTGGGGCTGCTGGCGGTCTCGCTCAGCATCAGTACTCTTACCGCTCGGGCCCGCGAGCAGGCTCTGGCGGCCCGCAGCCGCGAGGAGGAAACGGCCAACCTGTTTGCCCTGAGTCGCGCCCTCAGCCAGGCTATGGGAGAAGACGAAATCGGTCGAGTGATCGCCGACTATGCCAGTCGTCAACTCAAGCTGGAAGTTCGCTTCCTCAAGCCCGACTATCACGAGTGGGAACCCTTCCAGAACGAGAGCCAGCGTGCCGTGGCCATGTGGGCCATGGAACATCGCCAGCTGGCCGGTAAGGGCACGGACACTCTGAATCAGTCGGAGGTTCTCTGCCTGCCCATCCTTTCGATCGAGCACGGCCAGCTCTTGGGTGGCCTGGTGATGCCGTTGGAGAGCCCCCTTTCGCCGGTGCGCCATCGCCTGCTGGAGACCTACGGCCGCCAGGCGGCCATGGCCCTGGAGCGCTCGCGCCTTTCGGTATCGGCGCAGGAGTCCGATCTATTGAAAGCCACCGAACGGCTCCAGTCAGCCTTGCTCAACTCGATCTCCCACGACCTTCGAATTCCGCTGGTGTCCATCTCGGGAGCCCTGCAGGCTCTGAAAGATGAACTGCCCGGCGAGCAACGCGAGCAGCTCTTAGATAACGCTTTATCCGAGTCAGATCGACTCAACCGCATCGTAGGCAATCTGTTGCACATGACGCGTTTAGAATCAGGGGTTGTCAGCGTCAACCTGCAGCCCCAGGAACCAGGTGAAATCGTGGAAATGACCCTCAATACTCTGCGCCACCCCTCCAGGGTGCGTGTGCAACTCCCGCCGGATCCTCCGATGGTCCAGGTCGACTTCGGATTGCTTCAACAAGCTCTGGCCAACCTGGTGGAGAACGCACTTAAATTCTCCCCCCCTGAATCTCAAGTAGAAATTGGCCTGAACAGCGGACCTCAGGCAGAACTCTGGGTTCGCGATTTCGGTCCCGGGGTGGCTGAGAGCGAGAGGGACCAGGTCTTTGATCGATTCTACCGAGGAAGACCCGAAGTTCCAGGCAGCGGCCTGGGTCTTTCCATCTGCAAGGGCCTGGTGGAAGCTCAGGGGGGCAAGATCCGCGTAGAGGATGCCAAGCCTGGAGCTCGCTTTGTGATCTCGTTGAATTGGGCCCAGGCCCATGAATAAGGCGCTTCTCAAAGCTCTGGTGGTGGACGATGAACCGGCCGTCCGCCGTTTCCTGCGCACCAGCCTGGAACCCCGCGGCTATCAGGTGACCGAGGCCAGCACCGGTCACGAAGCCGTGGACGTGGTGGCCCAGTCCAAACCGGACGTGATTCTGCTGGATATGGGCCTGCCCGACCTGGATGGAGTCGAAGTCACGCGCATTCTACGCGAGTGGTGCACCATTCCCATCATTATCCTCTCGGTGCGCGACAGCGAGACCGATAAGGTTGCGGCCCTGGATGCGGGGGCGGACGACTATCTATGCAAACCATTTGGCCTCAACGAACTCACCGCCCGACTGCGCGCGGCGCTGCGTCGGGTGCAACAAAACCCCGATGAACCCGTGCTGATCAGCGGCCCGCTCAGTATCGACCTGACCAATCGGGACGTCATCCGCGATGGACAGCGCATTGTGCTGACCCCGACCGAATACGACATTCTCAAGGCGCTGGCTCGAAAAGCCGGAAAAGTTTTGACCCATCAACAGCTGATGCGAGAGGTCTGGGGGCATGTAGAACAAGATTTGCACACCCTCAGAGTGAACATTTCCAACTTACGCAAAAAACTGGAGCCAGAACCGGGCCGGCCCGTATTCTTAGTCACAGAACCAGGGGTGGGATACCGATTCGTGCTGTTGTGAATCCCGATCCCTGGTTATGCAAGTCCTTAGATCTGAGACCAAAGTCGGCTTACATTATCTGAGAAAGACCCGCCTTGAGCGGAGAATTGGATGGAATCAACCATGAAGACTTTCTTAAAGCCCCTTTTGCTCACTTCTATGCTGGCGCTACCGCTACTGGGTGTGGCTCAGGCCGGGCCTGTCGACGACCTGCGCGGCCGGCGCGACGACATTCGCCAATCCTTGCGCAACCATCAGGACGACCTGAATACTGCCATTCAAATTCATGACCAGGATGGAATCATCAACGCCCGGGCCCGCATCCGCGAAGACGAAGCAGCCATGGCTCAAAACAAGGCCGAATTAACCCGCCTGGGCGCCAACCCCGGCGACACCGAAACCTATATGATCAAGCGGACCGTGATCAAGCCTGTGGCCAGTCCCTACGATTCTGAATTCGCGCCGCAATATACCGTTCACCACGACCCCATTAGCGGCAAACCATTCTACGTTCGCGTCTACCCTTAATTCTAAATCTCGGTCCATTTCTCAAAAGCCTCGTTGAACGGGGCTTCTTTCTTTTTCAAGCCCTGGGTCCCAAACGAATAATGACGCCAGTCCGCACTCCTGAGGGACGCCCAACCGTAAACAGAACAAGCTACTACGCCTATTATAGACACAGAAAGTGGCGCCGCGGTGGCGCAGAACGGATGGACCCCTAAAATGACCTTTTCATTCAAACCACTTATGATGACCGCCCTCATGGCAATGCCCATTGTCGGAATGGCTCACGCTCAAAATTGGCGAGACCTGCGAAACGAACTGCGCAACGACCGCCGAGACTACCGCCAGGCGGTCCGCAGCGGCGACTGGAATGAGGCCCGCCAGAAGGCACGAGAGATCCAACGAGACCAGTATCGGCTCCAGCGTAACGGCTACAACAACAATGGCTGGAATAACGGTTGGCACAATGGCTGGAACAACAACAATAATAACAATTATTACCTGCGAACCAATCCTTACAACAATGGATACTACTACCGCTACAACCGCTATCGTACCTACCCATAAATCAGAAACGTTCTCTACTCGAGAGCCCCTCAGGGGCTCTTTTTTTAGAGGGGCGCAGTCCGACATCAAGAAACCGGCCTGATGCGTAAGTTCTGCGTGGCCTTGGGGCTAACCACGGCCGTCTGGGGTGTGCCGCCCGCCCAGTGGGATGGCCTGATCAACAACGCTCCGGCCGATGCGGCCGCGGCCGACAGGTTGAGCCTGCAGCTGAATCGAGCTTACGAGGCCGAGGTGCAACGGTTGGGTGGGCCCAAATGGTGGACCGACTCCGTGTCTCGGCATTGCCAGGAGAATTCGCGGGCGGCCGGCGCGCAGGCCGAGCCGGCTCCGCTGAGTGAAACCGGTCGGGCCTTTATCGCTGCCTACGCGGCCGAGCAAAAGCGTCTGGCTGACATCCAGGATCGCTACCCCTCCGAAATCCGCTGGGCGGAAGCGGAGACGGTGGGCTGGGAACTGCCCGACCGCAGTTTTCAGCTGACTTTCGATGACGGGCCCAAGCCCGGGGTGAGCCAGCCGATTTTGGCCAGTCTGCGCCAATTCAAGGCACCAGCCACATTTTTCGTGCTGGGCAAGCGGTTGGCCGAAGCTGGACCCAAGCGCCCGGACTATTCGGGCTTTGAGGTGGCCAGCCACAGCTATGATCACGCCAATTTGCTCGACCTGGATGAGCAGAAGTTAGTCTCCGAGTTCAGGGATACAGAAAAGCAGGCCAGGGCCTCGGGGCTCAAACTCAAGCCAATCTTTCGGGCGCCCTACGGCTCGAGAGCAGCGCGCGAGCTGGCGGTGATGCAAAAGATTGGATTGCGCTCGGTACTTTGGAATGTGGACAGCCAGGATTGGCAGGCCCAGATGCAAGCCCGGCCTGGCCGCATCGCCTCCCGAACGCTAGCCCTGATGCTCCTGCACCGCCGCGGAATTGTGCTGATGCACGACGTGCAACCTCAGACTCCGGCCGAATTGAGCCGGCTCCTACCGTTGCTGCAGCGCATGGGCTTGCGGGTGGTCCGGTAGACCTACTTAAGCTGCTCGCTCACCTTCAGCATAAACTGCTGTAAGGCCTGACGCGAAGGCTCCATCACCTTGCGCACCTGCTTGGAGGCCTCGCTCAAGGCGACCGCTTCGGCTGCCAACTTCTGCTTATCCCCTTTCGCCCCACCCTCTTGTAGACTGTCCGGCCAGTATTTGCTCAGGCTGGGATCGGGGGCTCCGTTCCAATTGTCGAAACATTCGTGCTTGAGGTCGGCCATCTGAGCCAGCCACGGCCCCGCCGTTGCTCCCACCAGCGGAGCGCGCAGACTAATCCACTGAGCTACCGCCCCGTAAGCCGCCTCCAGTTGGGCCACGGCCGGCTGGGGCAGCCTCTCCACCTGATTGGCCGTGATTTCATCACGAATGGCCTGATACAAACGAGCCATTTTATCTTTATTGGCGGGAGTATAGTCCACCACGTTGGTGACGCACCAGGCATCGAAGCGAGTCCAGCCCGCATTGGCAATCTCGACCCGAGAAGGCAGAGGTACCCTGGTTTTCGGAACCTCCTGAGCACTTACCAGGCCCGTAAGCAGACCAGCCAACAGCAACTTCTTCAACCACATGTCAGACCGCTTCGCCCTCCCCCCACCCCCTGCCTTCGGCACTCTGACCGCTCAGGAAGACACCAGCCAGGGTTCAAGGACGGGCGACCGAAGCGGTGTGCGAATGAAATGGGTCGTCCTGCATATCTTCGTGAGCTCGTTATTCCTGGCGTTCCTGCTGATCCCGGCGGGGCGACTGGACTGGCCGGCGGCCTATGTATGCGTTCTGCCGATGGCGGCGGGCTGGGTATGGGCCGGCTATCGTCTGCATCGAGACAACCCGATTCTTTTCGCCCGCCGCGGCAACGAACTGGAGGGTACACCCGCCTGGGACTATCGACTGGTGGCGCTGCTGAAGGCGAGCGTGCTGGCGATGTTGGTCCTGGCCGGACTGGACGCAGGACGGGAGGCCCGCCCGCTGCAATGGCCGTTCGCCCTGGGCGGAACTTTGTTGTATCTGGTCGGCCTCAGAATCTTTGTGGCCAGCCAACAAGCCAACCCGTTTTTTGAGTCCATGGTTCGCCACCAGACCGAGTTCGCCCACAAACTGGTCGACCGAGGCCCCTATGCTCGAGTTCGCCATCCAGGCTATACCGGCTTTTTGCTGGTCTTCAGCGCCATCGCCTGCGTCCTGGAATCGACCTGGGCGGCCGGCGCTTTGTTGGCTGTGTGGCTCTGCTTCCTGGTCCGCATTCACTGGGAAGAAGCCTTCCTGCGCGAACATCTAGAGGGCTACGCAGATTACCAAAAACGAGTGCGCAGCCGCCTGATTCCGGGCATCTATTAACATCCGCCCGAATGCTTTAAGAAAACTTTAACCCTCAGGGTGCATTCTAAAGTTCGAGATGAATGTCACCTCCAATGCGTCCCGTTGCCCCTTTTTGCGAGCTCAGCAGGCTCAGCCCCAGCCCGCTCCCGCAAAAACGGCCAGCAAAAAGCCCAGGCCTGACCCCAGCCCCTCGCTGGTCCAGTTAGCCGAGGAGCTGGGCGTCCAGTTGCAGCGCGGCCCCAGTTTCTGGCGGTCAAAGTGGCGAGAAACGGACATTGAAAAGGCGATCGAGCTGGCCAACACTCATCAGCCCCTGCGTATGCGAGTGCCGGGTGGTGAGTGGAAAGAGGTGGAAGGCCTGGATGAACTCAATCAGATGGTGGCCGAAGCCCGCCGTGAGCTCAAGCGAGAACAACTGGCCGAGCAGGGTCAGAAAACTGCCACTCAGGCGGCCCTGGCCGCAGCCGGACAGGTGGCCGCCCTTGCGGCCATTCCGGACACTCGAGAAGTCAGCCCCCTGAGCTTTGGATTGAGGGCCCTGAAGTTTACCGACAGCCCGGCCGCTTTCTTGCGCGAAGCTCACGCCAAGCACGGGCCCTCCTTTACGGTGGACCTGCCCACCAAGGGCCATTTGCTTTTCGATACTCGCCTGGACGTCTTGCGTGAGGCCTTGCTCAACACCGACAGCGGGGATGAGAGCTGGAAAAAATCCGAGCTGCAGGGACACGGGGCCAGCTTCCTCATCGGCAAGAAGAACATGTTCCTCAGCGGTGGCCAGGACTGGAAGTTCATTCAGGAGACCCTGCGACCTCACCTCAGCGGCAAACTGGTGCACAGCGACGGCATGGTCGACAAACTCAGTCAGATCTTTGACAGCCATATCGAAAATCTCAAGGCCCGTGTGGCAGCCGCCCCCAATGGCGAACTGGAGATCAACCCGCGCGAAGAAATGCAGCGAGCCGTGCTGGACGTGGCCCTACAGGTCTTTCTCGGAACCCAGTTCAGCGATGCTGAGCTGGGCAAGTTTCAGAAAGCCTTTTCCACCCAAATCGACTGGCTGACCAAGGAATCCATCAATCCCACCGATATCAGCTTGAGCAAGTTGCCAGGAATGGGCGAACTACGCGATGCCTACAAGACGCTCAACAGCGTGGACCGATTGATTGAAGAGCGCAAGGCCAGTCCAGAACGTCCTTCGGATATGTTGACCGGCTTGATCGAGGCTGTCGATCCCTCTACCGGCCAACCCATGGACTCGGAGCGCCTGCGCCACGAAGTGCTATCGCTTCTGGAAGCCGGTCACGAAACGACCGCCACCCTGATGGGATGGTCCCTGTTGATGCTGGCCCGCCACCCCGAGGAATACACCCGTTTGCAAAAGGAAATCGACCAGAAACTGGGCTCGCGCAGGCCGACCTTCAAAGAACTCAGCGATCTGAAGCAGGCCGACAACGTGACCGACGAGTCCTTACGCCTGTATCCGCCTTTCTACCTTTTCATGCGCGAAGCCACACAGGATATGACCGTGGGACCGACAGAGAAGCCTGTGAAAATTGAAAATGGAACCACGCTTGTGACCAATCTCTACGTCACCAATCGGGATGAGCAGGTCTGGGGCAGCGACTCCACCGGCTACCCGGCCAACGAGTTTCATTCCGACCGCTTTAACTCAGCCACACCCGCTTCGGCTCCCTTTGGTGCCGGCCGGCGCGCCTGTATCGGCCAGGCCTTAGGGCGGCTGGAAAACAACCTGCTGATGTGTCGCTTTGCTCAAACTTTTGATATGAGCGCAACCTCTCAAGAGCCGATTCAGCTAGGCTCCGACCTCTCCATCCACAGTCACGCCGAAACCGTCAAGATTCGCCTGCGCAAAGAAAACCCGTAGCCGCCATGGAGGTCCCGCTCGCGGGAGAATCAAAGGGCCACTCCTGGAGGAAGCTGTTAGCCCATGAATTCCTGGTTGGCCCAACTGGACAAGAGTCTGCGCGCGCAAATACCCAATTTGCCAGCGGCCGCGAACGATCAGACGCGATTGGCAGCGCTGATGGGCCTGGGCATCAAAGATCCGCCAGGAGCACTGAAAGAGTTCTTCCACTGGCTTCCGGCCGGCGTGATTTGGGAGTGCACCTGGGAAATCGAGCACTGCCCTGGCGGCTCCATGCTGGAAGCGCTAGAAATGGCTGCCGTGGTCGAGTCCTGGCGACGCCCCAGCCCTCCTGGCACCACCGGTTGGTGGAGCGGCGCCTGGATTCCACTGCTGGATAGCGGCTCCGAGGATTACCTGTGCCTCGACCTGCAGGGTAGTTTTGGCAATCCTCCAGGCTCTTTGTTGCAATACTTCCAGCTTCAACCCTTTCGACCGGTGGTGTTTCCAGACTTCGAAAGCTGGTTGCGCTGGTTGGTTACGGCCCTGGACAACGGCATGGGCAAAGCCTTTCTGCAAGGCCAAAAGCTGCACATTGCACTGGGACGCAAAGCCACACAGTTACAAAAAGACTTGTTTCCCCAGTATCCGATGCGTTTCGAAGCGGAAGTACTGGGCACCAGCCCGCTAGACCGCTGCCTGAACGTTTACCGCAAGCACGGCCTGCGCATGGGACCCAAGTGCATGCTGCCCTTCGGGCTCAACCAGGGGCATATCGAAACCGCTCTCAAGCAGGCCTTTGTGCGGGTGGAAGCCACCGACTTCGATTGCCTGCGCATCGTGTTAGAAATCTCTCCCAGCTGGACTGTCTACCTGAACGTGCGCATCACCCCTGATGCGCTGGAAGTAGATAGCCTGGTGTGTCTGCCCGATTCAGTGGCGGACACGGTCCGCAACGCCGTGGCGCTGTCAGCTCAGGGCGAGAAGCGAGCGGCCTCATCACGCCTCACCGAAGCGGCTTTCCTGGCTCACAAGAAAGGTTTCTCGGCTGAGGCCATGGCCATTTTGCTGCGAGCCCTGGAGCTGGCGCCTGACAATCAGGTGGCGGCCCAATCGCGAGACGCGCTCAATAGCAAAAAGGTCGTGCTGGATTTTAACCGGCTACGACCCTTCTTGAGACACCTGGTCAGCGCTTAGGAGCTGTTGACTAGCCAATCACGAAGTGCTGCTGGGGATAATATCCCTGCACCACCAGCTTGCCGTTCTCCCTTTTGATATCGAAGTCTTGGGGTTTCAGCTGGCCATCGATCAAGATGCTGCCATCTTCCTTGCGAGTGAAAGTGAAGCTGCCCTCGGGCGAGCCCGCGTCCACCCTGGTGGTGCCACCCTCCTGGGAAATCTTATACTTAGGGCCGTCCTGCCAGGCTGAGACGACGGATGCCTCAGAGCCATTGACGTTGACGGTATAGGCCCGAGCCGGAAATTTGCTGGCCACGTCGATGCCATCGGCGCGGTAAGTGGCACTAAAATTTTGAACGTCTTCAGAGCCCTTTACGTCCAGGCGGTTGCCCTGCTGATTGAGGCTGTAGTCCTGGTTATCGTAATGACCGTTGACCAGTGCCTGGAGGCCCTGGCGGGTGACTTGAAAGTCACGCTGAGGCATGGTTCCGTCCGAAAGATGACCGATAATGTCGAACTTTTCAGTGGCGTCCTTCGGTCCAACCAGGATGGCCTTGCCGTCCAGGCTGATGCCAAGGCCGGGTTCGATTTCAATGCCTACCGAATTCACATGGTAGGTATTGGGCGGAGGAATCTGAGGTGACAGATATCCGGTGGGCACCCCCACCATAAGGCGCGGCGAACTAGCGGTGATAGACATTGTGGTCGGCTCCTGTGTGCTGTATCTGTTTGTAGCACGGCCATCCTACCCCGACCGCGTACCCGGGTGTAAGCCCGGGTTTGTAAACAGAAAGTCAGGCCTGGGGCCCGGTCACAAAGCTATGCGTGCAGGGCCCGCCCTTGACCGTGCAATAGCTGCGAAAGGTCCACCCAGCAACCCACAAACTCGTCGCTGTTGAGGGGCTGGCCTCGCTCCAAAATCCATCGATCTCGATCCAGCCTGTCCCATTGATAGGTCTCCCCCAACTCCAGATGGGGCTGACGGGCGATCAGGGCGGCTTCCAGCCATTCGGCCGAAGGCCCCCAGGCATGATCATCCAGGCAGCGCGGCTGAGCGCCTGGTCTGCGAGACAAGGTCCAGAATTTGAGGGGAGCCGACTTGACCAGGAGCTCCAATCGAGCTTCCGAGGCTCGGGCGCGCAGCGTTTGCCAGCGCAAGGCCAGCTCGGAATTGAGGGCCGCGGCCAGATCATTCAGAACGCGCAACTGCCTGGGGTCCCACTGGCGCGGCTTGGAATCGATCACGCACAGGGCTCCGACCACCTCGCCGCTGACGGAAAGAGGCACTCCCAGGTAGGCGATGACGTTCAATTCAGCAACGGCCGGGCTATGCTGGACCCGTTCGTCCTCCCGAGCGTCCTGCACCGAGAGAGGCTCCCGCTGATTCACCACGTGCTGACAGAAGGAATAGCAGAGAGCGGTCTCGCGAGCGCTGGCCACGGGCTCCCCCAGTCCCAGCGCGCTCTTGAAAAATTGCCGGTCGCGGTCCACCAAAGTAAGAGCGGCCGTCGGGGCCTCCAGCAAATCGGCCGCCAGGCGCACGAAGCGGTCATAGGCTTCCTCAGGCAACGAATCCAGCAGACCAGTCTGCTCAAGGACTCTCAGCCTTTGAGCGTCGTTGACATAAGTGTTGGCCCCAGGAGCAGGCTCCGGAGAGCCAATCTGACCTCGATAGATGGGCAAGCTTAACCGAAACAGCGAGCCCTGACCGGACTCACTCTCGACGGTGACTTCTCCACCCTGAGCACGCAGAATTTTGCGAGTCAAGGCCAATCCCAGTCCGGTGCCTTCCTGGGTGCGCGAGTATCCGTTGCGCGCGCGCTCGAAAACGCCGAAGATTCTCTCCAGATCGGCAGTCTCAATACCAACTCCGCTATCCTGCACGCTCAGACAGGCGCAGTCATCCTGGAGATAGCTCCGCACTCGGATACTGCCACCCTTTGGCGTGAATTTGATGGCATTGCCGATCAGATTCAGGCTTGCCTGGCGCAAGCGCATCGCATCACAATAAGCCTGAACGGGCTCGGGAGCCGACTCGAACTCGAGCTTGAGACCCTTCTCTTCCGCCAGCGGGCGGAGCAGCTCCAGACTCTGCTGAGCCAGGCAGCGCAGATCCACCGCCTCCAGGTCCAGGTCCAGATGGCCAGACTCGACCCGTGAAAGGTCCAGGACCTCGTTGATCAGCTTCAAAAGATGTTGGCCGCTACTGAGGATATTATCCAGGTAGCGTTTCTGTTTGGCATTGACGGCGCCGAAGGTCTGCTGGCGCAGCACCTGGGAAAACCCCAGAATGGCGTTCAAGGGAGTACGCAACTCATGGCTCATGCTGGTCAGAAACTCAGATTTGGCCAGACTGGCCGCCTCGGATTCCTGGAGCGCATGAGCCAGGCCGGCTTCGCGATTCAACTGGCTCTGAAGATCGCGAATGATTCCGCACAAGACCGGGCGTCCGTCCGCGCTCGTCAAGGGGAAGATGGTTTGTTCAACCGGGACTTCCACACCGTCCAGTCGTCTCAAGACCGTAGTCCAGGTCTTGCGATGACCCTTGACCACTTCGGGAACCAGAGTCTCCCAGACCACCTGACCGGCGGCCTGAGAGCGAAAACTCAACGCGTTCAGACTCGAAGCAGGCACGTCCGCGCCCACTCCCAATAAGCGCCGCGCGCTCAGGTTGAGATACAGCAGGCTTGAATCCAGAGCCGAGATGACCACCCCGAAATCAGCCTGTTCCAGTGCCTGTTTGAGTAACTCAAGGTCCTCCATGGAGTGACTCTTCCACGCCTCCGGCCGGCATCCTTATCAAACGGAGCGGTCAACCACCTGGACTTCATCCTTGTGGGCAGGCCGAGCCTGTTTGGCAAAAGCCTGCAACGCGCTACGAATCTTGTGCTGTTCCTCGCAGTCCTTGCCCTCCTGGATCAGCAAGCCCAGCTGGACGGCCGCCAAACCGTAGGAGTTAGGCGCACTCTGCCCGGAGCGGCGCAACTTTTCCACCAATGCCGCAGCGGAGTCATAGTCACCCGCGTGGAGCGCGGCCAGGGCCAGATCGAAATCGTGGGCCGCCTGCTGGCTTTCCGATACGGAATGCTTCTTTTCGTTCTCTTGTTTGCTGTCGATTTGAGCCGCCTGGCCCGGTCCGTTGTCCTTGCTGACAGCTTTCTTGGCAGCGGGCTTTGCACTGCTCTCGGTCTTCTTGACCGAGGGCGGATTCTTAGCTGCGGGCGGGGTGGCTGAGCTAATGCGTTCCATCGCATGTCCCTCCACCCATGCTGATTCGGAAGTTGGCTTAGAAAACTTAAGCCCCTCCGAGAAATCCCTTCAAAAATTCTGCATAGTCCGAGCCCATGGGCAAATCCTCATCCTTGTGAATCCTGCGCCGGATGGCACATGTCTCGGTTCCCGTCAGCGGATTGCAACCAATCTTCTCATACTCTTGCCAATAGATGCCGCTCCCCCGCTTCTGCCAACCTGGCAAATCGTTGAAATTGATGCCGCGCTGAAAAAGCAGCTCATTCTTCCAGGAAAAATTACGGCCGTGAAGCTGACGAGTCGCCTCCCGCACCGTGAGCCCCTCCTGGCGCAGCGTCCAGTAGCACCAGCCGTTCAAGCAGCATCGAGCGGCGTCGGCCTGGCGCCACTGGAAGTAGTCCAACACCAGGCCGGAATTGGCAGCCACGCACAAACGACTATCGAAGTGCACTTCGGCCTGGAAAGCCAGACTGAGTGCGGCGCTGGCCGTGGCCGCAGAAATCGACACCAGCTTCTCGTGCTCACGGTCAAAAAGGCGGGTCTCGCGATCCAGGAGGATGGAAATCTCGTCGCTTTCCGTGTAAACGTACAGGGCGTGCAATTCCTCCAGCAGGCGAGTGGAAGCCTGCACCATGGCCTGATGAAAAGCGGGATCGAAGGGCTTCTGAAAGCGCTTCTCGGTGAACTTGGAAAAGTTTCTCCCGTCCACCCTCAGGATGGGCCAGGCCTGGGGGAGCACTCTTAGCGAGTGGTAGACCTCCAAAGAGCGCATCCGCTCTTCTAAAGCATCGAACTTCATAGCCTGATCACCTCGTCAAAGCCTTCCTCCAGGCTCGGAGCCTGCAATCGACTGTGGACCACCTTAAGACCGACCTCAGGCACCGGCTGCTCGCGGGCGGCGTTGCGCTCCCAGCAGAGCTCCCGGGGAGTGTCCAAAAACACCGCCCGCACTGGAGCATTCCATCTCCTGGCCAGCTCGATCAGAGGCAGTCGATCCTCAGGATGGGGATTGGTGTTGTCCACCACTACCGGCTCGCCGGCCTGAAGCCACTCTTCGATCAACTTCAATTGACGGCGCTGGCGATTGCTGTTATTTCGAATCAGGTCCTTGCTGACCAGACGATGCTGAGGAAGCTGGCTGCGAGCGTAGCTACTCTTGCCCGCTCCCTGCAAACCCACCAGCACCACCAGTTCATAGGGCCGGGTAGTCAACAATGAACCGTAATTGCGAATACGGGGACCCAGGAAGGCGGAAACCACCTCAAGATTGGCCAGACAGTGAGGGGAGAGCTCCTGACAACGCAGCTTCCCACCCACCAGGGCCAGAAGCGGAATCAGTTGGTCGGCCAGATATTCCTCCACCGGCTCTTTGCGGGCCATCTTGGCGCGCAACAATTCCACCGCGTGGTCGGCCACCTGTTCTGAACTCTTGCCCTTCTCACCCAGCACGCCCACCCCGCAGTTCAGGCGGGGGTCCTCGGCCCACAGGGTGAGCACGGCTCCTTGACTGGCGCTGCGCACATACTCCATCTGAACCTCAGCCTGAAGCATGGCCGAAGCTCGCTCGGCCAGCCTTTCGGCCACCCGGCGCTCAGCCAGATCGCGACCCGCCACCGCCTTGCCCCGAATAGAATCCCAACGAGCTGGCGCAGCCAGCTCCAGTGGCCTGCTCAGGCCGCTCGGACTGACGCGAAACCTCCAGCGGCCCTGGCCTTTGGGAAAGAATCCTCGCGTCGTTTGCAAACTCTGGATGGGCGCCAGTTGACGGTAAAGCGGCAGAGTCACGTGCTCGAGATAGTCCAGGGGCGGAGCCCACTGCACGTCGCTGCCGCCGCGCACCTCCACCTCACAGCTTTCGGGCATGGCCGCCAGAGCCCAGAAACTGGCCTGTAACAGCAGCGTCATGGAGCCTGCCGTGCCGATATCTGCGCTGAAAAGGCCGGGACGCAATGGTCCGGGCTCGAAAATGAGCTGGCCCGAATGCAGGCTGTCACCCTGAACCCTGGCCCCGCATAGCTGGGCGGCCAGACGGACCGCGGCCAGATGTTGAGCCTGCAGCCCGGGCCGGGCCCGACCGGCTCGGATGCGCACCAGACGAAAGGCCTGTCCAGTCCGGGCCGAAAGCGCCAGCGCCGTGCGCAATATCTGCCCACCGCCCTCGTGTATGTCTCCGCTCAGCTCGACCATGCACGGAAGGGTAGCGGGCGGGAGGGATTACGTCAATCCGACCGACTTCTCACGAATCAATTGCAGGCGAGCGCGAAAGTAGGGGTTGTCGGGGTCGGCGGCGCAAGCGCGCAATAGCCAGACCTCGGCTTCAAGCCAGCCGCCCTGCTGAAGCTCCATGTATCCCAAAAAACCCAGCGCGAGCGAGTGATTGGGCAGCGCCTCAACGGTTGCCAGAAAGTGCTCACGAGCCCTGCGCCGCTGGCCAAGCTGCAGGGCGTGATAACCGGCGTAATAATTAAAGTCCCTCCTCTCTGGCAAACTCTCCAGCAGGGTCTCGTACAAAGCCAGGGCGGGCTCGTGCTGCTCCAACTGAGTCAACAGACAGGCAAGACAGTAGTCTAGATAGAGTGACAGGCGATGGCCGCGGGCTTCAATCAACAAGATAGCGGCCTCTTCTAAGCGGCCCTCAAGCTGCAGCAACAAAGCCCGATCCACCGGGTCAGTTTGGCCCAAACGACTGACGTCCGCTTCCGCAGGCTGTTCCGGGTCCAGATAGTGGGCGGCCACCGGAGGCGTGAGCAAGGAAAACTCCCGAGACAGAAACCGCAGTTCCTGAGCGCCGGGCACCTTATCGAAATAATCTTCGGCCGGAAAGGCCTCGGCACGTTCCGAGTAGTAACAGCCGCTGGGGAAGGAGGTGCCCTGGGGCTTCAGGTGGCCAAACACCCGACAGGCAAAGGGTCGGTGCTCGTAGACCCCGCAACCGCGGGTTCGCCAATCATAATTAGGACAACGCTCGTAAACATAGTTGCCCTGAGCGTCTTGCTTCTTAGCGATGTAAGTGCGGAAACGGTCGGCGGCCGCCTGTCCAACCCGCTCTTCGATCAGAGCAAATTCAATCTCGCTGACCCGATGCTGGGTTAGTCCGCGGGCGGTGCAACAAGAAAAGCAGCTGGCGCAAGCGTTCTGCGGATCGGGCTTGCTCAGGCTCTGGCTGACCCGTTGCAGAAGCTGAGATAATTGATGGAGCAGGTTCTGGCGAATCAAGCATACCTCGACTTTCAGGAAGTTGCATTGGCCAGCAGCGGCTTTGAACTCTTTTGACGAAAGAGCGTATGGAAAGATATGTCTGAAGAAGAAGCTTTTGCGATCGGGGTGCCGGGACTGGAAGAAGACTCCAGGCCCAAGGGAAGTTGTCTGCTCAGCCTGGCTCACCTCAGCCTTTTCGCAGGTGGTTTTGTCTTTGCCCTGGGCTTTCTCAACCTGATCCAGGTCCGCCCCCAGGGGCAATTGACGGCCTGCAAGTCCAACTGTAAGAACATCGCCACCGCTCTGGAGATGTACGCCGAAGACAACAAAGGAATCTACCCGTTGGAACTGAGCAGACTCACTCAGGGCAACTATTTGAGAATCATCCCGACCTGCCCCGCCGCCAACAAGGTAACCTACTCCAACTATCGAGTTTTTGGGGCGGGAAATCACTATCATTTTTCCTGCGTGGGTAACAATCACGCCCCCTCCTACGAGTGGACAGGCAAAAGCAGCGACAACTACCCAGGCTACAATTCGGACACCGGATTGGAGGAACATCCTTAATGTTCTGGCTGATCATACGCCTGCTGATCCTGCTCACCGTGCTGGCACCCCCCAGTTTCCGAGCTCAGCCGGCCCAGCTCACGATGCTCGGCCTGTATACTTGCTTCGACCTGCTCTGGCTGGTGCAACGCTCCTTAGCCCGCTTGAGAATCCCGGCCGAGTTGTTCTTTTCTGGTCTACTTGGGATGACTCTGGCCGCTCTGCTGGCGGCTGGACCCCTGGCCTCCTTGGCCCTGTTCTGGCCTTCACTGATGCTCCGTCTGGAAAAAAACGGCACTGCCAGGATACAGCAGCAGCGAGTGGTCTTGATATGCTGTCAATGGGTTCTGGGGGGAGCCTACGCCCTGCAGCTCCAGAACCTGTCCGCCTTCTACCTGGCGCCGTCTCTGCTGGGCCTTTTGCAGCTCAACCCGGGCCGTCTGGCCCGGGTTGCCAACCTGGCGGCCCTGATCTGGAGCCTGGGAATGGTGGCCGAAGTCTTTGCCAGCGGCATGCCAACCGCCCGAGATGAGCAACTGGCTCGCAGCGCAATTCTCATGACCTTTCCCCTGCTGGGACTGCGCTTTGTAAACCGCGGAGGTTCAAATGTCTGAGTCAGCGGAACCCTCCTTCGCCATTGGAATGTCGGGCCAGGAAGGCGAACCGCCTCGGCCGAGACCCTGGTGGCGTCTCGTCCTGATTCTTCCAATCTTGGCGCTGGGCCTTACGGCAACGATTCGACTGCTGCTCCCCAATTTTTATCACCAAGGCTGCGGGGGCCAACTGACCGTCTGCAAGTCCAACTGCAAGAACCTGGCCACCGCCCTGGAGATGTATGCCTCTGACAACGGTGGGCGCTATCCGCGCCAACTGGAGCAATTAAACAACACCATCTACCTTAAAACCTTACCCACCTGTCCAAGCGCCGGTAAGATAACTTACACCAACTACATTGTGACCCAAAACCCCGACAGTTTCAGCTTTGCCTGCGTGGGAGACAATCACGCGCAAGCCTATTCAAGCTTTCACAAGCCTTCACGCAACTTTCCTCGCTACAACGCGGTGGATGGACTGATCGACCACCCCTGAGGCGGACAGCTCCTTCTGAAGGCCCGAGGATCGGCTGCGCGAAAGGGACTCCATGCTTTTACTCATCGACTACTCCAGCATGCTCTACCGGGCCTATCACTCCACCCCCTCCAGCCTGCCCATGAACGGCGTGCACGGCTTTCTCAGCTCTCTGGCCCGCGTGCTGCAAGAGCGAAAGCCGGCTGGCCTGGCCATTTGCTGCGATGACGACTGGCGGCCGCAATTCAGAGTGGATGCATTGCCGATGTACAAAACCCATCGGGTCGGCGATTTGCCCGATCCGGTGACGCCTCAGGAAGCGTTGGGACGAGAGCTGTTGGATGCGCTAGGGCTGGCGGTTGTAGGCCTGGCCGGCTACGAGGCCGAGGACATTGTGGCCAGCCTGGCCCACTCCCACCAGGGCCAGGAGATCGAGATTCTCTCGGGTGACCGCGATTTGTTTGACCTGGTGGAAGATCCTCGGGTGCGGGTGCTCTATCCGGCCAAGGGCGGCATCCAGCTCGTGGATGAGGCCTGGATTACCCAAAAATATGGGATTCCCGGACGCAGTTATGGAGACTTTGCCCTGTTGCGTGGCGACCCATCCGACGGCCTGCCGGGCGTGGCCGGCATCGGCGAAAAGACTGCCTCCAGCCTGATCGCTCGATACGGCAGTCTGGCCGCCCTCCAGCAAGCCCCGGACCTTAATCCCAAAATCAAGGCCAGGCTGGAGGCTTCCAAAGACTATCTGCAGGCGGCCTCCCAGGTGGTGATGCCTGTTCGAGACCTTCCCTTACCGGCCCAACCTCTGGATCTGCCCGTTCAGCCACGTGACCCGGCCAAAGTGGCGCATATCGCGCGGCAACACTCCTTAAGCAACGCGCTGCAGCGATTCCAAAAAACTCTGACCGATTTGACCGCTACCAGAGCAAGGTCTTAAAGGTCTGGCTGCGAAACTCGGCCTTTATGTTGGACCTTATCCAGCGATTGTTTGGACCCAAAGTGACCTGGAACGGGCAGGAACGCCGCCAGTTCGTGCGGGCTCGCTGCCGCTTCGATCTCACCCTGGGCAAAAACCAGGGTTCTATTTCGGTGCGCGAGATTGCCCAGGGTGGCCTGCGCCTGGAATGCGACCTGGCCCTGGCCCCTAAGCTGAAAGTGGGCAGCACCGTCGAGTTAAATCAAACCGGTCAACCCCTGGCGACCAAAGCCAAAGTGGTCTGGCAAAAAAACAGCCGCAACTTCTGTCGGGTCGGACTCAAGTTCATTGGAGCCATTCGCGGCACCTGGATGCAGCAACACGTGGACGAGATAGCCGGACACCCCAAGCAAAAGCGGCGACACATTCGGGTGCGAACGGATTGGACCATCGAAGGTCGGACCGGCGCGGATAGCTTCGAAGCCCGCATGCGCGACATCTCAGTAACCGGCTGCCGGGTGGAAACCAAAGCTTCTTTGATCGTGGGCCAGGAGCTGCGCCTCAAAATGGGCAACCTGGAAATTCGGGCCGACGTGCGCCGGGTCTCGGGTCAGGGCGGCTTCAATCTGGTCGGCCTGCGTTTTGAATCGGAAGAGCCTCAAACCGGCCAACTGGTGGCCCTGGTTCGCAAGCTTACAGGCGGATGAGGCGCCGAGATTTCCTGCTGGGGCTTTCCGCCAGCTGGGTTCAGGCAGCCTGGGCGCAATCCAACTGGAAAGCCCTCAAAGCCTACAACCTCAGGGAAAATGGCGTTTCTCTGCTGGTGATGCAGAACGGGCAAACCCTGTTTGAAGACGAGAGCTCCGGTTCCGAGCCAGGATACGAGCTGGCCAGCGGGACCAAGAGTTTCTGGGGGACTTTGGCGCTGGTCCTGAAACTCGACCTGGACGAACCCATGGGCCCGGTTCTGACCGAATGGTCAGGCGACTCCCGAGGGCAGATCACCGTTCGGCAGCTGCTCACCCTGACCAGTGGCATTCCGGGTGGCAGCATTGGCCGCCCGCCCACTTTCGCCAAAGCTTTGCAGGTGGGCCAGCGCTATCCGGCCGGGACCCGTTTTCAATACGGGCCCGCCCCTTACCAATGTTTCGGCGAATATTTGCGGCGAAAATTTCAAACCGATCCACTGAGCCTCTTGGAGAAACACGTTCTCAAACCGGCTCAGGTCGAGTATCAGGACTGGAAGCGGGGCAGCGATGGGCAGATCCACCTGCCTTCAGGCGCAAAATTGAACGCCCGCAACTGGGCTCGGTTCGGACTCTGGGTGTTAAAGCAACAGAAAGAACTGGCAACCTGCTTTCAGGGTACCTCCGCCAACCCTGCCTACGGACTGACCTGGTGGCTGAAGAGGCAGGTCGATCCCTCGATTGCCCTCAACATGGGCAAAGCCATGGGTCAGATCGCCGAACTCGGAAAGGAAAAGTCGCTGCCCGAGGACATCTGGATGGCCGCCGGCGCCGGCGACCAGCGCCTCTATTTGATTCCCTCCAAAAACTTGCTGATCGTGCGTCAGGCCGACCGCATTTTAGGCCGACTGCTCAAGGGCGAAGGCAATTACTCCGACCGAGATTTTCTGGTCCTCGCCCTCAAGAATCTGTAGTCGGCTACTGCTTCTGAAGCAACTTGGCCCAGCCGTCCTTGAGCGGGACGATCCGATTGAAGACAGGTTTGTCTACAGTTGAGTCCTGGTCCTTGATGAAATATCCCTGGCGCTCAAACTGGAAACGTTCACCCACCTTGCTGTGGGCCAGACTGCGCTCCAATCGGGAATCGGGCAGAACCACCAGCGAATTGGGATTGATAAAATCTCGGTAGTCACCGTCTTTTAGATTGTCAGGTTGCTCCAGCGTAAACAGCTCCTCAAAAAGACGAACTTCGGCCGGCACCGAGGTGCTGGCCTCCACCCAATGGATGGTGCCCTTCACCTTCCGATGTTCACCGGGGCTGCCGCTGCGAGTGTCGGGATCATAGCTGCATCGCACCTCCACCACGCGGCCCTGGGAGTCCTTGATGACCTCCTGGCACTTAATGATGTAGGCTCGCCGCAAGCGAACTTCGCCCCCCGGTTGCAGACGGAAATACTTCTTAGGAGGATCCTCCATAAAATCGTCTTGTTCAATGTAAAGCTCCCGACCGAATGGCACCTTGCGACTACCATGCAAGCCCACGTCTTCGGGGAAGTAGGCAGCGTCCAGCTCTTCAATCTGACCTTCAGGATAATTGGTGAGCACCACTTTCAACGGTCGCAAAACACCCATGACCCGATAGGCTTTGGTATTCAGGTCATGACGCAGGCACTCAGCCAGGTAACTAAGTTCGGTCCAAACCTCGCTCTTGGTCACTCCCACCTTTTCGCAAAGGTCTCGAATTGACTCCGGCGTATAGCCGCGACGGCGAATACCGGCGATGGTCGGCATGCGCGGGTCATCCCAGCCGCTGACCAGACCAGACGTCACCATTTCGCGAAGCTTACGCTTGCCCAACATGGTGTATTGAAGCTTAAGTTTAGAAAATTCGATTTGCTGCGGATGAACCGGTAACTGCAAAGTATCCAGAAACCAGTCGTAGAGGGGCCGGTGGTTCTCGAACTCGAGGGTGCAAATGGAATGGGTGATCCCTTCCAAAGAATCGGAAATGCAATGGGCGTAATCGTACATCGGATAGATACACCAGGCGTCGCCAGCCCGATGGTGATGGGCCTTGCGAATTCGATAAATGGCCGGATCGCGCAGGTTAATATTAGGCGAAGCCATGTCGATTTTTGCCCGCAGCGTGCGCGAGCCGTCTTCGAACTGTCCGTCACGCATACCCAAAAACAGATCCAGATTTTCTTCCACGCTTCGATCCCGCCAGGGACTGGGGCGGCCTGGCTCGGTCAGGGTGCCGCGATACTCGCGCACTTCATCCGCCGATAGGTCACAGACATATGCCCTGCCGAGCTTGATCAGCTTTACTGCACAGTCAAAAAAGTCTTGAAAATAATCGGCTGCATGGAACTCCCGCGTGCCCCAATCGAAGCCCAGCCATTGCACATCCCGTTTGATCGATTCAACATATTGTGCGTCTTCTTTGAGCGGATTGGTATCGTCCATGCGAAGATGGCAGACTCCACCGAATGCCTGGGCAAGGCTGAAATTAAGCCAGATCGACTTGGCGTGGCCGATATGCAAGTAACCATTGGGTTCGGGGGGAAAGCGCGTCACCACGGTCTGGTGCTTACCGCTTTTGAGGTCTTCCTCCACGATCTGACGGATAAAATTAACGGGTGGCGCGGTTTCAGTCTGCATAAGGAACGCGTTCGCCTTAAATTCGAGGAGACCCTGGTCGAAGGTCGAATCCTTGATTGATGATGGACATTCCAGCAGCTGCCGGCCACGCCTTTGCGCGAACCCAATACTTGCTCTGGGAACGACGAAGTTTCTCCCGCTGGTGGCGATATGCACTGCTGTCTTTCCTGACGGGCGGCAGTGGTGGGTTCAATTTCAAAGTTCCCGCCGGCCAAAGCATTGATTTCAAAAAGAAGTTTGGCGTGCTGGGGCTGGCCCTGGCCACGGCCAGCCTGGCAGAATTTGACACCCGACTTGTTCCTCTCATCCTGGTGGCCGGACTGGGCATCATATTTCTCGGCATCTTCTTTGGCTGGCTCAGCAGTTGCGCGCAATTTGTTCTTCTTGAAAGCGTGGTTTACGACCGACACGTTTTGGGCGAGTCCTTCGGGCGCCTGAAAGGCAAGGGCACCGGCCTTTTCCTCTGGACCGTGGTGGTCTCCCTGGTTTTTCTACTACCGGTCGGCGCGGTCGGTTTCGGCGCAGCCCTGCTCGCCTCGGCCTCCGACAACCCGCTGCTCAATCTGCCCGTGACCATGGGCGCAATCAGCCTGATCGGTCTGCTCATACTGAGCCTGTGCGTGCTTTTCTCGCTCACTCATCACTTTGTAATTCCCGTGGCCTATCGCCAGAAGGTAGGTGTCCAATCGGGCTGGGGCCTGGTGGCCGGAAGTCTGGGCCGGCAAAAGTGGGGGGTGTTGCTCTTCTTGCTGGCGTTAATCGCTCTCTCACTGGTGTTTATGCTGACCCTTGGCTGTGCCCTCATGCTTAGTTGCGGCATCGCGCTGGTGGGAGGCGGTCTGGTGCTGAGCATACCGGCCTACCTGCTCTACCAGGCGCACATGGAACTGGGCCTGGCCCTGTGTGTCGGCCTGCTCGGCCTGCTGTTGATGGGCACCTTCCTGGTGACCCTGCTCGCCGTTCAGACGCCCTTCAGCGTCTTCTCCCGTTGCTTCGGCATCTACGCGATGCAGCAAATGCTGCCGGAATTCGGATTGCTGCCCCTGGGCGGACGTCCGGACAAGATTGCTGAAGAACCGATCCCGAGCGAGGAACCCCAGCCACTGGGCTCTTTAACCGAGGATTCCTGGCAAGCCTCCGAGCTTTGAAGGGATTTCAAGACCAGCACCTTAAATCATCCCGATGATGAAGCCCCTCAGCCGCCAGACCGAAACCCGCCAGAACACGCCCGCAGCCACTTTCTGGCTCAGTTCAGTCCTGCTTTTGCTGCTGTGGGGCTGCGCCCCGCCTGAAGGCCAAAGGGCTTCCGGAAGCCCTACTCCGGCACAGGTCACACCCAGCCCGCTGATGGAGCTGGCCAGCCCCAGCCCAAGCCCCACCGAAAAGGTGGCCGTGGCGGCATCTCCGCTGCCCCAACCGGATTTGCCCGAAAAGCTCTTGAAGAGCTACGCCAGCGCGCCGTTGGACCCAAAAATCAAGGACAGCGAGACCTGGTGGGCCGACTCTGGAATCAACGACAATCGGCTGGGCTACTACACCTCTCAGGAGGCCTCTGGGGAAATCGAAGCCAAGTTGGTTCCGATTTTCACAGGCGGCCACAACAAGCCTTACCTGGAGGGTATCGGCCCCGTCTTTGATTACGACGGAAACCGCGTATGCATCGTCAAGCGCGAAAAAGATGAGGCGATGTTCGTGATCGCTCCCCTGGGCCCAGACAAGAAAATTCCCCAAATCCTGCTCAGCCTGAAGCTCCCGCCGATTGCGCCAGAAGAACTGGAAGGCAAGAGCACCCTGGTGGTTTTGGCCACCGGCCAGGGCCTGGGCGAACACATGGACCATATGCTGGGGCAGGCCGGTCTGGTGATCACCCCCACACCGACGGAGAAGTAACATTCCATTCACCCCTCAGGTACGGATCGTGCGTATGGTATAGATATGCAAATCCAAACCGCCCCCCAAACCCGGATGTTGAAGAGTCTGCCCAAGAAACAAGGGCCTCAGGCTCCTCCACCCCCTCCGCCGGGCGAGGACCCGCTCAAAACCCAGCAGGATAGAGCCTTTGGCGGCGCGATCGGGGCGGGCGCCTACCTGTTGGGCACAGCCGGACCCACCACCTACCTTCACGAACTCGGTCACAAACTGGCGGTGCAAACGCTTTACTCAGGCACGACCGCCGACATCAGCATCGAACCCTTTAAGGGCGGAGTCACCAAATGGTCGGCCCAAGGCCTATCTCCTCTGGGCGAGCATCTGGGCTCCCACGCCAGCCGCTCGGTGGTGGCCATGGCCGGAACAGCGATGGACGCTCTCAGCTCCTGCGCCCTCTTCGCCGCAGGCTACAAGCTGCGTAAGAAACATCCCCTGGCCGGCAACGCCATGATGGGCTACGGCATCATGAACATGACCAACTCCACCCTCTACGCCGCCAGCGGAATCGGCAAAGGCGCGGCCGCGGCCAAAGCCGGACATGACTTTGTCACCCTGCAGACTCAGGCCGGCATTCCGTGCTGGGCCAGCACAGCTGTGGTGGCCAGCCTGATTCCGTTGACCTACCTGCTGATGCGCTCGCTAGACAAGGAAATCGCCAAGTAACTCCTGGATGATCGGTCCGGCTGCGTCGGCCATCACGTCCCGCTGCATACGGAAACGATCCCCGAAAAACTGCTGGCCGATCTCCTGATCGAGATAGTGGCGGGCCAGCGTCAGCAGGGCGGTGGATTCGTCACAGTCCATCTCCAACACCACCATGCCGTCGTCCAGGCTGGCCCCCATTCCGGTTTTACGCCCGGTCAGGCGCTCCAGATAGAGAACCGTCAATCGTCCCACTCGGGGCTGATGAGGAGTGGCCGCCAGGATGGCGCAGCGCTGGCGTTCCTCCGGGGCAAGTGACTGCCACCACGGAAAGACAGCCGCGTGAAGGTCCTCGAGCTCCAATCGAGCCCCTCTTTCCAGGGCGGCGCCAAAATCCTGAACCCGCCCGTCCCGCATGCAGGCAGCCACCTGGGCGTGCACTTCCGCCTTAAAAGTGTGGTAGGACGGCGGGCGCAGGCTCAACTGCTTGCGCTGACCACGATGGTGAAAGATGACCGAATCCGAAACCAGCAGCAAGACCGGGCGGCCCGGATCCTCCAGCCACTGCCTCAGGCGCTGCTGGTAAAGGCTATGGAAGGCTCGATTCTCGGGGCTGTTCTGGGGTTCGAACATGGAACCCGGGACCGGCTCGGACACCTCGATCAGATTCTGGTCCGGGTCGTAGAAATACAGCGAGCGAATCTCGCCCTGAGCCCCGCTGCGCAACACTGGGCCGCTGATAATCGAGACTCCATGTTCCTGCAAGCGCTCTTGCATTCGCTCCAGCGGAATGGTGAGCAAGAAACAGAGGTCGGCCGAGCCGGGAGTGGCGTGAAGAACATTAGGGTCGATCGGTCGGTCGGCCTCGTGCAGGTTGAGCTTTTGCGTTCCGAAATGCAGGGCCAGGCGACCATTGCCAAAGCCCCGCAACTGCATACCCAGCACCTGGGTGTAAAACTGCACGGTAGCCGCACGGTCGCGCACGGTCAACACCAGATGGTCGAGACTGGCGACGAACAACCGCTAGTGCTTCGTGCCCATCAGCAGCGCGCCTGCGACCATCCCCTTCTTAGCAAAGCAAAGAGCGGAAATGGCGGGCATAAAGGTTGCCCCCGCTAGAGCACCTTCGGTGGCGGCGAACGCGGCCCAGGCATAGGGGGCGGCGGGTCCGATCTTGAGCGCCAGTTTATGGAAAAAATTAAGCTGTCCGGGGTCTTTGGCCGAGAGCTTCTCGGCCATTTCACGGACTTCTTTGCCGGACAGATAGCCCACCGCCAGGCCCAGGCTGCCTCCCAGAACGGCCCCCGGCACGCCGCCCCAACTGGAGATAGCGTAGCCAGCCAGGCCTGCGGGGATCGCGCCCAGGGCCCCACCCGAGGCAGCTTTGGCGAACGTTCTGCCGATCTTCTTCCAACGCGAGGGGGCCACCTCATCCTGGGGAGGAGGCGGTGGACCCTGGTCGGCCTTGGGCGCGACGGGCAGCTTACTGAATCCACGCAGGGGCAGGTGCTGAATCTTCACGCACCCATCCTAGCCCCAGGGGTTTAAAGAACTTTGAAATTCACTTGCGCCAGACGGCCACCACGGTTTTTCCAAAGCGGTAGCCCAGCAGCGGGTCCAACCCCTGGGAAACCGGCACCACCACCCGATCCCAAAAGCGGATCTGGCCAGCCGTGGGCATGGACTGGCGGAGCAGACGCGAATTGGCCCAGGAAAGAAAGAAACCCAGACTATCCAGATAGCGAGCCCACACCAGCCGGCAGGAGGCAGGCCCGCAGGCGACCAGACTCTGGCGACTGTAGCGCCGAAAGTGGCCGATGGCCTGGTCGAAGGGAGAGAAAAGCGACTGATGAGCTGGTGAAAGCACGATCAGATGGCCACCCGGTCGCAAGCGACGCGAGGCCCGGGCCAACTCCTCGAAGTCTTCCTGGATGTGCTCCAGCACGTCGATATACAAAATGGAGTCCAGGCATTCTTCTTCCAGAACTTCAAGTGTCGAAGCCTGCGCCTGACAGAAAGCTGGAAGTAGACCACCATCTATGTCTTCTTGTATCTGTGTGCACAGCTCCCGGTCCGGCTCCAAGCACAGCCAGCGTGCGTAACGTTTGCCATCGGCCAGAAGGGCTCGAGTGGTACCGCCCAGTCCCGCCCCCACCTCAGCCACCTCCGCCCCCAGGTAAGGACGAATCTGGCGGCTGAAATAAGCCTTCCAGTTCAGAGCCTGAGCGAAAAGCTCCAGCTCGCTGCCCACGTACTTCACAAATTCAGGTCCTTCCACACCAGCACTTCATCCAGGGAATACTTGAAGTCGCGCATCGGAACGAAGCTTTGATGAGAGCGGCTGCCCAAAACGAAAAAGACGAAGAAGAAACAAGTGATGATGCCCTGAGTCAGCAAAATCATGGTCAGACCCACAGCCGAAGTGGCCCAGCCCGGAATCCCCCAATCGGTGAAGAGCCTGACCGCAATCGCCGCCAGCATGGCCAGGAAGAAGAAAGCGATGAAGACCTGACAGACCAGCAACATCCGCACCCCGACCCGGTCGGAGTGAACGGCCACGGCGCTGAGCCCGTGAGTGACCAGGGAGGTCGTGTTCATGCTGGAGACTCCGTCAAGACGGCGTCCGCGCCTGGTGGGGATGGCCAGGTAAGGGATTCTGGCGCGCTGGATTCCGGCCGCATAGTGAGTCCAGATCTCTGGCAGAGCGGTGACTTTCTGCAACAGAGCCACGGGAATCACGCTGAAATTGCCCATGCGAATGGTCTGCCCGGTGAGAATCCCGTAGAGGTTGCGATAGAAGAAGTAGCCCATCCGGAAAAACAAAGATTCAGAACGCCGGGTGCGCTGGGCAAAAGCCAGCACTCCTTTCTCCTGAGCCGTTTGCAGCAGCCGGGCGGCATCCTCGGGCCGGTCCTCACCGTCTGCATCCATGACCAGAATGTATCCCTCCCCAGGCTTCTGGCTGGCCAGCCAGGACAGGCCCATACAGATGGCGCGTTGGTGCCCGAGGTTACGCGTCAACTGCAGCACTCGAATACGCTGAAACCCCTCCAACTGGAGCGGTTCGGGCAGCGGCGCCAGGGGATTGTCATTCACGATTAACAGCTCCAGCGGAGCCGGTAAAGCCTTTTCAAGAGCCGGGAGCAGCTCCATCAGGGAGCGCCAATCATTGTAACAGGGGATGACGACGGTGGTCATCCGACCGGGGAGGGATGACGCTTGACGTATTCCACCAGGCGCGGCAACACCCGACGGATATCCGGACAGCTGATGCCTGAGCCCTGCAGGGCGGCGATGGTGTTATCGGCCAAATAATGGGTTGGATGCACAAAGTAGTCCACCATGGCCGGGGTAAAGCCTGACCAGTTGGCGATGGGCTTCATGTGGCGCAGACTGGCCTTGGCCGCCCACAGGGGAACCTGCAAGGGAAAGACGCGACGCTTGCAGTTGCGACCCAACTCGCTGACCATTTCTTCCACCGTGAGCGGATTGGGGTCGCTCAATTGATAGACGGTGCCAGGTCGGCTGGCATGCAAGCTGAGGTAGGTCAAGGCATCCAGCACGTAATCCTGGGTCACCAGGTTGATGCGGGCCACCGAAGGATCACCAATGCGCGGCAAAACAGAGAAGAAAGGAAAGCGCAACAGCCACTTGATGACCGGATAGGGACCGTCGTATTTGAGGGTGGCGCCGCTGCGCGAATCCCCCACCACCACCGAGGGCCGGTAAATCACCCAGGGCAGCTGAGACTTTTGCACCTCCACCTCGGCCAGGAACTTGGTCTCTTCGTAGTAGTTATTGAAACGCTGACCCTTGTCCAGGTCGGTCTCTCGGTAAGGTCCGGCATATCTGCCACTAACATAGCAGGTGCTGACGTAATGGAGTTTTTCCAGACCTCCCAGTCGCTCAGCATAGCGCAGCACGTTCTGAGTCCCGTCCACATTGATGCGTAAACCCAGGGTGCGATCGAGATTCAGATCATAGAGGGCTGCAAAGTGAAAAATCTCGCTGCAGGCCAGTTCTTGCTCCAAACCCAGGCCCGGGCGAGTGATATCCCCCGAAATGAGATCGACGCGCGCGGCCAGAGCCGGATCAAATCCGCTCAGGCGCTGTTTGGCGATGTCCAAAAAGCGGGGCTCGACCAGGGCCAGGATTTTGCTGTCGGGACGCTGAGTCAAAATCCGCGGCAACAAATTGCTGGCCAGAAATCCAGGGAACCCGGTAACGAGAAGGCTGCTCATGCCCGGCTCTTCTCGGCCAGGGGAAGTACCCCTGGCGAGCGAACCCCCAGCTCTATGAGCGCACCCGACAACAGCCCCAACCTCTACATCGAAAAGGTCAGCCTGACCACAAACGAGATTTTACCCGGGGAGATCCCCCCGGAGGAGTTGCTTGTCACCCACTACCGCGACTACCATGTCGTGGACACTTACGCTCGTTCTCTGATGAGCTGGCTGGTGCGCAGCACCGGAGATGAAGAGAAGGCCCGCGGGATCATGCGTAAGGTGCGCGACTTTGGCCGATCCACCTCGAATGTGCTGGCCAAAGCTCTGGGCAAGGACCCGGACGCCCTCTCCAAGACTCTTTTCGGCTTAAAGAAGCGCGACTATTACTTCCGATTCAAAAAACACCAATACACAGCCGAAGACATCGCCAGCCGCATTCAGAAGCTGAAACAAGAGGCCGTCGCTCGGGCCCAAGGCAAGAAAATGCGAGTGTTCTTGACCGGGGGCACCGGCTTTGTGGGCAAAGAAATCATGTATCAGGCGGCTCAGATTCCTGATATTGAGGAAGTGGTGGTTCTGATCCGGCCCAAAACCGTGCGTCATCGAATCACCGGCGAAGTGCTCTCCCACCAGAGCGTGGAAGAGCGTGGAGCCGAGTTACTGAAGGAGCTCTGGCTTGCCGGCAACTCGAAGTATCGCTTCATCGACGGCGACATCGAGAAGCCCCAGATGGGCATTGCCCCTGAAACGCTGGAAGAGATGTCGCGCACCATCACCCATGTAATCCACTGCGCCGCCAGCGTGGCCTTCGATGACCCCTATCCGGACTCGTTTTCCGCCAATGTCGTCGGCAGTTGCAACGCTTTACAGTTCTCACTCAACCTGCAAAGCGCCAAAGACAGTCCTTTCGTGGCTCATGTTTCGGTAGAAACCAGCTATATCCATGGCAAACAGGTGCGCCACCTGGCCCGCGAAGACGAGGTTGTTTTTCCGCGCAACTTCTACAACAACTACTATGAACTGACCAAAGCCATGGCTTCACTGGAGACCGAGCGTTTCATGCTTGAGCACGGCCTTAGAGTCGTGCAGCTTTGCCCGGCCATCGTCATCGGCGACGCTCGCACCGGCAATAACCGCGGAGACCAGAAAGTGGTCAATGCCCCGGTCAACAGCTGGGGTCGAGCCCGCAAGTTTCTCAAGGAAAGCCAGGGGGACTGGGTCCGCCGTTCGCAGGCAGAGGTCCTGTTCCAAATGGCCAAGATCTTCCCGGGCGACCCATCCGCCGAACTCAACCTGATCCCGGTCGACTGGGTCGCCCGAGGCATCGTCAACGCCACCCTCTATCCCGAGTGCATTGGCGAACGGATCCACCTGGCCACCGACAACCGCATAACGGCCGAACGCATGATGAAGGTAATCCGACGCGAACTGCGGGTAAGTGTGCGTCTCAGCGAGCCGAACCTGAACCGCAAACTGCACACCCCCCTGATGACCACCGTATTGACCGGGCTGAAGCAGAAGAAAGTCGCCCACGCGCTGGGCAAGCTGGGCAGCATCTTTTCCGGTTACAGTGAGTGGGGTCAGCCGGTCCACCAGGTGGGCAACGATCACGACCTGCTGCGCCTGCCCCTGCCCCGTCCCAATACAGAGCACGCTTTCTGCATGCTTTGTCGCCACAACAAACACGTGCAGGACTTTGGCAGCATCAAAGACCCCCTGGAACTCTCTCGGCGCGAGAAGCTATGGCTGGAATTCATTGCCGAAATCGAGTCTGAAACCGGCCAGCCCGCCGCCCTGATGCACTCCAAGGAGTTCTTCCGCCGCTTTACCGAGGCATTTGATCGAGACAGTTTTACGCGTAAGCCCGCCCAGGTGCCGGTTTAACTTTTTACTCTGGCTTTCCGGCATTTTTCAGCCGGCCCGGCTACTCTGACTCACACAAACAAAAAAAGTGAGCAGAGTGACCATGCAGATTCAGAGCAAGCATTTCTATTCCAAACCTGTCAAACTCGAAGCCAAAAAACCCGGCTCGGACCCCAGCCCAGCCCCGGAGCTGAAACCAGATAGCTTTGTGGGTCGGGTGCAAGCCGGAACCTATCGAGGCCTGAAAAACTCGCGCACCGCACTCATGAGTGCCGGAGCGGCCGGAGCAGTCAGTTCGGTGGTGCTTTCGGTGGCCCGCCATACCTTCGAGGGGCCTGGCCTGACCGCCATCGCCGCCATGGGAATGTCTCCTGTTTTTGCCATCCCCGTGGCAGCCGGGATCGGCGCCGTAATGGGGCTGGTTACCCGGGACGCCAGCGAGGACACCAAAACAAGCGCCGCCATCGGCGTCGCTTCAGGCATTCTGACCAGTTGCTTGTTGACCGGCGTCATCCGATAAACTCACACTCAAACCCGTCACTGAATGTAATTCAACACAAGGAACCCTTCGCTGACGGCCGAAAAATCCACCCAATGCCCAGTACCCAAAGCGCTTTGGTGAGTCTGGCCATCCGACGCCTGGTCAAGGATCGAAGCCACGGGGAGGTGGACGTTCGCTTCGTTCGCTCCTGGGTCAATCGCTTGATGGTCCTGCCTATTCCCCATCTCTCGGTAACCTTCAAGCCCTTCCAGGAAGCCGGACTGAAGGGCGAGTGGGTGCGTTCTCGCAACGCTCACAACGAACTGGTGGTTCTCTACCTGCACGGAGGCGGCTATTTCTTCTGCTCGCCCCGCACCCATCGACCCGTCACCACCGCTTTGGCGCGTCAGCTGGGCGGGCGAACGCTGGCCCTTCAATATCGCCTGGCTCCCGAACATCCCTACCCGGCCGCTCTGGACGACGCGGTCGCAGCCTATCGGTGGCTGCTGCATCAGGGAGTGTCACCTCAGCATATCGCCATCGCTGGCGATTCGGCGGGGGGCGGACTGGCCCTGAGCACCTTGATTCGTCTGCGCGACAGCAAGATGCCGCTGCCAGCGGCGGGCGTGCTGTTCTCACCCTGGACGGATATGGCCGCCACCGGCGCCTCGCTGGATGAAAACAACGACGCCTGCGCCATGTTCTCGGCCAGCGGCATCCGCAAAGCCCGCATGCTCTACGTCGGCCAGGACGACCCCTACAATCCATTGATTTCGCCGCTCTACGCGGACCTGGCCGGGCTTCCGCCCATGTTGCTGCACGTGAGCGACAATGAAGTGCTGCTCGACGATTCCACTCGCCTGGCCGAGCGTGCCCGGGCGGCCGGGGTCAACGTGGAGTTTCGAGTCTGGAAAGATCAGCCCCACACCTGGCAACTTTTTCATCGACTCATTCCGGAAGGTCGGGAATCCCTGGATCAGGCTGCCCACTTCCTGCGCCAACATTTTGCGAAATGCTGGGACGGGCTCGACCTGCCCTTCAGCCTCCCGTAAGAGCTTGGCTCGCGTTCGCCGCAGTTTCACCATGAGTCGGGCCGACGCGGCCTGGCTACACATGGAAGACCCCTCCAACCTGATGATGATTACTGCCCTGTTCACCTTCAAGGGCAGACTCGACCCCGCCGTCATGCGGGCGATGCTGGAAGAGAAGCTCATGCCCTACGACCGCTTCCGCATGCGCGTGGGCTATCCCAAGATTGGCATCGGGCGTCCACTCTGGAAGCAGTATCGCCATTTCAACCTCGACGATCATCTGGATCTGAGGGTTCTGGAAGCCCCCGGCGACGAACCCGCTCTGATGCGTCTGGTGAGCGAGCTGATGAGCACACCGCTGGATCGTGAGCTGGCCCTGTGGAAGTTCCATATCGTGCACGGCTTTGGCGAGGGCAGCGCCATGATTTGCCGCATCCACCACGCCATCGCGGACGGCATTGCGCTGCTTCGGGTGCTGTTGAGCATGACCGAACAGGACGCCGAAGTTCTGGAAGCACCTAACCGTACCGGGGCGCTCATGGTGAACGAAGCCAGTATCACGGTCAAACCCAGCAAACTGATCGATGTGGCTCGCGGCTACGGCACGGTGGCTCAAGATTTAGGCAAGCTGCTGCTGGAAACCGAGCCCCCAAGCCCCTTTCGCGGGCATCTCGGAGTGAGCAAAACTGCCGCCTGCACCCAATCGATCAGCCTGGAATCTATCAAAGCGGCCCGCCAGCGGGCCGGCTGCACCGTCAACGACGTCTTGATGGCGGCGGTAGCCGGTGGCCTGAGGGCCCACCACTCCCGGATTGAAGGCGAGCCGGCCGCTCACATCAATCTGCGCGCTATGATCCCGGTAGACTTGCGCAAACCAGGCAAAGAGCAGCCTCTGGGCAATCGCTTCGGACTGGTCTTCCTGGGCTTGCCGGTGGGACTGGACGACCCGAAGCAGCGTCTGGCCGAGGTTCAAAAACGCATGAACGCGCTCAAACGCTCGCCCCAAGCGGTGGTGGTGCTGGGCCTGCTGGCCGCGGTCGGCTCCATTCCAGCCGATATGCAGCAGCATATTGTGGACCTGTTTGGCTCAAAAGGAACGGCTGTGGTGAGCAATGTACCGGGACCCCGGGAACCTCTCGCCATGGCCGGCCAGGCAATCGACAGCTTGATGTTCTGGGTGCCGCAGTCCGGCCGACTGGGGCTGGGAATTTCCGTCCTGAGCTATGGGGGGAAAGTCAAATTTGGGGTGGCCGCGGACGCAAACCTCAAGGTGAACGCGCAGGGATTGGCCCAGGATATCGAAGCGGCCCTGCAAGAATTGATACAGGCCCTGTAGGAGGACCCACCCCATGGAGGCGATAACCGCCCCGGCCCTGGACGGCTGGCTCGAAGATTTAACGCGTGCATTGACCGCCTGGCAAGCTACGCCCACCCCACGCCGCCTGAGCTATCTGGCCCAGCTTCGCAAAGACTGTTATCGCCTGGCTCCCCGTTGGGCCGAAGTCTGCTGCCAGATCAAAGGCATCGATCCCAAGTCCCAGCTGGCCGGCGAGGAATGGGCCGTGGGCCCCCTCATCACCCTGCGCAACCTGCGACTCTTGGAAAAGCAGATTCAGACGGCCCCGCGCCAGGGCAGCCGACTGGTGCGGGCCCTACCGGGAGACACCTGGGACATGCTGACCTGGCCCATCCTGCGTGGACACACCTGGTCCGATCCCAACCAAAGTCGGCCGGAGTCGGTCAAAGGCAAAGTCGGCCTGGTGCTGGGCGCTGGCAACGTCTCCTCGATCGGGGCCACCGACGTGCTCTACAAGATGTTCATGGAAGATCAGGTGGTTCTGCTCAAGATGAACCCCGTCCACGAGCCCCTGGGCGAAGTGCTGGAAGAGGTTTTCGATTGCCTGATCAAGGACGGTTTTCTGCGCATCGTGCGCGGAGGCCCCGCCGAGGGAGCGCTGGCCTGCCAGCACCCCAAAGTGGAGGCCCTGCACGTCACGGGCTCGCATCACACCTATGAATCCATCCGTCGCAACCTGCCCACCCCCAAGCCCATTACGGCCGAACTGGGTTCCGTCTCCCCTGTCATCGTGGCGCCAGCTCGCTGGTCCAACCGTCAACTGGACTACCAGGCTCGCCACATCGCCGGCATGCTGGTGACCAACGCGGGCTTCAACTGCAACGCCGCCCAGGTGGTCATCACCAGCAGCCAGTGGCCTCAACGAGAAGCCTTTCTCAACGCTCTGCGCCGCGCCCTGTCCAAGGTCCCGGCACGCCCCAGCTACTATCCCGGCGCCAAAGAGCGCCATGAGAAGCTCATTCGCCAGAATCCCGGCGCGGAACAACTCGGACCTCCCGCACCGGGGGCCACCAGCTGGACGCTGGTTCCTGGCATCGATTGGGAAAAAGACCCCCGGCCGCTTCAGGAAGAAGCCTTCTGTGGGGTTCTCTTTGAGTTAGCTCTGGACGTGCCCTACAACGAGTTCTTGCTCAAAGCTGTGGATTTTGCCAACGAGAAAATCTGGGGCAACCTGTCCTGTTCCATGATTTTGCACCCAGAGGCGCAACGCAGCCAGCCCTGGCGCCGGGCCCTGGAGAACCTGCGCTATGGAGCGGTGGGAGTGAATGTCTGGCCCGGTCTTATCTTCGCTCTGGTCAATCTGCCCTGGGGCGCCTACCCGGGCAATACCCCCGATGACATTCAGTCAGGGCTGGGGTTTGTGCACAACACGGCCAATGTCGACTCGGTGCAAAAGACCGTGCTCTACGCCCCCTTCTACACCCCCATTCGACTGCCGTGGCACACGGGATTCACCCGCTTCGCCAGCCTGGCCAAAGCCCTGACCGATTTCGAGTACCAGCCCTCCATCAAGAGTGCGCTCCGCGCTCATCTGGAGGCACTGCGGGGCGGACTGGGAGTGTAACCTTTGCTGCAGCGGGCCGAGGTTGGAGCATCTTTGTTTGTCTATTTCTGCTCCTCGGGAGACTATGGGCGATCGGGTGTAGTCGTGTCACTCCTCCCCCTCCGCTTGCAGCCACTGGCCCTTCTAAAAAAGGGTCAGGCCTCATCCGCGGATTGAGCGCACCTACCGAGCTGAATACCGCGACGAAGCTCCCGGCACCTATAACGCCGAACCTCAGCTTCCCGTAGGCGTGAGCAACGACATGAACACTCTTTTGAATTACCGCAGCGCCTACGCCTGGACCCCCGAGCAACTAAGCGGCGGAATCGACTACACCAAGGCAACTCAGTATCATTTCATGCACAGTGAAGAGAGCGCCTCATTGACGGGTCGGACCCTGGCCTCCATCAAGCGACCCCTGGAGAACAGGATCTGGTATAGCTATTTCGCCTCCACTCACCCTGAATACGCCACCTATTTTCCGACCTGGGAATACCCTGGAATGACCACGGACTTGGTCCAGGAAGCTCGTTTGCTAGGGGATGGCAGCACCCAAGCACGCCACTGGACTTACAACAGCAAAGGCAACCCGACATCCGAGACCGACCCGATGGGTCGCACCACCACCTACAGCTACTCTGCAAACCAGATCGACGTCACCTCAGCCGTGCGCGATGGCAAGAGTTTGTTTACCGCCACCTACGATGGCAACCACAATATTCTGAGCCTGACCGACGCCTCGGGCGGGAATACCGTCTTCACTTACAACTCCAGGGGCCAGGTCACCAGTAAGACCAATCCCCTGGGAGAAACGACCAGCCTGGCCTACACCCAGGACGGCAATTTGAATCAAGTCAGCGCTCCGCTGAATACGGTCACCCAGTTCGCCTACGACGCAGCCGGCCGGGTTGCTTCCGCTACCGATTCCGAAGGCTACACGGTCACGGCCAGTTATGATAGCGGCGACCGCCCCATTCAGCTGACCTTCCCCGACGGCAGCAAGGAAACCCTGGCTTATCAGAAACTGGACCTGGTCAGCACCACCGACCGTCTGGGCCGCCAGAATCTGTTCGAATTTGATGCTGTGCAGCGCCTGATCAGCGTCACCGACGGCAATGGTGGCGTCACCTCGCTGGCTTACGGCAACGGAGCAAAGCCCACCACATTGACCGATCCCGGCGGGCGGTCCACTCAGTTTGCCTATGACCTTCAGGACCGTCTGCAGGCAAAGACCTTTGCCAACGGCTCCAGCCAAACCTATACTTACCAGGCCTGCTGTGGCCGTCCCAAAACCGTGACCGATGAGCTGGGGCGGACCAAGTCGCTGTCCTATTTCCTGGACAACACCATCAAAACCATTCAATACTCCGGAAACACTCCCCCAGTTAGCTTCACTTACGACAGCTTTGCACCTCGACCGCTCACAATGACCGATGGGACGGGCACGACCACCTATTCCTACGGGGCCGTGGGAGCGGCTGGCGCCAATCAAGTGACGTCCATCGCCGGGCCCTACGGAGATAGCGCCTCCTTCAGTTACGATCTGGCCGGCCGCGCCATTGCTCAGACCGTCAACGGTTCGGCCGAGAACGTTACCTTTGATGAGCTGTGGCGGCCCACCTCGACCACCAATGCTCTGGATACGTTCAGTATGAGCTATCTGGGCAAAACCGGCCAGGTGACCGGCGTCAATTCGACCTCCGGACCTTCCATGGCCTACACCTATGCAACCAATGCCGGCGACCGCCGCTTGACCCAGATTAAGAACCTCACCAACACCGGTTCGGCCCTGTCGCAGTTTGATTTCAACTACGATGCCATCGGACAAATCACCAAGCTGACCGAGACCATCGGAACCGCCGGCAACACCACCGGCGGCGGTGGCGACTGCCACGACAAGTGCTGCCACAAAGGCAAATGCTGCAAAAAAGGCAAGTGCTGCAAGAAGAAGTGCTGTAAAGGCAAGGGTGAGTGCGGTAAAGAGCGCTGCCATCAGCGCCACGAGGACGACCAGGACGACCGCTTCGGCGCTGCTCCTTTTGACCTCAGGCTCTGGAACGGACTGTTGGGGTTGGGCATCGCCGTCCTTTGGGGCGGCCTGCTCTGTCAGTTCGCAAGCCGCCCGCGCACCACCACCTCCCGCCTGGCCCAGATCACAAGTCTGGCCCTGATCAGCGCACTTGCTCTCAACGGCTGTATTTTTAACGGAGGGGGCTCGACCAGCACCACCACCAACGTTTATGATTTCACCTATGACAAGCTGGGCCAGCTGGTGGGCGTCAACTTGAACCAGACCCCCACCGAAAGCTACACCTTTGACAAGTCCGGCAACCTGACCGGGTTGACCACCGGCGGAACGACCACGTCTTTCTCATACAACTCGCTGAACCAGCAGACTTCACCGGCCGGCCAGGTCTTTGACGCCAAAGGCCAGACCACCACGACCAACGGCCGAACCTACGAATGGGACGACCAGGGGCGAATTACCGCGATTGTGATGGGCACCCAGCGGACCGAGCTGGCCTACGATGGCATGTCGCGCCGGACCAAGGTTACCGAGCTGACCAACGGGGCGGTGACTTCGAAAAAGCTCTATTTCTGGCTGGGCGGGTCCATCGTCTGTGAGCGAGATGGCTTGCAGACGGGCTTTCCCATCACGAAACAATACTTCGGCCAGGGCGAAGTCCGCGGCACGACCAAGCTCTACTACACCTTCGATCACCTTGGGTCAATCCGGGAGCTGGTGGACTCCGCCGGCACGGTGCAGGCCGAGTATCGTTACTCTACCTACGGCGAGCGCACCAAGGCGAGCGGAAATCTCGATAGTGACTGGGGATATGCCGGACTCTGGCACCATCAGGCCTCTGGTTTGGACCTGGCTACCTATCGTGCCTACGACGCAGCCAACAAACGCTGGATCTCGCGGGACCCGCTGGGTGAAGGCGTAGACACGAACCTGTATCGGTATTGCGGGAACTCCCCGATTAACTGCCTGGACCCGAAAGGCCTGGACCCCTTAACCAGCACACAAGCTGCAAACGTGACTGCTGCAATAAACGTGGTAAATCAAGTCGACCCAGCAGCAGGTGCGGGTTTATCGGGGTTGCTCCAGTCAGGAGACATCTATCAGTCTGGACCCACGGTGTCCAAGTATGCGAGAGGATTTACTCCTAACGGCAGTATCGGGCTTTCACCTGATTGGCTTAGTGCAGACCCGATTCTGCTGAGTGTTTTGCTAGTGCACGAATACGAACACGTCAAGCAAGAACGCTGCGGGTGGTTTAAGAAAAAGCTTAAGATCGCTCTCTATGTAATTACAGGATTCCAAATAAATCGGGACCTTGAGTTGCCAGCCTACAATGCTCAACAAGATTACATGAGGAAACTCAGAACCATAGGCACCTTACACGCCCAAGTAGAACGGTCCAGTCTGGACTGGACAGCCTCTATGTCGAAGGTCAGACCCGCATTGAAAACTTGAGATTGTGGGGGCAAATTGACTCAGGTCTGTGACAAAGGTCTAGGGACAGACTCTTCGGACGTCCCCTCCTGGTCTGGTCTTAGCTGGCGGCTGTTTTTGCTCTTGCTATTGGCCCTGATCTTTTACTTCGCGGCTATGTCGTTGAGCAACTTGAATAGTCAACGAAAGGCCCAATTCACGCCGATTCCAAGGACAGAACCAATCTCGCCTCCACTCAACTGACGTGCTCCCTTCCGCCGATGTTGCGCCTGGGCTTTGCCCCTGTTCCTGGACTCAGCCTCCGCCCTGGTTGTACGAAGTCTATGTTCCCGAGCCCCCCGGCCCTTTGGGCCGGGGGCGAAGGGGTTCTTCTTTCGCAGGCCGGGCCCACGCCCAAGGGGCCACGGAGTGGCCTTGCCCGGGTAAGGCGGGGCACGGCCCATGATCAGCCCTGGGGGTACGGCGCCTGGCACTTCGGTCGCTTCCGGGGCGAAGCCCCGGGCACTCAACCTTCGGGGTCGGTCTTTCGGGGCGGGATCGTCTTGATTTCTCGGGATCAGCCCTGGGGGTAAGGCTGAAGGCAGGCCGCAGAGCCCGGAAAAGTCCCCGTAGATCGATTTCGTGACGTCTGATCGGGTTCGGATGCGATTTGCGCGCTCGGAGAGGTGAGTTGCCGAATGTCCGGTCGGCCTGGTCGGTGGCCGGGACTGGGGCAGACATTCGGTAACGATGGCCCACCGGGCTTCATACCGGCCAGCTGGCGGCCAGGCGCATCCTCCCCGACGGCGGAGGCTGGGAGGCCGGCTTCGCCGGAATCGAGATGAGCATGGCTGCAAGACCGCAGGCGGAGGAGACAGGCCCAGGGGTGACGCGCTTTATCGCTAAAGCCGGGCGGCTGCGCCGCCCGCCCTTCGGGGCGCGCCCCTGGGTTGCAACCTGGGTGCCGGCTGCAAGCTTGAGAAGGGGTGGGGGCGCGACCCGGAGGTGCCGTGCCCAAGGCCTGCGCTTTAACGAAAGCGCAGGCCTTGGAATCAAGACAACCTTATAACCAGGGCGGAAGATGAGTCCAGAAACAGAGCAGATCCCGGGCGAAAGACCCGCCGGCCTACCGGCCGGCGGAGGGAAAGCTAACTCAACCTGAAGCGGTATGCGGGCCGTCGCCCATTGTCACTGAATGCCGCGCTGGTCGCGGCCGCCGACCAGGTGGAGCGGGCATTCAGCGACTCAACATCAGGCCTGGCTGGCCGCCGGTGCTCGATACAGGAAGCCTAGATGCGCTTTTGTTGCTTCCACGCAGGCAAGAAGTCTTGTTTTGAAGCAATGACGGCGCAGATTTTGATTTGTCCTTGGGCCAGATCGATTCGATAGACGATGCGATAGTCCGGGCGAAGGATTTTCTCGTGATAGCCGGGGAGTTCTCGGCAAAAACGGCCACTGGCAGGCATCGCTTGTAGTATTTCCACCGCCTGATGGATTCTGTCCAGATGCTGCCGCGCCACCTCTGCTCCGTAGTGCTCTTCCTGGTAACGCACCTGGTCTTCGAGGTCGCTAAGGGCTGGCTTCAGCCAGCGGACTTGGAAATCCACTGATAGGACATCTCTTTCGCCTGCTGGATGGTGTAACTCTCGCCTCTCGCTTCGGCCAGACGGCATTCCTCCGCCCGCTGTTTTAGAAACTCCTGAAGGTCCGGGTCGATCTCGCTCTCTTGCTTGAGAAACTCAAGATAGCGGGCGACGTGAGGAAGTTCGCTTTCGGGGACTTGATCGACCAGGTCGTGAACAAGTTGTCTGGCGGTCATCTGTCGGTCCTCCTGTCTCCTCAGCTGGCAAGCATTTGCTGCAAGCGATTCTGCTTAACGACAATCGCGAGTATCCGCTTGATGGCGGTTCGATCAGACTCAGGTAGGTCTGCTACTTCTCTGAACAGGTGGAGCAACTCGGCGTCTTCGATTGCCAGCGATGGCTGCTCGGTGGGAATGCCTGTGAAGAGAAGCTCTTCCGGGCTTACCCCGAGGGCTTGGGCGAACTTTTCAGCGGTTCGCTTTGAGGGCTGCAAATGCCCATTTTCATAGCGGCTTACGTTGTGGCCATTGACCTGGGCTCTTTCTCCGAGCTCGCCCTGGGTCCAGTTGCGATCTTTCCGCAGCTTTTTGACTCGTTCTCCAAAAGACATCTGTGCCATAGTCCCAATTATCATAGGCCTCCGTGAGGTTTTGAGCAAGTCGGAGTTGCAAGTAGGAGCCAAGAAATTCGTCTTGACATGCTAAATGTTCGTCAATTATGTTTATGGTCTTACTAATTTGGTTGCTACTTTACTGGAGGATGATTTGATGACCCCGCCATCGGCACTCCCATTCGACTCAGGCGACACCCCCCGCGAGGCCGCAGACCGCCTCTCTACCCTCTGTGACGAGCTGGAGCGCCGCCAGGTGCCCAGCGACCAGGTCGAGGAGCTGAGGGTCCTCAGCGACCGCTTCCGTGACCATATGGCCGGCCAGTTCGCCTTCTGGGAGCGACTTGAGGGCTACGCGCGGAGGCAGAAGTCATGCTGGTAGAAGCCCGGGTGCGGCTGGAAAACCTGTTGCGTGACGTCGTCAAACGGCCGGAAGTGGCCGGGTCGCTGGCCGTAGAACTGGAGCAAGTCTTTTACGTCTTGCGCAACTACGCGTATTTTGTGGATTTCCAGCGCAAAGAGCTGGCCGAGCTGTGCCAGGAGATGGACCCGCTATGACGCCCACCATCGACCGCCAGGAAATCGAAGACCTCAAGGCCGCCGTCGACTTGGTGGCACTGTTTCAGGCCTTCGGCGTGGAGGTCCGCAAGCAGGGGCGAGGCTTCAAGGCCCTGTGCCCGTTTCACGACGAGAAGACGCCATCGCTGTCCATCGACCCGAAAAAGGGGCTCTACAAGTGCTTTGGCTGCGACAAGGCCGGCGATTCTCTGACGTTTTTGCAAGAGCACGCCAAGCTTTCTTTCGCGGGTGCCGTAGCCGAACTGCGCCGCCAGGCCGGTTCTCTTGCGCCCGAACCTACGCCACCGTCTCCAGACCCCGACGCAAATAAACCGTTCCCCTACGATCTGATGGAGCGGGTCTCAGAGATCTGGCACCAGGCCTTCTGCGAGCAGCCCGAAGCCCTGGAATACCTGGAAAGCCGAGGCATCCACGACAAGGGCCTGCTGCACGATCTGCGCGTGGGCTACTGCGACGGAGACCGGTTGCTCGCGATCACCAACGCGGAAGAGCGCAGCCTGCTGCAGCGCGTGGGGGTTCTCAACGAGGGGGGAAAGGAGTTTTTTGCGCGCTGTGTCGTGTTCGCGCTCCGGGACCGCCACAACCGCGTGACGGGTTTTTATGGCCGCAGCACGCTGACCGGCTCCAAGGTGCCCCATCGCTTCTGCGCCGGCAACCGCACCGGTCTCTTTTGCGTCGAGGCGGCCCGCGGCGTTTCTAGCGTCTACCTGGTGGAGGGCGTCTTGGACGCGCTGGCCCTGATGCAGGCGGGGTTTGCCAACTCTTTAGCACTCGGAGGGGCTCAAGGCCTGACGCCGGCGCTGCTGGAGCATCTGAAGCGTGAAGGGGTGCAAGAACTGGTGCTGGTGCTGGACGGCGACCAGGCCGGCCGCCAGGGTTCTTCCGCGCTGGCAGCCCGCCTGAGCGAAGAAGGCTTTGCGGTCCGCTCCGTTGCGTTGCCCGACGGAAAAGACCCGCTCTCTTGTCCGGACCTGAAGGGGCTGCTGACGCCCAAGCCCCCGACGCAAGAATCGCGAAAATACCGCAAGCTATCGGCCGCCCAGGGGAAACTCAAGGTGTTGGTCAGCGTGACCAACGAGGCTGGAGAAAAGGCGGATGCCACCGTCGATCTCTACTCATCGCGGAGCCGCAAGCAAGAAGCAATGGAGCTGGCCAGACGCTTAAGTCTGTCCACGGATGACGTGGACCAGTGGTTTTTGCGCATCCTGAGCGAGCTGGAAGAGCTGCGGAAAGGGGAAACCGAGGCGCAGGCACTGTTTGCCAAGGTGGAAGTGCCTCCCATGACGGCTTCCCAGCGGGCTGAAGCGATGGCCTTCTTGACGCAAAAGAACCTGGTGCAGAAAGTCCTGGACGATATGGAGGCGATGGGCTACGCCGGCGAGGACGAGGCGAAACTGCTAGGGTATTGCGTCAGCGTCTCGCGCAAGCTGGAAAAACCGATGTCCGCCATTTTGCAGAGCGGCTCCGGCGCAGGCAAATCCTACCTCGCCGAAGTGGTGCGAAAACTAACGCCGCCGGAAGACGTGATTTTTTACTCGCGCATCTCCCCGCAGGCGCTCTATCACATGCCCAAAGACCACCTGGTGCACAAGTTTTTAGAGCTGGAAGAACGCGTGGGCGGGGAGAGCTGCGACTACCAGATCCGCGCCCTGCAAAGCGCCGGCTTTCTGATGCAAATCATCGTCGTCAAAGACCCGGCCACCGGCCAACTGCTCGTGAAAGAAAACGAGGTGCTGGGGCCGATGGCTTACATGGAAACGACGACCAGCCTCCGGTTAAACGCGGAAAACACCAGCCGCTGTTTTGAGATTCCACTGGATGAATCCGCAGAACAGACCCGGCGCATTCATCAGCGCCAGAAGAGCCGTAGGAGCCTCTCGCGGCTGGCCAGCACCGAGAACCACGAGACCATCGCAAAAAAGCACCACAACGCCCAACGGTTGCTGGAGAACGTGCCAGTGGTGATTCCCTTTGTCGACAAGCTGACGTTTCCGGACCAATCGCTACGAACCCGGCGCGACCACGACCGTTTTTTGACGTTGATCGAGGTGATCGCGTTTTTGCATCAACACCAGCGTCCCCGCAAGCTTCACGAGGGCGTTGAATACTTCGATGCCACCGTGGACGACTATCGCTGGGCTTATTTTCTCGCCCACAAAGTGCTGCGCAATTCTCTGGACGAACTGTCGCGCTGGGGTCGCGAGCTGCTGACCTTCTTTGAGCGCGAGAAGCCGAGCTGGATCACCAGACGCGAATTACGCGAAGGCCTGTGCTGGCCGGACCGGCGCACTCGCGAGGCCTTGGAAGAGTTGACCGACCAGGAATACCTGGAAGTCCAGCGCGGGGCCAACAACCTTTATTCGTTCCAACTGGCGGCGTCGTCGGGACTCTCGAGGATTTCGATTGGTCTGATGACTCCCGAGGAGTTGGCCAGACAATGGCCTGAAACGCCATGAAATCTGGGTTTGGCAGTTTGATCAAGTCTGTCACAGTTTGATCAAGTTTGCACCTCATCGCTTTTGCCCGTGGTTACGCCATCTGAGCCGGTTTGATCAGAATGATCAAGAAAGGACCCCTACGTCAATGTTTCGTGGTCCAAAGCAGAAAAACGAAGCCTGGGTTTGCTGTACGAAAGCACAAGCAAACGTGGGCCGGGGGCCGTTTTGAACGATTTGCAGTTGACTTTGCACCGCTGGGTGGACGAGTTCATTGAGGACATGACGCGCCGCGAGTATTCCCAGCGAAGCATCCGCGTCTACCGCTATGATTTGAGACTTTTTGCCGACTGGGTAGGAAAACAAGCCGACCTGATCACGCCAGGCGACCTGACCACCGAAGCCCTGGAACGCTATCAAATGCACTTGCTGCTGCGGCCCTCGCTGAAAAGCAAGGCCAGCAGCAAGACGATGTCGGCCGGGGCCCGCAACCGCCATCTGGCTCAGTTGCGCAGTTTCTTCCGCTTCCTCAAGAGAACTTGCAAGTTGCTGGGCAACCCCAGCGCCGAGCTGGAGTTTGCCAAAGACATCAAAACCGTGCCCCAGTCCGTTTTTAGCGTTGAGGAGATGGCGCTCTTGCTGGAGGCCATCCCCAAAAACACGGCCAGCGGGCTGCGGGATTGGGTGGCCGTGGAGCTGCTTTATAGCACGGGCCTGCGCCGCTTTGAGCTGCTGAGCCTCGAGATTCCGGCGTTACGCCTGGGGGAAGAGCTGGTGCACGTGCTGGGCAAGGGCAATAAGGAGCGGGTCGTGCCGATGGGATCCGGCGCCCGAATCGCCCTGGAACGTTATTTGCGCGATGGCCGTGCCCAGCTGGTGAAGGGCCAGCATCAGAGCGTGCTGGTCTCGCATAAGCATGGCGGACCTGCCAGCGAGCACGAGCTGATTTTTGCCATCCGCCAGCACGCGAAGCGGGCGGGAATCCGCACCGTGGAGGGCTTTCATCAATTTCGCCACACGTGCGCCACCCATCTTCTGCGCGGCGGTGCCGATCTGCGCTGCATCCAGACCTTGCTGGGCCACAGCAACCTCAATACCACCGCCATTTACACCAAAGTGGAAGTGGCCGACCTGCAAAAGACGATGAAAGAATGCCATCCGCGTGAGAAAGACGACCCCGCTCCCTGACAACTGGCCGCTGGAGGCCTTGAGTCTTTATCGACGACACGAAGCGATCACGTGGCGCGACCTCAAAACGGCTCGCCCCCTTCTCCGGCATTTGAGGGTGTGGTTTTTGTTTCAAAGCTGGCGCGGGCTGGGGTGGAATGAGTTCCCCCGGGCGGTTGTCGATGAGTATCTGGCGGGCTTCAGCAGGTGGCAACGAACGCTCACGCTGTGGGGACTCACGCGCTGGCTGGATTTTTTGAAGCGGACGGGCCAGGCGGTAGAGCCAGAAGAGCCGAACCTGCCCGGGACCCCGGTGCACCGGCTCCGGCGTATGAAGCACCGCCTTGACCTGGAGGCGCCGACCTGGTGGCCGGAGACGGCTCAGCAGCGCTATCGCGAATATCGAGCCCGGCTGCGCCAGCGAGCAAAGAATTGCAAGTCCTATTTGCGGCCCTTATATCACTTCTTTCGCGAGCAACGCCGTCAAGGATTGAGTTTCCGCGACTTTCCGTCGAGCTTGCTGGCGGACTATCTGGCGACGCTGACCCCGCGACCGCGCTTGCTCCTGATCAACGCCTTGAGCAGCTGGTTCCGTTTCTTGTATCGGCGCAAGGAGTTGCTTCTGCCGCTGCACGAGGAGCTGGCCCCATATCGTCCAACGGTTCTTCACCGTCGGCTCATCTTGAGCCATGGTCAGGTTTTGCAAGTGCTGGCTCAGCCCGATCTAAGCGATGCCCAAGGTCTGCGAGACCGAGCTTTTCTTGAAGTGGCTTATGCGACGGGGCTGCGGCTGAGCGAATTACTGGCTCTGGACCTGGCCGACCTGGACCTGGGCGGAGGCCTCGTCAAGGTGCGCAAAAGCAAGAACGACCGGCAGCGCAACGCGCCTCTCACGAATTGGGCCCGCCATTTCTTGCATCGTTACCTGGAGGAAGCCCGAATCCAACTGACCTCCCCCCTCTCGTTGAATGCCCTCTGGTTGAACGCCCGGGGTGGCCGTTGGAGGCGCTACCAGGTCATCTTGCGCCTGCCCAAAGTCTACCGGTGGCGCGAAACCGTGGGATTTCGTTTTACGATGCATCTGTTAAGACACGCTTGCGCCACCCACCTTCTGAGCTCCGGCGCGCCGCTACGCCATGTACAGGAATTGCTGGGCCATTCCGACCTGGGCAGCACCCAAATTTACACGCACATCACGCCGGTGGCTTTGCGCGAGCAGCACCGTCGCTGCCATCCGCGTTTCCAAGCGCCCTTTCACCAGGTTTTCGGCGACGGTTAAGCCAATCTATTCGAGATGATCCCCGCCCTGTTTGCCGGCCTCAGTGCCGCCGTGGCCGTCGCCAAGGCGCTGCCTGGCGTGGCCCGAGCCTTCCAGAGTGTCTTTTCGCGACCCCAGCCGCCCGTAGAAGTGTCCCCACGCGAATCAGACAAGTATGTCGTATTCTCCTATGACAAGCTGGGCCAGCTGGTGGGCGTCAACTTGAACCAGACCCCCACCGAAAGCTACACCTTTGAC
>JAFEBA010000036.1 GCA_018266105.1 bacterium | reverse complement strand
GGTAAGAGGCAATGCTACTGGTGGCTCTTGTTAAACTTGAATCGTTTCTGTATAGTTTTTGTCGCATATTTGGCGACGGCCTTTGGAGGCCACCGGGGGTCTTTCCCGTCACTCCAGGCAGTGAGACGGCATGCGATTCAGAACTTTAATCGGTCAGGGTCAGGGTTCCCAGGGACGGGTTGATCCGCAAGCTCATCTCTCCGGATCGATAGACTTCCTCGTTTCCTTCGCGTCGGAAGGCAACATCGAAAGAACCCATTTGGTAGGGCTGACAGGCCGGTGGGGAGAGTTCTAGCCATTCGTACTGGTGAACTCCCCGGGCTTCGAGCTTCTGGAGCTGTCCCTCGGCCTTGGACATGCTGCCTGTTAGCTTGGAGAAATGGTTGTAACCGAAGCTTTCGTGGTGGCGGACGTAGGCATCCGACAACTCGACCTTCTCGCTCTCGGGATTTCGGTCGGAGCGACCGTTGTCAGCCTGAGTCAGGGCGGAGGCCACCAGTTGCACGTCATACTGGATGCGGCGGGCCTGACGGTGGGCTTCACGCTGCTGAGGAGTTTCGGCGTCGTAGTTGCGGGCGATGGAGAGTTGCATGCTGGAAGTCTGACAGCACGCACTCAAACAAGCCTGAAATCTAAGTGTGGTCAATTTTGTCTTAGTTAAAAGAGATTTTAGCTCTGTTGTCCAAGGTTTTGTTATTAAGCGAGCCGGAGACGCAGCCTTTGCTAACCAAGCTATTTGGTCCTGAGCAGGTCCAGTTCTTTCATATGAGTGGGTCGATTTTGACGGTTTTCTCAACCAGGCCCAAAAAAGCCACGGGCAACTTGAAAGTTCGGGTTGCATTGGTTGGTTACAAGGTGAATCAGGTGGACATTCCACTCCAGTTGCTCAGCTTTGAACCTTGTGGCAAAGGCCAGCTTTGTGTCGGCCATATCGATATGGGGCCGGAGCACCTTCAGCAACTGGAGGACTTACTCTACAGTTATGCGCCACGTCCCGACCTGGGAGAAGAGGCTCGCCGCAGTGCGCGTCTGGCCACCGGTTTCAAAGCCGTCAGCCGCGACCTCGAGGGCTACAATTGCGTCTCCGTGGATCTCTCCAGGCACGGGGTGTTGCTCAATTGTCATGGGCCGGTCGACCCGGGCCGGATCATTCAATTGACCATCGAGACGGAGATGGCCAGCCAGCCTCGCCTCAATTTGCGGGGCCGCGTGGTCATTTGCCGCGATAACGATCGCGCGCGAGGCTATCAGGTGGCCATCGACTTCGCTGGCATGAGTGACCTTGAGAATGAAGCTCTGGAGCAGTTTCAGCAAGCTCTGGAAGCCCGTTCACGGGGTAACCTGATGCAGCGTCAGTTGGGCGACGGAGGGGAGATTGCTCGCTTCGCGCAGGAGGAGAGCGGCTGAGCGCCGCCTGAACCGGTCGGATTAGCGGCGCAGAACCACCCACTTTTTGCCGTTTCTCTGCTGAAAAGCGCCTTCCATGGCGAAACTGTCGAAGCAGCCGGGCACTTCTTTCTTGGTGGCGTAGACATAGAGAGCGGCCTGAAAGATCTGAGTCAAGCAACTGCTCACGATTGAGACCGCCACGCCGGCCAGCAAAATGGTCACCACTGTGACGGCCAGGGGAGTGCCCGATTCGGTCGCCACGCACAGGCCGATGGAACCCAGTAGAGCGAGAATGGCGGTCCAGCCGAAGATGCTGGTCAGGGCGCTCAGGCCCAGGTATGCTCCCAGGCTCTGTCCCCAGGTCTGCGAGATGATCTCCTTGGAGCGCCTCAGAGCCTGAGTGGGTCCAACCTTTTCGAAAACCATGACGGGCAGCGCGAAGTAGCTGACGATGGCCCAGGCTCCTCCGCAAAGGCGAGCCACCAGCGAACCCAGGAATCCGAAGTTTTCCTCAAGCTGTCGCAGGATGACTCCCAAACAGCCACCCAGGAAGGCCCAGCTGAAAATCTGGGGCAGGAACTCGAGCGCGCCTTTGATTCCGCCCATCACCGTCGGCTGGCCACCGTCAAAGCGCTGTTTGACGCAAATCAGCACGGCGGTATTGCAGAACAAGATTCCGCTATTGAGGCAGAAATAGAGCAAAAAGAAGAGCAGTGGAGCCACCACGTTCAAAGCGGGGGACTCAAGAATCTTGGGGTCCTGACTGACGACGTAAACGCTGGGAGCGACGAAGCCCACCAGCAGCAACGTGGAAAGCAGCCCGGACAGAATCGGAAACAGCAGCAGCTGCTTATCGGTCTGTAGAACCGCCCAACAGCTCTTGGTCAGGCGCCAGCTTTCTTGAAATCGTCTGAACATCGCACCTCCTCGGAATGCTTCCATCCTAGTTGAGCAGGCCAGGACATTTCTACCGGCCTATTTGGAACCTGTTGGGCCCTCCAGAGAACTGACGACAAGGCAGCAGAGTCCCTGGTCTGGCAAAAAGCGGACATGATAGGCATTGCATTCCTCCTGGCAAAGCCAGTTTAGCCCGGCCTGGCCATTGGGCTGGGTGACCCATTGAAGACCTTCAAGATCAGCCACGGGTCGCTTATGCAAGCCTGTCGCGATCAGCTTCTGCCAGGTTTTGTTGACCAGCGTCGCGGCCTGGCGACTGGCTCCGTCCAGTAAGTGGTCGCTGCCGGTCGCCTTCTTTCCGTTCCACTGGAGCAAGTAGTGTCCAGGCGCCAGCGGTTGCTCGGGAAATGATTCCTCGCAAAGCTCCTGATAGCGAGAAAGGCTGAGCGGTCCAGTCAGTTCTGGAGAGCGAAAAACAAGGTCGTCTGGCCCGGCTGAACTCAATGAACCGTGAATAGGGAAGCGATGACCGCGCGATTCCAGGGCGCCGATCAAGCCACCCACGACAGCCATCACTGGGGCAACTCCGCAGAAGGCGAAACCACTTGCATAGCACACGCGCCTGGCCAGCTCCGCCCAGCTGCCCCCTTGGGTCATGGTGATCAGGCCAAAAGCTCCGCTCAACATCGCAGCCATGGCCACTCCCGGCAAGGCCTGCTCCACCGCCCCGTGAGCGATATCTTGAAGGGTGGCGGGACGCCAGAAGGTCATTTCCTCTGTCTTTGCAGACACAGGCGCGCGTCGGTGAGCATCAAGCACGTTCTGCGTGCTTTTCAAGTTTTGGATATCGCCCCAGATGCGCGAAGCGGGTGGCTGGATCGGGGGCGTGCCCTGCAGTCTCATTGTGGACCTCCGAGCAGAGCATAGAGGGCGGGAAGGAGGGAAAATTTGAATTCAGGTTACCGAGTCTTGAACGGTTTGGTTCTTTTGAGCTTGCGGCCAGGAAGCTCGGGGTGTTCATCTTCAGGAAGCCCGTGTTCGGCGACCCAGGCTGCTGCCTGCTCTCGTTCCTCAGGCCTGGTCGAGCGAAGCAGAACCCAGGTGTGCCGGGACTCTTTCCGAGCCAACAAGGCGCGGGCGCAGGTCAGAGCGACGCGGCCAGCCTGGCTTCCGGCTCGGGCCCCATTCTTTGGTATCATCCGTATCTTGAATCCTAAGTCATGTGAGGTTGATAGGAGGAGTGTTAGGGATGCAACAGTTAAGGTTTCCTATAGGGAAATTTTATGGTCAAAATTTACACTTTATTCATAAGTGTGGCCAGCCTTTCATTGGTGCTTGTACTTGAAGCTGTAACATCAGCTCATCTAATCAAACTTTTCGGAGGTTCACGTGGCTTTTGGAGTTATCGCCAATTCGTTCCCTTTCAATCCGCCGTCTCGCCCCACCGGCAGCGCGGATACGATCGAAGCCAAGATCAATCAGCGTAAGCACAGTGCCGCGCCTACGGGTTCGGCTGATTCTATCGAACGCAACCAGGCCGCCAGGCGTCAGCAAAATCAGATCCTTCTTCAACAGATGGTGGAAGCGATGGAGAGACGTTTACATCCGCTGCAGCCGGCTCACGGGCCGCGCTAAAAGAGCAGTCCGCCGCCCTGATTTCGCTGCATTTCGTCCTCCAAGGCGGCGCGAATTTCAGCCAGTGCTGACTCCGCCGCTTCAGCCACCGCCAGCGAACGCTCGGCCCATTCCAGATTCTGGCTCTCGGCGAAATCGCGCATCCAGTCCAGGGCTTCAAAAATGCGCTCCGTTTGTTGGCTGAAATGCTCCTGCAGGGTCTTCCCTTCCAGGTAATCGGGAGTGAACTCAAGGCTGGACACCAAGTCCAGATTCTCGGCATAATGCTGCTCCAGCCGGTCCAGTTCGGTTAAGAATTGCTCCGCTCCCAACTGGTCGTTAGCCAGAAGACCGAGCATTTCGTGCAACCTTTGGGTCAGTTCCATAGCCGTGTCCTTCGAAGCTGGCCAGGCCGGACTCCCGCCTCAACCGGTTCCAATCCCAAGTGGGCTTTCCATCGGCCCTGACGGGCAAACTTGAAATCACTCAGGTCGGGTTGGGCCGGCTCCAACTCCCGAGCTGCAATCGGCGCTGCGTCCGGCGGGCACTTTCAGTCAGGCTCTGTTGCAATTTTTGGGACTGCCGCCTCGCCCGAACTGGCCGAGCAAGCGCGCGGGACCCTGGTCAGTCACTGTGCGCAGGCTTACTGTTCCAGGAAGTTTGGACGGAGGCCGAGGTTGCGCATGGGCTTAAAAAAAACTTCGGTCGCACTGGCGCAGGTGGGCGGCACGATCCAGCTCCATTGAGCCGAGACGGGCCGCCCGGCCGTCTCCTCCTGCTGGCAGAACTGGATGAACTGGGCGGAGGCAGTGTGATGGTCGACCATACTGACCCCGGCCTGACGGTAAGAGTGCAGCACGGCCCGGTTGAGTTCGTAGGTGGCGCGATCCTGCCACAGGGGCTCTCCCGAGAATCCAAGATTTTCCGCGACCTTGGGCAACAGGTTGTAGCGGCTCAGGTCGCCCAGGTCGCGACTGCCCACCTCGGTCACCATGTAGTAACCACTGAATGGAGCCGTGGTATAGTTGACTCCACCGATCTCCAGAAGCATGTTGCTGACGGCAGGCAGTGCGTACCAGCGCCAGCCAAATCTGGACCAGTCGGCCTCGGGATGGCTGATGTTGACCTCAAGACAATCCTCGGGCGACCATTCAAAGAATTCATCGCCGATCATGAGAGGCAGCAGTACGAAGTCGCTTGACTCGGGCGGTCGCCAGCCCAGATCCATGGCCTGCCTGGTGGAGGTACGCAAGGCCGGATCTCCTCGATCATCAAAGCCGGCATAGCTGAAGAACTGGCGATTGCGAATCGGAGGCGCCTGCGGAGAGAAAATCGAAATGGCCGGACGGATTCGTCCCTGGTTAGTGGACCAGCGAGCTTGTTGCTGGCAGGCCTGGAATATTTCGGTCGGCCGGCACAGCTGGCGGCAGTCGAACACCTGCAAGCTCCTCCAGACCAGCCGCCCGATGCAGCGCGCGCTGTTGCGCCAGGCCAGGCGGGCCCCGAACTCGAGTTCTTCCAGAGTGTGTACATAGCTGCCGGTGTCTTGCACCTCCCGCTCCACCTGCAGCCAGCGTTCACCTGGAATACACCCTTCGTACAGTTGATCGAGAAATTGTCGAGCCGCTCTTAACACCATGGAGACTTCTCAGCTGAGTGGCGCGACCCTATCCAGAATTCCAACTTGACTATTTTAGATAAAACTATTAGCCTTAAAACCATGCAAAGTCAGTATTTGAATCTAAAGACCTTTCGTAAAGACGGCCGGCCGGTGGCCACGCCTATGTGGTTTGTGGAGACGGGTGAGGGCAGCCTCCTGATGCAGACCTGGGCCGGTTCGGCCAAGGTCAAGCGAGTCCGGAACCAGGAAAAGGTGGAGGTTGCTCCCAGTGATGCGCGCGGTAAAGAATCCGGCCCGGCGCGTTCGGGTCGCTGTCGGGTGCACGCGCCTGACTCCGAGTGGGGTCGGCGGGCCGACCGGTTGCTAAGCCAGCGATACGGATGGAAGCGTAAGTTGGTCAACCTGCTGTTGTGGTTGATGAAGCGTCGCGACAAGGTCTATCTGGAAGTTCAGTTCCTCTGATGTTGGAAGGTGAGATCTGCCTGGCCATGATGCGCTTGGGAACTCATCTGGCCACGGTTTTTGACCGGCGAATGGCCGAGAGTGGATTGACTCAGGCCCAGTTTCGCTTTCTGGCCGCCCTCCGCGACCAGCCACTGAGCCCGGCGGAGCTGGCCCAGCATACTCTGCTGGAGCGTCCCACCGTCAGCCTGGTCTCGCAAAGGATGGTTCAGGCGGGCTGGCTGGAGCGCCAACCGGGCAGCAACCGGCGCACCCACTGTCTGCAGTTGACCGCCCAGGGGCGCCAACTGCTGGAGGCTTGTCTGCCGACGGCCGAGCAGATGGCATTGAGTCTCACCAGCGGTTTCTCCGAAAGCGAGAAGCGGGTCTGGCGGGGGCTGCTGGGTCGATTGGAAGAGAGCTTAAGACATCGTCCGGGTCAATCGTAGCAGCTCAGTAAGCTGCTTGACTATTTCGATAATCCTAGTATTATCGAATTTATGAAGGACGTGACCATCCAGAAGTTCGCCGACTGTTTCGCGGCCATGGGGTCCGAGCCCAGGCTTCGGATTCTAAGGCTTCTTTTGACTTGCTACCCTGGCGGACTGATCGTGGGGGAAATTCAGCAGGAACTGGCCATCGCCAATTCTACTCTGTCCCATCACCTGGAAAAGCTTAAGCACGAGGACCTGGTCATTGGCATTCGCGAGGGGACGGCCTGGCGCTATACCGCCAACGCAGCCACCCTTAAGGATCTGGTGAACTTCTTCCTGGCCGAATGCTGCACACGCAACCGCGTGATCGATCCACCTTGTTGTTAAGAAAGAGGAGTTTATGCACGAGAAAACCTGTTGTTCACCTCAGGCCGAGGGACTGGCCAAAACTCAGCAGATGGTCAAAGACAAGTATGGTTCGTTGGCCCGCAAGGTCAGCCAGGATTCAGCTCAGGCCAGTTGTTGCGCAGAAGCGGCCGCGCCGACTTCCTGGGCTGCCATCTGCGGAGACCTCTATGCCATGGACGAAGTTTCGGAACTTCCCGAAGCAGCGGTGCTTGCCTCGCTGGGATGCGGTAACCCCACGGCTCTGGCCCGATTGAAAGCGGGCCAGGTAGTTCTAGATCTGGGCTCAGGGGGGGGCATTGATGTGCTGCTTTCGGCCAAGCGGGTGGGACCGACGGGCAAGGCCTACGGCCTGGATATGACCGACGAGATGCTGGAACTTGCCCGAGCCAACCAGGAGCGTGCCGGGGTCTCCAATGTAGAGTTCCTCAAGGGTGAGATCGAGAAGATTCCGCTGCCGGCTGAAAGCGTGGACGTGATTATCAGCAACTGCGTGATCAATCTGAGCGCCAATAAAGACCTGGTTCTGCGCGAGGCCTTCCGCGTGCTTAAGCCCGGCGGGCTCTTCGCCGTTTCGGACGTGGTCACTCGGGGGGATATCCCGGTCGAGCTGAGGCGCAACGTGGCGCTCTGGATCGGCTGTGTGGCCGGGGCGCTCCACCAGGAGGAATACACTCAGAAGCTTCAGGCGGCTGGCTTTGAGGAGATCAGCATCGAACCCACTCGAGTGTATACGCTGGAAGATGCGCGAGGCCTGATGCAGGAAGCCGGAGCCAGCCTCGACCCAGCGCTGCTGGAGTGCGTGGACGGAAAGTTCTTCTCCGGCTTCATCCGGGCCCGAAAACCCCGGCCGCTTTCATAAAGCCCCCAGGTCGTCAAAGCGAAGCAAGGGGAAGTATCGAACCTGATCGTAGCTCGAAGGCGTGACGTCGATGCAGACCCGGTAGGAATGGCAGGCCAGAGCCGGACCTCCAGGTTGTTTACTCACCTGTCCACGCGCAAGAATGGTCAGAACCCGAACATTGGGGATATCCTGGGAGCTGTCCAGCTGCACATCGTAGGTTCCGACGAACTGTTTGGGCGTGGAGAGATCGTAGAGGTCTTCGCTGTAGCTGTAAAGAGTTTGCTTCTGGTTGGCATAGGGTGGGAAATGGATGTCCCTGGACAGTTTGGCGCGAGCATCTTCCAGGCCGGCCCGAGCCACCCAGCGGGCTCGGGCCGCCAGACTCGATTGCAGAGTGCTGTTGTATTGGCCCACTCGGCTGCCCAGAAAGCCCATGCCCAACAGCAATACCACCGTGCAGAGCAACAGCGAAGTCACCAGCATGAAGGCCTGGGCGCTTTTCAAAAGCGGCCCGCCATCGCGACACCATTGAGCACGACCGTGCGCCGGCTCTCCAGCTGGCTCAGCTGCACCTCCACCACCAGGGGCGCGCCGAGCCGGGTTCGGACCGTCAACCCGTTTAGTCCCTGGCTCAGGGCCTGCAGACCGGGGGGCGAGCCGGCTTCGCGATAGAGAGTGCCTTGAGAGACGTAGTAGCGAACCCGAATCTGGGTGGAGGGAGGCGACCACGGGGTGTTGGGAGCGATTGCCGGCAGCCAGGCGCCCAGATCTTCGATTGGCCTGGCCAAACGCAGTTCGCTGGCACTGCTGCCGGGCGCTGGCGAAATCGTGGCCGGCAGGGCCTGGGGGACTTCTTCCAGCAGGCGACGCAGTCCGAGTTGAAGCGTGGTCAGGGTACTGGCCTTGGATTCGGACTGCTTGAGCACAGATTGAAACTCGTGGGTCAATCCCGCGAATAGCCCCATCAGCAGCATGACGAAGAACATGCTCATCAGCGCTTCCAGCAAGGTCAGTCCATGAGGCTGGCCCCTCATAGCAGGTGGATGCGCTCGCTTTCCTGATAGACGCTCTGGCCGTGATAGCGAGCCGTTACGCGCACGGTGACGTCCCCTCCGGTGCTGGCCTTGCTGCCGTCCGGCAGGTAGACCCAGTTGTAGAGCCGGGCGCTGTCTCCGGCGCGGCTTTGCTCCAGAGTTCCGGCACCGCTGATGGGGACGAGTTCCCATTCGTAAAAGAGATCGCGCAGGGGGGCGCCGTAGCGATCGATGGCGCCGGCCTGCAAACTGGTGCTACCCAGATGGGGGACGGGGTTGTCCGAGGGACTGCTGAGGGTTACCCCGGTGGGCAGAGTGGGAGAGGGAGCGGGGTCGGGGAAGCGCAGGGGCGGACGCGCCAGAACGGTGCACAGACTGACCTGTCGGCGGTCACCGGCCCACTTGACCTCGACCTGGACGGTGCGGGCCGAATCAGTCAGGACTCGCCGATCGGAGGGTTGACTGAGTTCGATTTGGGAGCAACCGGAGTAGAGTTCGCGGGCCACCACCCGGGTCGTGATGGTGAAGCCGGGGAGTTCGGCCGCGACGGGCGTCCCATTGTAAATTGAAATCAGGTTGTCAAAATTATAGACATTGCCGGTCGTGCTTTCGCTCCAGGCTCGCATTCGTTCCAGCTGCTGCTCGGCCAGGAAAACCGCCGTTTCCTGCTCCATGGAACGAGATGTATAAGCAATTCCGCTGTGAAAGAGTCGAACCACGATCAGGATGGCCCAAAGCAGGAGGAAGGTGGCCAGAACCGTCTCCAGCAGCGTCAGTGCCCGTGGTTTTCCTTTCAAGGCAGAACCCGAGTGCGCTTGCTGACTCCCACCATCCATACGCTGGCATTGGTGGGCAGACCAAAGTCGTCCACGCGTGCGCCCGGCGGCAGGGGAAGGCCGCCTGCGGCCAGATCGCAGTCCATCTGGATATCGGCAGTGGGCACGGTGGCGGGGGCGGTGGGAATGGCAAAGGATCGCATATTTCCGCTCTTCCATAAGTAGAGGCGAGCGGGGTCGAGCGGATCCAGCGCCACTTGCTGACGCACCGCCTTTCCACCCGTGCTGGTCAGCTGCACGGGGCTGGCCGCCAGCGGGTGAATGCGCAGGCTAAAGACCTCTCCGCCCAGGCCCCCTCCGTCGGTGAAGTAGACGGTCTGACCGTCTTGCGACCAGCAATTGAAGCGACAGGGCTGGCCGCTGTCGAAAACGGCGGTGGTCCCGACGGTTCCGGTGGTATTGGCCACGCACAGGTGAGGATTGGTATTGACGTGGTTGCCGTAGGCGGAAAAGGCGATCTGGCTTCCATCGGGAGTAAACGACATCATGGTTCCGTTGAGGTGGGTGTTGGGGTCGGAGTTGACGTGGTCGCGATTCTGATAGAGGGCGTCATTCCAGTCATCGCTTTGAGGGGTGTTGAAACTGCCGGGACCACTGTCGCTCAACAGCCTGCGGGCTCCACTGCCGTCGGTGTTGCAAATCCAGTATTCATGCCAGGCACCGGTCCAGACCAGGTAGCCGACCTTGTCACCGTTCCAGGAGAGGGTGGCGCCGACCACGCAGCCGCCGGGAGGCACGGGCACGGTGGCGTTGCGCAGAAGCTGGCCGCTTTGAGTGGAGTAGACCTGAAAGCTATTCTTGGGCGGCAGCGAGGCCGAGACCGAGAGCAGTCCATCTCCTGAAGACTTCTGGTTTCCATACGGCGCGGTGACAAAGCTGGGACCAGAACCATCGGCGTTGCAGCATACCAGCTGGTGCTGAAATTGAGGGTTGTCGTAGAAGGCAAAGAATTTGGTCTGGCTCTGGGTTTTGACTCTGACCAGATTAGGGCGCGGAACCACCGTTCCGTAAGCGTCACTGAAGTCGCAATAAAAGTGGAACTGGTCGTTCGGCCGGGAATCGCGGGGGCATTCCCAGTCCCAGGAGGCGGACCAGCACTGGTTGGCCTCATCCCAGTGCATTCGTTCCGGTCGGGGCGGTTTGGAGAACACGCCCGGTCCGCAGTTGCCGCGCAGGCAATCACAGTGCCACTGGACATAGACGTCGGCCCCGCTGGTGTCGGTGACATTGAGGGCCACGCTCATGCGCTGCCCGGGCACCAGCGTCAACTGAAATGGGGGAGGTGGAGTGGCCCCCTCGGGAGACAAGAAGAGTCCGTTTTTGCCGGTGCTGGGTGCGGGCAGGTCGGCCGGCGGATTGGAGAGGGTCAGGCTGGTGGAGGTCAGACTGGCGGGGTGAAGCGGAACGGTGGGGGCGGTCCCCAGGCTGGGACGGGAGATGGGCAGGTTGCCCTTGATCACGTTCACTCCGCCTTGAACCAGGCCGGGCAGCCCGGCTTGAACGGAGATCTCCCCGTTGGACGCGACGCTGACGGTATAGGGATTGCCCACCGTGGTCAGCGACCAGCAGGCCAGAGGGTTGCGGCCGGGAGTGGCCGAGCCGGGACTGGCGGTGGGATTGACGGCCGCTCCGGAGGCAGCCACCCAGTGGTAAGCACCCTGGGAATAGGGAAGACCGTTGCTCACCACCCCGCCCTCGGGCGTAAACACCAGCGCAAAATCTTTGCTCATATCGTAGCCGGGGAAGTTGGGGTTGCGTAACCAGCGCGAGGCATCGAAGGCACTGTGGCGTTGCGCGTTCAAGCGGGGATAGCTGGAAAAAGCGCTGCTGGCGGGCCAAGTGCCCTGAAAGAGCAGCGCCTGTGGAAAGTCGCCTGAGAGGTCGAGCACACGGGTGACCCGAGCCATGGACAGTCCGCTGGCGACGTAGAGTTTCTGAGCCAGGGGGGTCGCCAGGGAGTTGCTGGGCAGGCAGACGGCCACCGGAGCCTGAGAGGCGATGGCAGTCTCGCGGGCCCGCCGCAATTCCTCAGCCAGGACCATGGCCAGAGCACGAGGGCTGCTGGAATCTCGGGCGCCACGTAGTTGGAGCAGGCCCAGACCCAGAATCAAGGAGGTGATGGCCAGCCCCACCATCATCTCCAGCAGGGAGAACGCCCGAGATTTCATCCTCGAGTCGGTTTCAAGGCCCTGGCGCCGACTTCCTGGAGTGGGGGGAGGCCCATTTCGTCAGGGCGAAGCCGGAATGCGTGAAGCAACTGGGCGGGTGGGCCGCGGGCCTGTGTGTGCTGGCGGGCGGGTGCTACGCCTGGGGGCCCGTGAAAACATTGCTTGCGCTTCTGGTTCTGGCCTTTCTGCTGGCCGGCCAACGTCCACGATTCAACTTGAAATCCGCTTCCGAGCAGGCGGGGCTGGCCGAGAGTCTGCGGCAGCTGGCCTTCATGACCCGGTTGGGAGTTCCGCTGCTGCAGGCTCTGCAAGTATTAGCCGACCACAGTGAGGACGCCGGTTTGCGCCGGATCTGGTGCGAAGTTGGCTATGCCGTGATGTCGGGCAGAACCTTGTCCAGCGCGCTTGGCATGCACTCCGAGCTTTTCCCCCGCTCCGTGCTGGGAATGGTCTCGGCCGGCGAGCTGACGGGAGCGTTGGTCAACAATCTGGAGAAAGTGTCGGAAATGCTGGCCCGGGAGGCGGGATTGAAGAAGAAGGTGCGCAGCACTCTGGCCTATCCGGCACTGGTGCTGGCTCTGATCGGCGTGCTTTCCTTGTTTACGCTGCTGGTGATCTTTCCCAGCTTTGCGCAGATGTTTCGAGACCTCAACCTGCCTCTGCCCCTGGTGACCCAGGTTCTGATGCTGGCCACCAGTCTGGTCACCAATCCGCTGGCGTGGATGGTCAGCCTGTGTCTGGCCAAGGTTGCCTATCTGCAGGTGAGCCAATGGTACGCCCGACCGGAATCCCAGCGCACCGCCTACGGCTGGCTGCTGAAGCTGCCTTTGGTGGGTCCGATATTGCGTTACGCCGCTCTGACTCGTTACTGCTGGGCCTTTGAGGGTGTTCTCAGCGCGGGGGTGCCTCTGCTTCGAGGCGTGCGACTGGTCGCGGTGGCCAGCGGCAATCCGCTCATCGATGCGGATAAAGCGCATCTGGTGGAAGCTCTGGAGCGAGGCGAGTCGCTGGCCGAGTATTTCTGGGACTATAGCGACCTGTATCATCCCATGATCGCCTCCATGGTTTCCGTGGGTGAAGAGTCGCGCCGATTGGACCGTATTTTCGGGCACCTGGCGGGCTGGTTTCAGGCCAGTTTGGAAGAATGTCTGGAAGGCATGTCGGCGGTTCTGGAACCCGTCTTGCTGCTGTTGGTGGGAATGGTTACGGGCACCACCCTGATCGCGATTTTTTTGCCTCTTTATGGGACTTTGGATCACTTCTAGCTTTTTGCGGGAGGTGTGCAGGCCGCGTCGGTTGGCTCTGATGGTGGTGGGGGTTTTCACCTTGTCGGCTCCGACTTAAGGCGGACCTGGCTATCCGCCAGGGGTCCTCGGAAGAAATCACCCCATCGGCGGTCTCGCGATCTCCTTGTCAGCGTGTATCTTGATGCGGTGGGAATATGTTGCCCTCGATTTGAGGAGGTCCGAATGACTTGTCAATTTTTTCAGTTCGCTCCGCCGAAGGTTCTGGTGGTAGACCCGGACCCGGGTGTTCTCAGGATGATGGAGCTGGCTCTGCAGCGTTCGTTCATGTTCGTGAGGACGGCCGAGAGTGAGTCGGCCGCTTTGGCCATGTGGCAGGGCCAGGACTTTGAGGTCATGGTGATCGGGCTGTCGCAACAGCGGGCCCTGGAGATGCTGGACCGGCTGGATAAGAATAGACCGCTGCCTGCCATCTTGATGATGTTGGACGGGTCCCAGCCTCCCTTGAGTCGTTTTGCGGCGCTGGAGAAACCCTTCCGTCTGGAAGATCTTCGGAGCGGAGTGCGCGCACTGGCGGAGCAATTTAGAACTTCATCTGGCCGGAGTAGTTCACCCAGTTTTGCAGTACCCAACCTCGCGCGGTGAGCTCCTCAAAGCTCAGAACCATCGAGTATGGACCGCTGGGGGCTGCCAGGCAGCTACTGCTCGTAAACTCCTGGGCCTCCCAGCCGGTGCCGCCGCGCAAGCAGCCGAGAGGAAATTCGATCAGTCGATAGCCCGTCAGACTGCCTCCGTTGAAGGGAGCCTGAGTCGCCCACAGGCAGGCTTTCAGGCTGCCGCTGGTCTGACTGGCGGGAGAAGCGCAGCGAAGGGCGGGAATGCCCAATTTGACCTGAGCCCCCTGAATGCTATAGCTGGCTGGACCGCTGTATTTGATCACGCTCCCGTCGGGGGCGGGATTGGTCACCTGCGATTGGCGCAATTTATCCAGAGACTTTTCTGTTTCAGGGTCGGGTTTGAGCTTTTGGCTTCGTTTGAGATCGAGCATTGCGCCGGCGGGGTCGCCGCTGGCGGCGCGCGCTTCTCCGCGAGTTTGCCAGATCCAGGCGTTGGCCGGATCCTGGCTGAGAGCCTGGTTGCAGTCCTGGATGGCGGCAGCTGAATCTCCCAGTAACTTCTCGGCGAAAGCTCGGGCCGCATAGGCTCGATAGGGCCGCGGCATTCTGAGTTGCAGGGCCTGGTTATAGTCGGCCACGGCACCACGCAAGTCCCCCTGAGCGCGGCGTTCGACGGCCCGGAAGAAATAGGTGTTCGGATTGGAGGGTTCCAGAGTGACGGCCTGGTTGAAGTCCTGCAGGGCTCCGGGCCCGTCGTTGAGGCAGCCGCGGCAGTAGGCTCGCCGAGTGAGGGCCAGCACATTGCGAGGGTTTTGTTGTAAGACCAGAGTGTAGGCCGGGATGGCTCCGGCAAAATCGTTGACGGCGTAGCGGCAATCGGCGTATCGAAGGGCCTGGTCCGAGACGGCCGAGCTTCTGGGGGGTTGGCTCGACTGCAATGTTCCGTCGACGAAATTGGTGAAGTACTCGGGGTTCCCTCCGGTGATTTGGGCGCGCACTCTGAGGGGGCCGGGACTGCTGCCAGAGTCCCAGCTGCAGGAGAACGACTTGGCCCCACCGTCTTTGCTGAGAACTCCGCCCTCGGCGATCAGCGGGCTGTCGCCGGCGGAGACGTTCACCTTGTAGTTGTAGTCAAAGTAGGAGACGCCGCCGCGGCCGATGACGTCGATACTGATGGGGACGCTGCCACTGCTGCGGCCTTCAAAGCCGGTGCCGTTGTTGCGCCAGCCCTGCAGATCCTTGATTTGCCACTGGCCGGCGTTTCCCACTTTGACCACGATTTGCGACCAGCTGGCGCCGTCGCCTTTGACCGCCAACTGGGCCGAGCCTGATTGCAGCCCGGCGGGCGGGGGCGGCACCTGAACCGCCAGTTCCGATTGGGCTTGAGTCAGCACTCGAGCCTGGTCGGGGTCCGAGGAACTGAGGAGAAAAACGCTGATCGATCCTGGCCCCCAGGCGTTCAGCTTAACCTGGGCGGCGGGTGTGGATTCCAGATGGACCCCTCCGCTCGGCCTCCAGGCCCAGATCGAGCCCCGAGGTTGGCGCCCGGAGGTGAGCTGAGCAGTGGCTGTCACGATGGAGCCCGGTTGGGGATGCGGGTCGGAGAGTTGAATCTGGCTGCGCAGTTCCGCGGGTTTGATGCGCACGGTGTAAGTGTCTTTGGAGAAACGGCCGCGCTGATCGCTGATCTTACATTGGACGTCAATTCGATGGTTGTCGTTATCATCTGCTCGAACCAGATATTCCGAACTGGGACCGGGCGGGCCGCCGTTCCAACTGTAAAGCAGTTTGCCGCTGTCGCGCCGAGGGTCCACCACGGGGGAGATTCGAAGCACGCTTCCGTCGGTGACTTCGGTGGTGGTCCCCGGGTCGAAGGCTGCAAAAAGAAAGCTATCGGGTTGAGGAGGGATGTCGATGCGAGTCCAATTGCCGCTGACCCAGTAGTCCCCAGAGGTGGCCCACTGTTGGCCGCGCAACAGAGCAGGGAGTGAGACGGTCGCCCAGGCCTGGTCGCAGTCAATGTCGGAGGCGGAAGCGATCACCGCGCCGCCTTTTTTGCCGAGCAGAGCCTGTCCTAACTTGCGGCTCATCTCTCGGGCCTGAGGGGTTCTGGCGGCCGAGCAATTGAGAAGCAGAATGACCGCTCCGGGCGCCATCCCGTCGGCCGCATCGTTGATTTCTTTGAGCGGCCTTCGGCATTCCTCGCGGGCCTGGTGAGCCGACTGGATTCGGGCTTCCGCCAGATCGATATCGACCCGCTCGTAGAGCTTGTTTTCTTCTTCATTTAGCTTGAGCGAGTGCTCGAGTCGTTTCTGGAAGACTTCCACGTCCACATCGAGGCTGTTGAGCTGGGCCCGGCGGAAGCTGATATGGGGGGTCTCCCCGGCACCGTGGCCGGCGATGACAAGGTAGCGAATGCGCTTCTGGCCCCTGGTGAGATGAGCCAGTTGCTGAAAGAGTTCGGAGGGAGTGTCGGGTTCGATCATGAAATCCAGTCCCGGCATCTGGCCCAGGAAGCCCCGCAGGTCCAGTTCCACCTGATTGGCCTTGCGATTGGGACTTTCATCTCCAGGGGCAGAGGGCTTTTCATTCACACCCGGTTCGGGCCAGCGCGACATGGCGGCCACGAAGATTTCGTTGGCCCCCTTGGGCGGTGCCGCCGGAGGGGGGGCGGCCGCCAGACGCAGACTCAACGGCACAATCAACAGGACCAACCAACCTTGGTATTTCATAGATCGATTATCGGTGGTGGCGGAACGGCGGACTATGATTTGAGTCAGACCCGATGATTGGACTGGGATGACGCATTGCTGAGAACTGGCCGCTCGGTCCGTGATGGGAGCACAGTCCGAACGACCAGCTTTGGCCATTCTCCGGCAGGCTCGTGACCGGAGCGTCATAAGAGCGTGAAAGTCTTAAACGGGCGGTAACTGGCTGAGTAGTCTATCGGGAGTGAAGGGGTAGTCGCGCAGACGCACGCCAGTGGCGTTGTAGATCGCGTTGGCGATGGCGGCTCCCAGACCACAGATGCCGAGTTCACCCACGCCTTTAGCCTTTAACGGGGAGCTTTTGTCGTCCAGTTCCTCCAGGATCACCACCTCGGTGTGGGGAATGTCGGCGTGCACGGGTACGTGGTATTCGGCCAGGTCGTGGTTGACGAAATTGCCGTAGCGGGTGTCTACCGCCAGGCCTTCCATGAGGGCGGCCCCCAGTCCCATGGCCATGGCTCCCAGCAGCTGGGAGCGGGCCGTCTTGGGGTTAAGAATGCGTCCGCAGGCAAACACTCCCAGGAGCCTGCGCACACGGGTCTCACCGCTGATACGATGGACTCCGAGTTCTACAAAATGGGCCCCAAAGGAGGCTTGGACCCATTTCTTCTGGCTGTCACCGAACTCGATTTTGTCTTGGGCGCTCAGTCCCTTGGGCCCGGCCACCTCGCCCAGGCTGCGGGTCTGTCCGGCCGAACTCATGTGCCCGTCGGAGAAAGTGGTCGTTTCCACATCCCAACCCGCTTTGTGGGCCAGCGCATTGCGCAGACGCAGGCAGGCGGCATACACTCCCGAGCAGGAGCTGTTGCCACCAAACTGGCCGCCTGAGCCGCAAGAAACCGGGAAGTGGCTCTCGGCTAGCTTGACCGTCACATGGTGTAGCGGCACTCCCAGCATTTCTGCCGCGGTTTGGGCCAGGATGGTGTAGGAGCCGGTTCCGATATCGGTCATATCGGTTTCTACCGTGAGCTGGCCGCTGGAGTTGATGCGCACGCGGGCGGCCGATTCCAGAGTGGGACTGTTGCGCAGCGCGGATGCCACCCCATGGCCAATCAGCCAGTTTCCTTCGCGGACCTGGCCGGGTTGAGGGTGCCGTCGTTCCCAGCCGAATCGGCGTGCGCCCTCGCTCAGACACTCTTTGAGCTTGCGGCTGGAGAAGGGGCGCTGTGGGCCCTTTTCCGGATCGAACTGAATATCGTTGAGCAGGCGCAATTCAACCGGGTCCATTTTGAGTTGAACGGCCAGTTCGTCCAGAGCGACTTCAGAAGCCAGGTGCCCGACTGCCTCCCCGGGAGCCCGCATGGCGTTGCCTTCGGGAAGGTCGAGTGTGGCCAGACGGTGGGTGATCAGTCGATTGGGACCGGCGTAGAGCAGTCGGCTTTGAGAGCCGGCTCGCTCCTCACGGAAACCGTTCAGATTGCCGCTGGTTGTATCGTGTGCAATGGCCTGAATGTGTCCGTCCTTTGAGGCTCCCAGGCGGACCCTCTGGATGGTGGCCGGTCGATGGGTGGTATTATTGGGGATTTGGTGGCGAGCCAGAGCCACTTTGACCGGGCGCTTCACCAGCCGCGCGCCCAGCGCTGCCAGCACGGCATCAGCCCGGATCCAGAGTTTCCCGCCGAAGCCTCCACCAATAAAGGGAGAACTCACGTGGATCTTTTGGGGCGAGATGGACAGAGTTTCGGACAGATCTCGCACGGCCCAGGCGATCATCTGGTTGGAGGTCCAGACCAGAAGCTGGTCGCCGTGCCAGGCGGCGATGGAGGCGTGGGGCTCCATCATCATGTGGCTTTGGTCGGGGGTGGTGTAGGTGCTGTCCACTTGAACCGGAGACTGCGCAAAGCCGCTTTCAAAGTCTCCCACGCGGGTATCGGGCGGACCGGACATCGGATTGCTTTTGGGAGGCACGGCCCGAACCTTCTCGGCGGCCAGGTCAAAACGTCCGGGCCAACTGGTATACTCGATATGCAGACGTTTGGCTCCTTCGCGAGCCTGTTCGAAGGTTTCGGCCACCACCAGCGCCACCGCCTGGTCAAAGTGTTCCACATTGGGCCCGGCCAGCAGGCGGCTGGCGTGGCTCTTGCTTTTCTTCAAGCGGCCGGCATTCTTGTAGGTCACTACCCCCAGCACGCCTGGAGCCTTCTCGGCCTGACTGGTGTCCAGCCTGGTGATCTTGCCCACCGCGATGGCCGAGCCAAGCATGTATCCGTAGGCGGCCTGGGGGGCCACCTGATGGCGCTCATAGGCATAGGCGGCGGTGCCGGTGACCTTGGCCCGACCGTCAATTCGGTCGTGAGGATGTCCAACCACTTTGAGCTGGTCAATGGGATTGTGTTCGGCCGGAGCGGTAAACTTCATAGCGGGTTGCCCCCTTTTAAGGCAGATGCGATCAAACGAGCTGTGAGGGTCTTCTTGTAGTCGGTTTGGGAACTGGAGCGAGCCCCCGCCAGCACGACCTCGGCCACGGCCGGTGGCTGACTCTGCGACTCGGCCGCCTCAACTCGCCAGGGCTTGGGAGCCAGGCCTCCAAAGGCGAATCGAAACCGGCCATCCGGCATCTGGATGGCGGCCATGGAGACGGCAGCGAAAGCGTAGGAAGCACGGTCCCTGACCTTGCTGTAGGTTTGGCGACCTCCCAGGGGTTTAGGCAGGGTCACCGAGGTGATCAGTTCACCGGCTTTCAGGTTGGTCTCCAGTTGAGGAGTCTGACCTGGTAGCCGATGCAGTTGGGCCAGCGCCAGGCTGCGACGGGCGCCATCCGGCGCCACGGTCTGCACGGTGGCGTCCAGCACCCGCATGGCCACGGCCATATCGGATGGATGGGTGGCGATGCAGGCCTCGGAAGTTCCCAGGATGGCCAGATTGCGTTCATAGCCTCCGATGGCGGCACAGCCGCTGCCGGGTTTGCGCTTGTTGCAGGGCTTGGTGGTGTCATAAAAATAGGGGCAGCGGGTGCGTTGCAGCAAATTTCCGGCGGTGGTGGCTTTGTTGCGCAACTGGGCCGAGGCGCCAGCCAGCAGAGCACGCGAAAGAACCGGATAGTTTTTGCGAACTTCGGGGTGGGAGGCCAGGTCGGTGTTGCGTACCAGGGCCCCGATGCGCAGGCCTCCATCGGGGGTCTTTTCGATCTGGTCCAGACCGATGTGGTTGACGTCAATCAAGTGGGTGGGCGTCTCGATCTGATGCTTCATCAAGTCAAGCAGATTGGTGCCGCCAGCGATAAATTTAGCCTGAGGATGCTGCTGGGCCGCCCGGGCGGCCTGCTGGGCGGAGTGAGCGCGCTCGTAGGTGAAGGCTTTCATCCGTTTTCACCGGCCACTTCAGTCACCGCTTCGATGATGTTGGAATAGGCTCCGCAACGGCAGATGTTGCCGCTGAGCCGTTCGCGAAGTTCAGCCTGGCTGACTGGAATGGGGCCGGTAAGATCGGCCGTGACGTGGCTGGGAATGCCCTTTTCCAGCTCACTCAGGGCCCCTACGGCAGAGCAGATCTGGCCGGGGGTGCAATAGCCGCATTGGAAACCATCGTGCCTGATAAAGGCTTTCTGCATCGGGTGCAGATTGTCCGGGGTGCCCAGGCCCTCGATGGTTGTGATCTGGTCGCCCTGGTGCATAACGGCCAGGGTCAGACAAGAGTTGATGCGACGACCATTGACCAGCACCGTGCAGGCCCCGCACTGACCGTGGTCACAGCCCTTTTTGGTGCCGGTCAGATGCACGTGTTCGCGCAGAGCGTCCAGCAGACTGGTGCGGGCGTCCAGTTCGAGCGTTTGGGTTTGACCGTTCAGGTTGAGCGTGACCGGGTAATGTGCCGGTGTCGGCTGGGCCACGGCTTCGGCCGGGCTGGGCGCACTGACCAGCTGGCTGGCGACCAACCCGCCCGTCAAACCCGCGCTTGTGGCCATAAACTCGCGTCGACTCCAAGGTGACTGCATGTCCAACTCCGTTTCTTTCCTCTCTCTCTCCTACGCCGATCGGGTTGGGGCTCCTTAGTATGGCAATACCCTGGTGGGGGTATTCTCGTCTTGGCCGTGGGAGATTGGAAGCAGAAGTCAAAGGGGCCGGTCGTGTTCATCTATCCAAGCTTTGCTCGTTATCAGTGCATCCAGTGCGGCAAAAGCTGCCGGAATTGGGAGGTTCGGGTGGACCGGGATGAGGCTGAAGGAAAATCCTGGCGACTGCAGGCGGATGGACCTTCTTTGCGTCTCGTTCAGGATGAGCGGGGCCGCTGCCTGGAGTTGAGCGAACAGAATCTTTGCCGGATTCACGCCCAGAAGCCGGCCGTCTGTCGTCAGTTTCCTTTTTTACTGGCCCAAAGTCCGGATGGGGTGCATGTGGGCGTCTCCTTCCGCTGCACGGCGGTCCAAAAGAATCATGGAGGGGAGTGGCCAGAGCAGGCGGAGGTGCTGAAAGCATTGGCTTGCCGAGGGGTGCCACAAATTGGCTTTGAGCCCTTAGGCCTGGGAGCGTATCAACTGGATTGGGATACCTATAAGAGCTGGGAGGCTCACTGGCTGCGACGTTTACCGCTGGGCCTGTGCGAGGCGGTGGCGGCCACAATGGGAGCCGCCCTCGGGTTGCATCCTCAGTCCTTAGAACGCTTGGTGCCGTTGCTGAGCGCCTCGGCGGTGGGATTTCTAGAGAGTTTGGACAATGACGCCGCCGGTCAGGTGGCCACCTGCGTGCGCGCTGAGAAGGAATACAAAAGCCATCGACGCGGCTGGACTGCTCCAATCCGGAATCCCTTCGAGGGTCAACTGGAGCCCGAGGCGATCCGTTATTTGAGTCACGTGATCGAGCGCAAGTCGCTCTGGTTGGGTGGTCGCTTTCTGGGCCGTTTGATGATGCTGCTCAGCGCGGAGCGCATGCTGCTCTACTACACTCGACTGGAGGGCTTGCCTCAAGCTATCGACCGAATGGAAGGCGAATGGCTGTTGCATCGTCAGGGACTCGAGGTTTTGGAACAGACCTTCGAGGAGACCATTCTCCAGCTGGTCTAGACCTTGTCTTATCTGGCCTTGGCTATGATGGCGGCGGCGGTGGGGGAGCGCCGGGCAAGGCGTAGCTACGGTGAAGCCCGGGATGGCGCACTTCGGCCACCCAGCCCTGCAGCTCAGCTTTGCAGCCGGCCGGGTTGGACTTCAGAGTGTTGAGCAGAAACTGTCCGATCTGTTCGACGTAGCTCCACCTTTCCAGTTGGGGCAATACCAGCCGTACCAGCCGGGCCGCCTCGGGAGCTGTGTCCGGCAGGCCTTCCAGGCAACCCTCGAGGGCGACAAGGGATTCTTCCATTTGGCCAATTTTCTCGGGTTGGATCGCCAGACCTGCGACCGGGTTCAGGCACTTTTCAGAGCGACCTTCTAGACTGCTCTCATGCAGATTCAAAAAACAGCCTCGGCCGTGCTTCAACAGGTTCAGTCCTTCAAAAACAACGGGTATTCCCATCTGGACCCGTCTCCCTATTCTGAGGGTCTGACGTTAAAGGAAGTGAAGGAGCGAACTGACCGAGTTCTGGTGTTGCTCCCGGATGCGATTCAGGAAGCCAGCGACCACAATGGATGGAAAACGGATGACCGATATGATCCGCCCACCGATCAGGTGGCGGCACAGCTGGATCTTGAAGTGCAAAGAGTGCAGTGCAAGAAGAACCAAATGATCGGCTCGGCTGCCGCCATGGGAGCCGGCGTGGCCGGCGGGATTCTTACGGCTGCGGCCGGATTGCCCGGATGGGTGGGGGTTGTCGCTGGCGTGGTTGGCTTCGGCGGCCTGGCCTGCGGGATCTGGCATAGCACCGAACATGAACTCTACAACGCCAAGGAGTTACGCCAGGCAGCTCAGGATTTGCGAGACTGGGGCTCGTTGCCCTAAAGGCTGAAATTGCCCGAACGGGAAGCAGTCGCCCATGGAACTCAATGACCTTTTGTGCAGCATGGCGGCCGAAGGGAGCGTGGATTCGTCCGGAACCTTCACTTTGGATCTGGGCTATGCCGAGCGCAAGCTGGACGACTATCGCCTGCCCGACCCGGCCCTCTTTATTCTCAATCTGGTGGCCGCCGCCGTTCTGACTGAGGCCCACGAGTTCGTGGTGGAGACGGAACGAGCCGAGACTCGTATCTTTTTTAACGGAAAATGGCCTGAGCCCGAACGCCTGCCTGAGCTCTTCAGCTTCATTCTCAAGCCAACCCAGCACCCAGCCCAGCGCGAGTTGGCCCTGGCCCTGCACGGTGCTCTCTGCCTGCCCAATGCTCCCAGTATCACGCTCTTAGTCAGCACCCGAGAAGGTGCCTGGCTGGGCCAGGTGCAGGGAGCGCGGCTGGAGGTTCAGCCTGCATCGTCGGAACGGATCGGGGTCAAGGTTCGGGTTCAGCATAGCGCAAGTTCGCCCTGGGCGCGTCTGTTGGGGAACTCCCAGATCAACTCGGGCCAAAAAATCCTGGAGCAACTCTTTCACTTTTGCCGATATGCCCCGCTCGACTTCAAGGTGAACGGGCAGCCGAAAGGTAGCGCTGTCCCGATGGGGCTGCACGCGGAGGAGGGCCCGTTTGCTCGTCTTTTCGCGCAAGGCTCGCAAAAGCTCATCATCAGCCGTCCGGTCATCGCCGCAACGATCTTTTCATGGCTGCCGCCCGATCCTCACCGGTGCCCAGCTCGATTCTGGTGGGCCTGGCGGTGCCGCAAGTGGCCGGGCGCGAAGGTTTGCTTTTGATCTCTCGCGGAGTCACTTTTCGACGCTCGAATCTGGTGTTGGGAAACCCCCTGGCCTGTGCCGTGGTGACCGCCGATCACCTGGAAAAAAATCTCTCCCAAACCGATCTGGTTGAAAACGAGGACTATCACCAACTCATTCAGCAGGTGCAATCGCAAGTGGAATGCTTGATCGAGGAGGTCTGCGCCCGGCCCCCCCTGCTTAAGCCCGCACAATCTCAGGCGTTACGAAATTGGCTCGAACAACGCTATTCGCCCGGGCAGCGTCCGCTCACGGTGGAGATGTTCTTCCGCCTGCAGGCTCTCAGTCAGGCCTGCTCGACTCCTCAGGGGTCCCGGGAACAGGTGAATTACTACCTGAGCCTGGCCGCCGAAGAGAAGAAGCTGGCCATCAGCCTGAGAGAGCAACTGCAAAGCACGATGAAGTCCAAGGTCCTTGAATCCATCGATTTCAAGCGCTGGGATGATGGTTGTCTTTACCTGGATCTGGCTGATCGGCTCGGATTGCCGGTGAAGCTGGAATTTCGCCTGGTGGTGGCTTATTTTGCCGACAAGATCGAGCTGTTGCGTAAGCTGGACCAACACGACCCGGACAATTCAAGCCCTACCAGGCAAATGCTTCGCTTCGCATGGGGATGGTCTCCTCAAGCGCCAAACCAATCCCCGCTCAGTCGCTTCTTCGAGTTCGAGCACGCCTTGCAGAGAGGTCAGGAGGAGTTGGCCCTGGCAATTTCCCAACAACTGGAGGCTGCCACGCCCACACCCTTTCTTCTGCTCTGGTTGGGATGGTATGCCTTATACCGCCGCGATTACCGCAAAGCCGAACAGCTTTGGTTTCAACTGCTCTCCAAAGTCAGCCCGGCCCTCTACCGGGTCTGGTATCCGCGCATGTGGAGCAAGCTTGTGGGGAAAGTTCCCCTTACCGGACAGGTTCGCTGGCAGGCCCGCCACGGAATTCGATGTCTGTCTTCAGCCCGGGAGTCGGAGCGCACCCAGGTCAACGAGGACCCGACTCTGTTTGATTGGTCTCAACTCGCCTGGAAAGCGCGAAGAGAGGGGAAGGCGAGCGAAGCCACCCGGGTCATGCTGCATTTGATGCTCAGCTATCTGCTGATCCCCGAGAAATTCGCTCTGCACCCGTTCAGTTCGCCTGATCTGCCGGTGGCCTTACCGACCAGTTGATTTTTGGATATTGACGAAAACAAAGTTTACACTGTAAACTTTAGAAATGAACCGAATTCTTGGAGAGCTTCTGGCGGCGTCCGTGGTTGCCGTCGTGATCGTCACACTTTACGTTTTGAGCTGCGGCGCCGGGGGGCTTTTCCTTTTCTTTGGCGGATTTTTCAGCCCCGAGGCCACCCGCAGCGTGACTCAGATGTATCAGTTTCCCATCGGGAAGCTGGGGGTGTCGGCGGCAGTGTGCACGTTTCTGGCACTGGAGGGCTGCTACCAGCTGGTCCGCCTGGGAAAGCAGATCCCTCAACTGGAACCCATCGCTGTGCCCGATGCGCCCAAGCGCTACAGCGCTCAGATACCGGACACCCCGACCGGATTACGCCTCTATGCCAGGAAATCCGAGCACGCTCTCAATGCACAGCAGGATAGAGCCCTGCTCACCGGAGATCGGGACTTCGACCGATTCTTCTGGGTGGAAGGGCCCGAGCATGCCAAAGACTATCTGAACCCGGCGCGGCGCAACCTGTTGCTACGAATGTGGACCGAGATGCCCGAAGCCGTCTGGGAAAGTGGACGAGTGGAGGGACAGCTGAGTCTGCCGTCGGGTTTGCAGAAGCGTGTGGAGCTCTTGAAGAAGCTGGCACGGGAGCTGGCCGCGCTGGCTGAAGGGGCTCAATCAACGGCGGATGCCTAAGCGAGCCCGAGGCCTTCCCGGGCAGGGGAGGGTTGCCGACCACCCGGCTCCGAAGCGCCTCCCAAATCCTATGGAGAGGACTGGAGCATTTGTTGACCTGCCCATGGTGCGAGTGTCCACGCACCGGCCATGAAAAACTCTGTATGGGATGCTCACGACCTTTGCCTTTGCAGCACCTTGGGCCGGGTTCCCGCGATCTAGGCCTGGCTGGGGACGGCGAAGCCCAATTTTCGTCCGAATTGCACGCGCTCAGTGTCAACCAGGTGCTGGAGCAGTTTGGCCAGGCGATGTTATCCGGGCAACTGGACGAGGAAGCCTACCTGGCCAAAGTGGGCTGGCTGGAGACGCGCCTGCTCTCCATTGTGAATGAGCTGAAAGTCTCGCTGAACCAGGGGAAAACCGCCCTACGGCGGGCCAGTGAGCCTCGCCGACAGGTCTTTGAGGAGTTTGAAACTCAGGCCCGACCGATGCTCAACTCCATGCTGGAGGAATTCCTCGATTGTTTGGATTGCATGCGTCAGCTCGGCGAGAGGCTGCAACCCGAACTGTTAGAGTCCGCCCTGGCCGGCGCCGAGGCCGGCATGCAGCTGAGCAGTCAGTATGAGCAGCTTTGTGAGCAGGCCGAGGCTGAGCTTTATCCGGACTGACTAGCCGCACATTCCTGAGCGGTCGATGGCGTCGCGCAGGGCTTCACCTTTCAATTCCGGAAATTGCTCGCGGGCCCGGATACGGCAGCCCGTGTCGCTGCTGGCGCGCTGGTTGCCACCTTCGAAGGGCAGCCGTCCGGCTCCGGGCTGAGGCTTGCTGGGAGCCGGTTGAGTGTCCTCACTGGGGCGGTATCGGGTCAGCATGCGGCAGAGGAAATCGGCTTCGCGCTTCAATTCCGCGTCGCCAGTGGTGCTGGCATACTGCTCCAGTTTGCGGGCCTCGTCCAGCGTCATGCTCACCTTTCCGCCGTTGCGGAGAGTCTCGGCGGCGGAGTGGATGCTGGACTGACGGCCGCGTTGCTCGTCCTGCGAGAGGTAGTTGGGGTTGACCAGACGGCGGGCGTCAGCGAAGGCCGAGGAGATGCGTCCGGAAACGCCTTTGCCCGAATTGAGCCAGGCGGGGCTGTCAGGCACGCCGTTGGCGGCGGCAGCCGCGGACTGGACCGGCGCATTCTGAACTGTCGTAATGTTACCCATCGTGATCGACCTCCCTGAATTGTTGACGATCTGAGCTTACTCGGGCCAGCGCAGTCGATCGTGAATTCAGACGCGCGAAATGTTAAATTTAAGGATTTTTTAGAGTCATTCCTGTAGCTAGAATGCCTTCCAGGAAGGCGTCTGCAATAAAAATACACGTGAAGAATAATGTATTCTTCACGTGTATATGAGCTATTGTTTTAGATGGTGCTCTTCGTTCGACTGTTTTAGATTAACCGAGCGAGGTGATGAAAAGGTGGTCTCAAGGGTGAAAAGGTTAACGTTTTGTAAACGGGTGAGTGGGTCTCAGGCATCTTCGTATTCCCGGGTCGGATCGGTCTCCTGGCCCAGACCCTGGCTGCGCAAGCGAGCAAAGACGGTGGGTACAAAGAGCAGAGTGAAGACGGTAGCCACCGTCAGGCCGCCGATCACCGCGCGTCCCAACGGCGCATTCTGCTCGCCTCCTTCACCCAGTCCCAGGGCCATCGGGATCATGCCCACAATCATGGCCAGTGCCGTCATCAGAACCGGGCGCAGACGAATGCGCCCCGCCTGATAGGCTGCCTCCAGGCTATCCAGACCCCTTTGCATCTCTTCACGAGCAAAAGCGATGACCAGTACCGAGTTGGCGGTCGCGACACCCAGCGATAGGATGGCTCCCATCAGCGAGGGGACACTGAAGTTGGTATGGGTGGTGTAGAGCCCCCAGAGGATTCCGCTGGCCGCTCCTGGGAGTGCCATGACGATGATGGCGGCGTCGGTCCAGCTTTGGAAATTGACGACCAGCAGCAGGTAAACTAGCACCAGTGCCACCACAAAACCGATTCCCAGGCGCATGAAGGTGGTGTCCAGTTGATCCACCAGGCCCTGCACCATCAGTTTGTTGCCGGGAGCAAGCTTACTTCTGTACTTGTCCACAAGTAGCCGAACCTCCTGACCCACCGCACCCAGGTCACGGTTGTCCACGTTAGCATAAACGTCGTAGGTGGGCTGAATATTCAGATGGCTTACAACTGCCGGAGTCTGGCGTCGGCTCAGGCTCCCCAGGTTGCCCAGCAACTGGTTGCCCTGAGGGGTGGAAACGCTCAGGCGGCGCAAAGCCTCCAGGGAATCCAGTTCCAGCTGAGGAGTCTGGGCTACCACGAAGTAGGTATTGCCCGACTTGGGATCGACCCAATAGGTTGGGCTGACCTGCTGGTTTGAGCTGACCGCGACCAGCACGTCATCTGCCAGATTGCGCTGGGTCAGACCTTGCAATGCCAGCAGCGTTCGGTCGGACTGGATGGCAATGGCAGGAGCCGAGGTCTCCTGGTGGAGACGTACGTCCACGGCGCCCGGGATCTGCTTCATGGATCGGGCCAGTGCGCGGGCGATGCGCAAGTTGTTCTCCCGGTCCTTGCCGCTGATGCGCACATCAATCGGGCTGGGTAATCCAGCATTCAAGATCTGACCAACCATGTCGGCCGGCTGGAAGTAAAAGCTCAGATCAGGAAACCTGGCGTGAAGATGCAGACGAATTTTCCGCATATATTCCGGTGTCGAGAGCTTCCTGGAGGGGTTCAGAGCCACCAGGATCTCTCCGTCGGAGGTATCCAGCGTGGTCGAGTCGCTGAAAGCCATTGAGGTGGAGTCGGCCGGCAGACCAATGTTATCCAGCATCAGGCTGATTTCCTCAGCCGGAATCACCTGCCGCAGTTCGGCTTCGACCTTGCTGAACCAGCGCTCGGTGCTTTCCAGGCGAGTGCCGGCGGGGGTTCGGACATGTAGCCGAAACTGACCGGCATCCACGTTTGGAAAGAAGTCGCGCCCTATGAAATTGAGCAGTCCGAGCGAGAGCAACAAGAATGAGGTCGTTGCTGTAAAAATGAGTCGCGGGTGATGCAGGCAGAACCAGAGCAGGCTGCTGTAGATCATCCGAAATCTCTCAAAGGCTTGATTGAATCGGTGGTGGATGAGCCCGACCAGGCCCGTGGCCTGATGTTCGTGTTGCTCCAGGTCCTTTTGGAGGAATTTGTAAACCAGCACTGGCACGAGCGTTCGCGAGAGCACGAAGCTCATGAAAACCGAGTAGACCACCGACAGTGCGAAGGGGACGAAAAGATAGTAGGATGCGCCGTCCAGCAAGGTCACCGAGGCGAACACAATGCAAATGCACATCATGACAGTAAAAGCCGGCGAGGCAATCTGGCGTGCACCATCCAGAATTGCCTTCACAAAGGGTTTCCCCATCGCCGCATTGCGGTGGATGTTCTCAATCGTGACGGTGGCGTCGTCAACCAGGATGCCGATTGCCAGTGACAGTCCACCCAGGGTCATAATATTCAGAGTGTTGTTGCCGAGACGCAGCAGCACCAGCGCCGAGAGCAGGGCCAGCGGGATCGAGGCCAGCACCACCAGTGTGCTGCGAAAGCTGCCCAGGAAGAGCAAGATCAGTCCGCCCGTCAGCACGCCCGCCAGCAAGCCCTCATGAATCACGTTGGAGAGAGCGGCGCGGACGAATATCGACTGGTCAAAGAGGGGCTTGAGATTCAAGCCCTGAGGAGCGGCCTTCTGCAGGTCGCGGATGGTCTCGAGCACATGGTCGACGATGGTCAGAGTGGACTCAGACCCATTTTTGAGCACTGTTACCAGCACCGAGCGATTGCCTTCGGCCCGCACCGTGTTGGTTTGAATCATGCCACCGTCATGAACCTGGGCAAGGTCTTTTAAATAGACAATACGACCTTGCTCCTGATGCACGGGAATGTCTTGTAGGGATTCGTAGGCCGAGGGGCTGTTGTTCATCAATAAGCGGTAGTCAATGTCGCCAATCTTAGCTCGTCCTGAGGGCGCGACCAGATTCTGCAAGGCCAGACAGTTGTTGACATCGCGGGCCGAGAGATGATGAGCTTGCAGAGCTTTGGAATCCAGATCGACCCTGATCTGGCGTACGCGGCCTCCATAGGGAGGCGGCACAGTGGTGCCCCGAACCGCACTCAAAGCTTGGCGGGCGCGGAAAAGGCCGAAGTCATAAAGAGCTGATTCCGGTAGGATTTTGCTGGTCAAGGCCAGTTGGATGATGGGCACGCTGGCGGCCGAGTACTTGACCACCACGGGCGGCGTAATTCCCGGGGGCAGGCGTTTGAGCACAGACTGGCTGCTGGCCGTGGCCTGAGCGATGGCTGTCTCGACCTTTGCCTCGGGCTGTAAGTAGAGGCGTATGATGGCCATGCCGTCGTAGGATGTGGACTGAATCGACTTGACGTCGTTGACGGCTGTGGACAAGGAGACCTCGCTAAAAGTGGTGATGCGCCTTTCAAAGTCCTCGCAACTGAGGCCACCATAGCTCCAGATCACACTGACCACGGGGATATCGATGTTCGGAAAGATGTCGACCGGAGCGGTCACGGCCGCCCCCATTCCGAAAAAGAGAATGAGCAACACGCCGACGACGACTGAAGGCGCATAACGGAGCGCAAAAACAGCTATTTTTCCCATGAGGGTCCTTCTTTCTGCGGCTGGCCCAGGGCCAGATTGAGTTGGGCGCGTGCCAGCACCTGACGGAAATGGGCGTCGGCCAGCTCGAAGTCGGCATTGCCCAGAGCGGCTTGAGCCTCGACCACCTCGAGCGAGGTGCCGGCTCCCACTTGATAGCGCAGTTCGGCGATGCGCAAAGCTTCGCCAGCTTTCTTTTGAGCGCGGGTGGCGGTCTCCAGGCGTTGATCGGCTTCCTCTATTTTGAGAGCAGCCTGGCGGACTTCTAGCTCGACCCCTTCGATCTCGTGGAGTTCTTCCGCTTTCAGCTGGAGCCGGTGCAGGTCGATTTCCTTGAGCTTGGCGTTGGCGACCCCGCCGTCATAGAGCGGAATGCTCAAAGTGGCGATCAAGGAGGGTCCTCCACCCAGTCGAGAGGGGGCGCCGATGACGTCGTAGTTGATTGCCAGCCCCAGTTGCGGCAAGAGGTCGGCTCGAGCCACATTGGCTTCTTCCACATTGGCCAGCAGCCGCTGTCGGTAAGCTTCCAGTTCTGGCCTTTGCTTGAGCGAGAGCGAGAGCCAGTCTTTCAGAACTCCTGGAGGCAAGGGCTCTTGAGTCAGCAAGTCGGCGGATTTGAGGTCTTCCCTCGGCTCAAACTCGCTTAGAACCGGCAGGTCGAGCTGGACGGCCAGGTCTGATTGAGCCTGTTGCCAGGATGCCTGGGTCTTGACCTCAGCATCCTGAGCGTTAGCCAGCGAGACATCCGCCTGCAGCAGCTCCAACTGGTTTGCCACCCCGGCGTTGAGACGGGAACTTGCCAGGGCTTGAATGCCCTGGGCGCGAGCCAGCAGTTTGTCAGCCACCCTGCGGTTCTCCTGGGCCAGGAGCACCTGGAGATACTGCTGCTTGGCCGCGAACGCGGTCAATTGGCGCTCGCGTCTCAGGTCATGGCGGGCCGCTTCGGTCAAACGCTCCTGCAGATGCATATTGGATTCCAGTCGCCCACCCGTGTAAATCGGAATGAATAGACTGGTGCGGTTGAGCATCTGGTTCTGGCCCAGGGTGTAGAGAGTGGCCTGGGCCAGGTTGTATCCGGAGGCCAGCAGCACGTAGCGGGTGTTGGGCAGGTTCTGCTGCACGAGGTTGCGGTCCTGATGCACGTAGAAGAAGTTGTTGGTCAGGGTCGGGTTGCGAGCCGCCTCGGCCTGGTCCGCCCGGGCCTGAGCCTGGGCCGGCTCCAGGCTGCGAGCCAGCAGCCGTTGATTGCGGTCGAGCGCTAGCGGCCCGACCTCTGAGTAACGGAGTGCATGCCTGGCTACGTTCAGCTCGGCTCCCTGCAGGAGGCCCTGAATTCTCTGATCCAGCTCTGTTTCCGAAACGGACGGTTGAGCCCGGCAAGGCAGAGCCAGCAGCAGGAGGAGTGCAAGAATCCCTTTCATCAAGGCCCTCCCACCGCCCAGCGCAATTGGGCACGGGCCTGCATGCGGGCGTAGTCGGCCAGCGCGATGGAGTAATCGGCTGATTCCAGGGAAGCCGCCTGAGTGACCAATTCCAGAGCAGTGCCCGCTCCGACCTGGTAGCGTTTCTGTGCGATACGTAGGGCTTCTTGGGCACGGTCCATGGCACTGTGAGCCACCAGCCAGCGGCTCTCGGCTTCTTCCAACGCCCAAAGAGCCTGCACCACCTGCTTAACGATCTCTTCGGCCTGGGCGAGTTGTTCATGTTTGAGCTGCAGGCGATGCAATTGAACTTCTTGGGTGTGGCTGGCCGAGACCCCACCGTCGTAAATGGGGATCAGCAACGAGGATATCAGAGCGAATCCGCCGCGCAATTTGAGCGTATTGCCGATCAGGTCGTAGTTGAGGTTCAAAAGCAACTGTGGGTTGTGGCCTGCCCTGGCCACCCCCTCCTCGTCCAGATTGGCCAGAATGGTCCGTCTCCATTGCTCTAGCTCGGGGCGCTGGTTGAGGGCCTTTTGGGCCAGTTCTTGAGCGGAACCCCCCAGGGGAGGCTCTTCGGCCAGCAACTGGGGGCTCCCCAAGCGGTCCATAAAGCGCAGGCCCTGAGCCTGGGGTTGATGCAAAAGTCGGGCCAGTTTCAGTCTTTCCTCATCGCGATGAGTTTCGGCCTGTTTGTAGCGATCCTGAGCGCCGGCCACGGCCAGCTCCCCCTGCATCAAATCGTAGCCCTGGGCGGTTCCGCTGCGAAAACGGGCTCGGGTATCCCTGTCCAGTTGAGCGGCCAGCTCTCGACCTCGTTCAGCCACTTCCAAACTTCGGTCCGCCAGTAGCCAGCGTAAGTATTGTTCCTTCGCCTGTAAGGCGGTGGAACGGCGGCCGATTTCCAGTTCACCTTGACTGGCCTCAAACAGGTGCTGTTGTCGATGCATCTGGTTCTCCAGGCGCCCCCCAGTGAAGATGGGAATGGTCAACACCGAGCGGTTGAGCATCTGGTTCTGGGCGGTCACGTAAAGGTCGCTGGCATCCAGGCCTTTGGAGTCGGCTAAGGGGATGAATTTGCGGTCTGGCTCCAACGACCGGACGAGATTCAGATCATTGTGTACGTAGAACCCATTGACGGTGAGAGTGGGATTGCCTTGAGCCCGGGCCACTTCCCAGCGGGCCTCCGCCTGATCGGTGCGCAGTCGGGCCATCTGCAAAGGCAAATTCCCCTCCAAAGCCAGTTGCACGACCGAGCGATAGTCGAGAGCCAGTTCCTGAGCACTGGCGGCGGTGGTCAGAATGAGAACGAACAGAAGCAATCTCATAGATGGACCTGCGTTCCTTCGCTCAGGTCATCTGAGGGATAGTTGATCACTTCGTCTTCCGGCTGCAAGCCGCTGAGAATCTGAATCTCCTGACCGTAGTCGCGCCCGGGCTTGACCAGTCGGAAGTGGACCTTGCGCTGCCCATCCAGCACGGCCACCCGTAAACCATCGGGCGTGGTCATGGTGGCCGTCGACGGCAACGTATAGCCGCCGCCGCTCTTGAGTGGAAACTTGACCTGAGCGTGCATGCCTGGATTCAGTTCACCGGGGTTTTCCAGTTCGATCTGGGTGCGCAGGGTGCGAGATCCGGGATCAAGCGCACCGGCCGTGCGCGTCACTGTGCCCTGAAAAATACGCCGTGGAAATTCGCTGAGAGTCAGGCTGGTTCTCAAGCCCACCTTGACAGCCGGAGCATCCCCTTCGGGCACGTCTACGAAAGCGCGCAGGCGGGTGGCCCGAGCCAGGTCGAACATGGCCGTCTTATCGCCGCCCGCCGAGACCAGACTTCCGACATCAATCGAGCGTTGGGTGATCACGCCGGCGAAGGGCGCGGTCACTCGCGTGAAGGCCAGCTGAGATTGAATGCGGTCCCAGGCCGCGCGCCGGGCGGCCACTTGAGCCTGGGCAGAATGGACCCGGGCCTGAGCGCTTTGCACTTCGGCCCGCAGGGCCGCCTGCCGGGCCTGGGCTGCCAGCACACGTGAGCGCGCCGCTGCCAGTTTTTCCTGGATTGCACGCACATTGGCCTCGGCTGAACGCCAGGATGCGGCTCGCTGGTCCGCCTCCTGAAGAGAAATGGCCCGGTCGCTGACCAGTTTCTGCCAGCGCTGGTTGGAGACTCTGGCAAAGTCCGCTTCCGATTGGGCGGCTTTCAGCTCCGCCTGGTTTTGGCCGACCTCGGCCTGCGCTTGTTGCTGGTCCGCTTTCAGCTGCGCGAACTGGGCCTGCACGCGGCGTACGTCGGAACTGGCCTGAGCCACCAGTGCCTCGGCCTCGGCGATGGCAGCTTGGGCCTCGGCAGCTTGCTGTTGAAGTTCAGGGGCCTCGATACGGGCAAGCAACTGTCCCGGGCGCACCCGATCGCCGATATCGGCGAACCACTGACCGACGTAGCCATCCACGCGAGCCTGGATCTTGATGGCCTGGATCGCCTCCAGACTGGCGGGCAGGCTGAGCTGGTGTTGGCTGGCTTCAGGTTTCGGGTGAACGACGCTGACCGCGGGAGCGGCCTCGCCCAGGGCCTTCAGGTTTTCCTGGACATGACTTTCGGATTGGCGCCGGGGATCGATCCCCAGCCAGAATAGAATGAGAATAAGCAGCAGCAGACTGACGCCCAGTACGATCAACTTGACACGGGTCAAGCCAATGCGGGAATGGTCAAGTCCGCCGGCCTCCAAAGATGCCGACATGAAAAATCCTCCGTTATGTATTTAGACCATCGAACGGAGGACTACAGGAGGGCCGCGCAACTGGGGGACGGTTGCGCAAAATGCCTGGGGAACGAAGCGGGCGACGAATTCGGTTTGGGGCAAAGGAAGAGTAGGGGTGGGTTCCAGCTCAAGCAGAAGCGGCAGGCTGGCCAGATCCGAGATGGACAGATCAAGGCCGGCCCGGTCCAGAGTCATGAGCATCTGGGGCACATGACCGCTGGGGGTTCCCTGCAGAGCCTGCAGGATGTGCAGGCGCTGTTGAGTGACTGAAGCTGTGCAGGCCAGACTCAGGACCAGGCAAATCGCCAGACAGAACTTCTTCATCCAGTTCTGGATCATCATGGCAGTCTAGCTTCTCCGTTTGGTCGGAAAGATGACAATCTTTTTAGGAAGAGTGGGATCGGGCCTGAGCTCTTAGCGTAACCAATGTCCTGGCCTCTGGCTGGCCTTTCCAGGATAGTTCAGGTATGGAACAGCTACCCTTCTATGTAAGACATTCCAACGCTGCCGGCGGCCCGCTGCCGGGTGACCATCTGGCCAACCAGGCCGCGCTTGAACTGATTCGCGGGCGGCCACTCGAAGCGATGAAGGCGGCCTCCCAGGCTTTGGTCGTTCATCGCGGGCATCCCACCGCTTCCGCCAACCTGGCATCGGCCCTGATGCTGATGGGTCAGGTGCAAGAGGCGAGGGCCCTTCTCTCCGGCCTGGATCCTGATTATGCTTCGGCCGGCCTGGCTCGGCTGGCGATCGCACGCGGAGACGGGACTGAAGCCGTGCAACAGGCCGTCCGGGCGGTGGCGCGCTGGGGCTGCAGCTTCTCCGCCTTGGAAGAAATGGCTCGGCAGTCCGCAACCCGACCTGGCAGCTGGCTGCACCGCCTGCAATATGCTTACGAAATGCAAGTCCGACGCTGGCCGATGCAGGTGGGTTCGATCTGGTGTGGGCTATTGAGTTTGCTGGCTACGATGCCTAAAAACAACATCGGGCCCCAACTGCTGGCTGCACTGTTGCTGGTCCTGGCGGCGATCGCCAGCAGTCGGCCGGTGGTGGTCGGGCGAATGTTCCAAATTTTCCAGTCGGATGCCACCCTTAGCACCCGAATGCGAGGGCTGCTGGCCTGGGCCAGCCTGGTCGCAGTGTTCGCCTTTGGTGGAGGCTGGGCACTGGCCTGCGGCGGTAGCCTGAATCAGGCCGTTCTGTGCTTCCTGCCCTGGCTCGTCTTATGGCTGGAGCCCTTGCTGGGGGGCCGGGCCTTCTGCATCACAATGGCGGCGCAACTGGCGGTCGCTGCAGGTTACTTCGGACTCCGCTACCTCACCAGCTGCCCGCTTGAGGCCCTGACGCAGATTCCCAGCCTGACTCTGCTCTTCGACCTGTGCGCCATTTTCTACGGGCTGGCCCGACGGGGGCGCCAGCTCAGCGCATCAGGCTGAGGGGCGTTTCTGGCAAGGGGTCCCCGGGCTGGAATGGCGGCAGGCCGGCCAGCCCGGCCAGGGCCCGGGCTTCGATCCCCTCTTCGTATGCGTCACCCAGGGGGTATTCTAGATAGCCCTGGGCCAGGCTGGGGTTGCCGCCGGAGAGGGCCAGTTGGTATTGAGCTTGAGTGCGGCCGTCGCCGCGCAAATCGATCCAGCGCACCACCCCCTGTGAGGTGACCTCCAGGTTGGCGGCTTCCGCCGGAATTCTCACCGGTTCCAGTTTTCCGGCGCGGTAGCCCATAATCACGCCTCCCTCGGAATTGGTCAGCCCATGTTCCGTCCAGACGAGATTTCCATTTCGGGTCAGCTGGCCGTCCTGGAGCACCAGACCGCCCGGACCGTCCAGGGCAAGATTCCATGGATCATCGGTCTGCACCAGTTGGCCCTGGCCGGAGCGCCTCTTGAGCTGGCGATTTTGGAGGTAGCCGAGAATGTCCCAGCTGCGGTAGCCAGGGGTGAGAGTATTGGAAAGATTTTCCACAGCCGCGCGGCGCAGCTGCGAGTTGTAACGAAGTTCCTGGAGCAGTTCCTCCTGAATCGGACTGCTTGGGGCGCTGGCTGCGAAAGCTCGGTAGTGTTCGTAGGTCCAGCGCAGTGTCAGGCCCTGCTGGAGAAAGTTGACATTGGAGAGCTCCAGGCTGCTGGGGCAGATTCCCCCCAGGGCTCCCTGGCCGGGCAGGCCGCTGACCGCCTCCCCACTGTTGGGCCCGGGCCGCAAAAGAGAGCCGTCTTCCACCAGTCCTCCCGGATTGGGGAATTGATACAGCATGATCTGAAACAGGGGCGTGGAGGTGCAGGAGGATTGGCCGGTGACGGGATCGGTCATGGTCAGCTGGCCGTGGAGTTTGCCCATCTCGTCAAATCGGTAGTCGGTGAAACGCCCCATGTAGAGGCAGGTTGGGGGATCTAGATCGAGGCGAATGGGCCCCGTCTCACCAATGATGTTGCCCAGGCGGTCCAACGGCATCCCCAGCAGCGCCCAGCCTTGCGAATTTTGAAGAAGGCCGTCTTGAAAGGTAAATCGGCCGTCTCGGGTATATGCGATTTGGTCGCCATTCTTCAGGGCGAAACAGCCCTGGCCATTGACGGCCAGGTTGGAAGGCGTTTGGGTTTTGAAGATCTCACCCTGGGTCCATTTCAGGCCGTTTTTGCCAGGCCATTCAGAGTGGCTTTTGAATCCCGGAGTGAACTGGTTCTTGAGATTGAGCTCGTACCGGGCGGCTGTTGTCCTGTAGTTGTGACGGATCTCCAGCAATTGTTGCCGCAGTCGCCAATCCGGTCGATTCAGGAGCGGAACAAGCAGAGTGAGTGCCAGGCCGGCCAGCAGATAACGTCTCATAAAGGTATGTTAGCCGCGTGCATTGAGCCGGTAAAACGACTTTTGTTACACTCTTTGACCAATCGTCGGTCGGTGCAGAGGCAGGGTCTTTGCCGCGAGTCTGTCGAACGGCCAATTTTGGAGGATTGTCGGAATGAAGCGCTCCCTGCTCGGATGTCTCCTGGCCTTCGGTTTGAATGCCAGCGGCTGGTCTCTTCCTACGGATCCAACCACGGTTCATGGTCAGGTGCAAATTCAGAATGGCCAGAATTTGGTGCAAATCCTCCAGCAAACGCCCCAGGCCATCATCAATTGGGGACAGTTCAATATTGGACTGGGCGAGACCGTGCGCTTTCTCCAGCCCGGGCCTCAATCGGCCATTCTTAATCGAGTCACCGGACTCGACCCATCCCTCATTCAGGGCATGCTGCAGGCCAACGGTCGAGTCTTTCTGCTCAATCCAAACGGGGTTCTTTTCGGTCCCAACGCAGTGGTGGATGTGGGCAGTTTTACCGCTTCCACTCTGAAAATGAGTGACGAAGACTTCCTGAATGGAAGCTACAAACTGACTCAGGACCGAGCCCTTCCGTTGGCGGCTCTGACCAATCAGGGCACCATCAAAGTGGCTGAGGGCGGCTTTGTGGTGCTGGTTTCGCCTTTGCTGGACAATCAGGGATTGATTCTGGCTCAGGCCGGTCAGGTTCATCTGGGAGCCAGCACTCAGGCCACTTTTTCGGTGGATGGGCGTGGCCTGGTCCAGTTTGTGGTGCCCGACGGATTTGACCCTCAGTTTAGAGGCGGCGGTCAGGGCGGAAACGTTTTGCTGCAGCCGGGGCAGATGTCGCAACTTTTGAGTCAGGTGGTGACCAACCCGCTGCTGGTCGAAGCCGGCAGTTTTGAGTCAGGCAGCAACGGCCAGACTTTGGCCCGCGGTGCCGAAGGCGTGCTCCTCAATAGCGGTTCGATCCAGGCACCGGGAGGATTGGTTCGTTTGGATTCCAGCCAGGCCAGCATTTTGCCGGCCAGCGGGCAACTCCAAGGAGGCGAGGTTCGGCTGCTATCCGCCGGCCAGACCGTCAGCTCGGGTCAGATCAAGGCCGATTTCGCCGAAGTCAGCGGTAAAAAACTCTGGGCCCAGGGTCCGATTCAGGCCAACCACATTCTCTTTGATCCATTTGATATCACCATCACCGACGCCGGCGGTGGCACCTTTGACCCCCAGCTGCCCAATCCGACCAGCGGGGGAAGCGGTAGCGTCAGTGTGGCCGCCATGCAGGCGCAGTCCGGCACGGTCACTCTCAATGCTGACCATGACGTGATTTATAATGGAGCCGGATTCAACCTGAACGCCACCGCTCTGACCGTTGTGGCCGGCAATGACATCAACTTGACCAGCAATGGTCAGATCACGGCCAGCACTCTCAATCTGCAGGCGGGCCGGGATGTGCTGTTGACGGTTAACGGCACGGGTGGATTGACTTCCAGCAGCGGAGCTCTGACCGTTGTCGGCGCCCGTGATGTGCGCCTGAGCGCCACCGCCGACCTGATTTTGAGTAGCCCGACCCTGGCTCAACTGACCGCCACCAGCAATGACCTGGTGCTCACCAGCGCCGTCGTCAACTCCAACTTCACCACCTTTCTCAATGGTGGGGGAGCCTACCAGCTCTCGGCCGGGCACGATCTGACCCTGACCCAGCCCAGCCTGCAGGCAGGCTCCTCATCCCTTTCCACAGTGGCCGGCAACGACGTGATCCTGCAGCAGGGCAACGGCGGCTTCTTAACCGTGAACGCCGGCTCGTTCAGCAGCCAGGCCGGGCGGAATTTCGTGGCCGGGCCGACCTCGGGCAACTTCGGTCTGGCCACTTCCAGCGGCGGCAATATTCAGATCACAGCGGTTGGACAGGCTCGTGTGAGCTCGCCTGGCGCACTCAATCTGAGTTCGGGAGGCTCGTTGGTTTTGCGAGCCGCCTCGGTCAATGTCACCACCGCCGGGACCACTCTCAGCGCCAACGGCCAGACCGTGGTCAACGCCACCGGCGGCAACCTCTCGCTCGTGACCTCCAGCAACGACCTCACCGTCAGCAGCGCAACCAATCGCACCGCCATCAACGCCACCGGTGACGTCGACCTTCGCTCTGGAAGTGACATCAAGCTCAGTTCGGCCACCACCACCCGGGTTGATGCGGGCAACGATGTCAAACTCACCAGCAGCCTGGTCAATAACAATTTCACCACCTTCCTGACCGGGCCGGATACCGCCATCCGCGCCGGCCACGACCTGGACATGCGCCAGCCAAATCTCAGGCACGCCACCGGAACGGGCGCGGTGGTGCTGACTGCCGGCAATGACCTCCGTTTCACCAGCCCCAACAATCAGGTCGCCGTTGATCTGGGTTCTCTCCAGGCCCAGGCCGGCCGCGACCTGAGCGGAACGCCGGCCGTCAACAGCCTGACCATGCGGGCTTCCACGGGCAACCTGGATCTCTCGGCCGGGCGCAACCTGACTCTGAACGCCCCGGGGACGTTGTCGCTCAATTCGGATCTTGGTTTTTCCCACGTGACGGCCCGGGATATTCAACTCTCGGGCGGCAGCCTGACGGTGGGGGCCAAAGGGGAAGCGGTCGTGAATGCCACCAGCGGCAACCTCTCGCTCAGCGCCGCCAACAACAATGTGAATGTCGGCAGCGCCAACGATCGCACCGCCATCAACGCCACCGGAGACGTTAAGCTGGTCGCCGGCGCCGACATCATCCTGAGTTCGGCCACCACCACCCGTGTGGATGCCGGCAATGACGCCAACCTCACCAGTAGCAATGTCAATAGCAATTTCACCACCTTCCTGACCGGTCCGGATACGGCCATTCGGGCCGGCCACGACCTGGACATGCGCCAGCCCAACCTCAGGCACTCCACCGGCACGGGCTCGGTGCTACTGACTGCCGTCAATGACCTTCGTTTAACCAGCCCCAACAATCAGGTCACCGTGGATCTGGGGGCGCTTCAGGCCCAGGCCGGCCGCGACTTGAGCGGAGCGCCGGCCGCCAACGGTCTGAGCATTAGGGCTTCCGTCGGGAACCTGGAGCTCTCGGCCGGGCGCAACCTGACCTTGAGCGCTCCAGGGACGTTTTCGCTCAACTCGGTTTTGGGTGTGACCCACGTAACGGCCCGGGACATTCAACTGTCGGGTGGTAGCCTGGGCGTGGGCGCCAAAGGGGAAACGGTGGTGAATGCCACCAGCGGTAACCTTTCGCTCAGGGCTGCCAGCGGTGATGTGAATGTTAGCAGCGCCACCGATCGCACCGCAATCAACGCCACCGGTGACGTCGACCTTCGCTCCGGAAGTGACATCAAACTCAGTTCGGCCACCACCACCCGAGTGGATGCCGGCAACGACGCCAGCCTTACCAGCAGCCTGGTCAATAACAATTTCACCACCTTCCTGACCGGTCCGGATACGGCCATTCGGGCCGGGCACGATCTGGACATGCGCCAGCCCAACCTCAGGCATTCCACCGGCACGGGCGCGGTTGTGCTGACTGCCGGCAATGACCTTCGTTTCACCAGCCCCAACAACCAGCTCATTGTGGACCTGGGTTCACTTCAGGCTCAGGCTGGTCGCGACCTGAGCGCAGTGCCCAACGTCAATAGTCTCTCCATGCGTGCCTCCACGGGCAACCTGGACCTCTCGGCCGGGCGCAACCTGACCTTAAACGCTCCGAGCACTCTGGGCCTCACCTCGGACCTGGGTGCCTCCCACCTGTCGGCCCAGGATATTCAAGTGTCCGGATCAGCCGTCAGTGTGGTCTCCAAGGGGGAGACTGTTCTGAATGCCACCAACGGAAACCTGACCATTGCCGCCAGTCCATCCGACCTGGTGCTGCGCAGCACGACCGACCGTGTAGCGGTGAACACCACCAATGGGGACGTTAACCTGAGCGCGGGCGGGGATATCAAGCTGGAATCCGCCACCACCACCGCCGTCAATTCCACCCGCGATATCAATCTAAGCAGCGCGCTGGTGTTGACGAACTTCACCACCTTCCTCACCAGCCCGAGTACCTCGATGGCCGCCGGCCGAAATCTGACCCTGAGCCAGCCCAACCTGATTCAGACAGGCGGCTCAACGGTCCTGAAGGCCGGTAATGATCTCACGGTCCGCAACGACGTGGCCGGTCTCAACGCCAACCTGCAGTCCGTAGATGCCCAGGCTGGCGGCAATCTTCGAATTCAAGCCAACAATGGCTTCAGTTTTCGCACCAGCCAGGGGCTCAAGCTTGCCGCGACGGGCAACCTTAGCTTCGGCCCGGGAACCCTGCAGAACAGTTCGGGAGCGACCAGTCTTTCTGGCGGCAACGTGATCCTGAACAACATCGCGCTGAATACCGGCCCGGGAGATGTCAACTTGCAGTCGAGCGGAAACCTCACGGTCGGCACTCTGAACAGTGACACCGGTTCCAACATCAGCTTGAGCGGCAGCAACATCACCATTCAGTCCATGCAACAGATCCAGGGCGGAAACTATACCATCACCACTCCGGGCAATTTGACGGAGGTCACCCCAGCCACCAATCCGACCAATCTGGCTGCACTCAACATTACAGCTGGCAATGCTTTCGGCCTCAGCGCCAGCAATTCCAGTTTCTCGATCCCCAATACGGCTCCGGGCAATCTGACGGGCCTGGTGACCGGGGGCAACGACACCGTGCTGCACGCCTCTTCGTCTTTCCGCAACTTCAACGGCGCCAATTTTCAGCCCGGTCATATCGACCATCAGACCGGCGACATCTTTGTTGATGGCCAGTTGTTTTACTCCGGACTGCCTCCGATCACGCCTCCACCCAATCCTCCCAGCCCACCGCCCACCCCTCAACCCACATTGGTGCCTTTGGCACCCGTGGTTTCGCAGGAGGCTCCTTCCACCATCACCCCGGAGCAGCGCACTCAGATCCTGGCTCAATCGAACCTGGCTTTGGGCAACCTGGGCGGGTTCAGCCGGGTGCTCTCGGAAACCGAGCAGCAGCATCTGACGGCTCGGCAGGATTCTCTCCATCAGACCTGGCCGTTGGACCCGTTTTCACCCACCCTGGCTCTGACCGTGCCGGGAGGACCGCCCCAGGTCTATGCCTCCGAACTGGCCAGTCTGGAGGCCTTGCTGCTCAGCAACGTGAATCAGAATGATTATGAGGAGAAGACTCGGGGCGCATACAACGTAATTGTTGATCAGGAGCTGCGCGAAATCTGGGAGATTCGCTACTGGCGCCACCTGCTGGAGGGCTTCATTATTTGGGAAGATCGGGAATAGGCTGAACGGGGTGCTTCAGCCGCCGGGCCTCCAGGATGCCTCCGGCGATTCGGTCTCGAGAGGCAAAGAAGGCGTCCGGCCAGGCGCCGAAGCCGATCAAGAGCGAGAGCAGAAGAATCAGAGCGGCGCGTTCACGGTAGCGGATGGACTGAGAGTATCCATACTCCTGGCGAGAGCCGCAAAAGAGATAAAAGTAGCTACGCAACACGGTAATGCCGTTCAGGAAGGCGGTCAGAGCGGCCAGCACCCCCACGTGGGGGTAAGTGTCCAGAGTGCCCTCCAGGAGCAGCTCCTGGGAGAGGAAGCCCACCGAACACGGGAATCCGACGCAAGTGAGGCCCAGCAGCAGGAAGCAGCACGCGATCACCGGCGATCGAGCATAGCCGCCGTGAAACCGATCCAGCGGCAGTCGACCGCGTCGGGCTTCCAGAGCCCAGATGCACACTCCCAGCCCGGTCAGAGCCAGGCCCGAGGACAACCAGACGGCCAGGCCACCGGCAATTCCAGATTGACTTGTACATTGGAGGCCGACGTAGACCAGGGAGCTTTGGCCCATAAAGAGGCTGGCGTAGACCGCTCGCAAACTGGAGTGCCCGATGGCCAGGCAGGCCGAATAGACGGCCGTGGCCAGGGCCAGCAGGCCCAGCCAGGCCAGAACCTGTTCGGGCGCGTCCACGGCCAGCAAGCGCAAGATGGCATAGGCCCCCAGTTGCGGGGTGAGAAAGCAAACCAGCGGGCCTATCGGGGCCCTTTCAGTCAGAGCAGGGAGCCACTGGTGTAGAGGCAATAAGGCTTTACGCAGGGCAATTCCGGCTAAGAGAGCGTAGAGGCTCCAGCTGGAGGGGTGTCCTACCGCCCCGGCGCAGAAGAGCAAGCAGGCGGGTCCCAAATAAACGAGCATCAGGCGGCGCGACCAGCGGTCCTTGCACTGAGCAAAGAGGGGAAGGTGAGTCAGGGGCCAGAGCAGGGCCAGCCAGAGCGGCGATTGCAGGGACACAAAGAGCAGGTCCAGGCCCAGACCGGCCATCAACCAGCGATTGGCGGTTGGATGGCGTTCCGAACAAGGCGTAAAGGTCCAGACGGTCAGGTAGACCAGGGTGACGAAGGGGATCAACCACAGGGAAAGTTCGTCCCAGGGCCCGGTGGGCGGAAACACCGGGAGGCTGAGTCCCAGCACCAGCAGCGCGACCAAAACCCTCATGCCCTGTGCGCGCGAGAGATTCCAGCAAAAAAGCAGCGTGAGCCAGGGAGCAGCCAGCAACAAAGAGGTGAAGATCACCGGGAATCCCTTCCCACCAGCCAGCCCAAGACCCATTCGTCCAGACTGCGCAAGCCACGACACAGTCTGAAGAATGGCTCAAGCAGCAGGCGTTCCTGGAGAACCTCCAGGTAGCCCTTTTCCATCGAGAAAGCGTAGGAGCGGAGACCCAGCCTCTCCGAGCTGCCCGGCTGGTAACCTTCGACTGTGCTTCGCATCTCGTGAAAGTGGTGAAGCACGGATGGGGCCTTGAGGAATTGAACGGAGCGGAGGCTGGCGTGGCCGATGGCGTGAATGACCGGTAACCATCGAAATCCCAGGCCAATTTCCGCAAAGATCAGTCCGACCTGGGCCAGGGAGCTGTAGGCCAGGGAGCATTTCATATCGGTCTGGACGGTTCCTACCCGACGTGCATACACGGCGGTGGTCAGTCCCACCCCAAAGACGGCCAGCGAAAGCAGCGGGGAGGCGTCCAGCAGAGAGCCGCCTCGCAGCATCAGGTAGGCGCCGGCGTGTACCGAGAGGGCCCCATAGAAGACCGCGGTTGACGGGGTCGGTCCTTCCATGGCGCGGGGCAGCCAACCCGAGAAGGGAAACTGGGCGGCCTTTCCGGCCGCCGACAGAAGCAGCAGAAAGCCCACCACCGCGGCCGACGAGGGGTTCAGAGCGGTGTGGCAATGAGGCCAGTAGCCCTGACCTAACCAGGCCTGAAAGGCACCCGCGTGCGCGTTGGCAAAGACAAAAACAGAGGCCAGAATCAGTCCAAGGTCGCAGAATCGATAGACGATAAAGGCGTAAAGCCCGTTTCGGACCGGACCCGGTCGCTCTTGAAAAAAGCCAATCAGCATGGCCGAGCTCAACCCGAGCAACTCCCAGGAAGCGTACAGAACCTCGATACTACCCGCTAGAATGGTGAGATTGTAGCCCAGGCTGAATACGCACAATAGAAAGAAGTATCGCTGATATCCAGTCTCTCGATGCAGGTATCGCTCCGAAAAGGCGGCCACAAGACCGCACAGACTGGTGGAAAGGAGCACGAAGGGCAGGGACAGTCTGTCCAGTTGCAGCACAAAGCGAAAGTCGATGTTCTCGCTCAGTGTCCAGCCCCCGACCTTCAGGGTCAAGGTTGGGATGCCCTGAGCGTAGAGGAAAGCACCGGCTGTCAGTGCGCAAGCCAGAGCCAGCGAGAAGACCCATTGCATGCAGCGGGCCACGTGTCGTTCGCCTGGGTGAAAGCCGAAAAGACTCCGGGCTCCCAGCCAGAGGCAGGCCATGCCGGGAAGTGCGGGGATCAGAAAGACGCAGGCGCCTGCCAGCTTATCGAGGAGCGGCACAGTCGACCTCCACAAAATCCAGGTGCTGACGCTTGCGCAGGAACCAGTCACTGGAGTGTTCCACGTGGGGGAGCGGCTGCTGGCCGGGCTCGTGCTCTTGCCACTGACCTGATTCCCAGCGCCACAGCCTCTGATTTTCGGGGTCCAGGCAGGCCAGTTTGATCCAACGATGGGTCACCCAGCGTTCTAAGTCGGGCCGACGTTGTAACAGTTGATCAAGCACCGCCGGGGTGGATTCGACAATCACAAACAGCCGCATGGGCTCGTGGATTTCCACCATCTGCCAGGGCAGCCCGGTGCGCAGATCGCTGCAGTATCCCTCCATGACTCCCAGCAGGCTGGTGATGTTGTGAGGCAACTTGGTTCCGCAGCCGTAGCCCGCATTGTCCACCCTGGAGAAGTAGTATTCCAGATTGATACCGGCTCCGACCGGGAGGACAGACTCCAGCAGGCTCTCCAGGACTCGGCCTTGAGGGCTATCCTGGGTGGGGTCGTAGGAGGCCAGGAAGGCTCGACGATCCAGGAACAAGCCCCTGGTGCGGGCCCGACGGGCCACCACGGCCAGAGCATTGGTGGCATGTCCGAGTTCTGGCCTGGGCTGAGCCAGGTCGGAAGCGCGACCGGCCACGTGAGTCAGCGCCATTTCCGCGGTCAGGTTTGGGGAGGCCGATTCAAACCGACGACAGCGTTCCAATGCATCTTGAGCGCGGGCCTGCTGGAGGGCTTGCAGGGCCTCTTTCAACAATTGCTGATGGCTGGTCGGAATGGCCGACTCATCGTAGATCTCGATCTCATCGTCGCAAGTATTGTGATAGGCTCCGACAAACACGCTGCCGTCCGGAATGGCAAAGGGTAGCTGAGCCCGGACCTCGGGATGATTGGCCATTTGAGCGAAAACTCGAGCGTTGGGACCGCCCCGCCCGCCACCACAGGCTCCACAGTCGTAGGCTGCTTCGTGGGGGTTGTTGGCCGAGGAGGAACCGTGTCCGAGGACCAGCACGAGTCTGGAAAACTGGCGAGTCAGACCGATCTCCTCGAGCAGCCGGCCCACGATATCAACCATTTGAGAGACACTGAACCCCAGTTCAAGCCGGGTGTTCTGCGGCTTCAGTCGATCGTAGAGCCGCCGCGAAACCAATCCGGTTCCCCGAGGGAATAGAACCTGCAAGATGCCCGGAATGGAGCCGAACAGGCCCAGCGCCGAGGTCAGTAGCGAGCCCCAGGTCAGGGTGTGACTGCGGGAGTCCATCCCTTCGGCCAGCGTGCTAAGCGAGCGCCGCATCCCGACCAACTTGCGGGCCTGGTCGAGCTCGCCTTCGATGGGGATCTCCCTCACCCGGTGGGTGGGACGCAACGCCACCGGACAAAGCGGCCTGGCCTGCTCTTCGTGGGCCGCTTGAAAGTACATGGCCACACCAAAGTAGCCCAGGGTGCCGAAGGTCTCGCAATCGGGCGCAACTTCCTCAAGGTGTCGACGAGTCGATTCTTCGCGGTCGTCCAGGCAAAAGATGGCTTGAAATCGAGCATCCTGGGGCGCCGGAATGCTCTGATGACCCACCAGGGCGTCGCAGGTTTTGAGCTTGAATCGACGTTCGTAGGCCCGGTGCAAGATGGCCCGACGCCGCGCCGAACTGAAGGCGTCCAGAGCATCGAACAGCTCTTCCACATCCTGTGCACTCCAGCGGTCCACATGATCGGCGCCCACCCCCAGGAATTGGCAAACCTGGAAGAGATGGAAGGCCAGACTGGGCGCCTCGCGCGGCGCGGGTTCTGGAGGGGAGCCAGGCAGGTTATGACCTTGCAGGGCGCAGCGCTCAAGCAGCAATCGAATGGCGCAGAAATCTTCCAACCTGGCCGGGATGGCTACAAAGGGCATGCGGTCGGGTCGGACCTGGGCCTGATGAAACATTCCGGCCCAGCCTTTGAGGGCCAGCAGGGTGTCGCGCAGGTAGGGGCCGTATTCACTGCTGGGAACCTGCAGTGACTGAAGTGAGTCCAGCAGGCTGTCCCAGGCGTCGGGATGGCGGGCACAGAGTTCGGGGAAGTCCCGCATCCAACCCGGACGCAGGCCGTGCCGGGACAATTTTGAGATGGCCCGGTAAAAACCCTGATCGCGGCCGGGCATGGCGGACTGAGACAGGCCCTGATCCAGAAAGGCGGCGCACCAGCGACTGAGCTGAGGATTGACGACAGCATCGATGTCCGTTCCTCCGCTGGCCCAGAGCAAGTCGCGATGCCGGCGGCAGGAGATGGGCTTACCTGCTCGGACCATCCCGCGGGTGGCCTCACGACAACTGAGCCAGAGCAACTGGGCCGCCAATCGCTCGTCCGCGCTGGCGGGCAGAGTCTGATGACTGGGAGAGGCCCACTCCTCGGGAAATTCGCCTCGCAGGCCAGCCAGTACAGCCTGAGCAGGCCGGCGTTGCAAATAGAGGTGGGCGCTCTGCAGCAGACGCTCCCGGATCGGACGGGACAGTTCGCTGCGGAAGCGCCAGCGGGCGCCGGTTTCGTGCAAATGCCAGGCCAGCTGTTCGGGGGCCAGGCGGTGGACGGGATGAAGCAAAAGAGCCATGTAAAGTGCTCTGGCTTCCACCCCGGCCGGCAATGGTCGGGGTGGAAGTTGCTGCTGCTCCAGACACCAGACCACGTCTTCCTCGTGAATCCGTCCCCGGGCCAGTTCGGCTCGATACCACTGGGAAGGCATATAGGCATTGCAGCCGTATACCTGGCCGGCCTGCTCCACGGCTTCCTCAAAAGACAGATCTTGGAATGCGTGCAGGGTGTTGTGGTGAACAAAGGCCGTCAGGGGTCCCTGGGCCGGCAAGAATTCGGCCGCCCAGGCCAGGGCTTCGGCCAGTTCAGTCGACAACTTCTTGGTCCGCTTCCTGGAGTGCGGTTAAGGTGGCCGCCGCTTCTCGAGTATGGACCACGAAATACTCTTTCATCGCATCCAGCACCTGGACGATCAGGGGATGTCGCACCGAGTAGAAGACCTGGTTGCCGACCTTTCGATTGGCCACGATTCGTTTGGAACGCAAGACAGCCAGGTGTTGGGAAGCGTTGGCCTGTTCCACTCCGAGCTTTTCGATCAAAGCACCGGTGGATTGTTCCCCAGCGCGCAACAGTTCAAGAATGGCGATGCGGGTCGGGTGAGACAGGGCCTGAAAAAATTCCGCTTTAAAGCGGCGAAGCTCTGTGATTGTAGATGCGTTCATTCGATTTTACGAATATACGAATCTTGGCTACTTGCGTCAAGGGAGTCAACCAATGCAGCCACCAGGAGACCTTCCACTGAAGCTCTCCTGGTTGCCAAGGGTCAGGCTTATCACAGCGGGTTAGATGTGGAAGCCGCCGCCAGTAAACATCCAGACCAGCAGCAAGACGAGCAGCAAACCGCCCGCGCCTAAACCGCCCCCTCCGTAGTAACCGCCACGATATCCATAGTAGCCACCGCCGCTGACCAGCAGCAAGATCAGGATGAGCAGTACGAGGTTCATTCTTCCATCCTCCAACACTTTTTGTGGATGGACCTATTGTGCGGTCAGAATTCTCGCCAAGACAGCAGTGGTTGTACTCGCGTCATGGGATCGCCGAACCGCTCGGACCGGACTCAGCTAGGATCGGAACTCAGGTTGTCGGCGACTTCCAGTCCGCTCAGGAAGGCGCACTCCACTCGGGGGCCCAAGGCGCCGTCACCGCACCAGGCCAGTCCACTGCTGGTCTCTGAAAGGTAGGCACGACCCAGGCTGCGGGCGACGCGAGCATAGCGCCAGCAGTACCCCTGCAGATGCTCAAGCCCGTCCGGGTCGGCACCCGTCCGCTGACAGAACGCTCTCCAGAGCAAACCGGCCGACTCTTGAGGGTCTTCTTCCAGACGTTGGCGGGCCCAGTCCACCGAACTGTGGAGGACCCACTGTTCGGGCAAAGGTGCGCGATGGGGCTTGGAGTTGTTGCGGGTCACGAAGCCAAGTCCGTCGCCCGCATCCTCCACCGCGGCCGCATCAAACTCCAGTTGGGCCGGCATTTTTAGTTGGACGAGAGCGGCCAGGCAGGGCTCATAGTGAATGTTCTTGAGTTCCTCCGCCAGTTTCGGTGATACGGGCCGCAACAGGTCGGCGGATTGGGGTGCCGGAGCGGTCACCAGCACTTTCTGAAAAGAGCCCAACTGGTTGCCCTGGCTGTGCAGTTGCCAGTCACCCGGGCGGCCGTGAATAAACTCGATGCGCACCGAGTGGTAGACCTCTAACCCGGCCTGCAGGCCGAGCACCAGCGAACTCATGCGCGGGGTACCCACCCAACGCGGAACCTCGGGCCGCAGGTATTGAAAGGAGTGTCTGGACAGCAGACCACTGCGACACTCCCAATGGGTGACCCATTGGTTGCGAGCAAGATCCTGCAGGACTGACTGAAATCGAGGGTCGCGGGCGGTGAAGAACTGGGCTCCGTGGTCATAGCCACCGCGTCCCATGGGCTGAGTGCAACAGCGACCACCCGGCTGACTTCTCTCGTCAAAGACCTGTACCTGGTGGCCCTGCTGTTGCAACCGCTGAGCGGCCGTGCAACCGGCCACTCCGGCGCCAATGACTGCGATCCTGGACATGCCCGAGTCATTTCACCAGTGACAAAAGGATCCCCCGCCGATGATCCAGGTTTCCCGACTTTCAACTCGTCGGCTTCAGGATGGCAAAGGTCAGTAAAGCACGCCCAGACGGCGCAGCTCTTCCTGGTGGCCCACGCCTGGTTTGACGGCCTTGCCTCTCAGAAAATCCGCGCCGGGCATCAGGTTGAAGTTGGTTTTGTCATTCACGTGATGCATAAAGTGGTGGCGCACAATGAATCTGGACATGGGTGTCTTTAAGAAAGCCGCCATAGGAGCCGAAGCTTTGGAGAGGGCTTCTTTGGCGGGCATGTGGGTGTAGCGGTGAAATTCCTTAGAGAACAGGGGGTAGGCTGCGACCGGGGCTGCGAATCCTAGAGCAAAGAGAGGGCCGGCCCCGAGCAAACTGGCGGCACCCAGGGTGAGCGCGTAGGCGGGGCTGGCGACAGCCTGAAACATAGCATAACCCTTGGGCCGGATCGTATTTCCGTATTCTTCCTCGATCAGGTCGGCGCGACCGTGCTTGACCAGATACTGGTCGACCTTCCTCTGGTCCTCGGCGTCGCGAAACTGAGAAACGTGATCTTTGGTGAAAGTTCGGTAGTGGTGAATTTTGGTATGACCGAACCAGGAATTTTGTAGTTTTTGAGAGAGCCACTGAGGGCCGTGGGTGGCTGCCCAGGCGACCAGCGAAGGGTTGGACTGGTTGGGACGGCTCCCGGGCAGATCCTGGCAGTGAGCAACCTTGTCGTGGACCACCGATTCGGCCATAGAAGCGACCATCCAGCCACTGGCCAGCCCGGCCAGAACCTGGGCCAGACCGACACCGGACA